>CABQSB010000004.1:0-136051 GCA_902466735.1 uncultured Collinsella sp.
AAAGATCAAGTCGTCCTCGCAGACGCTCAAGCAGGAATACCTCGATACATACGAGAGATGAATGTGGGGGAGTGTTCGGATGAAGTTGATATTTAAGGTCCAGCTCGTGTTGTGCCGAAAAGACCGTGAACCTTTTGTGGGACACGCGGCGCCGTGGTACCATAGCCGAGTTTGTTGTCTTGGTCGGAAACCAAGACGCCTTATGCGCTGATCGGTAACCAGCGCCTGACTAATAAGGAGTCCTACCATGAAGCAGGGTATCCATCCCCAGTATGTCGAGTGCACGGTGACGTGCTCCTGCGGCAACACCTTCAAGACGCACGCTACCGTGTCCGAGATGAAGGTCGAGCTTTGCAACGAGTGCCACCCGTTCTACACCGGCCAGCAGAAGTTCGTCGACACCGGTGGACGCGTCCAGCGCTTCGCCGACAAGTTCGGTGGCGCCGCTGCCGCCCAGCTCAAGAAGGCCGAGGAGGCCAAGGCTGCCAAGGCCGCCAAGGCTGCTGAGGCCGAGGCCGCTCGCAAGGCCGCCGCTGAGGCTAAGGCTGCCGAGAAGGCTAAGCGTGCCGCTAAGTTCGCCGAGGAGGCTGCCAAGCAGGCCGCCGAGGCTCCTGCAGAGGCTCCCGTCGAGGAGGCCGCTGCCGAGGCCGAGACCACCGAGGCTGCTGAGTAAATAGCTCGCCGCGGAATCGCTCGCATTCATGGCATAAGGGCCGCGCATCCGTTTGGGTGCGCGGCCCTTTTCTTTTTATTGGTGCAGGCTAACCCGTTCCCATTGCACCAGATTGGTGCGAAGGGGACGGGTTGGTTTGCACCAAATGGCAGAGTGACGGCGTTTTCCCAGATAAAACCTGCCAAAATAAACCAGTCCCTTTTTGGCAGGTCGGTCGGGTCGTAGTTATTACGTGGCGGTCGAGGTCGACCGTATAGGCCGCGCCTTGTTTGGCTAAAGTACATTTATCTGTGTTTAACTCGCCCAAGGCTGCATGGCACGGGCGATGGCCAAAAAAGGAAAACCACATGGGATTCATGTCAAAGCTGCTGTCCTTTGGATCCGATAAGGACCTTAAGCGCTACTACAAGATCGTCGACCAGATCAACGGTCTTGAGCCCCAGTTTGAGAAGATGACCGAGGAGGAACTCCGCGCCCAGACCGATGAGTTCCGCGAGCGTTACGCCAACGGCGAGTCGCTTGACGACATGCTTCCCGAGGCTTTTGCCACCGTGCGCGAGGCTTCCAAGCGCATCACGGGCATGCGTCACTTTGACGTACAGCTCATCGGCGCCATGGCGCTTCATGAGGGTCATATTGCCGAGATGAAGACCGGCGAAGGCAAGACCCTGGTCTCCACCTTGGCCGGCTACCTCAACGCTATCGCTGGCAAGGGCGTGCATGTCGTTACTGTCAACGATTACCTGGCCAAGCGCGACTCCGAGTGGATGGGCCGCATCTACAAGTACCTGGGAATGACCGTCGGTCTGCTCCAGAACAACATGCCGCTCGAGCTCAAGCGTCCGGCCTACCAGGCAGACGTCACCTACGGCACCAACTCCGAGTTCGGTTTCGACTACCTGCGCGACAACATGGTCACCCGGCCCGAGCAGCGCGTACAGCGCGGCCACAACTACGCCATCGTCGACGAGGTCGACTCCATCCTGATCGATGAGGCCAGAACGCCGCTCATCATCTCGGGCGCCGGCACCAAGTCCGCCAGCACCTATAAGGACTTCGCGCGCGCCGTGCGCGGCCTGGAGCGCGGTGAGGACGTGTCGCACGACATGCTCACCGCCACCGAGGACGTCGAGCCCACGGGCGACTACGTCATGGACGAGGCCAAGCACACCATCGCCGCCACCGAGCGCGGCCTTAAGAAGATCGAGCGCCGCCTGGGCATCGATGACATCTATGCCGACCTCTCGGGCCAGCTGGTCAACCACCTGCAGCAGGCGCTGAAGGCCCAGTACATGTTCCACCGCGACAAGCAATACGTGGTCACCAACGGCGAGGTCAAAATCGTCGACGAGTTCACCGGCCGCATCATGGAAGGCCGCCGCTACTCCGAGGGCCTGCATCAGGCCATCGAGGCCAAAGAGGGCGTGCTCGTGCGCGAGGAGAACCAGACGCTGGCTACCATCACCCTGCAGAACTACTTCCGTCTGTATGACAAGCTCTCCGGCATGACCGGTACGGCACTCACCGAGGACGCCGAGTTCCGCGAGATCTACAAGCTGCCCGTCGAGGTCATCCCCTCCAACAAGCCCGTTCAGCGTGTCGACCACGAGGACCTGGTGTACCGCACCATCCAGGCCAAGTACAACGCCGTTGCCGACGACGTCGAGCGACGTCACGCCAAGGGCCAGCCGGTCCTGGTGGGCACCGTCTCCATCGAAAGCTCCGAGAAGCTGTCGGCCGCCCTTACCAAGCGCGGTATCGCGCACGAGGTCCTCAACGCTAAGCATCACGAGCGCGAGGCTCATATCGTTGCCCAGGCCGGACGCTACGGCGCCGTGACCATCGCTACTAACATGGCCGGTCGTGGTACCGACATCCTGCTGGGTGGCAATCCCGACGAGCTGGTGCGCGAGCGCCTTGAGTACGAGGGCCTGACCATGGAGGACGTGACGCCCGAGCAGCTCGAGCAGTTTAACGCTGAGGCCAAGGAGACCTGCAAGGCCGAACGCGAGCGCGTGCTTGCCGCCGGCGGCCTGACCGTCATCGGCACCGAGCGCCATGAGTCCCGTCGTATCGACAACCAGCTGCGCGGCCGCTCCGGTCGTCAGGGCGATCCGGGCGAGACTCAGTTCTACCTGTCGCTCGAGGACGACCTCATGCGCCTGTTCGGCGGCGACAAGATGGACCGCGTTTCCAAGATGATGGTTACCGCCGACATGGGCGACGACATGCCCATCCAGCACAAGATCATCTCCAAGGCCGTCGAGAACGCCCAGCACAAGGTCGAGAGCATCAACTTCTCCATGCGCAAGAGCGTTCTTGAGTACGACGACGTCATGAACAAGCAGCGCCAGGTCATCTACGCCGAGCGCAACAAGATTCTGGACGGCAAGGACCTGACCGATCACATCACCGAGGTCATGCACGATACCGTGTACCGCTGTGTTCAGGAGTTCTGCACCAAGGACAGCCACGATGGCGAGCGCGATCTCGAGGGCCTGCGCAAGTGGGTCGTGGAGCTCACCGGGCATATCGACACGCCCAAGTTCCCCGACGAGGACTTCGAGGCCCTGGCTGCCGATGTCCTGGCCTACGTTGAGAAGTGCTACAACATGAAGGCCGAGCGCCTGGGTGAGGACCTCATGCGCGAGCTCAACACTCAGGTCATGCTGCGCGTCATCGATACCCGCTGGATGAACTACCTGCAGGAGATGGACTACCTCAAGACCGGTATCGGACTGCGCGGCTTTGGCCAGCGCGACCCGCTGGTCGAGTACAAGACTGAGGCTTATGGTGCCTTCCAGATGCTCGTTGACACCATGTACGAGGATTACCTGCGCACCGTTCTGCGCATCGAGATCAAGGCCGCCCCGCAGGCCGTGGAGCACAAGGAGGACCCCGCGCTCGAGGGTGCGCGCTTCTCCGGCCCCGCCGACGTCGATGGCGACAACGGCAGCTCGGTGCTGCGCAAGCAGGCACAGGTTCAGGCTCGTACGGCCGTCCAGGGAGGCCCGGCTGCTGTCAACAACGGCGGCAAGGTGACCACCTACCGCAAGTCCGAGAGCGATGACCCTTATGTCAACGTGGGCCGCAACGACCCGTGCCCCTGCGGTAGCGGCAAGAAGTTTAAGTACTGCCACGGCAGGAATCGTTAATGGCTGAGGCTTTAGAGGTAACGCCCGCCGAGCTGGACGCGTTTGCGGACCGGCTCGGCGAGGTCGAGTCGTATCTCCACTTGGACGAAAAGCGCACGCGCGTGACCGAGCTCGAGGCCAAAAGCGTGGCCCCCGGCTTTTGGGATGACGCCGACGCCGCCCGTGTCACCATGGAGGAAATCGCGCGCACCAAGGAAGATATCGCTGCCGTAGACAACGCGCGCGGCGAGCTTTCCGATGCCCGCGCCGCGCTGGAGCTTGCCGAGGAGATGGGGGATGACCCCGACGCCGCCGCCCTTCGCGAGGAGGCTACAGCCACGGCTGAGCGTCTGGCCCGTGCCATCGATGAGCTTGAGCTTTCGAGCTGGTTTACCGGTGAGTTCGATCACGGTGATGCCATTGTGACCATCAAGCCCGGACAGGGTGGTCTGGAGGCCCAGGACTGGACCTTCATGCTCTTTAAGATGTACATGAAGTACTGCCAGCGTCGCGGCTGGAAGGTCACGATTAACGACTGCCCCGCTGCTGAGGTCATCGGCATCGACCGCGCGACCTTTACCGTCGAGGGCAAGGACGCGTTTGGCATGCTGCGCGCCGAGGCCGGCGTTCACCGCCTGGTACGCATCAGCCCCACCGATGATAAGAAGCGCCGCCAGACCACGTTTGCCGGCGTCGAGGTCATTCCCGTGTTGCCTGACGATATCGACATCGAGATCAGTCCCGACGATATCCGCGTGGACGTGTATCACGCGAGCGGTCCGGGCGGCCAGGGCGTCAACACCACCGACTCTGCCGTACGCGTGACGCATTTTCCCAGCGGCATCGTTGTCACTTGCCAAAACGAGCGCAGCCAGATTCAAAACAAGGCCGCGTGCATGCAGATTCTCAAGGCCCGTCTGTACGAGATCGAGCTCGAGAAGCGCGCCGAGGCCCTGGATGAGATTCGCGGGCCCAAGACCACGATCGGTTTTGGCAACCAGATTCGCAGCTACGTGCTCTACCCGTATCAGATGGTCAAGGACCTGCGCACGGGCGTGGAGACCAGCAACGTCGAGGCCGTTCTCGACGATGGCGATCTGGATCCGTTTGTGATCGGCTACCATCGTTGGGCAACCGGCAACGCCGATGCGGAAGCATCGTCTGCCTAGGCACATGATTGGCTCCGGGTCGATGCAAACACTTCGCAGGGGTGGTATTTGCCCGGTGAATCGGTAGAATCGAATACAGTAAGAAGTTCAAAGCGCACTCGTTTGGGTGCGCTTTTTTGAGGGAGGCAGCATGGCATATCGTCTGGACATCAAGCGCATTCTTTCGCTGAACTTCTTTCATGACTTGCCCAAGATCATGTTTGGCTGCGCCCTGGCAGCTATCGCGACGGACCTGTTTTTGATTCCCAACGGTCTTGCTGCCGGCGGCGTTACGGGTCTCGCCACGATTATCCAGGCGGTCGGCGCCTCGCATGGCATCTCGCTGCCTGTCGGTATTCAAACCATCGTGATGAATGCCTTGCTGCTGCTGGTCGTTATGCGCGAGGGTGGCATGTTCTACGTGATACAGACGGCGACGGGCTTTGTGCTGCTGGGCTTTTTCACCGACCTGTTCGCTCCGTTTGTGGCGCCGCTGGCACATGCCGACCTGATGCTGCCCGCTATGTGGGGCGGCATTATCACGGGCATTGGCTACGGCATGGTGCTACGCGCCGGTGCCAACACTGGCGGCTCTGACACCATCGGTCAGATTATCTCGCGCAATACGTCACTACCGGTGGGCTCCACCGTCATGGCGATCGACGTTGCCGTGTGCGCGCTGTCGGCCCCGGTCTTCTCGGTCGAAAACGCGCTGTATGCGGGCCTTTCGATGGTCATTAGCGGCTACGTGATCGATGCCGTGGTCGACGGCGGCAACAGGCGCCGTATGGTACTCATCATCTCGGACAAGTTTCCCGATATTGCGGCCGACATCATGTATGGCCTGGGTCGCGGCTGCACCAAGTTTAAGGCGACCGGCATGTACTCGGGCGCCGAGAAGCCGGTGATCATGGTCATTGTGAGCCGCCGCGAGCTCAACACCCTCAAAACGATCGTGCGCGAGCGCGATCCTCACGCCATTGTGACGGTCGCCGACGTTACGGAAACCTTCGGTGAGGGATTCAAGGACATTAACGCGTAGGGCCGACTGCGTTCCATCCAAAAGACGTTCACATTGATAAACCGTTTCATCAGCGGTTCTGCCTGCTCAATTGTTCAAATAATGATAAATACTCTGGTAAAGCTTCCAGTTTCCAGCATAATGAATGACGTACGTGCATCGCGGCTGTGTTGGGACTACCTTTCCGTGCCGTGCGCATCTTGTCTTAAGAGGATGAAAGGAAGGCACAATGAGCGACGAAGAGCTCAAAAAGGTTGCCAACGAGGTAAGGAAGGGCATCGTCACCGGCGTGCACGCTGCCAAGTCCGGCCATCCGGGCGGTTCGCTCGGCGCTGCCGACATCATGACCTATCTGTACTTTGAGGAAATGAACGTCGACCCGGCCGACCCCCGCAAGGCCGACCGCGATCGCTTCGTGCTTTCCAAGGGTCATTGCGCGCCTGGTCTGTACGCCGTGCTCGCCGAGCGCGGATTCTTCCCCAAGGAGGATCTCGAGACGCTGCGCCACATCGGCAGCCACCTGCAAGGTCACCCCAACATGAACGACACCCCGGGCGTCGATATGTCCACCGGTTCGCTCGGCCAGGGCATCTCCGCCGCCGTGGGCATGGCCGTTGCCGCCAAGCACTGGGGCGACGACTATCGCACCTACGCCCTGCTGGGCGACGGCGAGAGCGAGGAGGGCCAGGTTTGGGAGGCCGCCATGTTTGCCGGCAACCAGCAGCTCGATAACCTCTGCGTGATCGTCGACCACAATGGCCTGCAGATCGACGGCCCCGTCGAGGAGGTCAACGACCCCATGCCGCTCGCCGACAAGTTCCGCGCCTTCAAGTTCCACGTGGTGGAGCTCGCCGACGGCAACGATTTCGATCAGATCCGCGCCGCCTTTGCCGAGGCCCGCGCCACCAAGGGTCAGCCGACCGCCATCATCGCCGAGACCACCAAGGGCAAGGGCGTTTCCTTTATGGAGAACCAGGTGGGTTGGCACGGCAAGGCCCCCAACGATGAACAGTTTGAGCAGGCCATGGCAGAGCTCACGGCCGCCGGAGAGGAGCTCTAGGATGGCAGACGTCAAGAAAATCGCCACGCGCGTAAGCTACGGCGAGGCCCTCGTCGAGCTCGCCAACGAGCACGATGACTTTGTGGTCCTCGACGCCGACCTGGCCGCCGCCACGCAGACCGGCAAGTTTAAGGCAGCCTGCCCCGACCGCTTCTTCGATGTGGGCATTGCCGAGAGCAACCTGATGGGTGTTGCCGCCGGTATCGCGACCACCGGCCGCGTCGCCTTCGCGAGCACCTTTGCCATGTTTGCCGCTGGCCGCGCCTTTGAGCAGGTCCGCAACTCCATCGGCTATCCGCACCTTAACGTTAAGATCGGTGCCACGCACGCCGGTATCTCGGTGGGCGAGGACGGCGCCACGCACCAGTGCTGCGAGGATATCGCTCTCATGCGCGTCATCCCCGGCATGACCGTTATCGTTCCCGCCGACGACGTGGAGGCTCGTGCCGTGACGCGCGCCGCCTACGAGTGCGACGGCCCCGTATACATGCGCTTCGCCCGTCTGGCCTCGCCGGTCATCAACGACCCCGAGACCTACAAGTTCGAGGTAGGCAAGGGCATCGTCATGCGCGAGGGCACCGACGTCACCATCATCGCCTGCGGCCTAATGGTTGGCGAGGCCCTCGAGGCCGCCGAGCAGCTCGCTGCCGAGGGCATCGATGCCGAGGTCATCAACATGCACACCATCAAGCCCATCGATGCCGACCTGATCGTCAAGAGCGCCACCAAGACCGGCCACGTCGTGACCGTCGAGGAGCACTCCGTGATCGGTGGCCTGGGCAGCGCCGTTGCCGACGTTCTGTGTGAGCAGTGCCCGACGCCGCTCAAGAAGATTGGCGTCAACGACACCTTCGGCGAGTCCGGCCCGGGTGCCGAGCTCCTGCACAAGTACGGCCTGGACGCCGCCAACATCGTGGCGACCACCAAGGAGTTCTTGGCATAAGGCGGTCTGCTTTGGCCTTAACTTGAGAGCCGCTTTTCGCATTGGGTAACGAATAAGCCGGGGCGCCTTCCATGTGGAGGGCACCCCGGCTTTGTGTTTGAAGGCGGCGGGGAAAGAAGTTAGAGAGGTTTTACGGTCGGGCCAGGGCGCAGTTGCGCAACGTTCAGCCCTAAACCCTAACAGCCAGAGGCGAATCGGAGAGGATTTCGCCCTGACATACGTGAGTTTCCGCAGGTCAGAAAGAGGGAGTAAATTTCGGGGCTGGCACCCGCAGGCCAGGGCGTTGCGAGCTAAATCGGCGGCGCGATAACAAGAAGGCGGGATTAACTCCCGCCTTCAGACAATCCACCTTCGCCCAGATGGTACGCAATCACTCGAAGGTTCGCCGATTCATGCATTCTTGGCGGCAACGGCTCTGCTTGACATCATCAGGCAACCTGATGGCGTTTGAACGTCCTTATCGCGAGAACAATGCCCGCCGCGAAAAGCAGAAGGTAGAAAGCAGCGAGGAACACGGGGAGCTCGACCACGACAGGGCCTATGGCGTACGAGACCATGTCGAAGAGGTTCAAGGGGTTCAGTGCGTCGTAGGGGAACAGGTAGATGATGTGGTTCGCGATGCTGCTCGTCATCGTCGGCACGAAGATCGGAATCAAGATGAGAGCAACGCCGGCTGCGAGGATTCCCATGGGGCTGTCTACCTTGGCCGACAGCGCAAGCACTATCCCAAGGAGGGCGAGGGTTGCGAGATACCCGACGAGGCAGCATATGAGGGCGGCGGCTGACAGGCTTATGCCGTAGGTGCATGTGATGTTGCAGATCTGGATGGGTAGACCTGCGCCGTCGGCTCCGTAGAAGACGAGCGGTATTGCCAGGAAGACGAGTGTGAAGACCCAGTATATGGCGCTTGCCGCGATCACAGAGGCTGCCGCCTTCGCGCGCCCGAGCCTTGATTTGCCGAACTTGGTGGACAGCAGGATGGCGTCGGTTTTGGCCCGGTACTCCCCGTTGAACACCGATGCGCACGTTATCACGACTGCGAGCATCGCGAATATGAGGAACTGGGCGAGGTTGAGGAACTCCGCCCACCCTCCTGCGTATCCGTACTCGATGGGCGTGTGCACACCTTGCGCCTTCTCGCTCCAGAACGCCCTCTCCTCGTCGTTGTACGAGAGGGCCCCGTTCGCGTGGAGCTCGGAGACTATCTTCGAGCGGACTTGTCCGTAGAGGTCGACGGTGCCAGTCGTGTCGATAGTGGCTACCGCGGACACGGGCATCTGGTTGTCTTGCATCCAAGGGCTTGTCAGCAGCGCCATAAGGGAGCCGTTCTTCGCTCTGAACTCCCAGTACTCGTCCGCCTTTTCCCCGTAGGGCTTTCTGTCCATTCTGTACTCTTCCTTGACCTCGCCGTCCGGACCGACGAACTCCTTGAACTCGCGGAGCGCCTCGGTGGCCTTCTTGTCGGTGATGGGGCCTGCGAGCGCTTCCGCGTTTGCCTTTATCTGGGCGATGGCGGCAGTGCCCTCGAATTCGGTGCCCATCTCCTTGGGTTCGAGGGCGTACTGGGACGTTACGTAGAAGAAGGCTATGACCGCGACCAACACCAGGACGGCTGCTATAGAGACCTGCGAGACGCGCCTTGAGAGCATCTTCTTGAGCTCGTATCTGATGAGGCTACCCACGGTGCGCTCCTTTCCTGCGTGCGATTGCGTCCTGCCCCACTTCCGCTTTCGTTTGCGAAACCGGCAGGCACCCGGACTGCTCTTGGAAGAGGTAGAGGCAGACGTCCTCCAACGTCGGCTCCACGGCGCGCGCACTCGGATGCGGACGCTGCTGCGCCACCACGCGAACGATGGCAGAGCCGTCCTGGGCGTAGTGGATGTTGCCCACCGTGAGCGATGCCGACATGGCGTCTGCCTCCCTCGGAGCGACAGCGCACTCCCAGACGCATCCCCCGATGTCCCCCGTGATCTCTTCGACCGTGCCCGTCGTGATGATGCCGCCAGCGCGCATCACGAGAATCTCGTCGGCGATGTACTCCACGTCCGAGACGATGTGCGTGGAGAGGATGACGATCTTGTCTTGGGCGAGAGAGGATATGAGGTTGCGGAAGCGGACGCGCTCCTTGGGGTCGAGCCCCGCGGTGGGCTCGTCGAGCACGAGGACGGACGGGTCGTTGAGCACCGCCTGGGCGATGCCGAGCCGCTGCTTCATGCCGCCGGAGAAGGTCTTGACCTTCCGCTTTGCGGCCTCTGCGAGGCCGACAACGCCCAAGAGTTCGCGCGTGCGCACTTTCGCCTGCTGCGCGGTGAGCCCCTTGAGCGATGCCAGGTACATCATGAAGTCGCAAGCCGTGAAATCCGGGTAGTAGCCGAAGTCCTGGGGCAGGTACCCGAGGCGCGCCCGATAGCCGTCGCCAAGCTGGTCTATGGGGGTGCCCCCGAACAGCACGCTTCCCGATGTCGGCCTCATGACGTCGCATATCATGCGCATGAGCGTGGTCTTGCCCGCGCCGTTGGCCCCGAGTAGGCCGTAGACGCCGGGCGTGAAGCTGAAGCTCACGCGATCGACAGCGATATGGCTGCCGAACTGCTTGGTGAGCCTGTCGAGCCTGAGTTCCATGTTCGTTCCTTGTCCTTCGTTCGATGTTGCAGATAAGCAGGAGGAGAGCTAGAGCGCCGCCTTTGACAGGTGTGGCGAGAGGCCGCCCGAGACGCAGCGCATGAGCCTTGACGCCTCCAGGGCGGCGAGCGCCATGGAGGCCATGAGCGCCGCGACCCATACGGCGAGAGACGCACCCTCGTACCAGAGGGGGAACGTCGCGCTCAGCAGCCAGAGCGCCGCGAGTACGGACATCGCGGGAGCGACGCTGGCGACGAGCGAGTTGCCCGGCAGACGGCGCGCCGCATAGAAGCAGGTGGCACACGAGCAGAAGAACGGCGTGCATGCGTACAGCAGTACGCGAAGCGCGTCGATCCCCGCGAGCGCTGGCACTGCCGCAACGGCGAGCGTAATCCAAAGCACGTCGGCCAGGCCGAAAAGCAAAAGCCTGCTCGCCAGCACTTGCACGCAGCTGAACCGGCATGAGTACTCCATCTCGCAGACGCGGGTCTCGAAGCTCTTGAATACCGATGGTGCCGCTATGGCAACCGAGAGGGCCGATGCCGCCATGACGACGATGGGGCTTCCCGAGTGCGGGCCGATCTCACCGACGAGAACGAGCATGCATGCCAGAAGCGCGATCTGGAGCATCCATGCCCAGGGACGCACGAACCGAACCTGGCTCGCGACGAACCGCCAGAGCGGGATGTAACCCGCCTCCCTCGCGCCTCCGCAGGCGCGAGCCGCCTCTGCTTCCACGAGCAGCAAGGTGCGCTTGCGCGCCGAAGCGTCGGGGGATGCCGCGTCAGCGGCGTAGTAGCTCCTCAGCGCATCCTTTAGCTTCGAGTCATTCATGGCCTTCTCCCATCAGTTCCTTGAGCCTGCCGAGCGCGCGCCGCTCGATTCGATAGAGGGCGAACCTCGACTTCCCCGTCACGGCGGAGATGTCGGACATAGGCAGGTCCTGGCCGTAGCGCAGCTCGATGATCTCGCGCTCCTCTTCCGTAAGGCGGGCAAGGGCGTCTGCCATGATCAGCCGTCCGTCCATGTCCACATGCCGCGCGTCAGGAATTGCCGGCGCATCGTCCTCGTCCAAGGTGCCAACCGGTTTTTGGCCTCGGTAGAAGTCGGCACAGACGTTGCGCGCGCAGGTGTAGAGATACGCGAGGGGCTTTCCATGCTCGGCGTATAGCGCATCGCTCCGCACGAGTCGAAGGAACACGTCCTGAGTCACGTCTCGGGCATCCTCTTTCGAGGGGAGCCTTCGCGCGCAGTAGCGGTATACCTCGTCGTAGTGCTCCTCTGCGAAGCGCCCCACCAAAGAGTCGTTTTCGCGGCCTGGCGCGTCCGTCCTGCCGTTGCTGCCGTATGGAAAGCCTTGCATTCTCTTCCCTCACCTCCTATAGGGCATAACGTGGTTTGGCGCCGGGATGTGCGCGGAATTTTGAAATTTACGTCCCATGCAATGGGGGAAACCGCAGTCAGCGATGCTCGGTGAGTGGCGGATATGCGAGGGTGTGGCAGGCGGAAAGGGAGCTTATTCGCTTTCCCAAACCGCTCTGGTCATTTGAACGAGACGCGCCGGAGACCGTAACCGTCCCGAGTCATCTTCCCCGACTTGAGGTTCTCCTGTGCGTCCTGCCATGCCTTGATGGCAGCGTCAAGCTTCTGGGCTCCCTTTGCCTTCGGGTCGATGCGCAGAGCGCCAGACGGGCTCATCGAGGAAATCGGCCTGCTATACGTCGGCGTCACGCGCGCTCGAAAGGCGGTATATGCCTCCGCCTCGATGCAGTGCAGGACAAAATCGGGGGACTATCAGGCCACCTGTCCCTCTTGTCTAATATCTATTCCGAGTATTGCACCTGTGGGCCGGGCGGTGATGGATGCGGAGAGCTGACTTCTGGTGCTACGAGACGTGTCCGCTATGGCCGTGAGAGCCGGTCAGCCGTCTTGTCCATGACCTCGCTGAGCATGGCCAGGCCGTTCTTCAGCTCGCCCTGCTTGGAGAAGTAGTCCCTGTGCGCCATGAATCGTCTGCGCAGGGCTCGGAGCTGCCCGGCGGCGTCCCCTCTTGCGTTCTCGCTCTTGGCTATGTGCATGTAGCAGAGGGCGAGGGCGGTGAAGTCGTGGACGATGGGCGCTCTCTTAGGGAGTGACACGAGCTCGCGGTCGATCCCCAGCTCCTCGACCGCCATGTGTCCAGGGTCTCCGTACTTCTCGATGAGCCCGCGGGTGTATGAGGACCCTCCCAGCCCGGCGAGACTCCTCTCGGTGTGCTCGGGGTCTATCCCGTCGAGCGAATCCGATGCAAGGTGCAGAATGGAGGCTAGAGCGGAGATGACGGTCTCGGCGTCCTGGGCGGCCAGGTCTCCGGACAGGCCCATGACCGTCGGGGCTTTCGACCGAACAGAGTCGAGATCGACCCTCTTCTCGAGTACCCTGACCTTTCTCTCGCGCTCGGAATTGAAGAAGGACGCCATGAGCTCGTAGGGATCGTCTCCCTCGTCCATGATCATCTTGTTGAGCTCGACCTTCATGTAGTGCTCGATGTCGAGTGTGAGGGAGAGGACTGTCTCGCGAAGGTGGTGGTCGAGCCTCGTGAGCTCGGCGAGGTGGGCGAAGTCGAGGTTGATGTAGGAGCCGAAGTGCTCCGAGTCGGGGTTGGTGTAGCGGGAGAAGCACTTCGCGAACGCCTTCACCTTGAAGAAGAAGTTGCTCTCTCGCAGGAACCGCTCGGCCTCCCGCTCGTCTGTCAGCTCGAAGCGGACCCCTCGGTCCTTGAGGTGGCGGACTTGCTGGGCGGCGCCGATGAGTGGCCGTTCCCTTGTTGTGGCGGTGCCGGAATCTCCCATATCGGCTCCAAAAGATAAGAAAAATGCGGCTGAAGGTACAGGTACCCGCAGCCGCTAAAAGCCCTAGGGCTTTTCACAATGACTGAAGTATACCCGATTGAGGCGGACGGGGGAGGTGTTCGGATGAAGTTGATATTCAAGGGGGCCGACGGGAATCCAAAGCCCGCCATGCTTCTTATGTGCAGCAAAGGCAATCCTGCTAAAATACAAAGCGCTCATGTAGTTTAAACGCACGACGATAAGGAGCACCAGTGGGTAACCACTTCCGTACCTCCGGTGCGGGCGATGAAGCCCCCAAGACGCAGCCGAGCGTCGCGGGCAGTCGTTTCGCCACTCCGGATTCAGAGGATCAGCTGTTTAGCCCGATCCCCGCACAGCCGGCAGATCAGGCACAGCCGGCGGCAGATCCCTTTGCCTACAATCCCAACAACGATGTTGCGCTTTCCGGCACGGCTGGCTTTGAGCCCGTTCAGACGGTGACCGCCCGCGTGGCTCAGCCTCAGATGAGCGCCGCCACGTCGCAGCCTACCATGGCCGGCATCCCCGATCCTATGGCCCCTGGGGCTCCCGCGCCGCAGCCCGCGCAGTCCGGTCTTTTTGCCGGCATTCCCGACCCCACGCAGCCTGCGGCTCCCGTGGTCGAGCGCGATCAGGCCGCCGAGGTCGCAAGCCTCGACAGCGCGCTCAACAACCCCGACTTCACGTCGGTGTTTGCGCCCATCGACCCGCAGGCCAGCCGCAAAAAGATGGCCAAGCAGGCCGGTGTCGAGCCCGTCATCCTTATGGAGCACGTCACCAAGATCTATCCGGCGCAGCCCAACAAGCCCGCACTCGACGACATCAACATCGAGATCTATCCGGGCGAGTTCGTCTTTTTGGTCGGTCACTCCGGCTCGGGTAAGACCACGCTGCTGTCGACGCTCAACCGCGACGTCAAGCCCACAAGCGGTCGCATTTTGGTCGCCGGCCAGGATCTCATGAAGCTCAAGAACCGCAAAGTTCCGTTCCTGCGTCGTCAGATTGGCGCCGTGTTCCAGGACTTTAAGCTCCTGCCGCAAAAGACCGCCTACGAAAACGTGGCGTTTGCCCTGCAGTGCATCGGCAAGCCCAAGGGCGTCATTCGCAGCCAGGTGCCCGAGGTGCTGCGTCTGGTCGGTCTGGCCGACCAGATGGACTCGCTGCCCGATCAGCTTTCCGGTGGCGAGCAGCAGCGCGTGGCCGTTGCCCGCGCTATGGTCAACCGCCCGCCGCTGCTTATCTGCGACGAGCCCACGGGCAACCTCGACCCGGCGATCTCGCTGGGCATCATGAAGCTGCTCGAGCGTATTAACCGCACCGGCACCACCGTGATCGTCGCCACGCACGACCGCGAGATGGTCGATAGCATGCACCGTCGCGTGATCGCCCTCGAGGGCGGCCACGTTATCCGCGACCAGGAGAGGGGAGGTTACGGCAACTATGGCACCAACTAACGTGGGCTACTCCTTCAAAGAGGCAATCAGTCACTTCTTCCGTAACTGGACTACCTCGCTCGGCGCCGTCATCACGATCTTCCTTTCGCTGTTTATCATCGGCCTGTTCATCATGGGCTCCGCGATGCTGAACTCCGTGATCGGCACCGTCGAGGATCAGGTTGTCATCAACGCGTTCATTAGCGATGACGCCGATCAGGCCGATGTTCAGGCTTTTGAGGCCGAGCTTAAGACGTGGAATAACGTCAAGTCCGTGACCTATAAGGACAAGGACGACGCGCTGGCCGAGTATACGAGCAAGATGTCGGGCAACGCCGACGCCACCATGAGCGCGCTCGATGGCCAGAACCCGCTGCCGGCTTCGTTTGCAATTGAGATGGACGATCCGTCCAAGGTCGAGAGCACGGCCCAGAAGCTCAAGAAGAACGCCGACTTCCAGAAGATCGCGGATGACGGCGACGTCAACGCGAGCGTGCTGTACGGCCAAGAGGAAGTGAGCCGCCTGTTCCAGGTGACCAACTACATCCGCATCGCCGCCGTGGTGCTCGTTGGCCTTTTGACCTTTATCGCATTCATCTTCATCAACAATACGATTCGCCTGTCCATCACGGCGCGTCGTCGTGAGATTGCGATTATGCGTCTGGTCGGCGCCAGCAACGGCTTCATTCGCGGCCCGTTTATCACCGAGGGCGTACTGCAGGCCATTTTGGGCTCGCTGCTTTCCATCGGCGTTCTGGAGCTGCTGCGCAATCTGATGATTCCGCGTTTGCAGGAGAGCATCGGCTGGATGTCGTTTGCCCTGCCGATGCAGTACTACCTGGTGACCTATGCTGCGCTGATTCTGGTCGGTGTGATTATCGGTCTCTTTGGTTCTGCCATAGCCATGCGCCGCTACCTGCGCGTGTAGGCATGCCTGGAATTCATCCCTTCCAACGGGTCGTCTCTTATGGGGCGGCCCGTTTTTTGATCTCTAGGGGACGGCAGGAAAGCGAATCATTTGGGTAGACTCTTTGGAGTTCGTCATCGATAGCAAGGAGGCGCCATGGGGCGCAATAACAAGCATAAGCGCGGTGCTCGCAATAAGCGTGGGCCGGTGCGCAACGAACGCCGTCCGAGCCTGACCGGGCGCGTGCAGCTCCATGAGCATGGCGCCTATGTCATAACCGAGAGCGGCGACTACAAGGTTATGGGCCGCGGTAAGCGCGAGATCATGGATGGCGATACCGTTGCCGTGAGCATTAAGAATAGCCCGCACGGTGAGCGGCGCGCCGTGATCGAAGGCGTGGTTGAGCGCGCAGCCATAAGCGTGGTGGGTACGTACCAGACCGCTGGTCCGCTCGGTGTGATCGAGCCGCTCGATTCGCGCCTGAAGGCCGACTTCTTCATTCTGCCCGAGGATACCTCGGCGGATCGTCTGGGCGTCCACCCGGGTGATGCCGTTGTCGCGCGCATTTTGACCTACCCGACGCGCCTGGAATCGGGCACCGTGACGATCGAACGCCGCATTGGCGGAGATGACGCGCCCGATTTGGGCGTTCAATACGTGATGGCGCGTTACGGCTATACCGATAGCTATCCCGAGGCCGCGCTGGACGAGGCCGAGGGGCTTTCGCTCGATGTGTCCGCGGCGCTTAAGGACCCGCTCCGCCGCGATCTGCGCGACCGCTTTGTCATCACGATCGACCCGGTCGACGCGCGCGACTTTGACGATGCCATTTCGCTTGAGCGCACGCCCGAGGGTGGCTACAAGCTGGGTGTGCATATCGCTGACGTTTCTCACTATGTGGCTTGGGACGGGCATATCGATCTTGAGGCTCGCCATCGTACGACATCGGTGTATCTGGCCGATCGCGTGCTTTCCATGCTGCCCGAACGCCTGTCCTGTGACCTATGCTCGCTTCGCCCTGACGAGGACCGTCTTGCGTTTACCGTTGACATTGAGCTCGATGCGCAGGGCCGCGTGCGGCATTACGATCCGTACCCCAGCGTGATTCGCTCGCGTGTGCGTATGGACTATGACGGCGCCGAGGCGCTGCTGGTGCGTGCCGACGCTGTTGAGTATTCGGTGCTGGAAGGCGCCGCTGAGGATGTTGCGGCTGCTGAGGCCTCGCGCGAGGAGGCGCTTGAGCGCGGTCTTGCGTGCGAGGAAACTGCTCGCGGCTATAACGTCGACCTCGGCGATTTCCTTGTCGCCGCCAACGAACTCGCCGAACTTCGCCGTCGTATTCGTCGTGCCCGCGGCTCAGTCGATTTTGACACGGCCGAGATTCGCGCTCTATTGGATGAGAACGGAGTGCCCGTGCAGATTGTGGCGCGCGAGCGTTCGTGTGCCACGTCGCTTATCGAGGAAGCCATGCTACTCGCCAACGAGTGCGTTGCAGAGTGGCTGGCAGACCGTGATATCGAGGCCTGCTATCGCGTGCATGAGGATCCGAGCCCCGATAGCCTGCACGGTGCCGCCGTTGCGCTGGCGCAGCTAGGCATCATCGACGATCGCCGTGCTGCCGGTATCGCCCTGGGGAGTCCCGATGAGCTACAGGCTGCAGTTGATGCTGCCGCCGGTACGGCCAACGCACCGCTCGTCAACACGCTGCTTCTGCGCAGCATGCAGCGCGCACTGTACAAGCCGCGCAACGAGGGCCACTTTGCGCTCGCCGCGCCGTGCTACTGTCACTTTACGAGTCCCATCCGTCGCTACCCCGATCTGGTGGTGCACCGCGTGCTCAAACTGCAGTTGGCCTATGAGCAGCTCGGCGGCAAGGACGCCCTGGTCCGTACGCCGCGGCTGATCGGCAAGGGGCGCGAGTCGCTGCCGCGCATTCTGCCGCAGATCTGCCGCGCATGCAGCGATGCCGAGCGCGCGGCAGATGCCGCCAGCCATGCGACGCAAAAGATCAAGATTGCCCAGTACTATGAGGACCGTCTGGGCGAGCGCTATGCCGGAACCGTCTCGTGGGTTAGCAGCATGGGCCTCTTTGTGCGCTTGGACCTGACGCAGGTCGAAGGCTTGGTTTCGATCAAGAGCCTGGGCAACGAGTGGTTCGAGTTCGACGAGGATGCGCTTACGCTGACGGGCGCCGACACGGGGACTCGCTATGAACTGGGCCAGCGCGTGATTATCGAGGTCTCGCGCGTCAATACCACGCGTGGGCACTTGGACTTTAAGCTTATCCATTAGCCAAATCTCGACTCATGGCGGGAGAGCGGAGGGCGGTCTTTCGGGGCTGCCCTCCGCATTTGGATCATGGCTACCTTGCCGTCTGCTCGGCCGCCCGCTTACCTGCTATTCGAGAGGTAAAACCTACCAAAATAAACCTGTCCCTTTTTGGCAGGTTTACAAGAAAGCGGGGATGAGATGGCGACGGTGTACGGTTATGCGCGGGTGAGTTCGCGCGATCAGAACCTTAATCGGCAGCTGGATGCGCTGGGCGCCTATGGCGTGGGCTCGGCGAATATTTATGCCGACCATGCGAGCGGCAAGGACTTCGATCGACCACGCTATCGCGAGCTGCTGCACGTCCTGGGAGACGGGGACGTGCTGGTGGTGCTTTCTATCGACCGACTTGGTCGTAATTACTCCGAGATTCTTGAGGAATGGCGTCGCATTACCAAGGAGCTCGGGGTTGCCATTGTGGTGTTGGACATGCCATTGCTTGACACGCGCGCCAGGGCAAGCGGCACGCCGGATGTGACTAATACCCTGATTGCCGATATTGTGCTGCAACTGCTGAGCTACGTGGCGCAGGTGGAGCGCGAGAATATCCATCGGCGCCAAGCGGAGGGAATTGCAGCGGCGCGGGCGCGAGGGGTCCGTTTCGGTCGACCTCGCAAGCCGTGCCCTCCTCAGTTTGATCTGGTACGGGATAGCTATGAGGCGGGCGATATTACCCGCAGCCAGGCAGCAAAGTGCCTGGGCGTGTGCGTGGGGACGTTTGATCGCTGGATGCGCGAGGCGGGGTAGAGGTTTGCGGCACGTCCGATTGGCGCCCACGCGAGGCGGTATCGGTAACAGCCCTGTTACCGATAATGCGACCTCGTTGAAATATTTTGTGTCGCGCGTATTTCCGAGCGGTCGGATTTGAGGGGCGAGCGGTAGAACGCTCGCCCTTTGTGCGCCACGATGCGGCACAATGTACCGCAAAAGCTGTTTGTATCCGGTACGAATCGTTCGTTGGTCTTTAATTCTTCTCAACGGAGGTGTTTGAGATGGCAAACGGATTGCTTTTGCGGCTTCGCGAGCGTGAGCTCAGCGCGAGCCCGGCGGAACGCAATGTCATCGCATATGTAAGCGCTCATCCGCACGAGGTGGTCGGGCTGTCCGTCCGCGGTCTTGCCGATGCCACGTTCTCCTCGCCCTCGAGCATTTTGCGCTTTTGCAAGCGCTTGGGTTTTGCGGGCTACAAGGAGTTCCAGCGCGAACTGATTGCCGAGCTGGCGCTCTTGGGTGACAAGAAAGACGTTGCCCTCGAGGACATCTCCATGGATGACAGCGTCGAACGTATCGTGGGGAAGGTGATGAAAAGCAACGTGCGCACGATCGAAGCGACGGCGCGAACGCTCGATTACACCGTCTTGGAGCGATGTGCGGCCTATCTTAAGCGGGCACGCGCGGTCAATCTGTTCGGTATCGGTGCCTCTCGTTTGGTCGCGCACGATCTGGCGCAAAAGCTCATGCGTGTCGACAAGGAGTGCCATCTGTACGACGACTGGCATGATCAGCTCTTGTGTGCCAAGAACATGCATGAGGGCGATATGGCAATCGCCTTTAGCTACTCGGGCTTGACGCAAGAGGTGCTGGACTGCACCGCCGAGGCTCAACGTCACAACTGTCCCGTTGTGGCCGTTACCAAAGTAGATGGATCATCCAAGCTTGCCACCGTGGCCGATGCCGTGCTCGGCGTCGCTGCGAGTGAACCCTTGGTCCGCAGCGGTGCCATGGCTTCGCGTATGGCCCAGCTTATGGTTGTCGATGCCCTGTACGCTGCTTACGTTGCCAGCGACTACGAACGGGCGACGCATGTCATTAAGCAAAACTACATCGAGAAACAGGAAAGATGAGGTGAATGAAATGCTCGATTTAACAAAATTCACGACCGAACAGCGTAATCAAAGTTCAATGGACCTCGATACGATGACATCGCTGCAAATCGTCACGACGATGAATGATGAGGATCTTCGTGCCGTCCAGTCGGTCACGAAGGTGTTGCCCCAGGTTGCCACAGCAATCGACTGGGCTGCTGAGGCACTCGAGCGCGGCGGACGCGTCTTTTACATGGGCGCAGGCACCAGCGGTCGTCTGGGCGTACTCGACGCTTCGGAGTGTCCGCCCACGTTTGGCGTGTCACCCGATCTGATTGTCGGGCTCATTGCCGGAGGCGAGACGGCGTTTATCAAGGCTGTCGAAGGTGCCGAAGACAGCGAGGAACTTGGCGCGAGCGACCTGCGGGAGCGTGGGCTCTCGGACAAGGATCTTGTCGTTGGCCTGGCGGCAAGCGGCCGTACTCCCTATGTGGTGGGCGGCCTTGTGAACGCCAAGGCAACTGGGTGCAAGACCATTGCAATTGCCTGCAACCAAGGGTCGAAGATCGGGGAGAGCGCAGATCTTGCCATTGAACCCGTGCCCGGTCCCGAGGTGCTGACCGGCTCAACGAGGCTCAAGGCGGGAACGGTTCAAAAGCTCATTCTCAACATGATTTCGACCGGTGCCATGGTCAAGATCGGCAAGGTATACCAAAACCTGATGGTCGATGTGCAGCAGACGAACGAGAAGTTGGTGGTGCGCGGTCAGAACATCGTGATGGAGGCGACCGGCTGCACGCGCGAGCGCGCTATTCAGGCGCTTGCAGATGCCGGCGGCCACGTAAAAACCGCTATTGTCTCGGTACTGCTGGACTGCGATGCCGAGCAGGCTGCGGTAGCTCTTGAGCGAGCGCGAGGCCATGTCCGTGCTGCGGTGAGTGGCCATGAGAAGAGCGATGCCGATGCCCAATAGGTGTGCGGCGTGAGCTGATATGACATCCAGACGAGATACCCAATACAAGGAGGAGTTATGACGAACAAAGAGCTGGCTCAAAAGCTGCTGGACCTTTTGGGCGGTAAAGACAACGTGCTCGCAAACGCGGCGTGCATGACGCGCCTGCGCGTGACCGTCAAAGACGCGGGCAACGTCGACACGGAGGGTATTAAGGCACTCGACGGCGTGATGGGCCTGGTCGAGGACGACACGATGCAGATCGTGCTGGGGCCGGGCAAGGTGAATAAGGTGCTCGAGGAGTTCTCCAAGCTCACCGGCCTTGCGAAAGGCGTTGCCGACGAGAGCGTGGTTGACGCTGCGGCCACAAACAAGGCCGCGCAGAAGGCAAAGTACGAGTCCAAGCCGGTTCAGGCCTTCCTCAAGAAGATTTCCAATGTCTTCGTCGCCCTGCTTCCCGGCATCATTGCGGCTGGCCTCATCAACGGTATCTGCAACGTCATTAACGTCTCGACGGCAGGCGCGCTTGCAGGCGAGTGGTGGTACCAGGGCATTCGTTCCATGGGCTGGGCCCTGTTTGCCTATCTGCCCATCTTGGTGGGCTATAACGCGGCACGTGAGTTTGGCGGCTCCGCTGCGCTGGGCGGCATCGCCGGCATGATGTGTATCGCCAACAGTGCCATGCCCCTGCTTGCGCCTGGCGCGGCTGATCCTGCCACTGCCATTCTGCTGCCGCTCACCAATGCGCAGTACAACCCCGCAGCGGGCGGCATGATCGCGGCTCTTATCGCTGGCGCATTTTTTGCCTGGATGGAGCGTCAGATTCGCAAGGTTATGCCCAACGCACTCGACACGTTTTTGTCCCCGCTGCTGGTGCTCATCATCGGCGCCTTTGCTCTGATGCTCGTCATCCAGCCGGTTGGCGCATGGCTGACGACTGCCATCTTTAGCGTTTTGACCTTTATTTTCGAGAAGCTGGGCGTCCTGGGCGGCTATATCCTGTCGGCAGGCTTCTTGCCGCTGGTTTCCGTCGGCCTGCATCAGGCGCTCACGCCGATCCACGCTATGCTCAACGATCCCGACGGCGCTACCAAGGGCATCAATTACCTGCTCCCCATCCTTATGATGGCTGGCGGCGGCCAGGTCGGTGCCGGTCTGGCGCTGTACTTTAAGACCAAGAACGCCAAGCTCAAGAAGTATGTCGCAGAGTCCATTCCCGTTGGCATTCTGGGTGTGGGCGAGCCTCTGATGTATGCCGTTACGCTGCCGCTCGTTCGCCCGTTTGTGACGGCCTGCCTGGGTGCCGGATTTGGCGGCGCGCTCGCGGCGCTGCTTCACATCGGCACGGTTTCTCAGGGCGTTTCCGGTCTGTTTGGCCTGCTGATCGTCGTTCCTGGCCAGCAGCTCGGCTACGTTGCCGCTATGCTGCTTGCCTATGCCGCCGGCTTTGTCCTGACGTGGTTCTTTGGCGTCGACGAGCAGAAGATCAACGAGTTCTTTGGCGAATAGTTTGATATCGCGAGCCGTGTTGCTCAGGGCTCGCGGCGCGCGGCAGATTTCTTGATGCTATGGTTGTGCCGGTGGGGCTAACTGCTCCGCCGGCCTTTTTTAAAGGAGCGTTGAAACGTGAAAACGGGTATTTCGATTTATCTTTCCAGTCCTCTGCAGGATATTGAGCGGACGATTGAGCACGGTGCCGCGGCGGGTGCGCGCTATGCGTTTACCTCACTGCATATTCCCGAGGATGGGGGAGCGGCGTATGCCGATAAGGTCCGTCATGTGCTGTCGCTGCTCTCCGCGCACGGTATTGCGCTCATCGCCGATGTGGGGCCGCGCACGTGCGATTTGCTCGGGCTTGAGCGCATCGAGGACCTGCGCGATCTGGGGTTGGAATACCTTCGTTTGGACTATGGCTTTAGCGCCCGGCGGGTCGCGGAGCTGTCCAGTGTATTTCGCATTGTGGTCAATGCATCGACGGTGAGTTCTGATGAAATCGCATCGTGGCGTGAGGCCGGTGCCGATGTGACTCGTTTTGCCGCCTGCCACAATTTTTACCCCAAGCCTTATACCGGTTTAGCTCTGGAGGACATTGCTCGGGTGAATCTTCGTCTTGCGGCGCTTGGATTCGAAATCATGGCTTTTGTGCCGGGTGATGCTAACGTTCGCGGGCCAGTATTCGAGGGACTGCCGACGGTCGAGGCGCAGCGCGGTCGCGCGTCAAAGGTTGCTCTCAATATGCTTGAGCTTGCACATGGCGCCGATTGCGACATTGTGTTGGTCGGCGACCCCGATCTTTCCGATGCGGGCTGGACGCAGTTTGCTCATGTTTCCGCCGGATACGTGGACCTGCAATGCGAGCTTGAGCCCGGTTATGCCTATGTACGTGGGCAGATTCATCACGACCGACCCGATTCGAGCACCCTCATCTTTAGGTCTCAGGAGTCGCGTACGACGCTTAAGCCGGATTCCGTGCCGATGGATGCCGGTGCCGGCCTGTCACGAAAGACGGGGTCGATCGCTGTGAGCAATAGCGGCTATGGGCGCTACGAAGGCGAGCTTGAGATTGCGCGGGTCGATCTTCCCGGTGACGAGCGCATGAACGTTGCGGGTCATATCACGCCCGAGGCAATGGAGCTGCTGCCGTTCATCAAACGCGGATTCGGGGTACGGTTCGTTTAGCGTGTGACCCGTGGGCTACAATTGGCCCATCATGCGAAGGCGCCTCGTGTGGCGTGTGCCTGCGTTGGCCGATCTATATTCGGAGGATTTCCATGACCGTACTGTTTGTTGAATATCCCAAGTGCTCGACCTGTAAGAAGGCCAAGGCATGGCTGGACGAACACGGGGTAGAGTATATCGACCGCGATATCGTTTTGGACAATCCCACGGCTGATGAGCTTGCGACCTGGATTGCTCGTTCGGGACTGCCGGTGCGGCGCTTCTTTAATTCGTCGGGCATGAAATATCGAGAGCTGGGCCTGAAGGCGCGTCTAGATGCGGGCATGACGGATCGGGAGTGCTACGAGCTGCTGGCGACCGACGGCATGCTGGTCAAGCGTCCGCTGTTGGTGGGCGACGACTTTGCGATTCCCGGCTTTAGGGAATCGGCTTGGGTCGAGGCGTTGCTGTAGCGGCTGCGGAAAGTGCGACCCGTTTTGAGCTTCGATTACGGGATACGGTTTCCGGTTGAGGGCTCGATGGGAAAGTGGGGACCGGTTTGAGCTTGAAATCTGGGACGCACTTTCCGCCGGCAGGCTTGCCCCAGTCAGTCCTCCAACTGCGCCCATTCGTGCGGATCGTAGACCTTTACGTGCTTGTTGGGCTTGCCGCTCCAGTACTCCTCGTCCATAAAGGGCAGATATGCCTGAACGCCGGGGCAGATAAAGGGGATCCGCTGCTGTTGCAGTCGCTCGCGCTGGCGCTGCTCCAGGTGCGCCTCGGATATGACGGTCGGCATACCGGACAGCTCGACGAGGCTTGCCTGGATTCGCTTAAGGTCGGGGAGTCCCGCGTGCCATGACATCCGCATGATCAAAAAGGATGCACGGCGGTATTTTGCCTGCATCACCGTGATGGCGGGGCGCAGAGTGGGATGGATTTTGTCCCGTTCGGGCCAAAGGTCAGCAGTGATCTCGAGGCCCAGGGTCTCCCATAGGTAATCAAGCTCTTCGTCCATGGCGCCTCGATATCTACGTGATCATTGATACTTCGATTGTGTTGCCTGGTGCTATCGTTTTCGCGGTAGAATCTGCCAACGGTTGACGGCTACCGCTCGCGGCGTTTTGCCCTTCGTGTGCAGCGGTCGACTTCACAGGTCCTTCACGTGTTGGCCGTATTTGACTGAATTTCAAAAAAGTCAAAATTGGGGCTTGCGTCACGGCCGGACTTCCCGTATATTTCTTTCTTGCGCAAAGGCACAGCCGAGCGCAGCGATGCAGTCATTGGGATGTCGTCTAATGGCAGGACAGCGGATTCTGGTTCCGTCAATGGGGGTTCGACTCCCTCCATCCCAGCCATTGCATTTGCTACATATGGCCCGTTCGTCTAGCGGTTTAGGACGCCGCCCTCTCAAGGCGGAGATCACCAGTTCGAATCTGGTACGGGCTACCAAAAATGAACGCCCGGGCCTCGTTAGAGACCCGGGTTTTGTGTATTGACCGATATTTAAGGCGCGCGTTGAGTCTGCCGCCCGGACCGAGGAGTTGTCATGGACCTGCCTATCAGCTTGGAAGACATCACGTATGCCGAGAACTATCTGGCGCAGGGCGACCTGGCTACGGCGACGCCGCTGCTTGAGCGTCTGGTGGAGCTCGCCGAGGAGTATATCGACGCTGAGTGCAAGACGGAGGAGAAGCGCCAGTACTTTAGCTTCGACAGCAAGTTTGAGCGCCTGGCCTATCGCCGTGTGGAGAAGGATCCGCGCGAGCTGGTGCAGGTCGAGGTTCCCTTTGACCGCCTGTACTCCGACATGGCGTTTGCCTACATTCGCCAGCAGGATTATGTGAGTGCTCGGAATGCCCTGATGCAGGCCGTGCGTTGGGATCCCATGAACTGCAACTATCGCTTGGACTTGGCCGAGCTGTTCCGCGCGCTCGAGGACAAGCAGGAGTGGGCATCGCTCTCGTTCTCGGTGCTGGAGCGCGCGAGCGACGGTAAGTGCGCCGCACGCGCCTACACCAACTTGGGTCAGTACTTCTTGGAGCCCGAGACCGAGAACATTTCGGCTGCCGTGGGCTGCGCGCGTCTGGCGCTGCGCCTGGCGCCCAATGATGCGCATACGACGCGCCTGCTCAACAAGATCCATACCACCTATCCGGATGCCGCGGACGAGAGTGACGACCATGTGATGGGTGAGCTCGCCCTGCAGGGCGTGCCGACCTCGCCTTCGGCCGAGATCGCCATCTGCCTGATCATGTGCGCGACCGATGCTGCAAGCGACGGCGACAAGCAGGAGGCTACGCGCCTGACGGTCCGTGCCCGCGACCTGGTGGGCGAAGAGGCGTGCGCGGCGATTATCAAGCTGGTGCGCGAGAGTGATGCCGAGCTTAACGCCGAGCGCAAGGCAAAGCGCGAGGCTGCGGGCTCAAACGCCGATGGCGCCAAGGAGGCCGGCGATGCCCAGTAAGCGCGAGCGCAAGCTCATTTCCAAGAATCGCTCGGCACATCACGAGTACTTTATCGATGAGACGTTTGAGTGCGGTATTGAGCTGAGCGGTACCGAGGTCAAGTCGATTCGCGAGCGCGCGTGCCAGATTACCGATACCTTCGCACTGATTCGTGGTGGGGAGTGCTGGCTCGTCGGCCTGCATATCCACCCTTATAGCCATGGTGGCGTGTGGAATCGCGATCCCGACCGTCGGCGCCGTCTGCTGCTGCACCGCAAGGAGATCGACTTTCTTGACGGCAAACTTCGCAACCGCGGCTATGCGCTGGTGCCGCTGGAGCTCTACTTTAATACCGACGGCCGCGTAAAGCTGCTGCTGGGCCTAGGCCGCGGCAAGAAGCTTTACGACAAGCGCGAGGATATGGCCAAGCGCGATGTCCAGCGCGAGATCGACCGCGCCCTCAAGGAGCGCAATCGCTAGGCGTTCTGTATAAGTTGCGGTGGAATACGGACTGTTTTGCCTGTTTGAGGGGCTATTCAGTCCTTATTTCACCGCAACTGCGGGCGTCTCATCTTGCTTATACTGTTTTGACACATATGTCTCAAAGGTGGTGTCCGTTGTGGGCGCCGCCTTTTTTGTGGGTACATACATCCATGAGGTTCCAACCCGGGTTAGGGGAGTGATTGTTATGGACAAAACTGCGTTCTTTACCATGCCGAGCGGTCTGTACGTGGTGAGCGCCGCGGCAGACGGGCTGCGCGCCGGCTGCGTCATCAACACTGCGGTGCAGGTGACGTCCATGCCGCCGCGCATTTCGGTTGCCGTGAACAAGGACAACGTCACCTCGGGCGTCATCGCTTCGGCCAAAGCGTTCGCGCTGACCGTGATCGATCAGACCGCCGATATGCTCTACATCGGTAACTTTGGGTTCCGCACTAGCAGCGATTATGACAAGTTTGCCAAATACGAGACCCGCGAGACGGCTCTGGGCATGCCCTATGTGCCCGAGCACGCGGCGGCCCTGTTTAGCTGCCATTTGATCGACACTGTGGATGTTGGCACGCATCTACTGTTTATCGGCGAGGTCGAGGATGCCGAGCGCTTGAGTGACGAGACGCCGCTCACCTACGATTACTACCATAAGGTCCTGAAGGGCAAGACGCCTCCGAAGGCGTCCTCGTATCAAGGCTAGAAATGTTTTAAAAATACTTGCATTATATTATTGAGAATCTATACTGATAAATGAAGTACATCACCAGTCGCGTTTGAGAGGAGAACATCATGGCTGAGGAGAAGAAGACGTATAAGTTCGTGTGCGTCGTTTGCGGTTACGAGGTTGAGGTCGATACGCCCGAGCTGCCCGAGGATTATGTGTGCCCGGTGTGCGGCGTCGGTCCCGATCAGTTTGAGCTCGTCGAGGAGTAGCTCGTCGGCACGCGGCTCACGGCAACACATAGCTCTGTCCAAGGGCCCCGGTCGAATTCTCGGCCGGGGCCCTTTTCCTCCGCCCCTAAGGGATCACGGTTGCTGTTGGCCGATCCTGTCTGTTGTGAGTCCGGCCGACCTTTTGTCTCAATCTGTAACATCTAACGGTGGAAATTGGGTCCACTTGTTACAGATTGAGACAAACGGAGCTGTCCCTCGGAATGATCTCGATCTGTAACATCTAACGGCTCGAAACGGGTCTTCCTGTTACAGATCGAGACGTTTGCCTGGGTAGGTGCCCCGTCCCATTACATCCCTGTCAACAACACGACATCTAGAATCGTCACGATGGCACCGATCCCTACAAGCAGCGCGTTGAGTGGGCGCGAGTTGGCGTATTTGCCCATGACGCGGGGTGAACTGGTGAGCCGTATGAGCACAAAGACCGTAATCGGCAGCTGAAGCGACAACAGTGCCTGACTCCAGATGAGACCTTCAAAAGGATTTGGGACGACCAGGCACGCCGTCACTGCGCCGACGAAACAGGCCGCCACCCCGATCGAGGAATGTCGGTCGTGTATGTCGTATTCCTCGTCGAACATGCCCGCGGTGATGGTGCCCGCCGCCATACCCGCCGTCACACTACTCGATAGTCCCGCGAACAGCAGCGCTACCGCAAAGATGGTCGAGCTCGCCGGGCCCAAGATGGGGGAGAGCGTGGCCGCTGCGACGGCGAGGTCGTCTACGACCATGCCGTGCGCAAAGAAGGTCGTTGCGGCCAGGATGACCATGGCCGAGTTGATTGCCCAGCCCACGCCCATCGAAAAGAGCGTGTCGAAGAGCTCGTAGTGCAGACGTTCTTCGATAACTTGCTCGCCTTGGCCTTCGAAGTGCATGGATTGGATGACCTCGGAGTGCAGAAAAAGGTTGTGTGGCATAACGACCGCACCCAGGACACTCACGATAATCGTTGCCGAGTCGGCAGGCATGCTGGGGATGATCCAGCTTGCGGTTGCTTGCGGCCAGTCGACTTTGACCAGCGCGAGCTCTGCTAAAAACGAGAGTCCCACCACACCCACGAAGGCGATGATCCAGCGTTCGGCGCGCTTGTAGGAGCTCGTCATGAGCATCGCCATCGATACTGCCGCCACGATGACGCAGCCCGCGCGCACGGGCAGCCCAAAGAGCATTTGAAGGGCAATCGCGCCGCCCAGGACTTCGGCCATGGCGGTGGCGATGGTCGCGAGATAGGCACTGGCGAGCACCGTACGCCCGACGAAGCGGGGGAGGTAACGTGTCGTGGCCTCGGCAAGGCAGGCGCCCGTGGCGATACCCAGGTGCGCCGCGTTGTGCTGCAGCACGATGAGCATAATCGTGGACAGCGTGACGATCCACAGCAGCGCGTAGCCAAACTGCGAGCCCGCGGCCATATTGGAGGCCCAGTTGCCCGGGTCGATAAAGCCGACGGTCACGAGCAGCCCGGGGCCGATATGCCGCGCAATGTCTAGGCCTCCGTGACCACCGGTGCGTCGGGAGCCAAAGTGTTGTTTGAGATGGTTGAGCATGGTGCGCTCCTGTGTGCCGTTTGCTTGACGCCGCAAAGGATACCCGTTTTAAGCTTAAAAGTTAACCAAGACTAACAAAATTGTTGTATTTGAATGGGATGGTGAAAGGGGGCTGCCGAAATGTCTCGATCTGTAACAGTTTGCCGCCAAAACCGACCCTTCGTGTTACAGATCGAGACAAACCAAAACCGTCCCGCAGAAAATCTCAATCTGTAACATCTAGGCGCCAAAATCGGTTCCTCCTGTTACAGATTGAGATGTTTGAAGCGGTGAGCTTACAAGCCGAACTTGGGCGCCTTGTTGCCGCCCTTGAGGTCGGCGGTGCCCACTCGTAAGGTGTGCGTTACGCGATTGTTTCGAAACGGGCGGGAAACACAACGGGCCGGCGATGCTCCTACTATGCCTATTCAACTGACTGTCTAAATATCTAGGGGAGGATCGCGATGCAGGCAGATTCCGCTCAGCAGCAGGGCCTTTATCGCCCCGAATTCGACCACGATGCATGTGGCATCGGCGCACTTGCCGATATCAACGGTGAGCGCCATCACCAGATTCTGGACGACGCGCTGTCCATTCTGGTCAACTTGGAGCACCGCGGCGGCACGGGACTCGAGAAGAACACCGGCGACGGTGCCGGTATCCTGTTCCAGGTTCCGCATCACTTTTTTCGCAAAGAGGCTCAAAAGTGCGGCCAGATTCTGCCGGCAGAGGGCGACTATGGCGTGGCCATGCTGTTCTTTCCGCAGGACGACAAGGGCGTAGAGGATGCCCGTCGCGTGTTTGAGGAGGGCTGCGCCGAGGCCGGCGTGCCGCTGCTCTTTTGGCGCGAGGTGCCCGTCGACCCGCACGACCTGGGCGAGACGGCACGCGCCTGCATGCCCACCATTCTGCAAGCCTTTCTGGGCCGCCCCGACGATACGCCGGCGGGTGACGCCTTCGAGCGCCGCCTGTACGTGTGCCGTCGCACTATCGAGAAGAAGGCCGATGCCGAGTTTGCCCTGCGCGACAAGATCTTCTACGTCTGCTCCATGAGCTCGCGCACTATCGTGTACAAGGGCATGCTCGTCGCCACGCAGATGCGCCGCTTCTTCATCGATCTCAACGACGCCGCTGTCAAGACGGCCGTTGCGCTCGTCCACTCGCGCTACTCCACCAACACCACGCCCAGCTGGGAGCGTGCGCACCCCAACCGTTTTATCATCCACAACGGCGAGATCAACACCCTCAAGGGCAACGTCAACTGGATTCGCGCCCGCGAGCCCAACCTGTACAGCCCCGTGCTGCAGCACGATCTTGAGCGCGTGATGCCCATCATCAACCGCGAGGGTTCCGACTCGGCGATTTTGGACAACGTGCTCGAGTTTTTGGTTATGAACGGTCGCCCGCTTACGCGCGCTGCGTCCATGCTGCTGCCTGAGCCGTGGGACCACAACGACGGTCTGAGCGAGGAGCGCCGCGCCTACGACGCCTACCAGTCCATGCTCATGGAGCCCTGGGACGGCCCGGCGGCCATCGCCTTTACCGACGGTCGCACGCTGGGCGCCGCCCTCGACCGCAACGGCTTGCGCCCCGCCCGCTACTACGTGACGCGCGATGGCCGCTTTATGCTGGCAAGCGAAGTGGGCACCATCGAGGTGCGCCCCGAGAACATCCTGACGAGCGGCTGCCTGGGACCGGGCCAGATGCTCGAGGTCGATTTTGCCCGCGGCCGCGTGATCTACAACGACGAGCTGCGCGCCCGCTATGCCAAGGAGAAGCCCTACCACGACTGGATTGCCGAGGAGACGCTGGCCGTCGACGCGCTCGATGAGTCCGCCGCGCCCGCGCCCGCCGAGGACGCCGAGGTGCCCGCCGCCGTGCGTATGGCCAAGCTCGGCTACCACTGGGATGACGTCGACGAGGTCGTGCGTCCCATGGCCCAGCAGGGCAAGGCCCCACTCGCCTCGATGGGCATCGACGCACCGCTGGCCTGCCTGTCCAAGAAGACGCGCTCGTTCTTTGACTACTTCTATCAGTTGTTCGCTCAGGTCACGAATCCTCCGATCGATGCCCTGCGTGAGCATATGGTAACTTCGACCACGCTCTACCTGGGCAACCACGGCAACCTGCTTGAGGATTCCCGTACGGCCTGCCAGCTGGTGCGCCTGGAGCGTCCGCTGCTGAGCGAGGAGGAGTTTGACCGCATCTGCGCCATCGACCGCGTGGGCTTTAAGACCCGCCGCTTCCGTGCCGTCTACCGCCGCGATGCCGGCGAGGGCGCGCTGCAGGCTGGGCTCAAGCAGCTTGCCGAGGACGTCGAGGCTGCGGTCCGCGATGGCGTGAACATCGTGGTGCTGAGCGACCGTGCTGCGGCGGGCGAGGTCCCTGTGCCGTCACTGCTCGCCGTGGGATGCGTGCACAACCACCTGATCCGCGCCGGCGTGCGTACCTTCGCCGACATCGTGGTGGAGTGTGGCGACGCCGTGTCCCCGCACGACTTTGCGGCGCTGGTGGGCTACTCCGCGAGCGGCATCTATCCGTACAACGCACATGCGTGCATCCGCGATCTGGCGGCACGCGGCGACCTGGACGTGACGGCCGAGCAGGGCATCGCCAACTACAACAAGGCTGCGACCGCCGGCATCGTCTCCATCATGTCCAAGATGGGCATCTCCACAGTGCAGAGCTACCATTCGGCGCAGATCTTCGAGGCCGTGGGCTTTACGCCGGAGTTCGTCAACGCGTACTTCGCCGGCACGGTGAGCCGTGTGGGTGGTATGGGTGTCGAGGACGTTGAGCGCGAGCAAAACGAGCGCTACGACGCCGCGCTCGCCATCCTTAAGAGCCCGGCTCCCGATCAGCTGCCTACGCTGGGTCTGACCAAGTGGCGCCCGCTCGGCGGCGAGGAACACCTCATCGACCCCCAGACCGTCTACCTGCTGCAGACCGCCTGCCGTGAGGACAGCTACGACACCTTTAAGGAGTACAGCGCCCGTCTGCACCGTACCGGCCGTGCCGTGCGCCTGCGCGACTTGCTCGACTTTGATGCCAGCGGCCGCACCCCGGTGGCACTCGACGAGGTCGAGCCCGCGCTCAACATCGTCCGCCGCTTTAACACCGGCGCCATGTCGTACGGCTCCATCAGCAAAGAGGCGCACGAGTGCATGGCTATCGCTATGAACCGTCTGCATGGCCGTTCCAACTCAGGCGAGGGCGGCGAGGACCCGCGTCGCGAGACCCCGCTGGCCAACGGCGACTCCAAGAACTCCGCGATCAAGCAGGTGGCAAGTGCGCGCTTTGGCGTGACGAGCCGCTATCTGTGCAGCGCCTTTGAGATTCAGATTAAGATGGCCCAGGGCGCCAAGCCCGGCGAGGGCGGCCACCTGCCCGGCAAGAAGGTCTACCCTTGGATTGCCGAGGTCCGTCAGTCCACTCCCGGCATCGGCCTGATCTCGCCTCCGCCGCACCACGACATCTACTCCATCGAGGACCTGGCAGAGCTGATCTTTGACCTTAAGAACGCCAACCCCGGCGCGCGCGTGTCGGTCAAGCTGGTCAGTGAGGCGGGCGTCGGCACCATCGCCACCGGCGTGGCCAAGGGTGCTGCCGACAAGATCTTGATCAGCGGCCACAACGGCGGCTCGGGTGCCGCTGCGCGCGACTCTATCTGGCACGCCGGTCTGCCGCTGGAGCTCGGTCTTGCCGAGGCTCAACAGACGCTGCTGCAAAACGGCCTGCGCTCGCGCGTGGTGCTCGAGGCCGACGGCAAGCTCATGGACGGCACCGATGTCGCCGTCGCCTGCTTGCTGGGCGCCGAGGAGTTTGGCTTTGCGACCATGCCGCTCATCTCCATGGGTTGCCTCATGCAGCGTGACTGTCAGCAGGATACCTGCCCGGCCGGCATCGCCACGCAAAACTGCCGCCTGCGTCACGGCTTCCGCGGTAAGCCCGAGCACGTTGAGCACTTTATGCTCTTTGTGGCCGAGCAGCTGCGCGAGGTTATGGCGAGCCTGGGTTTCCGCACCGTCGACGAGATGGTCGGCCACCCCGAGTGCTTGCGCCAGATCGAGGTCCCGGGCAACCGCAAGGCCAACCTGCTCGATCTGTCGCCCGTGCTGGCGAGCGCGACCTGCGAGTTTGGTGCCCATATCCCGGGTGCCGACGGTCGTCACTTCCTGCCGCAGATGGCTGCCGACAGCGAGCTCGACAAGACGCTCGACTCCACGTTGTTCGTGCCCTATACGGCCGATGCCCGTGCGCACCTGCGTCCGATTCGCTTCCGCGCCGATATCGCTAACGTCAACCGTTGCGTGGGCACCATCTTGGGCAACGCGGTGACCAAGGCACATCCCGAGGGCTTGCCCGTCGGCTCCATCACCGTCGATTGCGATGGTTCGGCCGGTCAGAGCTTTGGCGCGTTCCTGCCGCGCGGCATTACGCTCAACGTGTGCGGCGACGCCAACGACTACTTTGGAAAGGGCCTTTCGGGCGGCGAGGTGTCGGTGCGCCCCAACCCGCATGCGACCTACAAGTTCGACGAGAACATCATCGTGGGCAACGTTGCGTTCTTTGGCGCCACGAGCGGCCGCGGCTTCATTAACGGTCTGGCAGGCCAGCGCTTTGGCGTGCGCAACTCCGGTGCCACCGTGGTGGTCGAGGGCTGCGGCAACCATGGCTGCGAGTACATGACAGGCGGTCTGGCGCTCATCTTGGGCGAGGTCGGGCAGAACTTCGCCGCCGGTATGACGGGTGGCGTGGCCTATGTCTTTGACCAGTATGGCACGCTCAGTGCCCGCGTGAACCACGAGAGCGTGGAGCTCAAGGCCCCGACGGTCGGCGAGCTGGCACAGATTCGTGAGCTCATCCAAGAGCACGTGGACGCGACGCAGAGCCCGCGCGGCATCAAGCTGCTCTACAGCTTTGAGACGATGAGCAAGCACTTCGTGAAGGTCATTCCGACCGAGTACGAGCGTGTGCTGGCGATTGTCGCCGCCGCCGAGGCCGTCGGCAAGACGCATGCGCAGGCAGAGGAGCTGGCGTTTGACATCGTGACCGGTCGCGCGAGCGCTGCGGATGTCGCTCGCTTCGATGCTGCGGGCGGTGCTGCGGGCGCTGCGTCCGTGGCTGCCAGCCCTGTTGCTTCGACCAAGAAGGAGGCGTAAGTGCCATGGGTAAGCCCGGTGCTTTTCTTGATATCGACCGCGTGGTCCACGAGCTGCGTCCCGTGGAGGAGCGCAGTCATGATTTTGATCCCCTGTATGTGGAGCTCGATGACGACGCACGTCGCGCCCAGGCGAGCCGCTGCATGATGTGCGGCGTGGCGTTTTGCCAGATGGGCGCGAGCTTTGGCAAGGCACGTCCGAGCGGCTGCCCGCTGCACAACTTGATTCCCGAGTGGAACGAGCTGGTGTACCGCGGCCGCTGGGATGAGGCTGCCGAGCGCCTGTCGCTCACCTCGCCCATGCCTGAGTTCACGAGCCGCGTGTGCCCGGCACTGTGCGAGGCCGCGTGCAACCTGGGCTCGGTCGACGGCCAACCCACGACGATTCACGATAACGAGCGTGCGATCAGCGACCATGAGTGGGCCAACGGCGGCCCACGTCGCTTTGAGCCGGCAGGGGAGGACGCGCCCTCGGTCGCCGTGGTTGGTTCCGGCCCGGCTGGCCTGGTGGCAGCATGGGAGCTTGCACGTCGCGGTGCCCGCGTGACGGTGTTTGAGCGCGACGACCGCCCCGGCGGCCTACTCATGTACGGCATTCCCAACATGAAGCTCGAGAAGTCTGTGGTCGAGCGTCGTGTGGCGCTCATGCGCGAGCTGGGTATTGTGTTCGAGCTGGGCGCCGACGTGACGGACCCTGCGGTGGCGGCCAAGCTCAACGGCTTTGACGCTGTGGTGGTGGCTGCTGGCGCCCGTGCCCCGCGCGGTCTTTCGGCTACGAACGTGGACGCCCCGGGCGTGGTGTACGCCGTGGACTATCTGACGGCTTCGACCGTGTCGGTTCTCGACGGCGGCGAGCTCGCGGTCGATGCGCGTGGCCTGGACGTTGTGGTCATTGGCGGCGGCGATACCGGCAACGACTGCGTGGGTACCGCGGTGCGTCAGGGCGCGCGCAGCGTGCGCCAGTTTGAGTTCTTGCCGGCTGCGCCCGATAAGCGCGCGGCAGGCAACCCCTGGCCGCAGTGGCCCAACGTTAAGAAGACCGATTACGGCCAGCAGGAGGCTATCGCTGCAATGGGTGGCGAGATGCGTACCTGGGCCGTGGATACACTCGAGGTGCTGCTGGACAAGAAGGGCGCGGCCGCGGGCCTGCGCGTGGTCGATCTGGACTGGTCGGCGGGAAAGCCCGAGCGCATCGCGGGCTCCGAGCACGAGGTGCCGGCGCAGCTGGTGCTCATCGCCTGCGGCTTTACGGGTCCGGAGCACGGCGTGTTCGATGCGGTGAGCGTGCCTGTTGCCACCGCTGGTCGTCCGCTGCCGGTGATGGCTGCTGAGGGCTCGCATCTCGCGGCTCGCACGGAGGGTGTCGCCGCGGATGCCGCGCCGGTGTATGTGGCGGGTGATGCCCGCAACGGCAGCTCGCTCGTGGTGAGTGCCATGGCCGATGCCCTGGCCTGCGCAGCCGAAGTCGCCGAGGCGCTGGAGCTGTAAAGTAGTCATTTAAGAACGTCCCCAATGACTAGCCATTTTTTTGTCTAGTCGCTGGGGACACTCTTTGCGAGCAGTTTGCTCGTTTGTCGACGTACGGATGTTCATTTGTCGACTTCTCGGGCTGTGGTCACCTGTTGTTTCTGTGGTGGCTGCGGGCATCTGGCTCAAAAGGGCGGGTTGGCCGTCTATGTCTACCTGCGGTTTTGTTGCGGTGCGCATTTTCGATCAAGCTTTTCGTCAAGTGTTTGGTCAGTATCTGGTTTGCAGTCGGAGGCCTATTTTGCCCGCGCTGGTCGTGGCTGCCCACCTTCCTCGTAAGCTCAAATTGAGGTCCATCAGTTTGAGGAGGATGCCATGACTGACCACGCTTTTGACCGAGCAGGGCTAGCCGAAGCCGTCGGCAACGATATTGCCGACATGGCCCATTTTTGGATGCTGCGGAAGTTCCAGTTTTTGGAGCCGGCGCGCGAACAGTTCGAGATCATTGTCGACCCGTGGCTCAGCTATTGCACCGAGCCTTCGCAAAACGAAATCATGGCCTACAACATGGCATTTACCGATTGGCTGCTCTTCGAGCGCCCCTATCGCCATGGCAAGACGCTGCTCGAGCTGTATGTTGACGAGCCGCCGGCATCGCTTTCGCCTGCCTCGCTCAAGCGGCTCGAGCAGGTACGCGACACGCAGTATTTCTCGCGCTTTGGCATTTTGGACAAGGATCCTGCGAACGGCATGGTTGCGCTGAAGGACACACGCACCGATCATCGCTTTGATGTCTACGATCCGCATATCGTGCAGAAGGAGCACTGGAGTGACGGCGCGATTGCGGTGCGCCTCGCCTGCGTCGACGATGTCTGGCTTACGGCGGGACAGCTCTACCTGTATGACATCGCGCGGCTGAGCGATACGGCGGTCGATGGGCCGGGTGCGGTGCATCCGGAGGACCTGCAGGACGGCTTTGACACCTCGTGCATCAGCTTCTTCTTGCGTCTGGTCCGCGACATCATGGGCGCCCAGGGGCGGTACGTAAAGTCGCTCAACATCTACGAGCAGGAGTGGGAGTAGGAGCTGCTGATAAGTCTCGATGTGTAACGTTTAACGGCCTGGGGGGCGGCCTAACTGTTACAGATTGAGGTGTTTCGTCAGCACGGCCGAAGTATCGCCACGCTGTCTCCGTTTGCCCTCACATCTCTCTCGTCCCTCCGTTAACCGATATGCTCGACTTTAGGTCGCTGCATTGGGTGATAATGGACAAATGTTCAAGTTAATCGTGAGGGAGGAGCTCGATATGGCATCTGCCGATCGTCCCACATTGTTTATCAATGCGACCGTTCTGGATGGTTCGGAGCATATGGAGCCGCAACCCGATATGGCCGTGACTGTTGAGCGCGGCGTCATCACCTGGATGGGGCCGAGTGCTGTGGCGCAGGCGCCCGCGGGTGCCGAGGTTATCGACCTGGGTGGTGCGTATCTCATGCCCGGTCTCATCAATATGCACGTGCACCTGTGCGGCTCGGGCAAGCCTGTCTCGCCCGGCGCTGCGGGAGCGCTGATGAAGAAACTCGATAATCCCGTGGGCCGTGCCATCGTCCGCCGCATCCTCAAGGGCAGTGCCCAGCAGCAGCTGGCAAGTGGCGTGACCACGGTGCGCGGCGCGGGCGACCCGTTGTTTGCCGACATTGCCGTGCGCGACGCTATCGACGCCGGCAAGTATCAGGGTCCGCACCTGGTAGCGCCGGGAACGGGCGTCACGGTGCCGGGCGGCCATGGCGCGGGCTTGTTCGCCCAGGTGGCCAACAGCCCCGTCGAGGCAGCCGAGCAGGTGCGAGACCTGTATGCGCGCGGTGCCGATGTCATCAAGCTGTTCGTGACGGGCGGCGTGTTCGACGCGACCGAAGTAGGCGAGCCGGGCGTGCTGCGTATGCCGGCGGAGGTTGCCGCAGCGGCGTGCAAGGCGGCGCACGAGGTGGGCCTGCCGGTTATGGCTCATGTCGAGAGCACCGAGGGCGTGAAGGCCGCGCTTGAGGCCGGCGTCGATACGATCGAGCACGGCGCTCCGTTGACACCCGAGATCCTGGAGCTGTACCGCGGCGCCGCGGGCACGCAGCTCGAGGGACGTGCGCCCAGCGTTACCTGCACGATCAGCCCGGCGCTGCCGTTTGTATTGCTCGACCCGGAAAAGACCCATTCGACCGATACGCAAAAGAAGAACGGCGACATCGTGTGCTCGGGCATTATCGAGAGTGCTCGTGCGGCGCTGGATGCCGGCGTTAAGGTAGGCTTGGGCACGGACTCAAGCTGCCCGTTCGTGACGCAGTACGACATGTGGCGTGAGGTGGCCTATTTTGCCAAGTACGTGGGTGTGAGCAACGCCTTCGCGCTGCATACGGCTACGCAGGTCAATGCCGAGCTGCTGGGGCTGGGTGGCGAGACCGGCACAATCGAGTGCGGCAAGGCCGCCGATATCCTGGTGACGCGCAAGAATCCGCTCGATGACCTGTGCGCTCTGCGTGAGCCGATACATGTGATGTGTCGCGGTGATCTGGTACGCAAGCTCAAGGTGAAGCGTATTCCCGAGGTGGACGCCGAGCTCGACGCGATTATGGCCATGCCTGCCGAAGCGCTGGCTGAGGAGCTGGCCCGCGACGGTGTGGCGTAGATGTGACAAAGGTGCAGCTCCGTTGCCGCATACAAAAAGCCGAGGTCTCAACACGAGGCCTCGGCTTTTTTATCGAACAAATACTTAAGATTTGGGACAAACAGACCTGATTAATTTGTTCCGCGTGCGGGCGCTAGGAGCGGGTTTCCATCTTGGCGTGGCACTTGGGGCAGGTGACGCGGATCTTGCCTTTGCCCTTGGGGACGGAGAGCATCTGGCCGCAGTTGGGGCACTTGAGGTATGCCGTGGTCTTGCGTCCCTTCCACATCTTCTTGGCCGTGCGCTTGGCGCGCTCAAAGTCTTCCTTGCTCGTTCCAGCCGCGCGCGAGGTGCTGGCCGCTGCAGCGCCGCCGCCCAAGCTGGCGACAAACTTGCCCAAGCCGGGGACGTTCGCGGTCGCGGCGACAAAGGCAGCGTTTTCCTTGCGACGCGCATCGATGTTTTTGGACAGGCCGCGCAGCACGCCAATCACGATTACGGCGATGGCAATCCAGCTGAGCCACTGGATGTGGGCTATCGATCCGATCATCGCGATGACAATGCCGGCAAAACCCATCACGATGGTGAGTTCATCGGCACCATTGCGGCCCTTCATAAAGTCATTCATGCAAATTGCCTTTCGTTCGATATGCTGCACGCCTTTATACCCGATTTAGAGCAAGGGGGACAGGTCAATCTGCACCAAGGTGGTGCAAACGTACCTATCCCCGATACACCAAGATGGTGCAAAGAAGTCTGTCCCCAATGCCCCAATTACTTGGAGAGCTTGTCGACGACGCGCTCGATCTCGGCGAGCTTGGCGGCCTTGAGGTCTTCGTCGCCCGATTCGATTGCCGAAGTCACGCAGCCCTCGATATGTGCCTTGAGTACGTCGGCATTAATGCGCGCAAGGAGCGCCTGTGTGGCCATGAGCTGCGTGGAAATATCGACGCAGTAGCGGTCCTCCTCGACCATCCGCAGGATGCCGTCGATCTGACCGCGTGCCGTCTTGAGCATGCGGGTCACCGATTTGTGGTCTGCCATCATGGGGAGTCCTCGTTTCTGGTCGGGGGGTCGAATGCCTCTGGTAGCTGCTAAGCGGCGGTTACGGACAGGGCATGGAACTTCTCGCCGGCGCCCTCGACAGCGGCGGCGAGCTGCTCGGCGGTCACGGTGTCGGCGCACTCCACCTGGACGGTCTGAGTCTCGTGATCGGCGTCGGCGTCGGTCACGCCGGCCACGTTGAGCAACGCCGTCTCGACGGTGGCGTCGCAGTGGCCGCACATGAGGCCGGAAGTCTTGATTGTGTATCGCATGGGTGTACTCCTTATCGATTGAGATTATCTGACAGTTTAGTCGTGAACAGCGTCATCTTAAAGGTGCGCTGAGGTGCCCGAGATTGCCCCGAAAGAGGAGCGAAGCGTACTTGGGTACGCGAGCGACGGTTTGAGGGGCAAGGTCGGGTGCATCAGTGCGCCGTCTTGGGCTTAAAGGATTTCAGGCGCAGCGCATTGCTTACGACGCACACGCTCGACAGGCTCATGGCCGCGGCGCCGAACATCGGCGAGAGCTGCCAACCGGTGAGGGGGAAGAACACGCCCGCCGCCAGCGGAATGCCGATGCCGTTGTAGAACAGCGCCCAGAACAGGTCCTGCTTGATGTTGCGGATTGTGGCACGTGACAGCTCGATGGCACGGGCGACGTCCATGAGATCGCTGCGCATGAGTACCACGTCGGCGCCCTCCTTGGCGATGTCGGCGCCGGTGCCGATCGCAAGGCCCACGTCGGCGCGCGCCAGGGCGGGGGAGTCGTTGATGCCGTCGCCCACCATGGCGACCTTGCTGCCCGCATCCTGCAGCCCGCGCACGTGGCGCTCCTTGTCGGCGGGGAGGACGTCGGCGATGACCTGCTCGCTGCTCAGCCCCACGCGGCGGGCGATGGCCTCGGCCGTCACGCGGTTGTCGCCGGTGAGCATGCGCACGTCGACGCCGAGCTTGCGGAGCGCGGCGATGGCCTCGGCGCTCGTCTCTTTGACCTCGTCAGCCACGGCGATGATACCGACAAGCTCGCCGTTCTTGGCAAAGAACAGCGGTGTCTTGCCCTCGGCGGCAAACTGCTCGGCAAGACCCGCGGGCACGGTAACGCCCAACTCGTCCATCAGGCGCACGTTGCCGGCTGCGATGACATTCTGCCCCTCGCGTGCCGTAACGCCTCGTCCGGGCACGGCGGCAAAGTCCTCGACCATGCGCGCGACAATTCCGCGCGCCTCGCACTCGGCCATAATCGCCTCGGCCAGCGGGTGCTCGCTCGAGCGCTCCAGCGCGGCGGCCAGCTTGAGCAGCGCCTTTTCGCTCATGGCGGGCGAGCCGTCGGTGCGCGTGGCCACCTCAATGTCGGTTACAGCCGGCTTGCCGCGGGTGACGGTGCCCGTCTTATCGAGCACCACGGTGCCCACGCTGCGCAGGTTCTCCAGCGCCTCGGCGCTCTTAAACAGAATGCCCATCTCGGCGCCCTTGCCGGTGCCAACCATAATGGCGACGGGCGTGGCCAGGCCCAGCGCGCACGGACAACTGATCACCAGCACAGCCACGGCGGAGGTAAGCGCTTCGTTGATGCTTCCGGTCAGCACCATCCACGCCACAAAAGTTACGGCAGAGATTACAAACACCACGGGCACGAACACGCCGGCGACCTTGTCGGCCATGCGGGCGATGGGCGCCTTGGTGGCGTTGGCGTCCTCGACGAGCTGGATAATCTTGGCGAGCGACGTGTCGGCGCCCACACGCGTGGCGCGGAAGGTAAACGAGCCCGTGCGGTTGACCGTGGCCGCGTTGACAGTGTCGCCGGCGGTCTTTTCCACGGGGATGGACTCGCCGGTGAGCGCGCTCTCGTCCACGGCCGAGCTGCCCTCGAGCACCACGCCATCGACGGGGATGGACTCTCCGGGGCGTACGCGCAGGACCTGGCCGGGAAGGATGCTGTCGACGTCGACGGTGGTCTCGGTGCCGTCCTCTGCCACGACGGTCGCGCTCTTGGGCGCCAGGTCGATGAGCGCCTCGATGGCGCCGCCGGTCTTGGATTTGCTGCGTGTCTCGAGGTATTTGCCCACGGTGACGAGCGACAGGATCGTGCCCGCACTCTCAAAATACAGGTTGCCCATGCTCGTCATCATGGCCTCGTGGATTTGCCCGGCGGCCAGCTGGTCGGCCATGATAAACATGGCATAGAACGACCAGGCGACGGAAGCGGTGGCGCCCACGGCAATAAGGGCGTCCATGGTGGGCGCGCCGTGCGCGAGCGATTTAAACCCGTTGATAAAGTACGCGTCGTTGACATAGACGATGGGGATAAGCAGGACGAGCTCGGTGAGGGCGAGCGTCATGCTGTGGGCATGGTCGGTGAAGACGCCGGGCAGTGGCCAACCGAGCATGTGCCCCATGCCTATGTAGAACAGCGGGATGAGGAAGATGATCGAGACGATGAGGCGGGTGCGCATGGCAGAGGCGGCGGCCTCCAACTTTTTGGTCGGCGACTCCATATGCGCGGCGCCGGACCTGGCTTGCGCACTTCCGCTTTGGACAGCGTCGGTGCCCGTGCTGATGGGCGAGGCCGAGTAGCCCGCGCGGTCGACAGCGGTGCAGATGTCGTCGGAGGTGACCTGCGCGGGGTCGTAGTCGACCATTATGGAACCGGCGAGCAGGTTGACCGCGACGCTTTGGACGCCGTCGAGTTTGCTCACGGCGCGATCCACATGCGCCTGGCAGGCGGCGCATGTCATGCCGCCCACGTCGAACTTATCTTGAGCCATGGTTTCTCCTTTCTGCAGTTCGGTGTTGGAATTGTTAACCTGCCGATACTATACACCCATACCCCCTGGGGGTGTCCAGTGGGGATGAAAATGTATGACATTTCGCTACAGATGCGGGTGGCTGCTCAATCGTTGGCAGCTCATGTCAAACATCTCGATCTGTAACATCTAGCGGGGAAAATGACCTCTAACTGTTACAGATCGAGATTATGTTTTGCGATGTTTGAGTTCGTCTCAATCTGTAACGTGTAGACCCGGTTTTGTCTCGTAACTGTTACAGATTGAGACAATCGGCCCAGGCCCGCCTCGTCCGCTCCGTCATCTGTGGTTTACGTGGGGGCATGCGAAGCACGGGTATACTAACCCGCGGCGAATCTGCTCCATCGCTTAGTGCTGCTGCGTCTGGACGGCGCGTGATAGGGCTGCCAAAGCGATCGCCAGCGTGCTGAGCAACGTCCTCTCTGTGCGCACCCGTTTTTGTATGTATTAGCGCACTACCAAGCACGCCCGCGCGGCCGCATGCCGTGCCCATTGCGCGTGCAGATAAGGAACAACAACATATGCGTAATTCTGTATCCGACGTCACCGACGCCGAGATTCTGGACGAGACCCGCGAGGCCATGACCCAGGCTGCCTTCGATGCTGCCGATGAGGCCAATGCCGCCCAAGCCGTCGAGTCCGCTACCGAGAGCCTGCCCGCCTTTGACGAGCTGGGGCTTTCGGACGAGATGCTCCGTGCTATCGAGAATCTGGGCTACACGGCGCCCACGCCCGTTCAGGCCGGCTCCATCCCCGTGGTGCTCGAGGGTCGCGACCTGCTTGCCGCCGCCCAGACCGGCACCGGCAAGACGGCCGCCTTCTTGCTGCCGACCATGAACAACCTGGAGCACATTGCTCCGCCCAAACCCGTGCGTGAGCGCGGCGGCCGCAACCGCCGTCGCGGTGCCAAGAAGCCCGAGGGCAACGGCCGTGGCCCCGTGATGCTCGTCATCACCCCTACGCGCGAGCTTGCCCAGCAGATCGACGAGGTCGCGAGCAAAATCGCCGACGTCACCGGCCATGTTGCCGTGACCGTCGTGGGCGGCGTGAGCTACAAGCCCCAGACCGCGGCGCTCAAGTACGGCTGCGACATCCTGGTCGCCACGCCGGGCCGTCTGGTCGATCTGATCGAGCAGGGAGCCTGCCACCTGAACGAGGTCAAGGTGCTGGTTCTGGACGAGGCCGACCGCATGCTCGACATGGGCTTTTTGCCTGCCGTCCGTCGCATTGTGCGCGAGACGCCGGCCGAGCGCCAGACGCTGCTGTTCTCGGCGACCCTCGACGAGGAGGCCGTGGGCGAGATCACCGACCTGGTGAGCGATCCGGCCCGCGTGGAGATCGCGCCTGCCACGTCGACCGCCGACACCGTCGACCAGTTTGTGTTCCCGGTGTCCATTGAGGCCAAGAACAACCTGCTGCCCGAGTTCCTCAAAAAGGAGGGCCCGGAGCGCACCATCGTCTTTATGCGCACCAAGCACCGCGCTGACAGCTGCTGCCGTCGTCTGGAGCGCAAGGGCATCAAGGCCGCCGCGATCCACGGCAACCGCAGCCAGGCCCAGCGCGAGCGCGCGCTTTCGGCCTTCCGCGACGGCACCGTTGACGTGCTGGTGGCGACCGACGTGCTCGCCCGCGGCATCGACATTAGCGATGTGCGCTACGTCGTGAACTTTGACGTGCCGGCCGAGCCGACCGATTACATCCACCGCATCGGCCGCACGGGCCGTGCCGGTGAGCTGGGCTGGGCCATCACGTTTGTGACCGAGCAGGACGTCGATGAGTTCTTTGAGATCGAGAAGCTCATGGACAAGACGGCCGACATCTACGAAGCCGGCGAACTGCATGTGGGTCCCAACCCGCCCGCCGTCGATCCCGAGCGCGATCCTGCCGCCTTTAAGGTGAAGAAGAAGACCAAGCGCGGCAAGTCCAAGAGCAAGAAGAAGCTTGAGCAGGCGCATCGCGACGGCAAGCGTAACGGCGACGATTACGGCGACGTGGCTGGTCGTTCCAACCGCGGTCGCGACGAGCGTCGTGGCGACGGCGAGCGCCCGAGCCGTCCCAAGCGCGGCGGCAAGACCCGCGTGCGCGAGGGCGTTCAGGCTCGCGTGGACGAGGCTGTTGAGAGCGTGGCTCGCGAGGCGGCTGCCGAGGAGCGCGCTGGTGCTGTTGAGCAGGGCCCGCGCGGCAACCGTGCCGAGCGTCGTGCCAAGCAGTTCCAGGGCGAGGCACATCGTCGTCGCCGCGAGGACGAGGACCGCGGCGGTCGTCGCCGTGTTGAGCGCGAGGACGAGGGCCGTGGTTCGCGCGGCGGCAAGCGCGGTGCGGGCGACCGCCGTCGTTCCGGTCGTGATGATGAGCGCAGTGGCCGTGATGAACGTCGCGGCGGCGAGGGTCGCGGTGAGCGAGGCGCCCGTGGCGGTGAGTCCCGCGGCGGCAAGCGCTTTGAAGAGCGCGGTAGCCGCGGCGGCGAGCGTCGCGAGGGTGCTCGCAGCAATGGCGGCCGCGGCGGCGCTGGTCGTTCTAACGAGTCGCGCGATCGTCGTGACCCGCGTGCCAGCCGCGATCGTCGCGATGACTGGCGCAACTACGACGATACCCGCGAAGAGCGTCGCGGCGGCTATCGTGGTGGTCGTGGCGGCAACCAGGCCGGCTCCCGTGGCGGCCGTGCCGGCGGTCGCGATAACCGTGGCAGCTACGGCAACAGCCGTGGCGGCAAGCGCGGCAGCAGCTCCCGCCGTCCCGGTGACGGCGGCGGCAAGCGCAAGTAACATACGCGTCGCGCGCTAGAGCGAGGCGAACTAAGGGCCCCGAGCAACTACGCTCGGGGCCCTTTTTGGTGCAAAGGTGTCAGAGCAAGGAGCGCCCCTGGGTGCCGGCGGGAAAGGAACGCCTCTAAGTGCCGCCTAAATACCGTTTATCGAAGAAAAAATACCGCTCACCGGTCATAATGATTGTTCTGGCTTTGGGCTTGTCTACAATAACTCCCGTAAAAAGAAATGCGGAAGGTTACCGAGTCCCTCGGACGTGGGCCTAACCAAAGTCTTTGAACGGGTGTGTCTCTGTGGATGCATTCGCTTGATTTTGGTTGGGCTATATTTATGAAGGGACATGCCACCATGGGTTTCTTTTCTCGCCTGATGGGCGGTTCGGATGAGCAGAAGACTGCAGCTTCCGAGTTCGAAATCCTCGCTCCCGTTTCCGGCGAGCTTGTTCATCTAGAAAATACCAATGATCCCGCTTTTAGCAGCCGTGCCGTGGGCGATGGCGTTGCCGTGGTTCCCCAAGAGGGAACGGTGTGCGCTCCTGTTTCCGGCACCGTCGCGGCGCTGTTTCCGACTGAGCACGCGCTGGGCATCATGTCCGACGACAGCTCTGCTCAGGTGATGCTGCATATCGGAATCGACACTGTTAAACTTGAGGGCAAGGGCTTCCATGCGCTTGTTGCTCAGGGTGACCATGTCGACGCGGGCCAGCCCCTCGTCGAGGTCGATTTCGACGCGGTTCGCGCCGCTGGCTTCGACCCCACGGTCTTCGTTATCGTGTGCGAGCGTTCGGAGAACTCGACTCTTCGTGAGCACGCTTCCGGCCCTGTTACTGTTAAAGAGCCTGTCGTCTGGCTTTCCGAGTAAATTCTTGTGGTGGGTACCGTGGTTATCAAGCGAGTTTTCAACAATAACGTCGCAATGGTCACTTCGGACGATGGCTCCGAGCTCATCGTCATCGGCCGAGGCCTCTGCTTTGGCCGCCATGCCGGCGACGCTATCGATGAGGCATCGGTCGAAAAGACCTATGCGCTGCAGGAGGGCACTTCTCAGGATTCGCGCACGATTGACCGCTTGGCACATCTTTTGGAGTCCATTCCCACCGTCAACCTCGTGATTTCCGAGGACATTGTTCAGATGCTCCGTCGAGAGCTCAATGTTGATATCAACGACAAGATTCTCATTGCTCTCGCAGACCATATCAGTCTTGCTTTGGAGCGCGAGCGTAAGGGCGTCCCCTGCGAGAATCCGTTGCTGCTCGAGATCCAGCAGTTCTATCGCAAGGAGTATGCGCTTGCGGGCCGTGCGCTGCAGATTATCAAGGAGTATATGGGCATCCAGATGAGCGAAGAAGAGCAGGGTTTTATTACGCTGCATATCGTCAACGCCACCATGCCGCAACGCTCCGACCGTCTCATCATCTCGGTCCAGCTTGTTCGCGACGTACTCGCGATTGTTTCCGATCGTTACGCTGCGACCCTCGACGACACCTCGTTGCCCTATGAGCGTTTCGTCCGCCACCTGCAGTTTTTCGCACAGCGGGCGCTTGACCCCGCGGCCGGGCAGATCAATGACGATGCGCTGTTCCGAATCGATGAAACGGCGTATCCGTGCGCATTCTCGTGCGCGGACGCCATAGCCGACCACTTGGCGTCTACCTATAACGTTGTCGTTACCGATGCCGAGAAGAGTTATCTCGCATATCACATTGTTAACCTGCTTGGAGAACCTGGTCTCTAGGCATAACGTGCCCACACATCGATTGATATAAGGCAAGGCTCACGGTCTTGTCTAGGGCACACCTATCTCAATTTGCGGAAAAGGAAGGGGAGTACCGCTATGACCGCAAAAAAGAAGTTCAATTTCAAAGCGCCGTTGGAGGTGTTCGCGAAGTCGATCGTTCAGCCGATGATGTATCTCTCGGTTGCCGGCATCCTGCTCATCGTGGGCATCATTCTGACCAACAAGACCATCTGCGCCGTGGTCCCCGTGCTGGGCTCCGGCCCGTTCCAGCTTGTGGGCGCCGTTGTCTATCAGTCGCTGATGTTTATCATCAACAACCTCTCGATTCTGTTCTGCGTGGGCATCGCCGGCGCCATGGCAAAGAAGAACAAGGGCCATGCTTCGCTGATCGCCCTGATGTCGTTCTTCCTGTTCCTGCAGGCTAACAACATCGTGCTCAACGCCACCGGCTCTCTTGCCGAAGCGAGCGGCATGCTCGGCCTTACCGGAACCGGCCAGGCCACCGTTATGGGCATTCAGGTGCTCGATACCGGCGTGTTCGGCGGCATCATTCTTGGTTGCATCACTGGTGCTGTGTTCAACAAGTACTCGAACAAGCAGTTCCCCATTGCCCTTTCGATGTTCTCGGGCGTTCGCTTCCCGTTCCTGATCATGATCATCATCTCCTGGATCATGGGCGCTGGCTTCTGCATCGTTTGGCCTCCGGTTCAGGGCGCCATCTCCTCCGTTGCCGGCATCATTAAGGAGTCGGGCAACATCGGTCTGTTTATCTACGGCATGCTCAACAAGCTGCTCGTTCCCACCGGTCTGCACCACCTCATCTACACCCCGTTCCAGTTCTCCGATGTGGGTGGCACCCTTACGCTGGGTGATCAGGTTATCGCCGGCGCCTATCCCATCCGTGTTGCCGAGATGGCAATGACGGGCCAGCCCTTCTCCGATAGCACGTATTTCAACAGCTACACCTTCAACAACCTGTGGCCCTACATCGGTATCGGTCTCGCCTTTATCTTCACCGCTTACAAGGGGAACAAGGATAAGACCAAGGCCGTTATCATCCCGCTGATCATCACCGCCGTGCTCTCCTGTGTCACCGAGCCCATGGACTTCCTCTTTGTCTTTGCCGCTCCCGTGCTCTTTGTCGTTCACTCGGTTCTTTCCGGCATCTTCCTGGTCCTGCTCAAGGTCCTCTCCGTGCCCGCTTCGACTGCAGGCGGCATCATCAACATCGTGGTTTCCAACCTGGTTCTTGGTGTCGATAAGACCAACTGGCCGATGATGCTCGTGCTCGGAGTCGTCAACGCCGCGCTGTACTTCTTCCTCTTCACCTTCCTTATTAAGAAGCTCAACCTCCACACGCCTGGTCGCGAGGAGGAGTCCGAGCTCGCCGAGTCCGTTGCCGAGGGCGAGGCCGCCGCGTCTGTCGCGGTGAAGCAGGGCGCTGTTGCCGCAGCTCCCGCAGAGGGCGTCGATGCAGGTATTGCCGACCTGGTCGCAGGTCTTGGCGGCAAGGACAACATCGAGGAGCTCGAGAACTGCTTTACGCGTCTCCGCGTGAACGTTAAGAACCCGGACCTCATCGATGAGAGCCTCATCAACCACGTGCCCAACAGCGGCATCAACCGCAACGGCAACAATATCCAGATCATCTTTGGCATGAAGGTTGCCGAGATGCGCGACAAGGTCGAAAACGCAATTGAGAAGGAGCAGTAAACAATGATCATTACTCTGTGTGGTGGCGGATCCACCTTTACCCCCGGCATCGTCAAGTCCATCGCTCTGCGCAAGGACGAGCTCGACGTTGACGAGATTCGTCTGTACGACATCAACGAGGAGCGCCAGCGCAAGATCGGCGTGCTCGTGGACTGGATTCTGCACGAGGACCTCGGCCTGGACATCAAGCTCACGGTGACCACCGACAAGGAGACTGCCTTTACGGATGCCAGCTTCGTGTTTGCCCAGATGCGCGTGGGCGGCTACGCCATGCGCGAGCAGGACGAGAAGATTCCGCTGCGTCACGGCTGCGTGGGCCAGGAGACCTGCGGTTGCGGCGGCCTTGCCTACGGCATGCGCACCATCTTCCCCATGGTCGAGCTGATCGATGACGTTGAGAAGTACGCTAAGAAGGACTACTGGATTCTCAACTACTCCAACCCTGCTGCCATCGTGTCCGAGGGCTGCCGCGTGCTGCGTCCCAACGCTCGCATCATCAACATCTGCGACATGCCGATCGCGATCATCGACGTGGTTTGCGCCGCACTCGATATCGACAAGAAGGATGTCGAGTACGATTACTTTGGCCTCAACCACTTTGGTTGGTTCACCTCGATCCGCCACAAGGGCGAGGAGGTGCTCCCGCAGCTGCGCGAGTACATCAAGGAGCATGAGATTCTGCTGCCCGACTCCTACCTCAAGGGCATGGGCTCGCTCATGGCAAAGAAGCCCGAGGAGGCCACTGACGAGCACCCCGAGCAGAACCGCCACACCAAGGGCAGCTGGTACTACGTCTGGAAGGGCGAGTACGAGATCATGGAGTGCTTCCCGGAGTACCTGCCCAACACGTATCTGAACTACTACCTGCAGCAGAAGGAGTTCGTCGAGCATTCCAACCCCGAGCGCACCCGTGCAAACGAGGTTGAGGAGACGCGCGAGAAGAACCTCTTTGATGGTATCGATCACTACGAGAAGACGGGCGAGATCGACGAGAGCACGTTCTATGCGGGTAGCCACGGCGACTGGATTGCCGACCTGGCCATCGCTCTGAAGAACGACACCAAGCAGCGCTTCCTGGTCATTTGCGAGAACAAGGGCGCTATCCCCAACATGCCCTACGACGCCATGGTCGAGTTGCCTGCCTACATTGGCAAGAACGGCCCCGAGGTCATCAGCCGCGACAACATTCCTCTGTTCCAGCAGGGCCTCATGATGCAGCAGCTGAACTCCGAGAAGCTTGTGGTCGAGGCCACGATCGAGGGTTCGTACGAGAAGGCGCTCAAGGCGTTTACGCTCAACAAGACCGTGCCTTCGATGAAGGTTGCCAAGGAAGTTCTCGACGACATGATCGAGGCCAACAAGGGTTACTGGCCCGAGCTTAAGTAAAGACAGAAGGCCGCTGGCGCAAAAGGCCGCTGCCCGCATAACTTGAGTAATGCCCCGTCCACGTGATTGCGTGGGCGGGGCATTGTCATTTGGTAACGCGTTTTATCAAATATGGCATTTATCTGCGGTAAAGGTGTTTAGCACCACTGAGGGCCGCGTTTTATACCGCCTGCCGAACTGTGTTGTTGCCAAACAACTTATTAGGCCAGTGTGTTGCATGTAGCATTTTCGCCCGGCCTCGCCTCCGGGCTGCCATGTGAGAGGGGATCTTATGGCACGACTGCATGTAATGGAGCGCAGCCACGCCCAGGCCGTTATGGACGACCTGCATGATGCGCTTGGACGTCGTCTGGCGGTGAGCTCGCTTGCCCCGTGCCCCGTCGAGTTTACGGCGGCGCTCGTCAACCTGTGCTCCACCCAGAGCTGCGGCAAGTGCACGCCCTGTCGTGTGGGTCTGAGCGCGCTGAGCGACCTGCTCGCCGACGTGCTCGAAGGACGCGCCGACGATTCCACGCTCAACCTCATCGAGCGTACGGCCCGCACCATCTACCTTTCGAGCGACTGCGCCATCGGCTACGAGGCGGGCGCCATGGCACTCACCGCCATTCGCGGCTTCCGCGACGACTTTGAGCACCACATCCGCGAGCATTCCTGCGGCTTTGATCGCGAGGCGCGCGTTCCGTGCGTCTCGGGCTGCCCGGCGCACGTCGACATCCCCGGGTACATTTCGCTCGTCGAGGCCGGCCGCTATGCCGATGCCGTCAAGGTCATCCGCAAGAATAACCCGCTGCCGCTCGTCTGCGGCCTGGTGTGCGAGCATCCCTGCGAGATGCACTGCCGCCGCGGCATGGTCGACGACCCCATGAACATCCTCGCCCTCAAGCGTTTTGCCGTCGAGCATAGTGACCTCAACGACCACAAGCCGCATGTCGTGGACAATACCGGCAAGCGTGTCGCTGTGGTCGGCGGCGGCCCGGCTGGCCTCTCCTGCGCCTATTATCTGGCCGTGATGGGCCATAAGGTGACGATTTTTGAGCAGCGTCACCACCTGGGTGGCATGCTACGCTACGGTATTCCCAGTTATCGTCTGCCGCGTGAGCGCCTGCAGGCCGAGATTGACTGGATCTTGAGCGCCGGCATCGACGTGGAGCTCGATCACTCCGTCAACGGCGAGGAACTTGCCCGCCTGCGTGACGAGTACGATGCCGTCTACCTGGCCATCGGTGCCCACAACGACAAGAAGCTCAGCCTTCCGGGCGAAGAGGCGCCCGGCGTGGAGTCGGCCGTCAAGATGCTGCGCGCCATCGGCGACGACGAGCTGCCCGACCTGAGCGGTCAGCGCGTGTGCGTCATCGGTGGCGGCAACGTTGCCATGGACGTGGCCCGCTCTGCCGTGCGCTGCGGTGCCGAGAAGGTGAGCATCGTCTACCGCCGCCGCATCTGCGACATGACGGCCCAGGACGCCGAGATCGCCGGCGCCCAGGCCGAGGGCTGCGAGGTGCTGGAGTTGACGGCCCCGCTCGCCATCGAGACGGGTGAGGACGGTCTCGTGTGCGGCCTGCGCGTACAGCCGCAGATTATCGGCGAGCCCCGCCGTGGTCGTCCGGCTCCGCGTGCCGCTGCCACGCCCGAACGCATCATCCCCTGCGAGCGCGTGTTTGTGGCGATTGGCCAGGACATCGATTCCAAGCCGTTTGAGGACATGGGCATCGCTTGCAAGTGGGGCTGCGTCATCACCGATTCGGACGGCGCCGTGCCCAACTTCGATGGCCTCTTTAGCGGCGGCGACTGCCAGACCGGCCCCGCCACCGTCATTCGCGCCATCAATGCCGGCCGCGTGGCCTCGGCAAATATCGACCGTTATCTGGGCTTTGATCATAAGATCAAACTCGAAGTCGAGCTGCCGACCGTCCAGTTTAAGGGCAAGCACGAGTGCGGCCGCTGCGAGCTGGGCGAGCGTGAGGCCGGCGAGCGTATTCGCGATTGGAATCTGGTCGAGCAAGGTCTTACCGAGCAGGAGGCGCGCCAGGAGGCGAGCCGCTGCCTGCGTTGCGATCACTTTGGCTTTGGCGCGTTCCGCGGAGGGAGGAACTTGGAATGGTAGAGCCCAACAAAACCACCGTCAGTGACAACACCGAAAACGGAGCGCACAACATGGTCAGGCTCATTATCGATAACTGCGAAGTCGTGGTGCCCGAGCACACCACGATCCTGGACGCGGCCAAGTCCGTCGGCATCCAGATTCCCACCCTGTGCTACCTGCGCGATCTGAACGAGATCGGCGGCTGCCGCGTGTGCGTGGTCGAGGTTGAGGGCTGCGACCAACTGGTTGCCGCCTGCAACAACTACGTGCTCGACGGCATGGTGGTCCACACCAACAGCCCCAAGGCGCGCGAGGCCCGTCGCACTAACGTTCAACTGCTCCTGTCGCAGCACGACGCACAGTGTGCGAGCTGTGTGCGCAGCGGCAACTGCAACCTGCAGACCATCGCCAACGATCTGGGCATTTTCTATCTGCCGTATCAAAGGCATTTGGCGGGCGAGGGCTGGGATTTCGATTTTCCCATCATCCGCGAAAACGACAAGTGCATTAAATGCATGCGCTGCATCAAGGTGTGCGAGAGCGTGCAGGGCCTAGGGATTTGGGACCTGACCAACCGCGCCACGCATACCGCCGTGGGTACCCGCGGGCGCGCGCCGATCGGCAAGACCGATTGCGTCGCGTGCGGCCAGTGCATCACGCATTGCCCGACGGGCGCACTGCGCGAGCGCGACGATACCGAGGCCGTGTTCGACGCTCTCGCTGATCCGGACAAGATCGTGCTGGTGCAGATCGCGCCTGCCGTGCGCAGCGCCTGGGGCGAGGAGCTCGGCATTCCGCGCGAGGAGGCAACCGTCGAGCGCCTGGCTTGCGCGCTGCGCCGCGTTGGCTTTGAGTACGTGTTCGACACCGATTTCTCGGCCGACCTCACCATTATGGAGGAGGGCTCCGAGCTGCTCGAGCGCCTGGGCGCCGCTGCCAAGGGCGAGGGCGATAGCCGCGGCTGGTCTATGTTCACGAGCTGCTGCCCGGGCTGGGTACGCTTTGTAAAGGCGCGCTACCCGGAGTTTGTCGACAGCCTGTCCACGTCCAAGTCGCCGCAGCAGATGTTCGGCGCCATCGCCAAGACCTATTACGCCAAGGTGCTGGGCGTGGAGCCCGAGCGCCTGTTTGTGGTGTCCGTGATGCCGTGCACGGCCAAGAAGGCCGAGTGCGCACTGCCGAGCATGGTGGGCGAGGACGGCATGCCCGACGTAGACGTTGCGCTGACGGTGCGCGAGATGGTGCGCATGATCCGCGCGAGCCACGTGAGCGTGGACACGCTGGTCGAGGAGCCGCTCGATACGCCGCTGGGCTTTGGCACAGGCGCGGGTGTGATCTTTGGCGCCACGGGCGGCGTGATGGAGGCCGCCGTGCGCTCGGCCTATTACCTGGTGACGGGCAAGAACCCCGACGCCGACTTCTTTACCGACGTGCGCGGCCTGGACGGCTGGAAGGAAGCCGTGGCCGATATCGATGGCACCAAGGTTCGCGTCGCCGTGGCACACGGGCTGGGCAACGCCGCCCGCCTGCTCGACGCGATTCGCGACAGTCGCGTGAGCTATGACTTCGTTGAGGTCATGGCATGCCCGGGCGGCTGCGTCGGCGGCGGCGGTCAGCCCATCCACGACGGCTACGAGCTGGCAGCTGAGCGCGGCCAGGTGCTGTGGGGCCTGGATGCCGCTGCGGACATTCGCTTCTCGCACGAGAATCCCGATGTCCAGGCGTGCTATAGCGAGTTTTTGGGCGAGCCGCTCTCACCGCTGGCCGAGGAGTTGCTGCATACCGACCATCACGCCTGGTCGATGCCCAACGAGGGGAAGTGCTAACGATGTGCGCGTTTCATGTTGAGCTGTCGCGCCGAGGGTTTGCCTCGGCGCTTGCCGCGGGTGCGCTGTCGCTTGCGCTGGTTGGCTGTGGTGGCGGAGCTGCGGGGGCCGGGTCTGCTGCGGGCTCGGCTGCCGGGTCTGCCGCCGACGGTGCCGCTGTCGAGCCGGTTGAGGTGCACGTCGCCTCACTCAAGGGTCCGACGTCGATCGGTCTGGTGCAGTTTATGGACCAGGCGGCCGACGGCGAGACGGACAACGAGTTCGACTTTGCGATCAGCGCCGCAGCCGACGAGATCGTGCCCAAGGTCATTCAGGGCGATGTCGATATTGCCCTGGTGCCCGCCAACGTGGCGAGCGTGCTCTACAACAAGACCGAGGGCGCGGTGCAGGTCATCGACATCAATACGCTCGGCGTGCTGAGCGTGGTGACGGGCGACGCGGGCGTGATCTCGTTTGGCGACCTGGCGGGCCGCACCGTCTATATGACGGGCAAGGGCACCACGCCGGAGTACGTCATGAACTACCTGCTGGAGCGCGCAGGTCTGACTGGCCAGGTGGCGCTTGAGTTTAAGAGCGAACCCACCGAGGTGCTGTCGGCCCTGCTTGCCGACCCGTCCTCCGTGGGCGTGCTGCCGGAGCCATTCAAGACCGCTGCCATCGCCAAGAGCGAGGGCAAGCTGTCGGCACCGGTGAGCCTGACCGATGTGTGGGACGAGCTCGCGGGTGACACGGGCTCCCGTTTGCTGACGGGCGTGACCGTGGTGCGCCGTGCCTTTGCCGAGGAGCATCCCGAGGCTGTGGCGGAGTTCTTAAGCTGCCATGCGGCGAGCGTTGAGGCCGTAAACGCGGCACCGGCGGACTGGGCTCAGGCGGTGGTCGATGCGGGTATCGTCGATAACGCCACGATTGCCGAAAAGGCGATTCCCGGGTGCATGCTCGTGTGCCAGACGGGGAAAGATATGAAGGCGGCGCTCGGTGGGTACCTACAGGTGCTGGCCGATGCGGACGCGAGCGCCGTGGGCGGTAAGCTTCCGGCTGACGATTTCTACTACATGGAGTAGCTCGTGCGTGCGTTTGCTCGACAAATGACAGAGCGTATGAAGGCGGTGGCGGCAGCAGGTGCCGTTGCCGCCTTTTGGCTTGCCGTGTGGGTGCTGGTGGCGGCGTTGGTAGCGCAGCCGCTGATCTTGCCGGGGCCGGGTGCTGTTGCCTTGGCGCTGCTGCGCCTGGTGTGCGATGGCGGTACCTGGGCGATTTTGGCGGGCTCGGGCGCGCGAATATTGGGCGGACTGGTGTTTGCCGCGGTGTGTGGCGGCGTGCTTGCCGGGATTTCGTCACGGTCTCGGGCGTTTGCGCGCCTGGTGGCTCCGGCGCTGTCGTTTGTAAAGGCGACACCGGTTGCCTGCGTGGTGGTCCTGCTGCTCATTTGGTTGGGGTCGGCGCGCGTGAGCATCGCCGCGGTCTTTTTGATGGCGCTTCCAGGCGTGTATTTTTCGCTGGTCGAGGGCTTGGCGCAAGTGGATAAGCCGCTGAAGCAGATGTTCCGCCTGCATGGCGTGCGGGGCTGGCGACTGTTTTGCGCCCACACCTGGCGCGAAGTCCTGCCGTTTGTGCTTTCGTGTGCGCGTGCCGTGATCGGCATGAGCTGGAAGGCCGGTGTGGCAGCCGAGCTGATCGGCATGGCGGTGGGCACCGTGGGTGAGCGCATCTATCAGGCGAAGCTTTTGATTGAGACGGCCGACCTGCTGGCTTGGACCGTGCTGGTCGTTGCCGCCTCGTGGGCGTGTGAGCGCGTGCTGGTGTGGCTGCTGCGGGTTTCGGGGCCCGTGGCGTGGGGTGCGGCCGTGCGGGCGCATAGGCATGGGCTGCGCGGGCGTGCGAGGGCTGCGGGCGATGGCACTTCAGCGGAGCTTGCGCTTGCCGTGGGCGATCGCGCGCCCTGGGCACCGGCGCTCGACGGACTGGTGCTCAACGTGCCCGCGGGTGGGCGTATCTGTGTGATGGGCGCCTCGGGTGCGGGTAAGTCGACGCTCCTTGCCCTTGCGGCAGGGGAGTGCGCACCGTGCTCGATGGTGTTTCAGGATGCACGCTTGGTCGAGTCCGCCTCGGCGCTGGATAACGTGCTGGTGTGCGCCGATGCACGCGTGGACGCCTCGAGTGCTGCGGCCCTGTTGCGCTTGCTGGTGCCGGGGGTCGATGTGCATGCTCGCGTGGCCGAGCTTTCGGGCGGGCAGCGCCGTCGCGTCGAGATCGCTCGAGCCCTGCTGTGCCCGGGCGGCGCGGTGATTCTTGACGAGCCCTTTGCCGGCCTGGATGCCGCCGCGCGCGATGTGACGGCCGACGCTGTGCTCGACTTGCTCGACGGCCGCATGCTCCTGCTTGCCACGCACGACACCGCCGATGCTCAGGCCCTCGATATCTCGGATATCATCACGCTCTAAATACTAACTCAGCAACAAAATGATTCGTTTTCCTCCGTCCCCATGGGGTCGGGTGTGGTATTCTATCTGAGGGGTAATACTTAGGGATACCAAGTAATACCAACGCCGCAGAAACAAACTCCGGATGCGGGCCAATCGGGTTGCCTTCACAGCCCGTCGCCCAGCCGCGTGGCCCGCATCTATCCGCACCACCGTCGTTTCAAAAAGGAAGCGCCATGGCAGAACACATGACCCCGGTTGTCGCGAAGGTCTTGCCCGAGGAGAAGGCAGCCTTCGCGGCGGCAACCCAGCTCGTGGGCACCACGCCGTCCAACGCCATCCGCATGTTTATCGCCGCGTTCAATCGTTGCGGCACCTTTCCGTTCGACATCTCGCCCAACGGGGCCTTTGGCAAAGACTGTCCCCAACGGCTGGTCGTTAAAGAACGTCCCCAATGACTAGTCGTTGGGGACGTTCTTAAATGACTAGCTGTCGGGAGGAGGTTGGCATGCTCAATGCGCTGGTTTGGGCGCTTGCCTGTTTTGGCGTCGTCGCTGCCGATATCGCCCTGAGCGTGGTTTTGTTCTCCGCTCTGGGCGTCGCATCGGTGTTCATGGGCTTTTCGATTGACGACCTCGATATTCAATTGCTTCAGGCTGCCGCGCAGACGGCATCGTTTTTGATGGCGCTGCTGTGGTGGCGTTATTTGTGGCCGCGCTCGTTTATGGCGCGCTGGCAGGGCGAGCGCCCGCTTGGCGGGGGAGCAGGCAAAGCATGGAGGCGCATCGTCTGCGTTATCGTGATCGGCCTTGCCCTGCAGGTGGTCGTTGGCTACGTGACCGACGCCGTGCTGTCGCTGTTGCCCGAGGCCGCGGCCGACTACAGCGAACTTGTCGAGGAAACAGGCATGGGCGACACCAGCTATCTCACCGTCCTGACTACGGTACTCGGCGCTCCGTTTTGCGAGGAGTTGCTGGTGCGCGGCATTGTTTTTGAGTTTTCGCTACGAGCGTTTAATCCGCAGTGCCGTCCACTTTGGAAGCGCCGGCGTCGTGCGAGCGCGCAGGACGGCGCCATGGTACCCTGGGCGGCCCCGAGCGCGCGGGGTATCGCCGCGGCGGTCGTGCTGCAGGCGGCAATCTTCGGTTTTATGCACATGAACTGGGTGCAGGGCTGCTATGCGGGTGCCGCGGGCATCATTTTTGGTTGGGTGCTCGTGACCACCGGAAAGCTTCGCTATACGATTCTGCTGCACTTTGCCTTTAATGCCGGGTCGTATCTCATAGGCCTGCTGTGGTTTGTGAACACGCCGCTCGACGTGGCAATTACGGTTGCCATCGCCGGCGCGATTCTGGTAGAGGCGATGCACTCACTGCGCCAAGCGTGCCAACAGAGCGCTGCGACCACATCTACCGCATTTCCGCGCTAGTTGCGCCTGCCGCCTCCGTTGGCGCCCTGACGCCCCTGAGCTGCACGGTTGCGGCCGGCGGTGTTCTGCGCACGCGACATGCCGCCGTGCCCCTTGCTGCCCTTGGGGTCCTTGCCGGCGCCACCGTGGGCCTTGCCGCCCTTCTTGCCGGTGCCATGCCCGCCGCCGGCAGAGGTCTCGCCCGGGCGTGGCGGCACGGGGCGAATCAGGCAATGCTTGGTGTAGCCGATCAGATCGCGACGGCCAGCCTTTTCCAGTGCCTCGCGCACGAGCTTGTAGTTCTCGGGCTTGCGATATTGGATGAGCGCGCGCTGCATAGCCTTCTCGTGCGGGTCGCGCGCCACATAGATTGGCTGCATGGTGCGCGGGTCAACGCCGGTGTAGTACATGCAGGTCGACATGGTCGACGGCGTGGGGTAGAAGTCCTGCACCTGCTCGGGCATGTAGCCCATGTCGCGCACAGCCTCGGCAAGCTCCACCGCTTCCTTCATCGTCGAGCCGGGATGGCTCGAGATCAGATACGGCACCACGTACTGCTTGAGTCCGTATTCACGGTTTAAGCGCTCAAATTTGCGGCAGAACGCATCGTAGACGGCGCGGCTCGGCTTGCCCATCACGGACAGCACCGCGTCGCTCACGTGCTCGGGCGCTACGCGCAGCTGGCCCGAAACGTGATGCTCCAGCAGCTCGCGCAAAAACTCGTCCGAGGCATCGGCCATGGTGTAGTCAAAGCGGATGCCGCTGCGCACGAAGACCTTCTTGACGCCCGGCAACTGGCGCAGGTCGCGCAACAGCTGCGTGTAGCCGCTCTCGTCGACCACCATGTTCTTGCACACGCTCGGCCACAGGCAGCGCTTGTTCTTGCACACGCCGTGCTTGAGCTGCTTGTCACAGGCCGGGCGGCTAAAGTTAGCCGTCGGTCCGCCAACGTCGTTGATGTAGCCCTTAAACTCGGGATCGCGCGTGAGCAGCTCGGCCTCGCGCATGATCGAGTCGTGGCTGCGCATCTGCAGCACGCGGCCCTGGTGGAAGGTGAGCGCGCAAAACGAGCACTCGCCAAAGCAGCCGCGGTTAGAGCTGATGGAAAACTTGATCTCGGCAAAGGCCGGCACGCCGCCCGCGGCGTCGTAGTCGGGGTGCCAATCGCGTGCGTAGGGGAGTTCGGCGACCTCGTCCATCTCGTCGGTGGTGAGTGTCGCCGACGGCGGGTTTTGCACCACATAGACGCTGTTGGGGTAGGGTTCTACCAGGCGATGCCCGGTGATGGGATCCATGTTCTGCTGCTGCACGTTAAAGCTGCGGGCGTAGTTGAGCTTGTCGGCAGCAAGGTCGTCCCAGCTGGGCAGCAGGTCGTAGTCGTAGACCTCGTCGAGCGAGTTGGTACGGTAGACGGTGCCGTTGATATAGGTGATCTGATCGACGGGCAGTCCCGCGTCGAGCGCGTCGGCGATCTCGACGATCGCGTGCTCGCCCATGCCGTAGATGAGGATGTCGGCGCCCGAGTCGAGCAGTACCGAGCGCTTGAGCTTGTCCTGCCAGTAGTCGTAGTGGGCCAGACGACGCAGGCTCGCCTCGATGCCGCCGATGATGATGGGGGCGTCCTTGAACGTTTGGCGGATGAGGTTGCCGTAGACCGTGACGGCGCGGTTGGGGCGGTGTCCCTCCTCGCCACCAGGGGTGTAGGCATCGGTGTGGCGACGATGCTTGGTCACCGAGTAGTGGTTGACCATGGAGTCCATGTTGCCGGCACTGACGAGAAAGCCCAGGCGCGGCTCGCCGAGCACGGTGATGCTGGCGGGGTCGGTCCAGTCGGGCTGACAGATAATGCCCACTTTGTAGCCGTGCGCGTCGAGCACGCGGCTGACGATGGCCATGCCAAAGCTGGGATGGTCCACGTAGGCGTCGCCGCAGATGTAGACAAAGTCACACTGGTCCCAACCGCGCGCATCCATGTCGGCGCGGCTGACGGGGAGGAATTTGTTGCGGCCCGGGCGCCAGGGGCGGGCGGGCGTCGCCGGGACATGCGCGGGGCGCGAGCCCTGCGCTTTACCGCCGCGCTTTTGCTGCTGGCCCTGTTTGCCCTGCTGACTGCGCTGGTTATTCTGAGCGTGCTGAGGCTTTTTTGCCACGATCCCTCCCGGTGTTTGTATGCTGCACGTAATTGTAACCAGTCTTTTTGGGACGGGGCTAAAAAGACTGGTGGAGTACACGAGGTCTCGGGTGTCGGTGCCGCGCCCGCCGTTTGTTTCCAGACTGTGTATCTGCGCGTTGGAGAACCCGTCTCGCGCGCACGCCATGTTGTCAATGGGTTACAGTATGAACGGCGGCTATGTCTCCGCCAACGCACGAGAGGGTCGTCAACAAGGAGGATGCACGACGATGCAGCGTGCCAAACAGATATCGGAGTCTATTGAGCTGGGCATCATCTTGGCGCTCGCCGGTGGCTTTATGGATGTGTATTCGTACATTGGGCGCGACCATGTTTTCGCCAACGCGCAGACGGGCAACATCCTGCTGGTGGGCGTGAGCATCTCGGAGGGCAATTGGGCGCTTGCGGGGCGTTACTTCTTCCCTGTGGTTTCGTTTGCTGTGGGCATTATGCTTGCCGACCTGGTACACGAGCGTTTTGGCAGCGTGATTCACTGGCGCCAGGTGACGGTGTTCTTTGAAGCCGTCATCTTGCTGGGCGTGAGCTTTATCCCCGGTGGCGGTTACAACCTGCTCGCCAACTGCCTCACTTCGTTTGCTTGTGGCATGCAGGTCGAGAGCTTCCGCAAGATCCACGGTCACGGCATCGCTACGACCATGTGCATCGGCAACTTGCGCAATGCACTGCAAAACGTGGACGATTACATCATCACCCACAAGCGCGGCTTTTTGGAAAACGGCCTGCTATACTTTGGCGTGATCTTCACCTTTGTGTTTGGCGCTGTGCTGGGCAACTGGTGTATTGAGCGCATAGGCCTGCACGCCATCGTCGTGGCGAGCGTGCTGCTGTTTGTCGCGTTTGCCATCATGTTCATCGACCGCGAGCGCGACTTGCACAGGAAATGGGCCCGCATCGTAGCTGACTGGCAGACCACGAGTCTTAAGCGCTAAGGCGCATGTTCGTAACAACATTCAGGAGCCAGAAAAACTATCTAGCTCCTGAATGTTGTTACGAACTGCTTTTTGCGATTTATTCGAGATGCTCTTCAATCCGAGCCCTCAGAAGGGCAATGGCTGTAGGTATTCCAATTGCGGCGGCTAATTCGGCTTTATCCAAAACCTGTATGCTAAAGCACGATTGTTTATCACATTGAAGGACGATAACTGAAGATAGCTTCACTTCCTGTTGGCTGAATATATCGTAATCTCCAAATAGGAAGTTACCTTTTATTGCGTAATTCGGTATGTTCGTTACGCACTTCATCTCAAGTCTGTTTAGACCATAATCGAACACCGCAACTTCCTTGTGTTCGATGATGAGCGCAACCCTGGGCATGTTGCTAAAGCCACCGTCGACGACAGTGAAGAGTTTTTCATTCGCATCGTCATAAACGGTATATTTAAGACTCGATAGCTGTCCTAGTGGACCCGTGAACCCATGTCTTTTGATGTTGAGGTTGTCTCCCGCTGGGTTGATGAGAGCCAGAGTATGCGGATAAGGATTACCTTCAATTGAGATTCGATATTCGTTTGTAGCCGTCTTGCTCGATTTAGGACCAGTAGCCATCACGCGTCATCGCCTCGATCGAATTGGAACCGTCTTCTACTTCGTGCGGAGAATTGCGCTGTACGTTGCGGTACATGCAGCTGCAATAACCGCATGGGCAATTTCTAACAAAATGAATGACGCTATTTGCTGCATACATTTTATTTACTATAAAGTATCCTTTTATAAACGTATTGTCAAACATATATTGCTAAAACAGAAACAATTTATAGACTGAGTTGGTCGTATTCTTTGGGCGATTGCTCCTATAATCTAGTCTTCGCTGCTGTCGGGAGGGAAGGACTGGGGCTCCGTTATTATGTTGAAACGCTTTAACACTTTTGACGTTCTCATGCATTTTTTGTTTCAAAAGCGTTAGGATGGAACTTGCAGCGCGGGGCGTAATGGGTGCCCTGCACACGATGGGAGGCTATCAATGGCTAATCGTTTCGTTCTCAATACCATTTCTTATCATGGTTCCGGCGCCATCAAGGAGATCCCCGGCGAGCTCCAGCGTCGCGGCTACAAGAAGATCTTCGTCTGCTCCGATCCCGACCTGGTCAAGTTTGGCGTTACCGCCAAGGTGACCGACGAGCTCGACGCCGCCGGCATCGCTTGGAGCCTCTACTCCGAGATTAAGCCCAACCCCACTATCCAGAACGTCAAGGACGGCGTCGAGGCCTTCAAGGCCGCCGAGGCTGACGCTATCGTGACCATCGGTGGTGGCTCCTCCATGGACACCGCAAAGGCCATTGGCATCATCATCAACAACCCCGAGTTTGCCGATGTCCGCAGCCTCGAGGGCGTTGCTCCCACCAAGAACCACGCCGTGTTCACCATCGCTGTGCCGACGACCGCCGGTACCGCCGCCGAGGTGACCATCAACTACGTCATCACCGACCCCGAGAAGGTCCGCAAGTTCGTGTGCGTCGACACCAACGACGCCCCTGAGGTCGCCGTCGTCGACCCCGACATGATGGCTTCCATGCCCGCCGGCCTGACCGCTTCTACCGGCATGGATGCTCTGACCCACGCCATCGAGGGCTACACCACCAAGGGTGCTTGGGAGCTCTCCGACATGTTCCACTTTGAGGCCATTAAGCTGATCAGCGAGAACCTGCGCGACTCCGTTGCCGAGGCCAAGTCTGGTCAGCCCGGCTCCGGCCGCGAGGGTATGGCTCTTGGCCAGTATGTCGCCGGCATGGGCTTCTCCAACGTCGGCCTGGGCATCGACCATGCCATGGCTCACACCCTGTCTGCCCACTACGACACTCCGCACGGCGTCGCTTGCGCCATGCTGCTGCCGATCGCCATGGAGTTCAACAAGCCGGTTTGCGCTGAGCGCCTGGCCAAGGTTGCCGTTGCCATGGGTGTTGACACCACGGGCATGAGCACCGACGAGGCTGCCGACGCCGCCATCGCCGCCGTCAAGCAGCTCTCCGCCGACGTGAACATCCCGCATGTCTGCGAGGCCATGAAGGCCGACGAGATCGAGGTCCTGGCCAAGGACGCCATGGCTGACGCCTGCTTCCCGGGTAACCCGCGCGAGGCGACGCTCGGCGACGTCATCGAGCTCTTCAAGAAGATCTGCCCGGCTGCCTAACTTGGTTCGGCGGGCCCCTGCCCGTTAGCCCCACAATCGTCCTCGGACATGTCGGAAGCCCCCGCTGCGCTCGTTGCGTGGCGGGGCCTCTTTTGTCCCATGGAAACCTTCTGGAGCGGCGGCGAGGACGTGCCGTGAACGGGTGGGGGTAAGGGAAGCGTGCATTTTTGCGAGTATTCAGCATGTCGAGTAAGTTGCATACAGTTGAAATGCGATTTTTGCGGTTCCAAGTAGTAGTGGGCGAGCGGTTTCAGCGGCGGAATCCAAGTTGAAGGGACGATCTGTCCGTTTTGAGCTGCGTTGTGCCCCAAATACAGGACGAGGCGGTCGGTTTTGCCGCCTCCCGATGGCGCTATCAGGCACCGCGATGTTGAATATTCCGTTTTTTGCACGGTCCAAGGTGGGGTACCCTAACACAAGAGAAAAAAATGCTTCATTTTTATGCATGAATCTAAATCCTTTATACAAGAATAGGATTGAATGACACGCGTGCGCTCAAGTCGGCGCACCGACGTCCGAGGGCTGATCGGCTCCCAGGGCTTTGCGCGTGCAGAACGGTTAAAATCGGGACTCGGTCTTAGTTTTACTTGGAAGGATGCATATGGCTTCTAATGTTGATGCTTCTCTAGAGGAGGCGCTCTCCTATATTACTGACCAGTTGAAGGCGCTGACTTCTATCGCGTCGCCTACGGGCTATACCCGTGCGGCGACTGATTATCTGATGGAAACGTTGCGCGAGATGGGGTTTGGGCCCGAGCGTTCCAATAAGGGCAACGTGTTGGTTGAGCTTGGTGGCGAGGGTGAGCCGCTCGTACTGGCGAGCCATGTCGATACCCTGGGCGCCATGGTGCGCTCCATTAAGGACAATGGTCGCTTGCGTCCCACGACGCTCGGCGGGCATCAGTGGTCTACGGCCGATGGCGAGAACTGCACCGTCTACACGCGTGACGGCAATGTGTATACGGGCGTGGTCCTCAATACCGAGCCTTCGGCGCACGTGGCCGATGAACCGGTCAAGACCATCGAGAAGAACATGGAAATCCTGCTCGACGAGAACGTTGATAGCAAGGATGATGTGCTCGAGCTGGGTATTCAGACGGGCGATATCATCGCCATGGATCCGCGCACCACGGTGACGGAGAGCGGCTACATTAAGAGCCGCTTTCTGGATGACAAGCTGTCGGCGGCGATTCTGCTGGGTCTAGCCCGCGCCGTTGCTGACGGCGAGGTGTCGCTTTCGCGCAAGGTGTCCCTGCTCTTTACCGTGTACGAGGAGGTCGGCCACGGCGGCGCTTTCGTGCCGGCCGACACGCGCGAGATGATCAGCGTTGACATGGGCTGCGTGGGTGACGACCTGGGCTGCACCGAGCGCATGGTGTCGATCTGCGCCAAGGATTCGGGTGGCCCCTACAACTACGATCTGGTGACCACGCTGTCCAATATCGCGCGCGAGCTTAAGCTCGATTACGCCATCGACGTGTACCCGCATTACGGTTCCGACGTCGAGGCCACGCTTTCGGCCGGCTATGACATTCGCCATGGCCTGATCGGCCCAGGCGTGTATGCGAGCCACAACTACGAGCGCAGCCACATCGACGGTGTGCGCAACACCTACGAGCTCGTTCGCGCCTACGTCCAGCGCTAGGGAAGTAGTTTGCGACTCGGCTGACCAATCGCTAAGGCCCGATTTCTCGGGCCTTTTTTCGCCTTAGGTCGTTTAGTATTATGATGTATGTAATATGTTAACTAAACGCGTAAATTACTTAACGAGGTGATGCGGCATATGAATACATCTGAGTACTTATCTATGGGTGATGCCGCCCGCCTGTTGGGCGTTACGAAAGCCCGCATATCGCAACTTGCCGCATCGGGAACGCTCGCGTGCGATATTGTGGGCGGACGGAAGATGGTTGAGTATGATTCTGCGCTCGCTTATCAAAAGGTCCGCAAACGTGGACGCCGTCCTGCGGCCGATGTGGGGCGCAAGTTTACGCTGATGTCGGCCGACCATGAGGTCGCGCATGTCTCATTTGATCCGACACGTGAGTTTCCCTTCGAAATCGCCGAGGTGCTCGATGCGCAGAGGATGCCGTTTGGCACGTGCTCGAGTTCTTCTCCTACGGTGAATAAACGGGAGCTCAACGTGTGGTGGAGCCATCGGTCGGTGCCTGACGTCCGCCCCGGACTCGTCTCGCGCTATCGTGAACTGGGAATTGCCAGTGGCATTGAGGTGCCGGTTCAGTGCCTGGGCCTATCGCTTTCGGATTGCTATTGGCTGCGGCCGGCCGATTGCGCCGAACTCAAATGGCAAAACATCAATTACTTTGAGAACGAATTTGAGCGATCGGCACCCGAAGAGCGTTCGGGTTGGCTGGAAGGCATCGGTCTTAAAAATCCTGATAACACGTCCGAGGGCGAGCTCCCTAAATCGTGGATGATTCGCAACGGTGTTCGCGTTCTGGTCAAGGGATGCGGCATGGACGACCAACGGCCCTTTAACGAGGCGGTTGCAACGGCTCTGCATCGTCGCTTGCTGTCGGAGGGCGAGTTTGTTCCTTATACGGTTGAGCGGATGTTCGATGGCCCTGCGTGCCTGTGCGAGGATTTTCTTGACGGCCGCGAGGAATACGTTCCGGCTGTTTACGTTAAGGGCGCACTTGGTGGCCAGCGGGGAAACTCGACATACGATCGATACTGTCGCTGCCTTGGCAAGCATGGTGCCGATGAGGCCGCTGTGAGAAGGTCTATGTCGCAGATGATTGTCTGCGATGCCCTTTTGGCCAACAGCGACCGCCATTGGCGAAACTTCGGTATCATCCGCAATGTCGATACCCTGGAGATAAGGCCTGCACCGCTGTTCGATAGCGGTAACTGTCTGTGGTATAACGTGCCAACTGTCTTGCTCGCGGCTGGCGAGTTTGGGTTTGCTGCTAAGCCGTTTGGGCCCGACCCTTCCGTCCAGCTGGCGCTTGCGGATTTGCTCGATTGGTTCGATTCATCGCGGCTCAACGGATTTGTTGATGAGGCGATCGAGATTCTTTCGCAGAGCGAATGGGCCACGGCGGAGGGTCGACTCGAGGCCATCCGCCGCGGCCTCGAGCGTCGCATAATCGAGGTTGGTGCCGCTGTTGAGGTACTTCGACACGTGCAGCGATAAACCCGCGGCTACTTAAGTGCGCCGGTCACGGTGCCGCCGCCCAGGACGATGTCGCCGCGGTATATAACGACAGCCTGGCCGGGGGCGATGGCGCGCTGCGGCTCGTCAAAGGTCAGCAACATTTGCCCGTCTTCGCCGCGCGTAAGGATCGCTGCCTGGTCTTTCTGTCGGTAGCGGTACTTGGCGCCCACGCGGATGCCGCCGGCATCCAGCTCGGCTTCCATGTGGTCGGCAGGGGAGCTCCAAATCCAGTCGTTGGCCGTGAGCGCCGTGGCCGTCAGGTCCTCGGCCTCGCCCAGATGCACGGTGTTGTTGACGGCGTCGACACCCGTTACGTACACGGGATGCGCCATCGCGACGCCCAGGCCTTTGCGCTGGCCGATGGTGTAACGCAGCGCGCCGTTGTGGCGCCCGACCACGCTGCCGTCGCGCCACACAATGTCGCCCGGTGCAGCGGGATGTCCGCAGCGGCGCTCGATATAGCCCGCGTAGTTACCGTCTGGAATAAAGCAGATATCCTCGCTTTCGGCCTTCTTGGCGTTGATGAAGCCCTGCTCGGCGGCAATCCGGCGCACGTCGCGCTCCTTGTCCAGACCCGCCAGCGGAAAAATCGTGCGCGTCAGACGCTCCTGCGTAAGCGAATACAAAAAGTAACTCTGGTCCTTTTTGGGGTCCTCGCCGCGATGCAGCTGCCAGGTGCCGTCTGCCGCCTGGCTTGTTTTGGCGTAATGGCCCGTGGCGATGTAGTCGCAGCCCATGTCCAGCGCTGCATCGAGCAGCGCGCCAAACTTAATGTGGCGGTTGCAGATAATGCACGGATTGGGCGTCAGCCCCTCCTGGTAGGCGTTCACAAAGCGCTCGATTACGTTACGGTCGAAGGTTTGCTGCAAGTCGAGCACATGGTGGGGAATGCCTATGCGCTCGGCGACGGCCTCTGCGTCGGCGATGTCGCGGTCGACCTTACTCATGCCCGTGGCGGGGTCGGGTGCGGGGCAGGTGAGGCGCATGGTGGCGCCGACACATTCGTAGCCCTGGCTTTTGAGCAGATATGCGGTCACGCTGGAATCGACGCCGCCGCTCATGGCGACGAGCACGCGCTTGTTGTGCATGAGGAGGTTCTCCTTGGTGGCATGTGGCCAAAAAAGAAAAGCGGCGCGGGAGGCTGGTTCCGCGCCGCAGACATTGTAGCAAGTTCGGACGTCTCGTGGGGCATCCTGTTGGGATGAGCTCAGGCTGCCAGAAGAGAGGGGAGACCGGCGTGCCTTGGACTCGTTCTAAGAACGAGAAGCTCTAGTCCTGGAAGAGCGCCGTGGACAGGTAGCGCTCGCCGGTGTCGGCGAGCAGCGCCACGATGGTCTTGCCTTCGTTCTCGGGGCGCTTGGCCAGCTGCAGAGCGGCCCAGACGGCGGCGCCGGACGAAATGCCCACGAGCACGCCTTCCTTGTGGCCCACGGCGCGGCCGGTGGCAAAGGCATCGTCGTTCTCGACGGGGATGATCTCGTCATAGACCTGGGTGTCGAGGACGTCGGGCACAAAGCCGGCACCGATACCCTGGATCTTGTGCGGGCCGGCCTGGCCCTTAGAGAGCACCGGGGAGGTGGCGGGCTCGACGGCGACGACCTGAATCTCGGGGTTTTGCTCCTTGAGGAACTCGCCCACGCCGGTCACGGTGCCGCCGGTGCCGACGCCGGCGACGAAGATGTCGACCTTGCCGTCGGTGTCGTCCCAGATCTCGGGGCCGGTCGTGGCCTTGTGAATGGCCGGGTTCGCGGGGTTCACAAACTGGCCGGCGATGATGCTGTCGGGAGTTTCCTTCTGCAGCTCCTCCGCCTTGGCGATAGCGCCCTTCATGCCCTTGGAGCCGTCGGTGAGCACGAGCTGTGCGCCGTATGCCTGCATGAGCTTGCGGCGCTCGACGGACATGGTCTCGGGCATAGTGATGATCACCTTGTAGCCGCGGGCCGCCGCCACCGAGGCGATGCCGACGCCGGTGTTGCCGCTCGTGGGCTCGATGATGGTGTAGTCGCCACCGCGCACGAGCTTGCCGGCCTTCTCGGCCTCGTCAATCATGTTCTTGGCGACGCGGTCTTTGACGGACCCGGCGGGGTTGAAGTATTCCAATTTGACGAGCACACGGGCCTTGAGGTCCTCGTCGGCCTCGAAGTGGGTGAGCTCCAGAAGCGGGGTGTGGCCGATAAGCTGATCGATGGACGTGTAAACATTGCTCATGGTGAACCTCCAAAGTGTTCAAATGACTGGATACCGTGTGGTTTTACGGTGTGTGTGGCAGCGAAACCCACAAACCTTATAGGTTGTTCGTTTTGCTGTTGGCAAGCATAGTAGACAGTAAAGCCTAGTAACGCAATAGGAAATAGAAGATTATTACGAGTCGATTAACCATCTTGACGGGAATAGGTATTTTCAAAACCAATTTTTCGGCTAGAATTTCTACGAATTAAAAGACCGAAAGGCAGCTATATATATGTTGGTTTCCACAAAGGGCAGATATGCCCTACGCGTTATGGTCGACCTGGCCGAGCATCAGGCGGCCGGTCGCATCCCGCTCAAAGAGATCGCGGCGCGCCAGGGGATTTCGGAGAAGTACCTCGAGAATATTCTGGCTACGCTCGTGCGCGCCAACATGCTCTCGGGCATGCGCGGCAAGGGCGGCGGCTATGTGCTCACGCGCCCGCCCGAGCAGTACACGGTGGGCGAGATCTTGCGCCTGACCGAGGGCAGCCTGGCGCCGGTCGCCTGCCTGGATGGCGACTGCAAGGGTTGTTCGCGCTCTGACGAGTGCCCCACGCTCGACGTGTGGAAGAACCTGGACAAGCTTATCAACGACTACCTCGACGGTGTGACGCTCGATCAACTTGTCGCTCCCAACGAAGGCTACGACTACGTGATCTAGCCCACCTGCCATTTGGGGACGGGGCGGAAATGGCAGATTCTCTCGCCCTTTGAGACTTGGCAAATAAGAAGGCCGCCCATTTTTGTGATGGGCGGCCTTCGTTTTGGGCTGTTGAGACGGGCGCGGCCGGAATGGCCGTTTTAGCCCTCGGCGATGCTGTCGAGGATGCTGCGCATGATGGACACCAGGATGCTGCCCATAAAGGCCGATCCAAAGCTGGCGATGGAGATACCCGCGCCCAGCAGATTGACCGACAGATAGCTGGCCAGCTCGAGCATAAAGCTGTTGACTACGAGCTGAAAAATACCCAGCGTAATGATCGTGAGCGGCAGCGAGATAACCGTCAGGAACGGCTTGACGAGCGAATCGACGATGTTCAGGAACAGTCCCACGAAGGCGAAACAGACCCAGGCCTCGGCAAAACCGAAGGGCTGGATGCCGGGGACGAGGAACGTGGCAATCGCGATGGCGATCGAGGTAAAGAGCCAGTTAAGCATAAAGCGCATGGTGTGAATCCTTTCTTGCGCAGGGTGCGTCGGTGTCGCGTGAAGCGGTTTGCTGCGGCAGCTTGGACGGCCGCTCGGGTGTGCCGCCTTGTTCGGCCGCCCATTGTCTCAGATATTCGTGGAGCTTACGTGCGCATTCGGTTTCAAAACGGCGTTCGTCCTAAAAAACGTGCCGCTGGCAGAGAGTCTTGTCGCTTTAGTTTGGTGGTGTGCTACACTGCTACGGGCAAAAGCCACAGGCGTTGCCCTATTGCATAGAACGGGCGAACGATGCCCGATGTCAGTATCAACTTCGATGCCTTATGGCGGGTTTGGCGGTGATCGATGAATATCGAGAACATGTTTGACAAGCCTGATGTCAAGCAGCTGGTCCACGCATTTAGTCTTTTGGATGACGAGAAGGATATCCAGGCGTTTTTGACCGATATCTGCACGCCGCGCGAGATCTGCGATCTTTCGCAACGTCTGCAGGTTGCGCGTTATCTGGATGAGGGCGAGCCTTATGTTGAGGTTCAGGCCCGCACCGGCGCTTCGTCCACTACGGTGAGCCGCGTGTCCAAGGCACTCAACGGCGAGTACGGCGGCTATCGCAAGATCCTCATCAAGCTGGAGGATGGCGAGTAGGCCAGCGGTAAAAACGAATTGCGCAGAACCGTCCCTTCGGGGGCGGTTTTTTGATCCTTTGGGGACGGAGGAAAACGGATCGCTGGGTTAGACTGACCTCCTCGGTGATCCATTTTCCTCTGTCTCCAAGGGGTCAAATCTGTTGGCGTGGGGCAAATCTGTCCGCGCGGGCGGGTAGGATGGAAGCATTGAATATTGCGAACGGTTTGAGTGGAGGACCATGCCTGTTCGAATCTATACCACCAACGCCGGCGCGGATTTGAGCGATGCCGAGGCGGCGCTGCTTGCCGACCTTATTGCCCGCCACGGGCGTGCCGTGCTGCTGGCGCCAACGTTTGCCGAGCTCGACCTGTGCCGTCATGATGCGGCGGAAGCCGGCGTTTCGCTGGGTATTGACTACAAGACGCCTACATCGTGGCTTCGCTCGCTTTGGGAGCTTTTGGGCGACGGGCGCGGTTTCGTCGACAACCTGCAGCGCCAGATGCTGTTTTCGGACATGGTAGCGCGCCTCGACGACGCCGACCTGCAGCCGCTTTCGCGCAGCCAGGGCACGGTGCGTATGCTCGCGCGTATGGCTCGCGATGTGCTGCCGGGTGTGGCAGGGACAGGCACCGAGCGTTGCTGCGACAACGTTTGCAAGCCCAAGCCCAAAAGCGACGCCGAGGCTCGTGTGTTTGAACTTTTGTGTGCCTATGCGCGCGGTTTGGACCGTCGAGATATGGTCGAGCCCTGCGAGGCGGCTGACATTATGGCCGGCGCTTTGGCCGACAACCTGCCGGGGTGCGCCCGCGCCGTTTGCGTGCGCGGCGTCACGTCATTTACGTATAGCCTGCTCGAGCTGCTGTCCGCCGTGGCAAACAACGGGGGAGAGGTTGTCGTGCTGCTTGCCCGCGAGCAAGCGGCGATGCGCGAGGAGCTTGCCGCGGCATTTGATGTCCGCGGTGTGCTGTTTGAGATCGCGCCGCTGGGGGAGGGCGCCGCCGCGCCCCAGACTGCCTCCAAGTCCGCTGCTCAGCCTGCCTTTATTGAGGTCGCCGGCCCCCATGCCCGTGCCCATGCTTATGCGGACGTCATCGATAAGTTGGTGAAAGCGCACAAGGAGTCCAAGGACGATAAAGTTGCTGCAACACCCGCCGACCCCGTACGCGTGCTCGTTGTTTCTGCCCGGGCACCCCAGCTGTTCGGCGAGCTTGCCGCTCGTTTGGCGGCGCGCCACGTTGCTGCCGAGACGGCCGAGTTCACGGCGTTTTCCCAATCCATTGCGGGCAGGCAGTTTACGGCGCTCGCCAACCTGATCGAGCGTATGAAGGCCGCCGACGAAGGGGCAGCTTCTAAGACTGAGTGGTGGCCCGCTCCGGAGCTTACCGACTGGATTTACAGCCCGCTTTCGGGTGCCGACGCCGCCAGCGCGCGCACGTTCGACAAGAATATGCGACTGTCGCGCAGCAAGACCACTGCGGGCGTCAAGAGCCTGCTGCAGAGCGTGCAGGGCCAGGTGAGGGGCGCGCGTAAAGCGGCGAGCGACGAGAACTGGTTTAAGAACGTGCCGTGCGTGATCTCGGACGTGTTCCAGGCGCTGTGGCGCGACAAACCCGTGACGGCGCTCAAGGCCATGCTTGCCGTTGCCGAGGCACTGCCCGATCGCGCACTTGGCGGTCTCGACGGTCAGGCCCGTCGCCAGGCGGAGGTGGCCCTGCTGCGCCACGTCATCGACATCCTTATGAATGGCGCCCGTGCGCTCGACGTGTCGCAGGCCGCGACCGTGCCCGTGCTCGATGACATTCGCACCAAGGTGGACAAGCGTAGCGCCGCCTACGATTACGAGACCTACGAGGTTGACCGTGCGCCACGCGCCCAGGTTCGCTTTGCTTCGCTTGCCGATGCGGCGGCTCTGCGCCCCGGCAGCTACGATGCCGTGCTGTTTGCCGACGTCGACCTGGACAGTTATCCGCTCTCACATGAGGAGGGCCCGCTGGCAACGCTGACGGCAGAGTTAGATCGCAGCGGTGTGACGCTTGAGCCTGCCGCCTTGTTGCGCGTGCGCTTTGGCCGCGCGATGCAGGCCGCGCGCGGTCCGGTTGCGCTTGTCCGCGTGACGCACGATCGCCAGGCGCGCGAGTGCTACCCGGCTGCCGTGTGGACCGAGTTGCGGGCGCATGCCGAGGCCGCTAACGATGCTAAGGCCGCTGACGCCGACAAGGCCGCTGACGACGCTAAGGCCGTTGGCGCCGACAAGGCGAAGTGCGTGGGTGAGGGCGATATCGTAAGGGACTTCGATCCCGCGGCAGGCGAAGGTCTTAGGCGCGAGCGCGTGACCTGCGAAGCTCCTCAGCATCTGAGCGGTGAAGCCATTCCGTATCTGGTCCTGCGCCGTCGCGATGGCGAGGGCGAGGATGCGCCGCTGGTGCCGCGCCTGACGTCTGCCTCGCAGATCGAGGCCTATTCGACCTGCCCGCTGTGCTGGTTCGTCTCGTATCGCGTCAAACCCCAGTCGATCGACGCCGGCTTTGGCAACATGGAGAAGGGCAACTTTGTCCATGACGTGCTGGAGCACTTGCATGCCCGTCTGCCTCAGGAGGGCATGGAGCGCGTGACGCCCGAGAACCTGCCACGTGCTCAGGAGCTGCTGCACGAGGTCTTTGCCGAGACCCTGGCCGAGCACGCCGGCAAGCGCGGTACCGAGGGCCCGCTGGTGCCGCTCTCTCCAGTGGAGGAGCGCCAAGTGGCCGAGATTTTGCCGCAGCTGGAGGGCGTGCTTGCCTATGAAGCCGAGGCGCTCGCGCCCTTCGCGCCGCGCTACCTGGAGTTTGCGTTCAACGAGCTCCAGGTCGAGTATGCCGGCTGGCCGCTTGGCGGGCGCATCGACCGCGTGGACGTGGACGCCGAGAATCGCGCCGTGGTAATCGACTACAAGCATCGCACGGGCGTTGAGGAGTTTAAGCTCGCCGACCCTACGGTGCGCGACGAGGAATCAGGTACGGCGCCCATCGACGATCCGCGCTGGCTGCCGCCCCATACCCAGACACTCATCTACGCGCAGGCCATGCGTCGGGCGCTGGGCCTAGATACCCGCGCAGCGCTCTACTTTTCCACCAAGGGCGGCAAGCCCGCGCTGCGAGGCGCCGCGAGTGCCGAGCTGCTCGAGGAGGAGCGTGGTGACGGCCGCATCCCGGGGCTTAAGAAGGGCTTTCCCGGCGAGGGCGGCAGCATGGACTTCGACGCCCTGCTCGATCGCGTGGAGGACGGCATCGCCGAGCGCCTGCGCGAGCTCGAGGCAGGCAACGTTGCCGCCGTCGACCCGGCGTCGACGCAGGCCGCGCATGCGCGCTGCTCGTATAACCACGAAGGAACGTTTGTAAGGAGGGACGTGTAGACCATGGATCTTTCGACTTTGATGCCGCAACAGCTGCAGATCGTCAAAACGCTCGACCGTCCGCTGTTTGTCTCGGCGGGTGCCGGTTCGGGCAAGACCTTTACCCTCACGCGCCGCATCGTCTACGCGCTCTCGCCCGAATCCGGTCCGTTCGTTGAGCATCTGGACCAGGTGCTCGCCATTACCTTTACCAAAGATGCCGCGGCCGAGATCCGTGACCGCGTGCGCCGCGCGCTCATCGACGAGGGTATGGACGAGGAGGCCCTGACCGTCGACGATGCGTGGATTTCGACCATTCACGGCATGTGCTCGCGTATCCTGCGCGCACACGCGTTGGAGCTGGGTATCGATCCCGAGTTCACGGTGCTCACCGATACCGACGAGCTTATGGACCAGGCTGTTGAGCATGTGCTGGCCCGCGCGACGGCGCCCGATGCCGCCCCCGAGCTCGCGGCATCGCTCAAGGCCCTCTACGCCTGGTATCCCATGGCGGGCGAGGGCGGTCCCTTTGGCGCCGGCACGACCATCAAGGGTCTGGTGCGCGACCTGCTGGAGCTCTCGAGCCAGCTGCCGGGCGGTATGGACGACGTGCGCGTGGCGCGCGGCCAGGCCGACACCTCGGCCCTTGCCGATGCCTATCGATCGGCGTTGGGCGCAAGCAAGGCCGCGACCGAAAAAGCGCAGACGGCGCTCGATGCCATCGACGCGTTCGAGGCGAGCGGCAAGACCATGGCCGATGCGGCGCGACTCATGATGTCGTGCACCATGCCGCGCGCGAGCAAGGCATTCCCTAAGGAGCAGGTGGAGCTACTCAAGGCAGAGGCCGCCGATGCGTTTATCAATATCGTGCTGGCCTGCGGCGGTCCCGCGCTCGAGGCACTGGTGGGGCTTGCCCGTGCTGTAGAGGCTGAGTACCGCGCGCTCAAGGCCGGCCAGTCTGCCCTCGACAACAACGATCTGCTGCGCATGGCCTACGAGGCCCTGCGCGATTACCCGGCCATCCGAGCGGCATACGAGGGTCGCTTTAAGATGGTCATGATCGATGAGTTCCAGGATACCGATCAGATGCAGGTCGACCTGATCCGTTACCTGACGGGTGCGGGGGAGCGCGCGTTGTGTACCGTAGGCGATGCACAGCAGTCGATCTACCGCTTCCGCGGGGCGGAGGTCGAGGTGTTCCGTCGCCAGGAGCGCAAGGTGGGCTCGTCTGCCGCGCCCGAGGCGACTGCCGCGGCCGACGCCCCTGCTGGCGAGCTCGTTAAGCTCGTGCGCAACTTCCGCAGCCACGACGAGGTGCTACGCTATGTGGCTCGCGTCTTCGACGGCGACGACGGCGGCCTGATGCAGGGCTTTTTGGATCTTGAGGCGAGCGACGGCCGCAAGGACACGCTGGTGGCAGACGCCTCGCGTCGTCAGGCCCTCTTTGTTGCCGGCGGCAGTACGCAGGAGCGCACACAGGCCAAGGCCCGCGCGATCGCAGAGCGGTTCCGCGCGCTTGCCGATGCCGGTCAGCCCCAGGGCGGCATGGTGCTGCTGCTGGGCCGCATGACCAACGCCGACGTCTATGCCCAGGCTTTCCGCGACCAAGGACTCGACTGCGTGATCGCGGGTGGCTCGGTCTTTGCCCAGGCAGCCGAGGTGCAGACGGTGCGCGCCCTAGTCTGCGTGCTCGCCAATCCGGCCGATACGGCGCAGGGCCTTATGCCGCTGCTGGCCTCGCCGATGTTTGCGCTCGGCGCCCAGGAGTTCCTGGCGCTGGCGACCAAGCTGGACGACCAGACGGGGGAGACCTCGCGCCGCAACATCGACGCGGGCATCATGAACGATTCCGATGTGCCGGGCTTGCAGAGCCTGCCGCTCGTGACGCGCGCCCGCGAGGTGCTATGCTATGCGCTTCGTCGTGTGGGCCGCGATTCGTTCGCGGCGATCGCGCGCGACGTGGTCAACGCTTCGGGCTGGTTTGTGCGTCTGGCACAGCGTGGTCCCGAGGGCAAGGCCATTGCCGCCAACGTGCTCAAGGCGCTCGATGCTGTGGTTGAGGCCGAGGCCGAGTTCGGTAACTCGCCGCGCTCCATTGCGCTGGCCTTTGACCGCTTCCTGGCGGGCAAGGAAGCCCCGGGCGCGCTCAACGAGGAGGGTGACGGCGCGGTACGCATCATGACCGTGCATGCGTCCAAGGGCCTGGAGTATCCGGTCGTGGCGGTTGCGGAGTGCTTTGGCGTGCGCAAATCGTCCGGTGCGGCACAGATGGGTCGCGTCGAGGGCGGAGCGCAGGTCGTGGCACTGCCTGCACGCTTCGACGGTGTTAAACTCGCGGACGGCACGTTCGTAAAGGGCGATGACGTCAAAAAGCAGTTTGAGCACGCGTTTAAGGGCAAGGGCACGTCGCTGTGGCTGCCGCCAGAGCTCATGGAGGATGTCTGCGCGACGGGTTCTCCCGCCGAGGCATTTGCTCACTTGCGCAACGACGACCTGCAGCTTTCGCTCGAGGAGCGGGCTCGTCTGCTTTATGTCGCCATGACGCGAGCGCGCGAGCTGGTCATTCTGGCGATGGATGCCGGCGTGAGCCGTGGCAAGCTGTGCGCGCCGACCTTCGATGTCGAGACCGATCTGACCTACGACGTGCTGCGTCGTATTCTGCCGACGGACGGCCTGGACATGCCGCAGCTCGATGCCGACCGTTTGGTGTTCGACAACTCCCAGCCGGGCGACTACGAGCTCATCTCGCTGGCTGACTTTGCTTTTGGCGAGCAGTCGTTTGAGGCCAATGCTTCGCTTGATGCCGAAGGCAGGCTTGTCCGCGGCGATGCGGAGCCGGAGGGTGCCGGTGCGGATGCCCGCGCCGCCGTTCCCGGTCCTGCCGACCCCGAGCCCGATGCGTTTGAGCTCGTGTATCCCCAGGCGGTGGGCGTGCGCATGGGCACCTGCCCGTATCCGGCGCGCGATTCGTACAGCTACTCGTCAATTGCCGCGGCGCTGCATGCCGAGTCCGAGGACCGTGCCGCCGAGGCACACGTGCCCATGGACGAGGCCGGCGATGATGCGGAGTCGGATGGTTCCGAGATGACGGATGCGGACGTGGCTGCTGTCGAGCCCGCCGGCAACCCCATGGCGCTGGGCTCGACGTTCCATGCCGCCTGCCAGTGGCTGATCGAGATGGGTGCCGATGAGCTGCCCGCCGCGCGTGCCGATGCGCTGGCGCGTCTGTGGCGCCTGACGCCGGAGCAGCGCGAGCGCTTCGACGTTGCCCTGGACCGCTGGCTCAAGTCGGCGGTCCGTGCCGAGCTGCTTGCCTGGCCGTGCGTTCGCGCCGAGGTGCCGTTCTTTTCGCTGGGCTGCGAGGACAAGGACATTGCCCGCTACGGTGCATATGCCGAGGGCGCCATCGATGCACTGGCGACCGACCCGGCCGATCCGTCACGCGCACTGGCCATCGACTACAAGACGGGTGGCACGCCGGATGAGACACCCGACCAGCTGTTCGAGAAGCACGCCCTGCAGGCGCGCGTCTATTCGGATGTTCTGCACAAGGCGGGCTTTAAGACGGTGACGGTCAAGTTCGTCCGCGTGGAGCAGTCCGATCCCTCCAACCCCGCCGAGTCCCAGGTGGTCACCTACAACCTCTAGCTCACCAGGGCCGTCCGCACGCCCAGTCTCCCCATAACTTGCGGCGAAATAGTTCCTGTTTTACGGCCCAGCTGGCTCCATCAGGAACTATTTCACCGCAACTCAGAATCAGTCGGGGGTGCGGATTACGCGGATGAAGTTGCCAATCAAGGGTGCGGATTACGCAAATTTACACTTGACGTTCATCTCGGGTGGGCCTATAAATACATGTGATGGGTTGTTATCCCTTTGGGGAGCATGGCCATCCGGATTCCGTTCGTTATTCAATTGCACATATATTCGGGTGTCACTTTAGGGCATGACCGTAGGCAAGTAGGGTGCTGCTTTCTGCCGAGGTCATGCCCTTTTTGTTCAGCTCCGAATGAGTGCCCTATCATCAAGAGAGGAGGTGCATCGATATGCTGGCGATCAGAAAGCTCAACAATAACGCCGTGATTTGTCGAGATAGTCGCGGTCGCGAGGTCGTGGCGCTCGGCAAGGGTGTCGGCTTCGGTGGTGACTTCCCCCGGGAGCTCGCGATGGACCATATCGAGCGCACGTTCTATAGCATCGATGCCGAGGGGCAGCGTATCATGCAGGATCTTCCTGCCGATGTGGTGCTGTTTACGGCAAAGATCATGGATATTGTAGAGAACGAGCTGCCTTACGAACTCAGTCCCAACGCCGTGCTCATCATGGCCGACCATATCGCCTTTGCGATTGCGCGGCAGAGGAAGGGCATTCGTTTTGATATGCCCCTTACCTATGATGTGCAGCAGCTTTATCCGCTGGAATACAAAATCGGCCGCTACATTACCGCGCGCGTGCGGCAGGAGTTGGGCGTCGAGCTGCCGCGCGAAGAGGTGGCAAGCATCGCCATGAATTTGGTCAATGCAAAGACTGGGGCAGAGGTTACTGTGGCAAGCGATCGCGCCCAATCGTTTGAGCGCCTGCTCAACGATGTCACTGATATCGTCGAGTACGATTTCCGTACCATCATCGATCGGGAGTCTTTTGAGTTCTCACGGTTTGCGACACACGTGCAGTATCTGTTCAAGCGTATCAAGGGTAACGATAGCCTCAGCAGCGCCAATTTGCCGCTTTATGCGAATTCGCGCGAGGAGTTTCCCGAGCTTGCGCAATGCATCGACCACATCTGTACCTATATGAAGCGGGAATGGCATACGGAGCTCACCGACGAGGAGAAGCTTTACTTCATGCTCCATGTCAACCGTATCTGTACGAAGGCGGAATCCGGCACAGCCGGACGCTGACAACCCAGGCCAGAAGGATTGTAACCTGTGTTAGGGCAGGGCATGACCTCCGAAAGTACGAGAACCATCTCGTGCCACGACGATTCGTGGCGTAAAAGGAGGAATGATGACTAACTATCAAAAACTCGCCCAAAGAATCATCGAAGAGGTGGGCGGCAAGGCGAATGTTTCAAGCGCGACGCATTGCATGACGCGTCTGCGCCTCGTTCTTAAGGACGAGGGGCTTGCAGATGACGCCAAGCTCAATGCGATTCCCGAAGTGATTAGCGTGGTGCACGCTGGCGGCCAGGTGCAGCTCGTAATCGGGCCGACCGTCGACAAGGTCTACGACGCGGTATGCAGGGAAGGCGGCTTTGAAGTCCAGACGGCGATTGATGAAGATCTGGACGCAGCAGAGAGGCTTCCCTGGAAGGAGCGGTTCGCTCCGAAGCGCATCGGCAATCTGATTCTCGATGCGGTGAGCGGCTCTATCGCTCCCATCCTGCCCGTGTTCTGCATCGCGGGTATCTTCCGCATGTTCACCATTTTGCTTGGTCCGGAAGGCGCGGGCCTTCTAGCCGCGGAGGGCAGCATGTACCGGCTCTTCACCTTGGTGGGAGACGCGGCATATTACTTCCTGCCGATCTTCGGTGCCTATGCGGCGGCCAAGAAGTTCCAGACGAGTCCTGTGCTCGCGCTCATGACGGCTGCTATTATGATTCATCCGAGCATGCTCGCTATCGTCGAGGAGGGCGCTCCGTTCGACGTCTACGGCATCCCCATGACGCTGGTGAATTACACACAGTCGGTGCTTCCCATCATCCTCATCGTGTGGATTCAGTCCTACGTAGAGGGGCTTATCAAGAAGCATTGCCCTGACATGCTGCGCATCCTCGTGATTCCAGTGGGGACCATGCTCATCATGCTGCCGCTTGCACTCTGCGTCTTCGGCCCCGCCGTCTCCTTCATTATGGGCATCATCGCCGATATCATCATCTGGCTCGGCGCGAACGCCGGTCCGCTGTGCGGTCTGGTGGTCGGTGCGACGTGGAACCTCGTGATCGCTACCGGCATGCATGTGCCGATTCTCACCGCTATGATGCCCGGCTGGCTTGAGGTGGGCTATGACGCCGTGTGCACTCCGGGTACGACGGTGGTTGTTTACGTGACGCTTGCGGTCGCGCTCGCCTACGGCATCCGTGCAAAGGGCAAGGCTAACCGTCAGCTCGGTTGGACTACCTTCGCTACCTATGCGCTCGGCCGCGTATCCGAGCCCATCATTTACGGCATCCTCTTGCGCGATAAGAAGGCGCTCGCTTGGTCGATGATCGGCGGCGCGGCCGGCGGCCTTGCATGCGGTCTGCTCAACGCGCGCATCTTCGTCTTCTCGGGAGTCGGCTTCCCGTGGATGAACGTCATCAAGTTCAGCCAGGACATCATTCCGGGCGCCATCGGCTGCGCGATTGGCTTTGCGGTGACATTCGCCCTCTGCATGGTCTTTGGCTTCGACAATCGCGAATCGGGCGAGAAGGAAGCCGAGGAGGCCCTTGAGGCTTAAGCGCTGCATCTAGAAGGGTGCCTTAGCGCAACGAGTCTCTTCTCGGAACTGGGGCCCCATGAACCCGGACGGGCACCGCTGCATGGTGGTGCCCGTTCGCACTAAAAGCAAGATAAGGAGGACTCCCATGCCATTGCGTTCTGATTTCCTCTGGGGCGGCGCGCTTTCCGCCAACCAGTGTGAGGGTGCCTGGGACGAGGGCGGGCGGGGGCTCGCCAACGCGGATCTTCTGCCGTACGGGCGGGACCGTCTCGCCGTCATCAGGGGTGACGACGTTCCGCTCGAGCCGCTGTCCGACCATTACTACCCGGCCCAACAGGCCATCGATTTCTATCATCATTACCGCGAGGACATCGCGCTCTTCGGCGAGATGGGCTTCAAGGCTCTGCGCCTCTCCATCGCATGGAGCCGTATATTCCCCAACGGGGATGACTCCGAACCCAACGAGCAGGGCCTCGCGTTCTATGAGGATGTGTTTCGCACCTGCCTCGAACAGGGCATCGAGCCGGTGGTGACGCTCAACCACTATGACGTGCCCATGCATCTTGTTACGGCATACGGCGGTTGGCGCAACCGCGCTCTCGTGGGCATGTTTGAGCGCTTCGCTCGCACTGTGTTCGCACGTTACCGCAATCAAGTGCGCTCTTGGCTCACGTTCAACGAGATCAACATCATGACCTCTGCGTGCTTCATGGCGGCAGGCATCGTGTTTGATGAGGGGGAGGACCGCTACGTCTCCGTTCATAACGCGGTGCATCACGTGCTCGTGGCGAGTGCTTGCGCGGTGCGCGCCTGCCATGAGATCATCCCTGGTGCGCAAATCGGCTGCATGCTCAATGCGGGTATTTTCTATCCTGCTACCTGCAACCCTGCCGACGTTAAAACGGCTCAGGACGAGAATCGCAAGCACTACATGTTCACCGACGTGCAGGTGCGCGGCCACTATCCGTGCTACATGCTCACGGAGTATGAGCGTCAAGGGTTCGCGATTCCTTGGGCGGAGGGCGATGAGGAGGTCCTTGCGCAGAATCCGGTGGACTTCGTGGGCTTCTCTTACTACTCGACGCGCGTGGCGCAGGCAAACACCGAGGGGCAGTTCGACTCCAATCTACTCAAGAGTGCCCCCAACCCTTACCTCAAGATGGAGCCATGGGGCAGATTCATCGATCCCGCAGGGCTGCGCATCACCATGAACGACATATACGACCGGTACGAAAAGCCGCTCTTTATCGTGGAGAACGGTCTCGGAGCCCCGGATGAGCCGGATCAGAACGGCTTTGTGGATGATGGATACCGTATCGATTACCTGCGCGAGCACATCCAGGCTATGAAGGACGCCGTCGAAATCGACGGGGTGGACCTCCTGGGCTACACGTGCTGGGGACCGATCGATCTGGTTTCGGTCGCAACGGGCCAGATGCGCAAGCGCTACGGTTTCATTTATGTCGACCTCGATGACGAAGGACACGGCACACGTCGGCGCAGCAAGAAAAGATCGTTCGAGTGGTATCGCAAGGTAATTGCCTCAAACGGCGAGGACCTGAGCTGAGCTTTCCTCAGGGGCCGGACCGCGACATGGGGTCGCGGTCCGGCCCCTTTGCGACGAATGAAGCAATCAGGTCAAAGCAGCTAAAAAAGACACGTCCCAAAAAGACTGCCCGTGTGGGTTTGGCTAGGTTCGGGTGCTGTCCGTGCCGTGGGGTAAAATCGTTCAGTCAGAACACGAACCCGCATCGGAGCTCATCACATGGCATTCGTCCATCTGCACAATCACACTGTTTTCTCCATGCTCGACGGCGCAACCCGTATCCAGGATATGGTCAACCGTGCCGTTGAGCTTGGCATGCCCGCCGTGGCCATTACCGACCACGGTTACATGTACGGCGTGCCCGATCTGGCGCTGGCCTGCGACGCCGTCAACCACAACACACCCGAGTACAAAACCTGGAGCCACGACAAGGCCTTCTTGGAAAAGGATCGCCGCGACGAGCTGGTGGAGCCCGATCCCGAGGCAAACCCGCGCGAGCATGCCCAGTATGTGAAGGACATGGCCATGTGGGATGAGAAGGGCAACATCGACGAGCTCAAGCCGCCCCTGGTCATCAAGCCCATCTTTGGCTGCGAGGTCTACTTTACGCCGGACGAGACCCTTGCCCGCGACCATAAGCCCGAGCTCTACCACATGATCCTCCTGGCCAAGGACCAGGAGGGCTACGTCAACCTGATGCAGACGGTTTCCGAGGCCGCCGTGCAGGGCTTTTACTACAAGCCCCGCGTGACGCTCGACAACCTGCGCCGCCATGCCAAGGGCATGATCTGCACGAGCGCCTGCATCGCGGGCATCATTCCCAAATACATCGACCGCGGTGACATGGAGGGCGCCATCAAGTGGGCCGAGACCTTCCGCGATACCTTCGAACCCGGCGACTTTTATATCGAGATCCAGGAACACGGCATCACCACCGACAACGGCCTGACCGACGAGCAGATGGACCGCACGCTCATCGATATCGCCAAGCAGGTGGGCGTCAAAGTCATTGCCACCAACGACTTCCACTACCTGCGCCGCGAGGACGCGCCGGTGCAGGACGTCATCATGTGCATTGGCATGAACGCCAAGGTCGACGACCCCAACCGCATGCGCATGACCGGCTCGGAGTTTTATATGAAGACCGAGGAGGAGATGCGGGCGATGTTCCCGTATTGCCCCGAAGCCTGCGACAACACGCTCGAGATCGCCGACAAGTGCTACGTGGAGCTGGACTGGGACTCCATCATCCTGCCGCGCTTCCCGTTGCTCGATCCCGGCGAGACGCACGAGAGCCAGTTCCGCCGCGAGTGCGAGAAGGGCCTGCGCCAGCACTACGGTGACGACTGGGCCACGCGCGAGATCGGCGGCGTCAACATCAAAGAGCGCTTTGAGTACGAATACAAGGTCATCTGCGACAAGGGCTTTGCCGCCTACTTCTTGATCGTCGCCGAGTACGTGCAATGGGCTAAGGACAACGGCATCGGCGTCGGCCCCGGCCGTGGTTCTGCCGCCGGCGCTATCGTCGCCTACGCCATGAACATCACCGCGTTCGACCCGCTCGAGAACGGCCTGATGTTCGAGAGGTTCCTGTCTCCGCAGCGTACCGAGATGCCCGATATCGATATGGACTTCGACGATGAGCGGCGCCTCGAGGTCGTGGAGCACGTCCGCCAGCTCTACGGTCCCGAGAAGGTCACCCACGTCATCACCTACTCGACCATTAAGGCCAAGCAGGCCATCAACGACGCCGCGCGCGTTCTGGACTACCCGGTCTACATGGGCCAGCGCCTGTCCAAGATGGTCTCGAGCGACCCCAAGGTCAAGCTCAAGCAGGTGCTCGAAAAGCAACCCGGCAAAGAGGATCTGTTTAACCCCGATTTTGCCGAGGCATATAAAAAGGACGACGACGCCCGCCGCATCATCGACACGGCGCTCTCGATCGAGGGCCTCACCCGTGGCGAGGGCGTGCACGCGTGCGCCGTTCTGATCTGCCGCGACCCCGTCAACGAGCACGTGCCCACCAAGCTCGATACCAAGGGCGGCGTCGAGATTACCCAGTACGAGGGCCATACCGTCGCCGACATGGGCCTGCTCAAGATGGACTTCCTGGGCCTGCGCACGCTGACGGTTATCTCCAAGGCCAAGGCAAACATCAAAAAGAACTTTGGCATCGACATCAAAGAGGAAGAGATTCCCTTTGACGATCCCGAGATCTTTAAGCTCATGGGCTCCGGCCACACCGCCGGCGTCTTCCAGGTCGAGTCCGCCGGCATGACGGCCACGATCAAGAACATGAAGCCCACCGAGTACAAACACGTCGTGGCATTGATCGCCCTGTACCGCCCGGGCCCGCTGGGCGCCGGCATGGTCTCGTCCTACATCAACCGTATGAACGGCAAGGAGCCGGCCGTCTCCTACGACGACCGTCTGGACGACATCCTGGGCGAAACCTACGGCACCATGGTCTACCAGGAGCAGGTTATGCTCATCTCCGTCGAGATGTGCGGCTTCTCCAAGGGCGAATCGGACTCGCGTATCCGTAAGCCCGTGGCTAAGAAAAAGATCAAGCTGCTCACGTCGACGGTGCTGCACTGGGAGGATGGCTCGGACGAGACCACCTACGACCACTGGATGAACGGCGCTATCAAGAACAACTACACGCGCGAGGTCGCCCAGAAGATTTGGGACGATGTTCTCGAGTTCGCATCTTACGCCTTTAACAAGTCGCACTCCGCCGGCTACGCCATCCTGGTTATGCAGACGGCGTGGCTCAAGGCGCACTATCCGCACGAGTACATGGCGGCCGTTCTGACGTCCTACACGGGCAAGACCGACAAGATCGTTCATTACGTCTCGGCGTGCCGTCACGACGGCATCCCCGTGCTTTCGCCAGATGTCAATGAGTCCGGTACCGAGTTCACGGCTACCAAGGAGGGCGTGCGCTTTGGTCTGGCCGGCATCCGCGGCGTGGGCACCGGCGTGGCGCAGGCGATTATCGCCGAGCGCGAGGCGGGCGGTCCGTTTAAGACGCTGCACGATTTTGTCGAGCGCGTGGACTCGAGCCAGGCCAACCGCCGCGTGATCGAATCGCTCATCAAGGCAGGCGCCTTCGACTCCACGGGGTATCCGCGTCGCCAGATGATGCACTTTGTGGACAAGAACAACCCCGAGAACATCATCGATGCCGCGGTAAAGCGCCAGAAGGATCGCGCGAGCGGCCAGACGTCGTTCTTCGATATGTTTGGCGACGTTGAGGGCTCGGGCTTTGAGGTGAGCGTGCCCGATCCGGATGGCCAGGAATGGGACCGCCACCTTAAGTTGAGTCAGGAGAAGGAGGTTCTGGGCATCTATGTCTCGGACCACCCGCTACGCCCGTTTGAGTATGCACTAGCCAAGGCGCGTGACTTCTCGTTCTCGCAGATCGACACCGGCTACGAAGTTCAGAATCCTACGGGCGGCACCATCAACCAGGAAATTCCCGAGGGCAAGGCGCTGTGGTGGGCCGGCATGGTCTCGAGCGTGTCCAAGCGCGTGACCAAAAACGGTGACCCCATGGGCATCGTGCAGCTCGAGGACATGGAAGGCGAGGCCACCGTCGTCGTGTTCCCCAAGACCTACAAGGAGGCCGAGGGGTACCTGTACGGCGAGGTCGATCCCGAGACCGGCGCGCAGCTGTCCGATGCCTTTGTGCGCATTAAGGGCAAGCTCGAGCGCTCGGACCGCGGCGACCAGATCATCGCGCAGGAGATCGTGCCGCTCGAGCTCAACGAGGAGAACAACAAGCCCAAGGTGTTTGAGGTCATGGTGCCCAACAGCCGCTTTAGCCAGGGCAATATGGCGCGCCTGGCCACGGTGCTCACCGCTAACCCGGGCGGCGACCGCGTGGAGATCTTTATCGAGCAGGTGGACGGGCGCGTGCTGCGTGCCGAGGTACCTGCCAAGGTCAACGCGCGTTCGATTCCGCTGCTGGCCGAGGCCAAGGCCATTGTGGGTAACCAGGGCCGCGTGACGGTGATCTAAGCTACCCCGGGTGAGATTGGAGGAAGTGATGGCGCAGGGGACGTTTGTGCAGGCGCTTCGCAAAGAGGCGGCGTTGAGCGGCACCTTTATGAAGGGGCGTTCGCTCATGCTCAACGGTGCCGTGCTGTCGATCGAGGACAGCGGCTCGCGCTTCTCCAAAAACGTGACGGTCGAGGGCACGGTGCGCGGCTCGCGCGGTTACCTGTACAAGACGCACGTGGCGCTCGACATGGACGAGCACGAGGTTATCGACTACGACTGCGACTGCCCCGCCGCATACCGCTATCCCGGTATGTGTAAGCACGCTATTGCCACGGCGCTGGCGTATTTGGATGCCAGCGGCGCCGAGCCCGTCGAAGGTTTGCGCACGCCGGTTCGCACGTTTACGGCGCAGCCGAAACAGCCCGCGCGCGCCATGTCCGCCGCGCCGGCCGTCAACCCCAACTTTCCCTTCCCGGCGCCCGTCCCCACGAGCCCGAGCCTTGTGGCGGCGCTCTCCGATCTTTCGGACGCGCGCATGGATGAGCTGGCGAGCATGCGCCGCAAGCTTGCCGGTGCCGTTGATCCCGACGCCCCCAAAGCGGCATTGGAGCCCTCGTTGGTGCCGTACTACAATCCGCTGTTCGCTGACCGCTTTAGCTGGGCGCTCGAGTTCCGCATTCGCTGTGGATCGGTCTCCTACGTGGTCAAGGACATCGACGGCATGGCCGATGCCTACGTGCGCGGCGGCACGTTCTCCTATGGTAAGAAGCTCACGTTTGTTCATTCACCTGAGGCCTTTGACGAAACATCGACAAAGCTGCTCAACCTTGTTGTGACGACAGTTGCCTATCTCGATGACATCACAAGCTCGCGTTCGGCGTCGTACGACTTTGCCCGCAGCGGTTTTGTTGCCGAGCGTCAGTTGCCGCTGTCCGAGCATAGCATCGTATATGTGCTGGACCTGCTGCGCGGCCAGACCATCTCCTTTGAGCCCGCCTGGTCGCGGGGGATGACGACGCATCGCACCTACGACGTGGCGGTTGAGCTGTCTCCGCAAGGGGAGGACGAGGCATCCGCTAAGCGCCCACCGCTGCTTGCCGCCAAAATCGCGCCGGCGGCTGGTGGTAGCTATGACCTGCGCCTGCCCGCCGATATGTACTGCTTTGCGTCGGGCGATGCCGCCTACTTGGTTGACACGCGCCGCGCGCGCCGTACCGACGCTGCATTTGCTCAGCATGCCGCACCTTTTTTGTCGCGCTTGCTGCCGTGCCGCACGCCCGCCCATATTGCCGCCGAGCAGGTGGGTGAGTTCTGTCGTATGGCGCTGCCCATTTTGCGCGACTACACCGACCTCACCGCGCCCGCCGCGCTCGATACCGTGGCACCCGAGCCGAGCTTTGCTATGGCGATCGGTGTCGACGATGGGCTCGTGACCTGCAAAATTACGGTTACCTACGGCGATTGGTCGGCGGATCTCTTTAGCCTGGGCGCTCCGGGCAGCCCCTTCGAAGAGCAGCGCCCCGGTGTGCCGCCCCGCGACGAGGTGGCGGAGTTTCGCGTTATGGATACGGCGGCCCTGTACTTCGATTTCTACGAGCGCGGTCTGGCGTTTGAGGAGCGCGATGACGCCCGCTTGTTCTGCCTGCTGACCGAGGGCCTGTCTGCCCTGTCCGAACTGGGTGAGATCATGCTCAGCGACCGTCTGCGCCAGATCTCGGTCCGCCCCGCGCCCAAGCTCTCGGTTCGTGCGACCGTTAAGAGCAATCTGCTCGATGTCGAGCTGGGCGCGAGCGGGCTTTCGGCCGCGGACCTTGCCGTCTATCTCGATTCGTACAAGCGCCATCAAACGTTTGCGCGCCTTACGTCCGGCGACATCATTCGCCTGGACGAGGGGGCGCGCGCCGCGTTTGGCCTTGCCGAGGACCTGGGTGTCGATGCCGTCGACCTGCTCGACGGCGTGTCGCTTCCCGCGTCGAGCACCCTGTTCGTCGACAGCATGCTCGCACGCACGCCGGCGCTCGAGGCCGATCGCGACGCTGCGTTCCGCCGTACCGTCGAGCGCCTGGACACGCTCGGCAAGATGGACTTTACGGTGCCGGCATCGCTCAAGGCAACGATGCGCGGCTACCAGGTCGACGGATACCAGTGGCTCGGCTCGCTCGAACACCTGGGCCTTGGCGGCATCTTGGCCGACGACATGGGCCTGGGCAAAACGCTCCAGATGATTGCGCATATTCTGGCGCGCGTGGAGGCGGGGGACACCAAGCCCACGCTCGTGGTATGCCCGGCCTCACTCGTGTACAACTGGACTGCCGAGCTGGAGCGCTTTGCCCCGTCGCTCGATGTGTGCGCCATTGTGGGCGCCAAGGCTCAACGCCGCGTGCAGATCGCCGGCGTGGCCGAGCATAGCGTGGTCGTGACGTCGTATGACCTTATGCGGCGCGATATCGACGAGTACGTCGAGCGGGATTTTGCCCGCGTGGTGCTCGATGAGGCACAGTACATTAAAAATCCGCTCACGCAGGTGGCGCGCGCCGCCAAGCGCCTGCCTGCCGGCGTGCGCTTTGCCCTGACGGGCACGCCCATCGAAAACCGCCTGTCCGAGCTCTGGAGCATCTTCGACTTTTTGATGCCGGGCCTTTTGGGGACGCGCGAGTCGTTTGCCAAGCGCTTTGAGAGCCCCGTCGAGCATGCCGAGGGCGATAGCGCCGCTCGCCTGCAGGCGCTCGTGTCGCCGTTTGTGCTGCGCCGTGTTAAGGAAGACGTGGTGGCCGACCTGCCCGAGAAGATCGAGGACACCGTCATGGCACAGCTTACCGGCGAGCAACGCAAGCTCTACCTGGCCAACCAGGACCGCATCGCCCAGCAGGTGCAGCACCGCGAGGCTGGGGAGTTTAAGAAGGACAAGCTCAAGGTGCTCGCCGAGCTCACCAAGCTGCGCCAGATCTGCTGCGACCCGCGTCTACACTACGAGGATTACAAGGCGGGGAGCGCCAAGCTCGATACGTGTATGGAGCTCGTGCACGGCGCACTCGACGGCGGGCATCGCATCCTGTTGTTCAGCCAGTTTACGGGTATGCTCGATATCATCGGTAAGCGCTTGGCCAAGGAGGACATCGCCTTCCTTAAGCTCACGGGCGCTTCGTCTAAGGAGAGCCGCGCCAAGATGGTCGCGCAGTTCCAAGCGGGCGAGGTTCCGGTCTTTTTGATTTCGCTCAAGGCGGGCGGCGTGGGCCTTAACCTGACGGCGGCCGACGTGGTCATCCACTACGACCCGTGGTGGAACGTGGCGGCGCAGGACCAGGCGACCGACCGCGCGCACCGTATTGGCCAGCAACATACCGTGACCGTGTACAAGCTCATCGCCAAGGACACGATCGAGGAGCGCATTATGCAGATGCAGGAGTCCAAGCGCGACCTGGTCAACAGCGTGCTCGGCGGCGACGGCATCTCGTCGGCGCTGTTTACCCGCGAAGATGTTCTGGCGCTGCTGGGCGGCGACGGGCGCTAACCCGCTCGGGTGGGGCCGCCAGGGCGGATAGCGCACGCTGCCCCATCGTCCCCGCCCGTTATGTGTTCATTTGCAATGCCGTGGATGGTTTGTCTGCCTTTGGGCATAAGAACCATCAAGAACATTGGCACGTCAGCAAAGGAGAACATCATGGCGAAATTCTTTAAGGACCCCGACGGTAAGCTCATTGCCGCCCTTGGCAACGACGTTGCAACCCCTGCCGGTTGCACGGAACTGACCGCAAACACTGAGGACGCGGCGCACGAGAAGCACGTGCCTGTTGTCGAGACCGAGCGCGACGGTCACGTGATTCGCGCACGCGTTGGCTCGGTCGAGCACCCCAGCCTGCCCGAGCACTATATTGAGTGGATCGCCCTTGAGGCCGAGGGCCGCTTAGAGGTCCATTACCTTGAGCCCGGTATGAAGCCCGCGACGTTTTTTGCCGGCGGTTCCAAGACCGGTACCGTCTATGCCTACTGCAACCTGCACGGGCTGTGGTCCGCGACGTTCTAGGAGCGCGCCCCCGCTCGGGGTATCATAGCTAGCATATGCACATGCGAGCGCCGACTGCATCATGCGGCCGGCGCTTTTACTACGATTTCGATGGTTTACGACGGAAAGGGCTGAGCCATGAAGCTCGCGCTTGCACAGATCGATATGCGCCTGGGTGATATTGAGGGCATTTGCGGCCGCATCGAGGACCAGGCTCGTCTGGCCCACGAGCGCGGGGCGCGCGTGCTGTGCGTTCCGGCTCCGCTCTTTATGGGCGCCATGCCCGGGGGCCTGGTGGGCACTGCCGACTTTGAGCACGACATGCTTGCCGGCTTGACTGGTGTCGCCGAGCGTATCCAGGAGCTTGACATGATCTGCATCGTGCCCGCGGCGGTTTCGTTTGAGGGCCAGCCGCTGCTCGACTACATGATGCTCAAGGACGGTCATGTGGTGCCGGCGCGTTCGAGCATTGCCCTGCAGCGTGGTGAGAACAACGACACGCGTTGGGCGCCGCCGGTGTTCGACGTGGACGGCGTGCGCATTGCCGTGATTTTTGACTTGGACCGCGAACTCGAGATGTTGCCGACCGGTGTTGACCTCATTGCGTATTTCCAATTCAACGCGTTTGACATGACCGACCGCGAGACTGCTGCCATTGCCGCCGTACGCAGCGGCGCCTACCGCAAGATCGCATCCAATCGCAGCGTGTGGTTTGCCTGCATGGCGCCGGTCGGTGCCTATGACGAGTCGGTGTATACCGGCGGTTCGTTTGTGCTCGACGACTGCGGCCGCGTGGTGGCCCAGGCGCCGTGTTTTGAAGAGAGCCTGCTGGTTCAGGAGATCCAGCGCGGTGTGATGCTCGATGCCTTGGAGGACCACGAGCTGCCCGAGTTTCGCTCCGAGGAATGGCTGTGGCAGGCGCTGGTGCTTGCTGTGCGCGATAACGCCCGTGCCCATGGTGCGTCGCGCGCCGTGGTGGCACTCGAGGGTGACTTGCCGTCGTCCCTGCTGGCAGCGCTTGCCGTCGACGCCCTGGGTTCGCGCAATGTGGTCGGCCTGGTGCTGGGACGCAACCGCATCTTTACGCCGGCGCAGGAAGAGGCCGAGGCCGCCCGTTGTGCCGCCGTTCGCGCGATTGCCGAGCGCCTGCATATTCGCACGGTTGAGCGCGATGCGCCGGATGCGGCGCGCGTACTCGACCGCGATGTGTCGGCGGGCGACGCCGAGCGCCTGCGCTCTCGCACGCTGGGCCTTATGCTGGAGGACACGGCGCTCGAGCTGGGCGCGATGGCTCTGAGCCCGCTGTCCAAGACCGAGTACGCGCTGGCGGCGCCGGCGCTTTGCGGCGGCTATCAGGGCGATTACGCGCCTTTTGGCGATGTGTACCTGTCGATGCTCGAGTTTGTGGCGCGCGTACGCAACCGTACGTCTGCCGTGGTGCCGCAGGAGCTCGTGACGCTCAACGCGGTGGAGGATTGCATGGAGCGCGTGCTGGCGCAAGCGCTCTCGACGCTTAACGGTCCGGTCGACATGCTCGACCGCGCGGCGCAGCTGCTCGGCGGGCTTGAGCCGGGCGAGGTTGATGGCGCGCTCGAGGCGCACGTCGACCGCAATCGTCCCTTCGACGACATTCCGATGGCCACCGGCAAGTCCGAGGCTTGCTCGCTGCTGCTGATGCTCGTGCGCCAGGGAGAGGCGGCTCGCCGCCAGCTGCCGACGGCGCCGATCGTCTCGGCCCGTTCGTTTGCCGAGCGTGCCTGGCCGTATATGCTCGCGTGGTCCGACCTGGGACTGAGCGGCAAGGAACGCATGACGGTCGATGCGCTGGCACGCGCCGAGGTGCGCCGCTTTGCCGACGAGGATACAAGCGAGCGCATGCGTGGCGAGATGATGGGCATACTGGGTGACCTGTTGGGTATTTCACCCGAGCAGATGGAGGAGCTGCGCTCCGAGGACGGCCAGCGCCGCCTGCACGAGGGCATGAAAAAGTTTGAGGGCGAGGTCCAGGACGCCATCGAAAAGATGATGGGCGGCCAGGGCGGACCGCAGGGTGGACCCCAGGGCACGCCGATGCCGCAGCCGCCGGTTGATCCGAGGCAGTTCCCATTCTTCTCGCAGAACTAAACTGGGGATGGGGCCAAGGTTACGCGGTTTTGCCAAACCGCGTGACGAGTCGACGCTGCGCGAGCCCCTGTCGGGCAATCTGCCGCTCAAACCGTCGCTTGCGTACAGAAGTACGCGGCGCTCCTCTTTCGCGACACCTTGCCACGGCAGGGACTCGCTCGCTGACTTATGCTCAACCTATGGTTCAACCTTGCTTGTTAGATACGGTCGCTGTTGTGTTATTCTAGAACAGACGTTCGTGAATAGCGCGTGGGGCCTTGTCTTGCACCGTGCTTGTGGCGAGGGGAGGTTGGCTTGGTCATTTTGGGTATCGACCCCGGTTTGGCCCATACGGGTTGGGGGATTATCGAGGAGCGGCGCGGCGAGGTTCGCTGTCGCGCCTACGGTTGTATCGAGACCAGCGCGGGCAGCCCGCTCGCGGTGCGCCTGTCGCATATCGCCCGCGACCTCAAGGGCGTCGTGGAGCGTTATCGACCCGATACCGCTGCTATCGAGAGCATTTACTTTGGCGCCAACGTTCGTTCGGCCATCCCTACGGCGCATGCCCGCGGTGCTGCACTCGTGGCGCTTTCGGAGTGCGCGCTCGAGATCGGCGAGTACACGCCTATGCAGATCAAGCAGGCTGTGGTGGGCACCGGTGCCGCAGATAAGCGGCAGGTCGCCTATATGGTGCGCACGCTCACACAGCTCGATCACGACCCGAATCCCGACCATGCCGCCGATGCCCTGGCCTGCGCCATCTGCCACGTTAATCTCAGCCGCACCCGGGCGCTTACCGGTGGCGAGTTCTATCAACAGAGAGGAACCGGATACTGATGATCTCCCAGCTCCATGGAACGCTTGTCGAGGCCACGATGAGCTCGGCCGTTGTCGATGTATCGGGCGTGGGCTTTGAGCTCGGCATCTCGGGCAGCACTGCCGCCACGTTGCCCACACCCGGCGGCGAAGTTCGCCTCTATACCCGTATGCAGGTGCGTGAGGACGCCATGACGCTCTTTGGCTTTGCCTCCAAGGACGAGCGCACGATGTTCGATCGGCTCGTGTCCGTCTCGGGTGTCGGTCCGCGCCTGGCGCTTGCCGTGCTCTCCACCTATACCGTGGGCCAGCTGTATTCCCTGGTAATGGCCGAGGACGACAAGGGTATGGCCAAGGTTCCCGGTGTGGGCAAAAAGACCGCGCAGCGTCTGATTCTGGAGCTCAAGAGCACCTTTGCCAAGAACAAGGGCTTTGTTCCGGTCGACGTGATTCCCGGACAGGTTGCGATGCCCGTGCCCGCCGCCGCTCCTTCGGCGATCGATGACGCCCGTGCAGCACTCCTTTCCATGGGCTTTAGCCCGCAGGAGACCGATGTTGCCCTGAGCGGGTATGATGGGCAGAATATGCGTGTCGAGGATCTGCTCGGCGCGGCGCTTAAGCGACTTGGAATGGATGCGTGATGTGGGAAGCCGATGACTCTCAGGACCTGTGGGCGACGCCCGGCAGCTCGCCGGCGGCATCCATGGCGCACGGTGAGCGCATGGTGGGCTCGGAGCTGACGCCCGAGGACCTCGATGTCGACCGTACCCTGCGCCCCCAGCGCCTGGACGACTACTGCGGTCAGGAGCACATCAAACAGAGCCTTCGCGTGCTGATCGAGGCCGCGCAGAGCCGTGGCGAGACGCTCGACCACGTGATCTTCTCGGGCCCTCCGGGTCTGGGTAAGACCACGCTGGCTACGGTTATCGCCAACGAGCTGGGCGCTCAGATTAAGACGACGAGCGGTCCGGCCATCGCGCGCACCGGCGACCTGGCGGCCATTCTGACTAACCTGCAACCGGGTGACGTGCTGTTTATCGACGAGATCCACCGCCTCAACCGTTCGGTCGAGGAAGTTCTGTATCCCGCGATGGAGGACTTTGCGCTCGATATCGTGATCGGCAAGGGTCCGGCTGCGCGCTCGATTCGCCTGGATATCCCCAAGTTCACGCTGGTGGCGGCAACGACTCGCTCGGGCATGTTGACCGGCCCATTGCGCGACCGCTTTGGCATTTCATATCGCCTGGATTACTACACGGTCGAGGAGCTCGCTCAGATCGTGACACGCTCGGCGACCATTCTGGGTGTGACGATCGACCATCCCAGCGCACTCGAGATCGGCTCGCGTTCGCGTGGTACGCCGCGTCTTGCCAACCGTCTTCTCAAGCGCGTGCGCGACTACGCGCAGGTGCGCGGCAACGGCCCCATCGAGCTCGATATCTGCCGTCAGGCTCTCGAGTTCTTCGAAATCGACGAGCTTGGTCTGGACTGGATGGACATTCGCATCTTGGAGACGCTCGCTAAGACGTTCTCCGGTCGTGCCGTGGGACTTACGACCCTTGCCAGCGCGGTGGGCGAGGACCCGGGCACGCTTGAGGATGTCTACGAGCCCTATCTGCTGCAGTGCGGATTGATGATTCGCACACCCCAGGGTCGCCAGGCAACCCTGCGCACATTCGAGCATTTGGGTATTGAGCCAACCCTGTAGGAATGGGCTTGTTTTAGCGCATCTGTAGGCTATCGCTGAGCATCGGGTAAACATATCACCGTTTGTCGGTTGCGGGTGTTTTACTATTGCGCGCCCGTGCTATGCTGAATTGGTCTTTTTCTCATCCGGTAACGAAAGGACCGCCCATGCCTACTGACATCGAAATCGCACGTTCTGTCACGCCGCTGCCTATTACCGAGGTGGCCAAGAACGCCGGCGTCGACGTTAAGCACCTTATTCCGTACGGCTTCGACAAGGCTAAGGTCGACTATTCACTGCTCAACGAGCCGACTGATCACCAGGCCAAGCTCGTCCTCGTGACCGCTATCAACCCAACGCCTGCGGGCGAGGGCAAGACCACCACGACCATCGGTCTGGCCGATGGCCTGCGTCGTCGCGGCGTCAAGAGTGCCGTGGCCCTGCGCGAGCCTTCGCTCGGCCCTGTCTTTGGCGTTAAGGGCGGTGCTGCCGGCGGCGGCTGGGCTCAGGTCATCCCCATGGAGGATATCAACCTGCACTTTACCGGCGACTTCCACGCTATCGGTGCCGCCAATAACCTGCTGGCCGCCATGCTTGATAACCACATCCAGCAGGGCAACCAGCTCGGTATCGACGTTAAGCGCATCACTTGGAAGCGCGTCGTCGATATGAACGACCGTCAGCTGCGCCACGTCATCGACGGTATTGGCGGTAAGGCCCAGGGCGTGCCGCGCGAGGACGGCTTCGATATCACCGTCGCCTCCGAGGTCATGGCAATCCTGTGCCTGTCTACGAGTATCAGCGACCTCAAGGAGCGCCTGGGCGAGATTGTCGTCGGCTATAGCTTTGCCGGCGAGCCCGTCCGTGCCCGCGACCTCAAGGCCCAGGGTGCCATGGCGGCCCTGCTCAAGGACGCGCTCAAACCCAACCTGGTTCAGACACTTGAGGGCACGCCTGCGTTTGTCCACGGTGGTCCCTTCGCCAATATCGCCCACGGCTGCAACTCCATCATGGCCACGCGTATGGCCATGCGTTTTGGCGATGTCGCCATTACCGAGGCCGGCTTTGGTGCCGACCTGGGTGCCGAGAAGTTCCTCGACATCAAGTGCCGCATGACGGGCGTTCGCCCCAGCGCCGTCGTGGTCGTCGCGACCGCTCGTGCGCTGAAGTACAACGGTGGCGTCGCCAAGGCCGACCTCAACGAGGAGAACCTCGAGGCACTCAAGGCCGGCATGCCCAACCTGCTGCGTCACGTCGACAACATCCAGAACGTTTATGGTCTGCCCTGCGTGGTCGCCATCAACCGCTTCCCGACGGACACCGAGGCCGAGCTCGAGCTCATCGAGTCCGAGTGCCAGAAGCTGGGCGTCAATGTGAAGCTGTCCGAGGTCTGGGCTAAGGGCGGCGAGGGCGCACTCGAGCTGGCCGATGAGGTCATGCGCTTGGTTGAACAGCCGAGTGAGCTCAAGTTTGCCTACGAGGACGGTGCCGATGTGGCCGACGCCCTTGAGGCCATTGCCACCAAGGTCTACCGCGCCGACGGCGTTGACTTTACGCCGGCCGCCAAGCGCCAGCTCGCCGAGCTGCGCGAGAACGGCTTTGGCAACCTGCCGGTGTGCGTGGCCAAGACGCAGTACAGCTTTAGCGACAACGCCAAGGCCCTGGGCGCTCCCGAGAACTTCCGCATCACCGTGCGCGAGCTCAAGGTTTCCGCCGGTGCCCACTTTGTGGTCGCACTGACCGGCAGCGTTCTGACCATGCCGGGCCTGCCCAAGGTCCCCGCGGCCGAGAACATCGACGTCGACAACGACGGCAACATTACCGGCTTGTTCTAAGCCTGCTGCCCATAGCCGCTTGTCCGCCCCGCCGCGCCACCAAGGCCCGGCGGGGCTTTTTGTTCCCAAGGGGACGGAAGGATCATTTTGGGACGGCGACAATGTTGCGCAACAAGAATCACGATTTCTCCCGTACGGTGTAGTTGGAAGAATTGCGCGGGCGCATTGCGGCTGCGACGAGAGACGGGAGATGCGATGTATTGCACCAAGTGCGGAGCTCAGATACCCGACGGCTCCACGTTTTGCACGAGCTGCGGAACGCGCGTGGGCGCCGCCGAGGACCAGGCGGAGCCTGTGGCGTTTCCGGTGGAGGACGCGCCGGCGTCCGCTCCTGTGGGACAGCAAGTTCCTCAGGGTGCCCCGGTTCATATGGCGGCGCAGCCTCGTTATGAGGAGCCTATGACCGAGACTGCCGAGGCCTCTCAGCCGTTTATTCCGACGCCGCAGCCCAAGAAACCCAAGCACAGGGGCCGCATTGTCGCTGCCGTTATCGGCGGTGTTGCCGTTGTCGCCATCGTAGCGGCAATCGTCGTCGTGCCGCGCATCGGCTCGTCGTCCGAGGTGACTTCGGGCGGCAAAGGCTACGTTGTCTGCGCATGCGAGACCAAAGTGCTGCCCAAGAACAGCAAAGGAAAAAAGCTCAAGAGCTATACCGTCGAGCTGGCGCCGGTGTCCGGCAAGGGCAAGAGCTACACCATCAAAGTGGATGGCGAGGACGGCTTTGCCATGGAGGACTTTGGCGAGCTGCCCGATCAGAAGTACCAGATGACCATTACCTCGGGCAAGGGCAAAAAGAAGAGCACGACCACCATGAGGGTCGACTATACCAAGGAAGGTTCGGACGCCCCCAAGAATGTCGAGCTCACGCAGTCCAAGAAGGAGGCCAAGGCCTCTGCCAAGGCGGCGGTCAAGACGGCAAACGAGCTATTTACCGACAAGATTCTCGAGTACCAAAAGAAGTACGGCGAAGGTGAGGCTGTTGAGATTGATGATTCTTCGATGTTTGGAACACGGGGTGTTGCCTACGCTAAACTCATCGATTTTGACGGCGACGGCCAGGACGAACTGCTGATTGAGTACTCTGACGAGCCGATTGAAAACGACAATGGCGCCACTGCTGCCAAGGTAGAGGTCTGGGCTTATCGCGATGGTGGGATCGAGGAGGTATACGAGCCCGATACTCTGGTCTACACCATGTGTGCCGGCGTCTCGCTTCGCGTGTGCGAATACGATGGCACCTATGGATTCAAACGGTATCTGCACGATGGGGAGACAATTAATTTCAAAGAAGTCCCTGATGGCTTTAACCAATCCCATGATGGCTACGAGTGCGAATTCAACGCCTATGACGGCAAGTCATTTAGCGCCATTGTTGGCCCTGTGTCGATTGACGATTCGAAGGTGGAAGACATCAATGAAGTGCGTGAGTTTGACGCTGAGTTGTTCAGCAGCGAGGAAGTTGTAGCAAAAAGCATCGCAACGGTGGCCACGACGCTGGAGCAGTTGAAGTCGAAGGACGATGACGGTGCGCAGGTGAGCTACGAAGCCGTTTCTGCCACGCAGGATGTCAGCTTTACGGCGCCGGTGGGTGAGGGCGCGCCTGATCCCGACGTTACGTGCCAGATTTCGGCTACGTGGACCTATCCTCAGGTAAAAGGCCAGGGTGTAGGTGTCGCCAAGTTCAACAAGGATATGATTCAGCTGGTCGCGGATGCGCTTGATGCGAGCAAGCAGGCGACACCATATGATGAGAGCTGCCGTGTGACCACGATGTATTACGCTGAAATCGTCTCGATTGACGGCGATATCGCCTGCGTGCGAACCTACACCGATAGCTATCAACCTCCGTATCGCTCGGGGCAGGTGACAAGGTCGGCATACTATAGCCTCAAGACGGGCGAGCAGGTTTCGCTCGAGGACTCGCTTGCACAGCATGGTCTGTCGTTCGATACGCTTAAGAGTGAAGCCAAACAGGCGATTAAGACGGCAAAGTCGGATATATACTCTTCATATGACGTCAGCTTCGAAGATGATGACAACTTTACCGAGGACCATTTCTACTACGACGGCAAGGGCTATATCGTTGTCCTCGATACCGGTGCATTTGACTGCAACGCTTGGGGTACGCACGATCTGGTGGCACACGCCTTCGACTCGAGCTATTCCATTGGCCAGGACGTGACCCCCGAGTATCCTCGCTATACGTATATTCTTAACGAGTAAGGCGAGACTGCAGAAAGTGAACTGAACTGTCCCCGGTGACGCAAAACGCAGCGCCGCCGGGGACTTTTTGATGCAAATTGGCTCCAAACAAGCTATCTGGGCCAGCCGCGCCACGAAAAGCGCCCATCTACTACGTTTGTCAGGGTTGGACCGACCATGGAGCGTTTTTTAACAATGCGGCAAGACGTTTACCTGCGGTTTTGTTAACACAAATATGGCTATGGTTAGCACCCTTGGGTTAAACGTAGTAGATGGGCGCTTTTTTTGGTGCACAGCCCAAGAAGAGGTCGTTAGCCGCGCTGGAGGCCGAAGAGCTTGGCGTTGCGCTCGGCGACCATCATGTTGATGTCGGCGATTTCCATCTCGCCGTCAATGTGGGGCTGGTAGGTGCCATATGGATCGCCGGCTCCCAAGCTGCAGCTTCCACAGTTGTCGCAGCTGCCGTTACCGCAGCCCGCGAGTGCCAGCTTAATGATCTCCTCACGCTCGGCACGCGTCGTGTCCTTGATGAGCTTGCTTTTTGCCATGACGTATCCTCGATTCGCTTGTGACCGTCGGCCGCGCATGTCTTGTAGATACCGACGACCTTTGCCCATCATAGGCTTTTGCGCGGGTAGAATGCATGGATAACTTGATGCATACGGGCGACGGAAAGGAATCGTTGCATGGACCAGGATAAGACGACCGTAATGGGTGGCTACGGCTCCCCGCGGACGGGCAATGGCGCCGATGAGACCCGCGTCGTGCCGGACGCCCGATACGCCTCGCCCGATGCGACCCAGGCGTCGGCCGATCCCACGCGCGTTGTGAATTACGGGAACGCAACGCAGGACCCGTATGGTGTCTCGTCGCAGAGCCCCTACGGCAACGCGGCGGCAGACCCTTATGATGACCTGTTGCAAAATCCCATTCCGCAGCCTCAGCAGACGACATATATGCCGCGCACGGCACAACCGCGCTACGAGTCGCGCGACCGATATGCGCGCGAGCCGTATCGTGAGTATCCCAAGTCCATCCCTCAGTATGGCGAGGACGAGGAGAAGAAGCCTTCGCGTTCGTCGAGCGTGATCAAGAAAATCCTGATCGTGCTGGCGATCTTCTTTGCCCTGTCGGTTGTGTTTGCCATCGTGTCGGGCATGCTCAACAAGCGGGGCGCCGCGACTGATACCACGGCCGAGCAGACCGAGACGACCCAGTCCGGCGCCGTCGACCTGAGCGATATCACGGGTCAGTACTGGTCTAACGCCAAGAAGCTCCTCAAGTCGCGCGGGGCCGATCTTTCGAATGCCGTGATTCTGACCGACGACGGCTCGACGCCCGTTGTCGATGCCAACTGGGTCGTGACGTCTGCCTACTATAACGACAACGGCAACCTTGAGATTCAACTCACGCGCAAGGACAGCTCGTCGGGCAATGCGTCCGGCGACCAGGGCACCACGGACAGCTCGAGCTCCAACACGCTGGAAGACCTGAGCAACAAGGCCCAGGAGCTTGGGGATAAGGCCCAAGAGCTGGGTGATACCGCACAGAACCTGGGCGATATGGCAACGAACGCCTGGGATGCCTTGCAAAACGGCATTTCGGGCGCGCAGGGGAACTAGCGGTCGAGCGGCGAGAACCTTAGCGGTGCAAGCAAAAACGGGACGCGGGATTGCGTGACCGGGCGCGTAGGCGCGTTGGTCGGCGGTCCTGCGTCCCGTTTTGCTGTCGATTACAGCTGCTCGGCCGGACGCTCGGGTGAGCTGAAGCCCGAGTCAAATGTGACGACGCACGAGGCATTTGGCCGGCGCTCGTGCACGATGCGCGTGACGAGCTCCAGCAGCTCCTCGTCGGATATGTCAAAGCCGTCGGGACGCACCAAGTCAAACGAAACAAAGCCGTCGTGCTCGTGCAGGTCGTGAATGGAGAGCGCGGGATCGATCTGCATGATGCCGCGCTTGACCCAGCCGCGCAGGTCGTCGCCGGTGGTGGCAATGGGGTCGCAGTGCAGCGTGATACCGATGCCCATCTGACGTTTGATGTCGTGTTCGATGGTGTCCAGGATCTCGTGATGTTCAAACGCATCGCCCTCGCCGGGCATTTCCACGTGTGCGCTGGCAAATTGGCGGCCGGGGCCGTAGTCGTGTACCATCAGGTCGTGCGTGCCTAGGACCTGCGGATACGACATGATCTTGTCGCGGATTGCTTGGACGAGCTTGGGGTCGGGCGCTTGCCCCAGCAACGGGCTGATGGCGTCGCGCACGAGGCCCATGCCGCTAATGCAGATGAAGATGCCCACGCCCAGGCCTGCCCAGCCATCGAGGTCAAAGCCGGTCGTCTGCGAAATAAGCGCTGCGGCCAGGACCGAGGCTGAGGCAATGACGTCGTTTTTGGAATCCTGCGCCGTGGCGATAAGTGTCTCGGAATCTATGCGATTGCCCAGCGTGCGGTTGAACGCCGCCATCCAAAACTTGACGAGCATGGACAGGACAAGGGCTGCCATGGAGAGCGCCGAATACGCGGTGGGGGAGGGCTTGATGATCTTGGCGACCGACTCCAGGATCAGGTTGATGCCGACGGCGCAAACGAGAACGGCGACAAACAGCCCCGCCAGGTATTCGTAGCGGCCGTGGCCATAGGGGTGGCCTTCATCGGCCGGGCGGCTGGCAAGGCGGAATCCGAGCAGGCTCACGATGTTGCTCGAGGCGTCGGAAAGGTTGTTGAAGGCATCGGCGATAAGCGAGACGGAGCCCGCGAGCAGACCGGCTATACCCTTGGCCAGGCACAGCGTAATGTTGAGGCCGATGCAGATGAGGCTTGCGGCAAAACCCGCGTTGGTGCGGCAGGAGGTATCGACCGGCTCGCTTTCGCTGCCGGGAACAAGCGTATGTACCAGCCGATTGACAAATAGCATAACGATCGTCCTCACAATCATGTTTAAGGGGATAGTGTAGCTCGCATGGGAGCGCCGTGCGCCGGTGCTCAGAAAATGCAGCAATGGTCTACCGGCGCTAACGGGTGCGAGGCGGAGGGGGACGACTGCCCACGCGCATTCGAGTTCACTGCGCCTTCCCGTTCGACCGAGTGCTCCATTTTGGGCCACATGGGTATGGGCACGCGCCGATTTGCTCGACATACTTAATGTCGACAGCCCTGTGCAAAGGAGGACGTTTCCATGGACGAGATGTTTGCCATTAAATGCCAAAACTGCGGCGGCCCCATGTATTCGCACCAGGCAAAGCGCAGCTTTGAGTGCGCCTATTGCGAAACGGTTATTCCGTGGCAAGCGGACGCCGGAGAGCCCAAGAGCGCCCTGGGTATCCGTCATACGCCGCTGACGGTGGTTGACGGGCTGCTCAAGCTTACGCACGTCTCGCAGCTCGAGCGCCCAGATGACCCGGACTGGTATTTCTTCAATTCGTACTGGCGCAATCAGTCGGTTCTTGAGCACCTGCTGTGGGAGGACCGCGGCACGGCGCAGGAGTTCCAAGAGGCGACGCACGTGAGCATTCCCTGCCCCTTCTGCGGCGCGTCCTTTGAGGGGTCATCGACCCGGCGCGTGTTTGAGTGCCCGTCGTGCGGCAACAAGATTGGCGTGGCCGACCTGCTCAAGCCCGGCACGTTTAGTAAGCGTCTGACCATGGGCGTGGGTGCCGAATACGTTCCCGAACAGGGCGTCCCCTGTGAGATATCGCCGCAGCAGGCACGTGCCAACGCGCTGCAGCTGGTGCGTCAGTACCCGGAGGCCTTTGCCGGACACGACGTGGAAGACGCGATCCAAAACGACATGATGCTCTTCTATTTCCCCATGGCGCTCGCGGACCTTCGCATGATGGTGTCCTTCCCGGGCAAGGGCCTGAGCAAGGAGACCCTGGTGTACTACGAGGTACTCGACTGGGCATATCCCAGGGCCAACTACCTGGATGTTCGCCTTATGAGCATATTGGAGCCGTGGGACTTTGGCAAGGTGGGGCCGTTCGATCCTGCCATGCAGGAGGGCGACTTCCGCGTTGTCTCCGTCGATGCGTCCACCAAGGACCAGGTGGTTATTGATAAGCTGGCGCTCGACATTGCAGGCAACGATGCCGAGGCGGTGCTGGGGCTCAATAAAAAGAGCATCCGCGCCTGGGCGCGCAAGGTCCGCAAGCACAAGGACGGCCTAGTGATGGTGCCGGTCTACTTTGTCGATCGGCCGGCGACGGATGGCCGCGATGTCGAGCAGGTGCGCATTGCCGTAAACGGCCAGACGGGTCGTGCGGCCGCGGTGGTGTTTAGCGACAAGCGCGAAACGCATATCGTGGCGCCGCTCAGTCCGAGCCTGCATCTGTCCGGTGAGAGCAGCGTACACGCCACACCCGTCGAGGTCAAATATGTTAAATCGCCGTTCCTGTACCAGATCGTGCGCCGCGGAGGCGGCGAGCAGCCTCGTCAGGTGGCGGCCGTGGCCGAGGGTTCCTACCGAGAGGAGAAGCCCAAACGCAAGGGATTGCTCGCTGCGATTTTTGGTAAGTAGGGGAGTGGTGCCGGGGCGTCGGGCTGCATCGCAAGGTCATGAGACGAATTTAAGACTGCTGGGAACGTGCTACCATTGCCGATAGCCTTAATCTTGTAAGAAGCGGAGGCCAGATTATGGGTTTTGCGGATCAGCAGCTTCAGCTTCAGGTACCGTATTCTCCTGACGACACGTTTAATGCCTTGAAGACAGCTATGGAAAAGCTGCCTAAAGTAAAAGTTGATAGTGCATCGCCCACAACAAGAACAGTTGCAGCCGAGATTGGTATGAGCCTTTGGTCTTGGGGCGAAAATATCAGTATTTCGGTTGTTCCAGTTGAAGGCGGATCTGGCGTTACTGTCAAGTCGTCATCTAAGGTCAGGGCAAACGTATTAAACGGGGGCAAAAATGCAAAGAATATTGCCGAGATAGTCGATGCCCTATCGAAGGAGCTCGAGCGGTATCCGCAGGTTTCACAGACTATTGAGACGCTGGCGGATAGTGGTTGATGTAGTTGCAAGGCTTGAGAGGCTTGCAGCACTGCGTGAGAGTGGAGTACTTACCGAGGAAGAGTTTGCTGCAGAAAAGGCAAAAATCCTTTCGTAATCAGACATGATGGTTGGATTTGCATTCTATTATTGAACTTGTTTATACCAGGCTGAAAACATCGTGTGTAATAAAGGTGCGTAGTAGTCTCGTCTTGATTGGCAGATGTAAATAAACGGTGGAACGGCTGTAAAAGAGCCTTGCCGCTGGGTAAAATCAAGATGTGCCGCGGAACCCGCTCCTCAGCTAGTCACACTTCGGAAGCGCGGGCAACGCAGGTATTATCGTCTAAAGGGCCGGCTGCAACCGGCCCTTTTCATGACTCCCTTCGCTATCCGTTACTGCTTATATTCCCGCCAGATCGAGTAGAGGTTCCGGGCAATGCCGGTCACATACATCGAGAGGCGCAGGATTTCAAGAAACAAGTTCATAGGCTTCACCCCAATCGGAGATCGGAGCGTTGCCCGCAGGCGGATTCCGCGGCAGTCAAGATTTTACCTCACAGGCCGCGGTGGGAGACATCTTACCCATCCCATGGTTTGGAACAGCGTCGATCTAGCGGGCAATCAAACCTCTAGCACTCTTTGAATTGAGCAAGCACCTGCCCGAAGAAGCTGAGCCCGGATGGCTCATAAATGAGTGAGCCACCGTCTTCGGTCCGGTAGACCCCGCAGGGGAGGTAACGCCCGTCGGGGAGGACATAGAGGCTGGCTTCTTCCTTCAGTCCTACTGGAAATAGCGGAATCCCGTTTTCGTCCACTTGGAACTCGTCTATATTCGCGATCTCTCTTTCCATGGTGCCCCCTGGTCAGTTTCTATCGTAAGTGCGCCCTAAAACAAACACTGCTCAATCAGCTCTTTTCCGCGTAGAGTGTCGACCCACTCCTGCGGGATGGCTTTGAGACCGTATGCCGTGCCTGCGAGGGCGCCGGCGACGGCTGCGGTGGTGTCGGTGTCGTCGCCCAGATTGACGGCGGCAAGCACGCAATCTTCGTAGCTGTTAGTGTTGACGAAACACCAGGTGGCTGCCTTAAGCGTGTCGCGCACGAAGCCACCTGACCTGATCTCCTGCTCAGGCACGCCTTTCAGATGGAGTGCCCACGAGGGGAGCACGTCGTTCATCACATCTCTCATCAGCTCGACAAATATGACGCATGCACCGGTCGACGTTCTGTGGGCGTGCGTAATCGCGGAGACCTCGCAGATCTCGTCCTCAGTCGCGTCGACAAACGCCAGGGGAGCGATGCGCATGAGCGATCCGTTGCCGTTGTCGCGCTCGCCGGAGCCTCCTTTGCCGGTGCGCAGGGCGCGGGCGGTCGTACCGCCGTAATCGAAAACGCCGTCGATCGTATACTCGCTACGGGCAATCCAGCCTACGAACTTGTCGCGCATGTCCGCGGTGTCGATATGCCCGAGCTCCCTAATCGAGTCGCAGGTAGCAAGCGTCATAGATGTGTCGTCGCTCCAGGTGCCGGCGGGCTGCCCATGCGTGCCGTAGCCGATCATGTCCGTGCATTCGAACGTGCCGCGGGGCCTGAACTCGTAGGGAACGCCCAGCGCGTCACCGACGGCAAGCCCATAGATGCAGTCGCGCAGTGTTGTTTTCGGTCTGTCTGTCATGGGAAACACCTCTTGTACTTTGGATTGAGGATGCGCGGCTACCTGCGGTAATGTGTCCAGCCCAATTCGGGACGCAGTGAGTCCCGAATTGGGAGAGCTTTTCAGCTAATCTGACAAATGAAAAAACCAGCAACGCTATTGATTTATACAGCAATAGGGACCTCTTTTGGGCGTCCTGCCTTCGGTGCGTCGGCGAGTCGTGCCTCGATGGAAGCTTTGGACACCATGCGCTTGGTGCCATCCTTCCATGAATCCAACAGTCCTGCATTTATCAGTTGCGATACCCGTGCTGAGCTAACACCGAGCATACGCGCGGCATCCGCTGCAGTGACGGCGGGGATGTCGCCGAGTTCGCGACTGACGGCCACGGCGATAATCTTGCCACCGTGCTGCGGCTCGTGGCCAAAGTCCGGCGCAGGCAGGTCGACGCCGCCCATTAGGTGGTCATCGACCATGCATGCGAGAAAATCAGCGGCGCTTTCGACAGCGTCGTTTAGGTCGGATCCGAACGTTCCACCTCCGCCCAGCGAGCCACATGGCACAGCGTCGACAACGCCGTCCGAATCAAAGAACTCGAATTCCCATACGTAAACCATGTAAGACCTCCTTTAAAAAGTGATGCGAAATGTGATGAGGATGAGCTATCGAAGCCCTGCCTGCCTTAGGATTCTTTTGGCAATTTGATCCTCGATCTCTCGGTGGCGTTTTACGAGCACGAGCTTGTCGCCTTTGACGAACTTCTCGTGATTAGTGCCTCCTTTCGAGATGAAGCCGGCTTCTTCGAGGATACGGATCAATTCGCGTCTCTGCATCTCAGCCTCTTTCAATAACTATATATTAGCACTTCCTAAGGGTTTTAGGCTTAAATCTTAGCTATTGCTAATCCTTTGTTTTGCGGCGCCATCCTTGGATAACGGCTTATAAACCTTGTCGTATTAGTCTATTTGCTCGTGCGGACACGATTTTGGTGCTCTGCGCACGACTGCGAAAAGGGTTTGCGGTGGCTAAAATGTGACCCTAAGACAGTTTTAGCGAACCCCACGGGAGCGACGGGCATGGACAACAACACTTTGCTATTCCAGGACAAAGGTTCGGGCAGGTTTAAAGACGTCAAGATCAACCCTAACCGTATCGAGGTGCTCAAGAAGGGAACGTTTGGCGGCAAGCACACCGAGATCGTCTACCTTAAGGACATCACGGGGGTCAACAGGGTCAAGGGCCGCGACGTTTTCCTGCGCAGCAGGTTGTTGACTGCTTGTGTCTTTAGCCTCAGCAGTCACGCGAGGGCGCAGGAATTCGTCAACGTGCTCAATATGGTGATGTGACCGGGCGCTTTCGAACACAAAAAACCGGGATGCAAGGAGTCGCACCTTGCATCCCGGCTGAGCTAAAACGGCGCTGCTGCATGCCGTTGGAGCTTTAGCGCTTAATCTCGATATCGTCGAGCTTGACGTCCATGGCCTCGGTCTTTGCCTTGGCGATATCATCGGCAAACTCCAGAGACTTCATCATGGTCTCGACGGCGTCCTTGTGCTCCTCGACGTTGTCGATGCTCACGTAGACGCTGCCGCCGCCTGCTTCGGTGAAGTACTCGGTCGTCACGCCGCCCGAGTGTGTATAGGAAGCGTTGCGCCATGTCTTGCCGTTGTACTTGACGGGGTCATTTTCGGTCCACTCAAAGTTGGCCTTCCATTTGGCCTCGTAGTCGAACAGCTCGTCGGCGTTCTTGTCAGAGTCGAAGACAGGGATGAAGCGGTCGCTGGCGTGCTCGCTCTCGGTGAACTTAAACTGGGCCCTGTCGGCGGTGTCGCCTGCGACGTCGGTGATCTCGACGCCCTCGGGGACCTCGACCTTAAACCAAATGAAGTCGGTCCTCATATCCACGGCTGGCTTTTCTGCTCCGCCGCCACCACCACTGCCGGTAGCGCCGCTGCCACCGCAGCCCACCAGGGCAACTGCGGCAAAGAGACTCATGCAGAGGGTGAGAATCGCAAAGGCCTTCTTTTTCATGGTCGTGTCCTCCTCGATCTGTAACCGCCCATGGATTACCTGTCTTTACTGTACGCGCGAGCGGCTCGCTAGGGTGGGCCATGTGTCCCATTCTGGGGGCCGGATTTGCGCCGATAAGTGGCAATATATCCGGGCGTAAGGGAGGGTAGGGTCGATGCTGTCGACCCTACCCGGGGGCTGGGTGCCCGTTGTTTTAATGGGGCGCATGTGCACGGGTGCGCGTAGGCGCGTGCGGGTGTCCCGTTACTTGATCTCGATGCTCGAAATCTCGACTTCGCGTGCCTCGGAAACTGCCTCTTCCATGTCATCGGGGAACTCGATGGAGTTGAGGAGCGCCTCGGCTTCTTTCTTGTGCTGGTCGAAGTTCGAGATGAGGACGTAGACGCTTCCCGGCTCAACGTCGGTAAAAAGCATGGTTGAGATGCCGCTGTTGTCCTCGTATGTTCCGACGAGCCACGTCCTGCCGTTATACTCGACGGACCCGTCATCCTTCCACTGGAACGTATCCCCCTTCTTTTCCGCTTGGTCGGCGTGGGATTCCTCGGCCGTCAGCGCTTTTTTCCAAACGGGGATAAAGCGATCGGCCGAACCGTTCTCGTCTTCGGGGAAGGTGAGCTGGACCCTGTCGGTGTTCTTGCCGGCGGAATCGCTTACACCAACGCCCTCGGGCATTTCCACCTTAAACCAGATAAAGTCGGTCTTCTTGGCGACGGGGGCCTTTTCCTTGCTCTCGCTCTTAGCGGCGCTGCCGCCTCCGCCCGATGCGATCCCGCCGCAGCCGACAAGGGCAAACGCGGCAAAGAGGGCGATGCAAAGGGAAAGGATTGATAGGGTCTTTTTCTTCATGGTGGCGTCCTCCTTGTCCGCCGATGACATCACGGCGCCGCATGCTGTTGGGGTACTGATTGCACTGGCGGCGGATGTCTTTGTGTGCTGTGCGGCGATGCCTCCGTTCATCGCTTGTGGCCGTTGCGCGGCCGTGCCCCAACGGGTTCCTTACTTATAGATATGCCCCAGCTTGCGCTGCCCGGGAGTCTCGAAAGGTGGGCCATGTGTCCCATGTTTGGGGCACTGGGCGCATGGGACGGCACGGCTCGGCATCGACTTTTCCATGTTGCGCAACAGCGCCCTGGGTGGGGGCGTATAGACTTGGCTGTGACAAAAGCTAAACCACGAAAGGTCGAACGATGTTCTGTCAAAAATGCGGACAGCAAGTGCCTGATGGATCGACGTTTTGCACGCATTGCGGGGTGTCGCTTGCGGGTGGCTCCGCGCCGACGCCTGCGGCTACCGCACCGACTTCCGCGCCCACGGCCGGCCCGGGCCTAACCCAATCGATGCCGCCGGTCGCGCCTGCGCCTCAAAAGCCCAAGAGCAAGGCACCGATCATCATTGCTGTGGCATGTGCCGCTGTGGTCCTCATCGGGGGCGGCACGGTGTTTGCGCTTACGGTGCTCAACGGGTCAAAGAGCTCCGACACGCAGATTTCGGTGATCGATACCGGGTCTTCGGACGAGAAAGATTCTTCTGCCAAGAAGAAGAGCAACAAGTCCAAGGAATCCTCGTCATCAGATGACGTGGCCGTTCCCGAGGACGAGTCGGCATACTACGGTTCGGGCGATTCGGACGATTACCTGACCGACGTGTATACGTACACGAACGACATGCATCCTTATAGCATGTCGATTCTCAATCGCTTTGAGATGGAAGATACTCCCAACGGCAGCGGCGCCAGGTATGAGGACCCGGAGACGGGCTTTGTAATCAACCTGTTTGGTTACGTCAACATTAACGACGAAACTGCACACGAGATGTTCGTCGATGAGGACACCTCGGGCAAGACTGACCTCTATACCGCGGAGGGCGACAGCTGGTACGTGGTTTCGTGGCGCGAGGGCGACACGATCATTTACGAAAAGACGATCGTCACGGATTCGACGATTGCCACGGCGCATTTGGAGTACTCGACTGCAAACCGCGACATGGGATCGAAGATTATCGACACACTGCTGCCGACGTTTCAGGTGGACTAGGCGCCCGTGCCTATAGCCGGCAATCGAAAACACCGATAGCCAGAGCTCCTGACAGTCTTTGTCTTATGGGCTAGACTGGCTTGGACAAGATCGATGAATGGGGCAACCGCTTCCTGGCGTCGTTGTCCCATTTTTATTATGCGTGCGACCCCTGGTGGCCGGCACGGTGGGCAGAGGTGTTCCGATGAGCCAAGAGATGATGGATAAGACCTGTCGCGGATTTGCCGAGGCGTTGGCTGCACGCGAGCCGGTTCCCGGCGGCGGTAGCGCGAGCGCCTTTGTGGGCGCGCTGGGCGCTTCGTTATGCGGGATGGTCGCTCGCTATGGGGCGACCAATCCCGCGCTTTCCGATCGCGCAGACGATCTGACGCGTGCATTTGCCCAGGCGGATGAGTTGGCGCAAGAGCTTGTCGACTTGGTTGCCGAGGACGTTCGTGCGTACGGCCAGGTGTCCGCTGCGTACGGTATTCCGCGCGAGAACCCGGCTCGACCTGCGGCGATTCAGGACGCGTTGCACGTGGCGGCCATGCCACCGTACCGCATTATGGACGCCTGTGGTCGTGCGCTGGCGCTGCTCGAGGACATGGCGGACAAGGGCTCGCGCCAGTTGCTGTCCGACGTGGCGTGCGGTGCCGTGTTCTGCCGCGCCGCCATGCAGGGCGCGAGCCTGACGCTCTTTGCGAACACCACGTCCATGAAGGATCGTGCCCGCGCCGAGGAGCTTGAGGCAGCGTGCGATGAGCTGCTGGATACGTGGCTGCCGCGCGCCGATGCGCTGGCGCGCCGCGCCGCCGACGCCGCCAGGAAGAGGGGATAGCTATGGCTGAGCTGCTGAAGGGCGCTCCCGTCGCCCGCACGTTGACTGAGGAGCTTGCCGCGCGTTGTGTTGTTCTGCGCGAGCGCGGCGTTGTTCCGACGCTTGCTATCGTTCGTGTAGGCGAGCGCGAGGACGATCTGTCCTACGAGCGCGGTGCACTCAAACGCTGCGAAAAGGTGGGCATCGAGGCTCGTCGCGTTTTGCTTCCTGCCGATGTTTCGCAGGACGAGCTACTGGCGGCTATTAAAGACATCAATGCCAACCCCACTGTTCATGGCTGTCTGCTGTTCCGCCCGCTGCCTGCCGGTCTTGACGAGGATGCGGTTGCTGCGGCACTCGATCCCGCCAAGGATGTTGACTCCATGACGCCGGCGTCGCTGCTTACCACGCTTTCGGGGCGGGGCGAGGGCTTTGCTCCCTGCACGGCCGAGGCCGTTTTGGCGTTGCTGGACCATTACGGCGTTGAGCTGGATGGGGCCAAAGTCGCGGTCGTCGGTCGGTCGCTGGTGATTGGCCGTCCCGTTGCCGCCATGCTTACGGCTCGCAACGCTACCGTGACGACGTGCCATACGCATACGCTTGACTTGGCTGCCGAGTGCCGTGCACCTGATATTGTGGTTGCGGCCGTTGGACGCGCGCGCACGATTGGCGCGGATGCGGTTCGCGAAGGCCAGACGATCATCGATGTGGGTATTAACTGGGACGAGGCCGCCGGCAAGCTGGTCGGCGACGTGGATTTTGATGCTGTGGAGCCGATCGTTAACGCCATCACACCCGTGCCGGGCGGCGTGGGGGCTGTGACCACCGCGATTCTCGCCAAGCACGTGATCGAGGCGGCGGAGCGCGCATCGAAATAGGCGTTTTGGGCTGTTTGAGGGGTTAGCGATATACCACGTGGTCAAAAAACGTCAAATATGAGTACTGTTGCCAAGATAGTCACATATGTTTTATGTCTTTTGGGCTTCCTAGCGATATTCATTCTCGCTAGGAAGCCCATTTTATTGAACCTATGGGGAATAACGTTGTCTTATTTTTGGACAAATGGGGACTTTCGGCACTCATTACAAGGAAATGTGCTGCTACTAAATTGGTGACAGTACTCATATTTGGCATTTTTTGACCACAGGGGTCCCGAAGGGTCTTGAGGCGTTGCGGTTTCGCCCTTTTTGCGCCGAAGCGATACACTGTTGCCGTTTGATTTCTTCGCTCAAGGAGGATGCGCATGCCGTGCACAACGATTTTGGTTGGTAAGAACGCGAGCTACGACGGGTCGACGCTAGTTGCCCGCAATGAGGACTCGTCCAACGGGGTGTTTGAGCCCAAGCGCATGCGCGTGGTGCATCCCGACGAGCAGCCGCGTGTCTACACGAGTGTTCTAAGCCACCTGACCATTGAGCTGCCCGACAACCCCATGCGCTACACGAGCGTTCCAGACGTTATCCCGGGTCACGGCATTTGGGCTGAGGCCGGCTTCAACGAGCTTAACGTTGGCATGTCCGCAACCGAGACACTCACCACCAACGAGCGCGTCCGCGGCGCCGATCCGCTCGTAGACTATGTGCCCGCCAAGGGCAACGAGGGCGAGGACGGCTATGTTCCGGCGCAGCCCGGTGGTCTGGGCGAGGAGGACATGGTGACCCTGGTGCTGCCGTACGCCAAGTCCGCCCGTGACGGCGTGCGCATCTTGGGCGACCTGCTCGAGCGCTACGGCACCTACGAGAACAACGGCATCGCCTTGAGTGACGTGGACGAGATCTGGTGGCTCGAGACCATCGGCGGCCACCACTGGATCGCCAAGCGCGTGCCCGATGACGCCTATGTGACCATGCCCAACCAACTGGGTATCGACAGCTTTGACCTGGACGATGCCGAGGGCGCACAGGCCGATCACATGTGTTCCGCCGACCTGCGCTCCTGGATGGCCGAGTGGCACCTGGACCTGACGCTGGGCGTCGAGGGCGACGGTCCCGCCGCGGTCTTTAACCCGCGCGAGGCCTTTGGCTCGCACAGCGACAGCGACCACGTCTACAACACGCCGCGCGCCTGGTACATGCAGCGCTGCCTCAACCCCAGCGATGTGTGGGACGGTCCCGACGCCGACTACACGCCCGAGAGCGACAACATCCCCTGGAGCCGCGTGCCTGAGCGCAAGGTGACCATCGAGGACATCAAGTACGTGCTTTCGAGCCACTACCAGGGCACGGAGTACGACTGCTACGGCGGCAAGGGTACGCCCGCCACGCGCGGCGCCTATCGTCCCATCGGCATCAACCGCAACAGCCAGCTCGCCGTGCTGCAGCTGCGTCCCTATGCGCAGCCGGCATATCGCGCCGTACAGTGGATGGCGTTTGGCTCCAACTCGTTTAACGCGCTCGTACCGCTGTACGCCAATGTCGAGACCATGCCCGAGTACTATGCCGGCACGCAGGCTCGCGTGACGTCCGAGAATTTCTATTGGGCCAACCGCCTGATCGGTGCCTTGGCCGATGTTCGCTTCCATGAGTGCGGTCGCGCGGTCGAGGATTATCAGGAGAAGGTCGGCGGCATGGGCCACAAGCAGATTCACGACGTCGATGCCGCCGTGGCCGCGCTGCCCGAAGCCGAGGCGCCCGCCGAGCTCGCCCGCGCCAACGAGGAGTTTGCCGAGCGCGTGCGGGTGGAGACCGATGCTCTGTTGGGCAAGGTGCTCTACACCACGAGCTGTGCCATGAAGAACTCCTTCGCGATGAACGACAACGTAAGGTAAAGGCAACCTTGCAGCGAACGAGCGGGGCAAACGCCGTCAAAGGCTTTGGCCCGCTCGATTTCTATCTTGGCGGTAAAACGATTTTGTGTCGTTCACTCAATCTTGGGTACAAGAAGTCCAATGCAGTTGTTCATGATTGGAGCCAACCATGGTTATGAAACTCGATCAGCTTGTTAACGGTGCCATCAACGTGGGCTTCGGCGCCGCCGCCGTTGCCGTCGAGGGCGGCAAGAAGGTTCTCGACGACCTCGGTACCAAGGGCGAGCAGGTCCGCAAGGACGCCGGCACCCCCGATATCGCCCGCAGCGTGTCCGATATGTTCGAGCAGGCGGGTGGCACCATCTCCGACCTGACCGAGCGCCTGGGCATGCAGGGCGAGACTGCGGCACAGCGTGTGCTCGACGAGCTCATCCTGGCCCGCGTCCGTGTTATGACTGCCCCCGAGCGCACGGCCTTCCTGGCCCATGTGCGCGACATCGTCGATTCGGTCGAGGACAACGTGACTTCGGTGCCCGTCGAGTCTGTTGAGCCCGACGATGCAGAGGACGCCGAAGAGGCCGAGTAGTAGCGCAGATGGCAGATTCCACCACCGATTACAACAATCTAGATCCCTTAGGTGACGAGGCGGCGGTTGTCGACGAGGTCGATGCCGCCGTCTCGGGCGCTCGCAAGAAGCCGCGCGCTGTCGATATGGTCCCCGAGGAGCCCGACGCGATGGCGCCGGACGAGGAGTATCAGCTCACGCCGGCGGGCCGCCGCGAACGCATCGGTCAGATCGTTCGCCTGATCAAAAAGTACCGCGTGTGGGACAACCTCACGCCGGTGCGCCTGCGTCGTCTGCTTGAAGAGCTCGGCCCTATGTTCGTCAAGATGGGGCAGATTCTGGCTAACCGCTCCGAGATTTTGCCGCAGCGGTTTTGCGACGAGCTGCGTCGTCTGCGCTCCGATGTAGAGCCGGTGCCGTATGAGGTAGTGCTCCGGTGTCTGGAAGAGGAGTACGGCCAGCGCCTGGGGCAGATGTTCGACGCGATCGACCCCAATCCGCTCGGAAGCGCGTCGCTCGCGCAGGTACACCGTGCCCGCCTGGTGACCGGCGAGGACGTGGCCGTTAAGGTGCAGCGCCCCGGCGCGCAGCAGGTGATGGCTCAGGATATCGACATCATCCGTTCGGTGGTGCGTATCGTCTCAAAGTTCGTCAACACCGACCAGTTTGTTGACCTGCACGGCGTGGTCGAAGAGCTGTGGACCTCGTTTCGCGAGGAAACCAACTTTTTGGCCGAGGCCAAAAACCTCAACGATTTCTATGAGTTCCATAAGAGCGTCCATGGCGTGTCGTGTCCCAAATCCTACTTGGACCTTTGCACCGAGCACGTCGTGGTCATGGACTACATTGACGGCATCTCGATTGCCGATCCCGAGCGCCTGGTGGCCGAGGGCTATGACCTGGAAAAGATCGGCTCGGCGATTGTCGAGGACTATTCGACGCAAGTGCTCGATGACGGCTTTTTCCATGCCGACCCGCATGCGGGAAACATCATCCTCAAGGACGGCATCGTCTACTTTATTGACCTGGGCATGGTTGGGCGCATGTCGAGCCACGACCGCGGTATCGTTAAGGACATGATTTTCGCCGTGGCCGAGGGCGACGTGCCCAAGCTCAAGGATTCGCTTATGCGCTTTGCCGTGACGCGCGGCGACTCGGCCGAGCTCGACCATTCGGCCTTTCTGTCCGATTTGGACTTTATCGTTGCCGACTTTGCGGGCCTCGACCTTAAGGACCTGGATATCGGCGAGTTTTTGACCTCGCTGCTAAACCTGGCGCGCAAAAACGACGTTGAGCTGCCGAGTGTGGTGACGATGTTTGCCCGCGGCATGGTGACACTCGAGGGTCTGCTGACCGAGTACATGCCCAACGTCAACATGATCCAGATTATCCAGACGCACATCAAAAACGAGAAGAGCACCTATGCGCGCATGCGCGATATGGGGCGCGATCTTGCCGCGAGCAGCTATCGCGCGGCAAAAGGCTCGCTCGAGGCGGCCGAGTATCTGGGCTTGGCGTCGCGCATGCTCACGCGCGGCCAGCTTAAGGTGAACACGCAGATTATGAGCAGCGATAAGGCGCTGCGACAGCTGGGTGGAATTATCGACCGCATGTCGATGGCAATTGTGATCGCCGGTCTGTTTATCGGTTCGTCGGTGGTGTACTACGCGCGTATCGAGCCGGTTGTGTTTGGTATCCCGGTCATTGGCTTTATGGGCTATGTGAGCGCGCTGGTGCTGGCGCTGATGCTGGGCCGCGAGATCTGGCGCAACAGCCACGGCGGCAAGCGGTAACGATTTCCCGGGGTCGGGGAAACGGGTTATTTTGCCTTGCGTCGCGCCGGCGTGGGCTGGTCCGAACAAAACTATGCCGGTTTACGGGGCTGGAGTGCCGAACCTCGACCATGCCGAAATTCGCGCTTTTAAAACCGCAGGTAGATGAGTCGTTGGTTTTCGAAAATGGCAGATATGGTTGCGAGGTGCTGAATCATCCCCGTAATCCGGCATAGTTTTGAAACGGGCTATTCTTGCAAGGTCCGCCGACAGCCCTTCCTATCGCAAACCATAGCTTTTACCTTGGGCTTCGCCTGCGTGCGGGGCCCTTTTGCGTGCTACCATACTGACAGTAATAATCGATGGCCTAGATGGTGGTGCGGAGACGCACGAATGCGCGGTTTTCCTGCGCGTTTGGGAGAATCGGGGTGCAAGTCCTCGGCTGTACCAGTAACCGTAATTCCTCTTGGCCCGGGATGTTCGCGTCGCAGATCGGACGGCGCGCCCGGGTCGGTAAGGTTAAGTCGGATCGCCTCCCATCTTGTGCGCGACCGCGGCGCATGCCGCCGGTACGCGTTGGGCTCTGGAGGGAAGGGGGACCCCGATGGGGGAACTCGAGCGCAACATGCGCGATGACGTGGGGCAGCCGCTGGGCAATGTCCCAAGTTCAGACAATAGGAGACAAATGGATATGTTTGAGGATGAGTGCCAACGCGCCTCGTGGCGTCGTCATGGAGCGATTGCCCGCGGCGTAGCCAAGCGCGGTCTGGTGGCGTTCCTGGCTTTTGCCATGGCTTTTGGCACCACGCCGGCGCAACTTTGGGCCGAGGGCGCCGAGGGCATTGCCGAGGCCGTGGCGCAGGCTGCGACGGGCGGCGAGGGCGCGGCGGCCGACGATGGCACCGCTGCCGACACCGGCGCGAACAGTGCGGCGGCGAGCGCCGCTGCCGATGACGCCGGCGCAGATCAGGGCGCAACTGCGAGTGCCGCGAATGGTGCCGACACCGCCGCAGGCAACGCGACTGAGTCCGAGAACTCTGCTGCGACGCCTGCTGCTTCGGAGCAGAAGAACGCCGTTGCCGCCGCGTCTGCCACAACGCTTTCGAGCGAGGCCAAGGTCTTCATCCAGGATACCAAGGATAAGGACAGCTCCTATTCCACGAAGTCGGGCGCGCTCAAGGCCGGTGAGACGCTTTGGGCAAATATGTACGATGAGGTCGAGGACGACTGGTACGGCACTTCGACTGAGTCCGTTGCCAATCCCGGCACTTGGACTTACACCTGGCTCGCCGGTACGACTAGGGCCAGCAGCAATGTCGCCGACTACACCGAGGTCGTAGGCCACGAGCAGTCGCTCGCCGTCACCGCCGCGATGGAAGGCAAATACTTCATCTGCAAGGTAACGGTTGATGGCAAGGACTACTATGGTCCGTCCGTTTCTTCCGGCTCGGGCATCAATGCCAACTACATTCCTGGTCCCGTGCTGGGCGCCGGTCAGATGGAGCTTAACGGCGTCAAGCTGAATAGCGACACGCCGAGCATAGGTGATACCCTGACGGCGACTCCGTACATAAGCTATTATCAGCAAGCCCCCGCCGACGCCAAGGTTACCTACACGTGGTCCGCATCCACCTCGCAGTACTCGGGCTTTACCAAGATCGAGGGCGAGACGGGTGCTTCGCTCGTGGTGGGCGACGACCTTGAGGGCAAGTACATCAGGGTCGAGGCCAACGCTGGCGTCAACACGGTGAACAAGACCACTTCCAGCAAGGTCAAACAGGCCGGTGCGGTCGAGATTTCGGCCGTGTCCATCATCAATACCAAGGACGATACGAGCGTCTTTGCGGTGGGGGATACCGCTAAGGCCCGCGCTAAGGAGAAGGGCGGCGCGTACGGCGCGTTCGTCGACGCGAGCAAGCTCAACTATCAGTGGCAGAGCTCTGACACCAAGAGTGGCACGTATACCGACATTGCGGGTGCCACGGGTGAGACCCTCGAGCTTACCGACGCTTTAGGTGGCAAGTACCTCAAGTGCAAGGTGTCCTCGAAGATCGGCTCTTCGAGCATGGCCAACAACACGGGCGCTCTCGTTGCGGCTACCGGTTCAATTAATGTTACGAGCGTGACTATGAGCCCGACTTCGGGCAAAGTCGAGGTTGGTTCTACGATTACGGCGACCGCCAAGGCGGGTTCCACCGACGTTACCGCCGATTCGCATGTCACGTGGCAGTGGTATAAGGGCACCTCGAACACCGCAGGCAAGTGCGACACGCCTATCAAGGGTGAGACCGGTAACACCCTGACGGTGACCGCCGCCCTTAAGGGCTACTACGTCGTGGCCAAGGCCAACGGCGGCTATGGCGAGCAGAAGCCGTACTATGCGGTGGGTCCCGTTTCCGTCGCTGGCCAAGTTGAGCTTTACGACGTGCAGTTCGAGGGTTCTCCCGCTACCAATGGCGTGCGCGTAGGCGATACGCTCAAGACTAAGGTGCGCAAAAAGGACGGCTCCAACTATCACTATATCGACCGCACCGATAACGTGACCTACCAGTGGCAGTATGCAAACAGCAGCTCGAGCTACGACTCCGCCTATACCGATATCCCCGGTGCTACCGAGACCGCCTATACCGTTGACGCCGCCTATGCCGGCAAGTACCTGCGCGTGAAGGTGACGAGCGAAAATACTGTCTCCAGCACGCAGAAGAAGAGCTCCTACGGCGGCACGCAGTCCGTTGCCCCGCTCGGCCCCGTGACGCTTAAGGGCCAGTACAAGCTGGCGGGCATTGAGCTTGCCGATAAGAACGTTACGCTCAGCGTGGGCTCAAAGATCACACCGAGCGTGCAGGTTCCGGGTAGCTGGTCGGGCTCGACCAAGGACGTGCCCGACGATGCCGAGCTCACCATGGCGTGGTATGCCAAGGGCGAGGGCGATGCCGAATGGACCGAGCTCTCCGACGGCATCGATACGACCGATGGCAGCCTGACCATTTCGGACGCGCTTGTTGGCAAGCGCATCAAAGTTACGGCGAGCGCTCTCGACAACACGGTTGAATGGGTTTCGTCCGATAGCGTTACCGCGGCGGGGGAGTATAACCTGTTGCGCGTGACCACTACGCCGCAGATCAATAGCGAATCGACCCATCTCGTCTCGGGCGATAGCGTTAAGGCGACGGCGCAGGCCAAGCGCGCCGACGGTTCGGCCACCAATGGCATCGATGTCACCGACCAGGCGACTGTTGCCTGGTATGCGGCAGACGATGCGAAGGCTCCGGCGGCTGACTGGACGCTGCTGCCCGATATGTCGGGCGCCGAGGCGACGGTTTCGGCTTCAGCCACGGGCAAGTATCTGAAGGCTGTCGCCACGAGCGGAGGCTCGACGGTCGAGCTCGTCTCCACCAACAAGGTTATCGCCGCGGGCTCGCTTGAGGCTGCAGTCCAAAAGCTCAACGATGCCAATAAGCAGATCGCTGTTGATTACAGCGCCAAGGGCGGCAACGTCAATGATGCGCTGAAGGCGCAGCTTGCCGATTTGGGCTTCACCGATATTGACGTCAAGGTCTCCGAGGACGGCGTTGCCTTTAAGGCAGAGGACGCCAAGGCCACGGTCGGCATCTCCGACGCCCAGGATAAGACCAACGGCGATGTGACGTTCTTCTTCATTGACCCCAACGACTACACCGGTTACAACATCGACGGTCTGCGTAGCGCCGATGTGGCGTTTGAACTGTCACGTGATGGCAAGACCGAGTATTACCTGCCCAACAAGTCGGTGCAGGTTGCTTGGGACGAGGCTAAACTGCAAGACCTTCTTGACAGTGCTGCCGAATCCCTGCAGATTGGCTACGCGGCGGGCGAGTCCGCCGATGGCGTGACCCAAAATGTCACGCTTCCGTACAAGGCGGGTTCCGCAAAGAAATTCTCTGTTGAATGGACAAGCTCCGACACCGAGCGCCTGTTTGTTTCTGGGTATAGCTGGGAAGATAAGACGGGTAAGGTTTCGCGCGCATCGAGCGATCGCGACGTGACGCTGACCGCCAAGGTTACGGTTACGAGCGGCGACATCAAGCTTGCCGGCTCGCACGACTTCACCGTGACCGTCAAGGGCGATCCCGAGAAGGTCGCTGCCGACAAGAAGGCGCTGCAGGAGAAGGTCGATGCGGCCTTTACCTACGGCAACATCAAGTACTCCGGCACCGACGCGCCCGCCAACAAGGACGGCTTGACCGCCGACCTGCAGATGCCGCGCACGAGCACGCTCAAAATCGACGGCAAGTATTACGAGGTCAAGTACTCCGCCAGCACCGATGACATCACGTTCAACGGTTACAAGGGCACGGTCTATCAGCCGCTGCCTGGCACCGAGGCAGCGAAGACCAAGATCACCCTCACGGTGACCGATAAGTCTAACGCCGAGGTCACGGCTAGTAAGACCCTCGATTTTGCGATTGCCCCGCAGGACCAGAACGAGCTCGATGCCGAGCTGTTCCACCTGAGCCTTGCAAAGTCAACATTCTCTCAGGGTATTCTTGACGGGCAGGATGCGTCCAATGTAACGGGGAACTTGCATGCGCCGTTGAAGGTGTACGGTCAGGGATATGCAGTTAACTGGTGCTATTCCTCCGAAGAGGCTGCAGGCCACTACGGCTTCGTGTTCAGTGAGCTCCCCGGCGGCACGGAGAACACCTATCGTTTGCTCAAGTCGAGCAAACCGAGGGTTATCGCGCATGAGAACCTTATCTTCACTCAGCCCGAATACAACACGAAAGTCACAATTAGCGGCCGTCTGAAGAGTGAGCGTTTTGCCCGTTATGCCGAGCGCTATCCCGACAATTCGGACTACGCGGTGCTTGCCGGCTTGGATGTTTCTGCGACGGTAAACGTCAAGGGAACGACGGGGCTCGACAACCCGAACGAGGGCAAGACCATTACGGTGACGGCCAAGGTCACGGGCGTTTCCGCAAGTGATGCTGACGGCAATTATACCGAGCAATCGGTGGCGCCCTTGACCGAGCTCACGCTTCCTGCCGACGAAGACACGACGGCCGAGTCGGTGCTCGAGCAGCTTATGACGGCTGCCGGTTGCACGAACCTCGAAGCAAATGCATGGGGTCTTACGAGTGCGACGATGCCCGATGGCCGCGTGCTGAGCACAACGAGCGCCGCGCCGTACAGCTACTGGTCGTTCTTTGTAAACAATGGGTATGCGAGCGTCGGTGCTCCGAGCTACTACCTCAAGAACGGCGATTGCGTCGAGTTCCGTTATGTTAAGGGTGACGGCACGCAGAAGCCCTCGACGGCTCCTGCTACCAATCCCGGAACGGAGCATCCCGATGTCGATGCGGCATGGAATGGTTTTGCGAACGGCGGCTCGGGATCCTCGACGGACGCCCTTACGCCTACAACAAAGACCGATACGCCTTCTTGGGCACTTAATCTTCTGACCGAAGAGCAGCAGAAGGCAGGTGCAAGCGCCTCTGCGTCTGACCCCATTGTCGCGAACGGAAAGGTATACCTTGTCACGGGCGCTTCGGTATGGGGTGGAAAGACGTGGAATGCTGTCCTGAATGAGATTGATCCCGAGACGGGTTCCGTTCTGCGATCTCTTGAGCTTGGCTCTTCCATGGATACCACCTGCCGTCCTGTTATTGCGCAAGGCATTATTTTGATTCCGCTTTCCGGCGGCTATCTGCAGGCTGTTTCGGCGAAAACGTTTGAGACGCTTTGGTATTCCGATGCATTTACGAAGCAGAACCTGTCTTCGTTGACCGTTGACGGCGACTACGTCTATATCAACACCCTTGATTATTGGTCTGGCAATGGCAATGACGTGCAAAACGGTACGGTCAGGCGCATCAATATTCACACGGGCGCCATCGCCGGTAGCGCCTCCATCGCTGACGGAGGTTACTACTGGTCTGGCGGCCTGATGGTAAATGGCTACTATGTCGTTGGCGGCGACTATGGCCAGGTGCGCGTGTATTCTGCCGATCTGTCAAAGCTTGTTGGTTCGATTAAGCTGTCTGGTGGCAACATCCGTTCGGCGCTTACCGTTCATGACGGTTATATATATGCTGTTACGCGCGACGATGGTACGTTGCACAAGCTGACCATTGGTTCCGATGGTTCCATTACTGAGGCCGCGAAAGTTCAGTTTGCCGCTTATTCGACTTCGACGCCCGTTTTCAGTGGTAAGTATGCTTTTATTGGCGGGACAACCGTGAACAATTGGAAGGCTAAGGCCAAGGCTAAGGCTAAGGCTAAGGGCCTGCTTTCGATCATTGACCTCTCCGATATGAGTGTGAAGCAGATTACGAAGGCCGATGGCGAAGAGCTTGGCTTTGAGTCCAAGGGCACGCCGCTCGTCTCAACGCATGATGGCGAGACGTACGTATATTTCACCTTGAACGGCGCCAAGGGCAATTGGCCTAACTACACTACCGGCGGTGGCGTGTACATGTACAAGCTGGGCGATGCCGAGGCAACCGAGGTGTTCGTTCCCGGTTCTGGATATGCCAACTATTGCATGGCCTCGGTTGTCTGCGATCAGTTCGGCAATCTGTATTACACCAACGATTCGGGCCATCTCTTCTGTGTGAAATCTCAGGCACATCGCGTCAAGTTTGATGCTCAGGGCGGCTCGTCGGTCAATGGTCAGACCCCCGCTTCGGGCTCGACTGTCAGCAAGCCGACCGATCCGACGCGCGAGGGCTATACCTTCGCTGGTTGGTACACCGATGAAGCTTGTACAAAGGCGTATGACTTTAGCGTTGCGGTGACGGCTGATATGACGCTGTATGCCAAGTGGATCAAGAAGGCCGCTGACAACAACGGCGGTTCTGGCGGCAATGGCGGCTCCGGATCTGGCAACGGTACGAACGGGCAGCAGTCCGGCGGTGCTGTCTCGCCGGGTCAGAAGCCGGTCTCCACGACCACCGCGACCGAGACCAAGGACGATAAGGATTCCAAGAAGGATTCCGATAAGTCCGGCAAGAAGGATGACAAGTCCGACACGGGCTCGTCTGCTGCGGCCACTGCCAAGAAGTCCGCTGCGGCTCCGGCACAGCAGTCCGGCTTCAACCCGCTCGCCATTGTCGGCGTGGCGGCCGGCGTGATCGGTCTTGCCGTCATCGGCGTGTTCGTATTCACCAAGCGTCGGTAGGTGAGGGCAGTGTCCAATAAGCCACAGGACGCCGAGTCCAAGCAGCCCGACTCGTCGTTCATTCAGCTTGACGATGCAAAGCAAAAGGGCGCCGCTTCGGCGGCGTCCGCCCCTCGGCGCAAGGCGCTTGTTGGCGTCCTGACAGCCGCCTGTATTGCACTCATTGTCGTCTCGTTGGGTTTTGTCCACCCCTCTACCAGCGGTGCATGGTCCATCGACTGGATTGCGCGGGCTGTTACAGGGGAGAGCGTCGTCGCCAAGGATGCGTCGGTTTCCGGCTCGACTACCGCTTCGGGTAAGACTGGAGTTAAGGGCTCAAAATCTTCGGATGATGCGAGCTCTGAGTCCAAGGACTCGGATGAATTTGATTCCAAGGACAAGTCTGAATCTTCGGACAAGAAGTCTGACAAGGATTCGAAGGAGAAGAAGTCCGAAGGCAAAGGCGGCAAGAAGTCCAGCAACACGTCTGCCGGACAGGGCTCCGAATCCGCCGGTGGATCGAGCTCTTCCTCGGGCGGTGGCTCGGCGTCCGGCGGTGGGTCTGCATCCAACAGTGGCGGCGCCTCTGCGGGCAATCAGGACGGCTCGCAGCAGCCTGGCTACGTCACGGTAACGGTCTCGGTCACATCGAGCGCTGTGGGCAATCCTGTGTCTTCTAGTGGCACCTTCACCTTTAACGAGGGCGCTACGGCCTACGATGCCCTGTGCGCCCTAGGGCTTTCCGTGAATGCGCGCGGCACGTCGTACGGAACGTATGTTGCCGCCATTGGCGGTTTGGCCGAGATGGAGCACGGCGCCAAGAGCGGCTGGATGTACTCCGTCAATGGCACAACGTACATGACGGCCTGCAGCAACTGGGTCTTATCCAACGGCGACAGAGTCGTCTGGTATTACGTAACGGGCTAAATGCCTCGACATAGCGCGCCAAACGGGCGGTTTGGACCAACATCCGAGCCGCCCGTTTTTATGCGAATGGGATACCGTTTCACAATCGAGGCTCAACCGGATATTGCATCCCGCTCTGTAGGCGAATTCCGGGACACAGTTTCCGCATCAGCATTCATTGGGAAAGTGCATCCCGTTCTAGACGTCGATAACGGGATGCACTTTCCGTTTCGGCGTCCGCGGGAAACTGCGTCCCGGACTCACCGCTCAGACCGGGACACAGTTTCCGCTAGGACGGCGTTGCGGAAAGCTGTGTCCCATTCTGAGGCTGCAATCTGGGATGCACTTTCCGGAACGGCGCTCATGGGGAAACTGCGTCCCATTCATGCACTGTAGCCCGCCTCGTGCGCCTTCCTCGGCAGGCTCTGCAAATAAAAAACCGGTTGGAACGTGAATTCCAACCGGCTGCGAAGCGAGATTATGTTGGGCCGTCTACGACTGCGCGCCCTCGAGGAAAAGGCGACGGCTAAAGTAGTTGTACCAGGTGACCAGGAACGTAGCGATGGCCTTCATGGCCTGGTAGCCGATGCTCAAAAACGTGACGCCCACAAACATGTACAGGTCGTTGAGACCCAAACCAATCACCGACAGGATGGTGAAGATCGTGAACTCGCGCTTGCGGCTCATGCCCTCGCGGTGGTCGAACACGTACTTCATGCTGAGCCAGTAGTTGACCACGACGGACGTGATAAACGAGACCGTGGTGCTCAACAAAAAGTCGAGGTGGAACAGCTCGACGAGCGCAATGAGCATGCCCCAGTCGATGCCAAAGGAGATAAGACCCACGACAGCGAACTTGAGGAATTGCTTAGTATGAGGTTGTGCCAGTGCCTTGCGCACGTAATCACATCCAATGCGTTGACGAATCGAGCAGAGGATACTTTAGAGCTTTTGCAAGGGAAACGTAAGGGCTTTGCCAAGAACTATACGAACTCGTCAAATTTGCAAGAGACAATCCGCAAACGTCGTAAATCCTTCCGTAAACGAGCAAGGCCCACGAACAACGCAGCGTTCGACGCGCGCCGTCCGTGGGCCCCGTAGTGCAAGGAGGAGGTCGAGCTACTTGGTCTCGTCGCCCTCCAGGAAGATCTTTCGGGTCACAAAGTTGTAGACCATAACAAGCGCGGTGGCGCAAATCTTGGCGATATTGGCCTCGAGCCCCAGGCCGGCGTTGAGCGCCAGCACGATACCGTCGTTGAGCGCCAGGCCGATCACGGACAGCACGACAAAGATAATGAACTCGCGGCGGCGGCTCATGCCCTCCTTGTGCGCAAACACGTACTTCATACTCGCGACGTAGTTAAAGATGAGCGAGACGATAAAGCCGCTGGTATTGGCAATCAGGATATTGAGGCCCAGACCGTAGTGGAGCAGATTCATGATGCCAAAGTCGATGACGGTGGCAACGACGCCGACGACGCCAAACTTCATGATCTGCGCAAGGAGCTTTTGCATGGTACCTGCCTTAGGGTGGCGCCGCAGCGCCGTGGGGATGACAAACTCAGCAAGTTTAGCCAATCCCCACGGGTGGAGCTAGGCGCGCTCCTCGATAGCACCGTTTCTATATGCATCGAGCAGTTGGCGTAGGTCCTGGATTTGGCTGCGGATCTTGGCACCCGTATCGGTGTCGCTTACCATGCGGCGGCGGTCGGCCTCGTCAAAGCGGTTGGTCTCGCTCTCGATATCGATATTGCGGGTGAGCGCCTCGGCAACGGTGGTAAAGGCCTGGTGCGACTTGAGGCGGCATCCGCGCGAGCTCGAGATGAGCGTGTAGCCGGCGATGCCTGTTTTGGGATGGTAGGCGCGGCAGAAACCGCCATCGATGACCAGCAGCTTGCCGTTGGCGCGGATGGGCTGCTCGCCCTTGGTAGTTTTAACGGGTGTGTGGCCATTGATGATGTGACCGGTCGGCGAACATGCCATGGGGGCAACGCCGAACTCGCGCATGATGTCGTCGCAGACCGAGGGCGACTTGGTTAGCGTAAAGTACGGGTCCATCGGCTCGACCCACGTGCTCTTGTCGGCAATGTAGGCGCGCTCGAAGGTACGCACCACGCGTCCGCTGGCGGGTGAGTTAAAGCCGATCCACAGGTACCACATCCAGTCGAGGGCATCGCGGTCGCCGACGCGCCAGGCGCGGCGGGCAATATGGTCGCAAAAATCAAAATAATCGCGACCGGCGTGCCAGGTACCCAGGCATTTCATGCTGCTAAAGGTGCCGTCTTCGTTGAGCGGCACGCAGCCGTGGAAGAGCAGATTGCCGTTGGCGACCTTATACATGGAGCCGTGGGTATAGAGGAAATCGATGTGGCGATGTAGGTGATCGGCGGTGACAAACTCGGACACGAGCTTGTCGATGATGTGCTGCTCCTCGGGCGTGAGCGTGTAGGGGTCCGTCGGATCGACGGTGGGGAAGTCGTTGGTCGTGAGCGGCCATACGCTGCCGTCGGCGAGGGTGACCGTGCCGGCGTCGTGATCGACCTTGTCGAGCAGCAGGCGGTCGGCCATGTCGAACTCCGGGTGACGCTGGATAATCTGGCCCTCGAGCTTAAAGAGCAGGACGTTGATGGCTTTGATCAGCGGGCTGATGGGCTCGCCGGCGATATAGGTGGCGTTGGCGAAGGCGACAAGCTCGCGCAGCGAGATGCCATAGTCGTTTTCGAGAATCTCGTAGTTGTCGTAGCGCAGGTTGTTGCGCAGCACCGTGGCGACGCAGGCGGGCTCGCCGGCAGCGGCGCCCATCCACAGCAGGTCGTGGTTGCCCCACTGAATGTCGAGCGAATGATAGGTGAGCAGGCGGTCCATAATCTTGGCCGCGCCGCCACCGCGGTCGAAGATGTCGCCCACCAAGTGCAGATGGTCGACGGCGAGGCGCTTGATGAGCGAGGCGAGCGACTCGATAAAGTCGTCGGCGCTGGCGGTCTCCAGAATGGACTCCACGATGCGCTCGTGATAGCGCACGCGATAGTTGTTCTCGTCCGGATGCGTGTGCAGCAGCTCGTCGATGATGTAGGCGTAATCGCGTGGGATGGCCTTACGCACCTTGGAGCGCGTATAGCGGCTCGAAAGCGAGCGGGCGACCATGATGAGCTGGTCAAGCATCGTCCTGTACCAGGTGGGCGAGTCTTCGCGCCGGCTGCGGACCAGGTCGATCTTCTCGCGCGGGTAGTAGATGAGCGTGCACAGCTCGCCCTTTTCGTCAAAGGAAAGCGTGTCGCCAAAAATCTCGTCGACATGTTCGCGCACGACGCCCGAGCAGTTGTTGAGGATGTGCATAAAGGCTTCGTACTCGCCATGCACGTCGCTCATAAAATGCTCGGTGCCTTTGGGCAGGTTGAGAATGGCCGAGAGATTGATAATCTCGGTAAACGCGGATTGCTCGGTGGGAAATTGTCTCGACAGCAGACGCAGATACTTGAAGTCTTGCGGATTGCGATCGAATGCGACCATGAAACACCTTCCGATGGAGCTGGTAAAACTGATAAACAGCGTCAAACGTTTATCAGTATGCGCCGCTTTTGTTTCGATTGGGGATGGGCGGCCGAATTGTTAGCCGAACGGTTTGGTAAATCGATTTAGTTGAGGTAGATATGGCGGTTGAGTGGAGACGACAGAGGGTGTTTTCTCAGATATTCATGCGTGGGGTCGGTGGAGACGATGGTGGTAAAGATGTTCGCTATTATTGCTTCGATTTGGTAAATAGTGGACATATGTACCGTATGTAGGCTCACTGTGCGATAATTTGCACAGCAATACTTAAGGAGCCTCATATGAGTGATTTTGTCCTGACCTGTGAATCCGCCGCCGATCGAACCCGTGAGTTCTTTGCGTCGCGCAATATCCCTGTCGTGTGTTTTCATTACGAGATCGACGATGTTGTCTATACGGACGATCTGTATCAGTCGATTACGCCGGACGAGTTTTTTGCCCAGATTGCCGCGGGCGCCATGCCCAAGACGTCTCAGGTGAGCGTGGGTGAGTACGAGGAGTTTTGGGAGCCGTTTGTTGCCGAGGGTAAAGACGTGCTGCACCTGACGTTGTCGTCGGGTATTTCGGGCACGTATGGATCGGCCTGCGTTGCGGCACAGATGCTCGCGGATCGCTATCCTCAGGGCGGCAAGGTGCGCGTCATCGATTCGTTGGCGGCGTCTTCGGGCTTTGGCCTGCTGGCGGAATGTGCCGCCGACGTTCGCGATGGCGGCGCTTCGCTCGACGAGACGGCCGCTTGGATTGAGGAGCATAAACTCAACCTTCACCACTGGTTCTTCTCGACCGATCTGTCGAGCTACCTACGAGGCGGTCGCATTTCGGCCGCAAGCGCGATCATCGGCACGGCGCTTAAGATTTGCCCACTTATGACGGTCGATTGCGAAGGTGGGCTGTCGCCACGTGAGAAGATTCGCACTAAGAAGCGCGCGATTTCCGAGATGGCTAAGACCATGATGGCACACGTGCAGGACGGTGCGGAATATTCGGGTAAGTGCATCATGTCGCACTCGGCGTGCCGCGAGGATGCGGAGGCAGTTGCGGCGCTGATTGAGGAACAGGTTCCGCAGCTTAAAGGCAAGATCGAGATCAATAACATCGGTACTCTGATCGGTTCGCACACCGGACCTGGTACGGTGGCGCTCTTCTTTATGGGCGACAAGCGCGTGGATTAGCGTTCGTGCGCTGACTGTCAGTTTTAACAGCTGCGCTTGTCACTCCTGACATTCGAAAACAGAAAAGGCCCGTCCCGTTGTTTGCGGGGCGGGCCTTGCTGTTGCGGTTAGCGTTTCTTTCCGCGGAAGAAGAAGCCGTGCAGCGAGGGCTTGAGTCCGCGGTTGGCGCGACGTTCCTCGATATGATCGTGGATCGAAGCGACGCGCTCGATGACCTCGTCGGGAATCGGCACGTCGGGATTCATATTCTCGACCTGGCTGACCTCGGCGGCGGCGACCTGGTCGATAATGGGCACATCGTCGCGCGAGATGACAGGCGTGGCGTCTTCCTTCATCTTGCGGTAGCGCTGCATCATGTCGGTCTGCAGCTGCTGGGCCGAAGGCGGCGTCCAAATGATGGCGTTGGCGCCGGCGGCGATGGTCTCACGGATGCTCTCGGGCGTCTTGCCGCCCGGTGCGATGAGCGGCAGGTTGGGATAGTGCTCGCGCAGCTCGCGCAGGACCTGGGGCGTGTTCTTGCCGGCCGCGATGTTGAGGATCTTGGCTCCGGCGCGCACTTTGGCGTGAGCATCGCCGTCGCAACGTACGACCGTGGCGATGACGGGGATGTCGGCGATGTTGGTGATGTGCTCGATCATTTCGGCAGTGGCAGGGGAGTTGACCACACAGCCCGCCGCGCCCTGCATCTCGGAGACGGCTGCCATCTGTACGGAGCGCTTACCGGTCGTAGTTCCGCCGCCCACGCCTACAAAGACCGGGCACTCGGCAACGGTCAACAACGCCTGCGTAATGGCCGGCTGTGGCGTGAAGGGGTAAACGGCAAAGACGGCATCGGCGTTGGAGTTGCGGATGACCGCGACGTCGGTGGTGTAGATAAGCGACTTGATGCGACGACCGAAGAGCGTAAAGCCGCTGGCCTCCTCGATCTCATCGGGCATGCGGAGAGCCGCCTTGCGCAGACGCCCGTCGATGGGCAGCGGCTCCATGGGCAAAAGGCCGTTGGGAGTTACGGCCACCTGGGGCTCGGTAAATTCGTCTGCAAGTTCTACCTCGGAGAAGTCGACCGAGGCGACAATGTCCTCGTGAACCTCGGCGGGAACATCGATGGGGGCTTGGTCGTTTGCCGTGACTGACGTGTCGAAGGAGCTGGTGCCGACAAAGGCGTCGACGCGCTCGTTTAGGTCGTTGAGGGTATCCATGGAGGCTCGATTCTATGTGATGACGGCCGGCAGGGTGCCGGCAGCATTGTACTTGCTAAATCGTTTGACGAGTTGATTTTTCCCCGCCGTGCCATCCGTTAGACCGAAGGGCCGGCGAACGTGAAGGAGCTGTGGTGGCGGGTATTGAGGTGCTATCTTGAAAGTCCCGTTTAAAAGAGAGGTGACGCGGAATGGAATTCACAGCAATGTTGGGCTCGATTGGCCTATGCGTGGGCGCAATCGTTGCCGCCGCGGTCATCTATTTTGTGGTTACGGCCATTAAGGGCAAAAGAGCCGAGCGCAAGGAACGCGAGGCGCTTAAGCAGCACCGTGACCAGCAGGACAAGCGCGCACGGGAATAGCTTGTTGAGTTTTGAATCCGTGCGCTAGCCGCGTTTTCGGACCAGGGCGATGTAGAAGCCCTCAAAGTCGCGGCTGGGCGGGATGGTGAGCGTGCCGGGCATGCCGTTGGTGATGGCCGATACCTGACCCGCGGCGATTGCCTCGGTGAGAGCGTTGGACTCGATGCGCGGCTCCTCGCCGGCATCCTGGGCGCGGCGTGCTTCGCTTTTGCTCGGCGTGCCGTCTAGGGGGATGAGCTCGCAGTCCATGTGCTTGTCGAGGGCCTCTTGCAGGGCGTCCTCGTTTTCCTGCGGCAAGATCGAACAAGTCGAATAGACGAGCGTTCCGCCCGGTTTGAGGGCTCCCATGGCGCGGTCCAGAAGTGCTCGCTGCGAGCGGGCGCACTTGCCGAGCAACTGCTCGGTGAGGCCGCGCAGGCTCTTTTCGTTGCCGCTGATGACGGTGCCCGTGCCGGTGCAGGGAGCGTCGAGCAGGATGCGGTCAAAGCGGAAGAATTCGTCGAGCTCGCGTGCGTCGATGCGCATGACGGGCACGTTTTTGGCGCCCTGGCGGTGGAGGTTGGACTCAAGCTTTTCGGCGCGGGGAATGCTCATCTCGCAGGCCGTGAGGTGTGCCTGGCCCTGGGTGAGGGCGGCGATCTGCGTCGTCTTGCCACCGGGGGCCGCGCACATGTCCAGGATGTCCTCGCCTGCCTGGGCGCCCAGGACCAACGGCGGCATCATGGACGACAGGCTTTGCAAGTAGATTTTGCCGTCGCGGTAGATGTCGAGGTCCCATAGGTCGGAAACCTGGGCCTCGGGCAGGATGAAAGCGTCCGGGTACCATGCGACGGGGCGGTGGGCGATGCCGGCTGCGTCGAGTGCGGCGGCGATGTCCTCGGCGGTCTCCTTGAGCGTGTTGGCGCGCAGCGTGACCGGGCGCGTGGCAGCGGCACCGAAGCCCTCGATCATGAGCTCGGCATCGGTGGGTGCATAGGCGCCGGCAACCGTGTCGACCATAAAGCGCGGCAGATCGGCGGCGGAGGGTTGGGCGGCAAGCTGGTCGGAAAGCTCGGTAGCGGCAAACTGCCTGAGCTTGAGCTCGGGCTTAACCTGCTTTTTCTGCTTACGACGACGCGGCTTAGACATCCGTCTTTCCTTCCACCTAAATGATTATTTTGGGACGGGGATTAAAAATCATTCCATGACCCCCGTCACAAAAAGACTGTACCGTGGCGCCCGGGAATGATTTTTTAATCCCCGTTCCAGAATAGTCATTCCCGGGCGCGTTGCGATTGTCTAGTACTGGCTCTCGTGCTTGCTAAAGAAGTCGAAGCGCGGGGGCAGTGGCTTTACGCGGTGCTCGCCGGGCTTCTCGCCCAGACTCTCCACAAATTCGTCCGTGGAGGCGAAGATGTTATCCCAGCTAAAGAAGGCGACCGGGTCAACGTCGAAGTACTTGCAGATGAGCTCGCAGCCGGCCGGCACAATACCGTGCATCAGGACGGTCGCCACGCGCAGCTCGGTAAAGGCGTCGACGAGGGCCTGCGTCATCGCGGCATTGGCCGGCTCGCCCTCGAGCTTGTTGGCGGCCTTGGAGGCATCGCTCCAGCGCTTGTTGGCGGCGCGCAGGTAGTCGTCGCACACGGCGAGCGCGCGGTGCGTCTCGAACTTGTACATGGCCTGCTCAAAGGCAAGGGCGGCCTGCTCGGCGGCCTCGACCACGGCGGCAGAGGCCGCACCGGCGGGGATGCAGCCGTGGCGATAGGGGCTCTCGTCGCCCTCCTTGACGGCGACGCCGTAGAAGCAGCTGCGGGCCAAGCGGTTGAACACGCCGGTCAAAAGGGCGCTCTCCTTAAGGGCCGGATCGATGACGCGCTTGTCGTCGCAGGCGCGCACCTCGTTGCCGTCCTTGTCCTTGCCGGTCACGCGGGTGTCGTATGCCTTGGGGCTAAAGCTCACCGGCTTTTCGGACAGGCCGAGCGACAGCCAGTGCGCGCGCATCTGCTCGCAGGTGTAGTGGTTGAGCAGGTCGTCTGCCGGCGGGGGAGGCGTCTGCGAGGACGAGCTGGCCTTTTTGCCCATGTAGAGCAGGTGGTAGCAGGCGCTGACGGTGCTCTGCGTGAGGTCCCAGCCCAGGGCCTCCCACATGGCGGTCTGCGCGATGCAGTAGAAGTAGATGTTGTCCTGACCGATGAACTGGTAAATCTGAGCGTCGTCAGAGCACCACCAGTCGCGCCAGTCGAGCGAGCTGTGCTGGTAGGTGGGCGCGGGGACCTGCGTGGAGTCGGCGGCGGGCTCGCCCATGAGGGCGGCATCCTGGGCGGCGACGCCCTCGGTCACGCCGGCTGCCTTGGCATCGCGTGCGAGCACGGTACGCGTATAGCTGATGGGCGCCCACAGGCTCTCGGGCCAGCACCAGCAAGTGACGTCGTTCACGCCGTCGACCTCGGGCACCGGAACGCCCCAGTCGATGTTGCCGGTGATGCGAAAGGGCACGAGCGCCTTGCCGCTGCGGAAGCGCACGCCGCCGTTGGCGAGCACCGCGTGGGCATCGTCGCGCTCCTTCCAGCTGGGGAAGGTGACGGTAAAGCTGCTCTTGTTGCCCTCGGGCTCCAGCACGGTGTGCTCGGGGAGCTGATCCTCGACGGCATCGAAGGCCTCGCGGAACTTGTTTTGGATGTAGAGCTGTGCCGGCAGCAGCCACTCCTCCATGGTCTTGGAGACCACGGAGCGAACCTGCGGGTTCTGGGCGAGCTTGGCGGTATAGGTCTTCATAAAGTCGAGGTAGGCGGGTAGGTCGAAGTAGAGGTTGTCGACCGGGCGCAGCTCGGGCACCTCGCCGGTGAGCTGGCTCTTGGGTGCGATGAGCTCTTCGGGCTCAAACTGGTGGCCCAGATCGCACTCGTCGGCATAAGCCTTCTCGGACTTGCAGCCCTGGATGGGGCAGCGGCCGATCACCTGACGGCCGTTGAGGAACGTGCCGGCCTTGGCATCGTAGAACTGCAGCGTGGAGCGCTTGGAGATGGTGCCCTGCTCGTGCAGGCGCTCGATAATCTCGGCGGTAACCTCGTTGTGAATCTGCGCAGCTGGCTCAAGGCCTGAGCCGCCGTAGATGTCGCAGCTGATGTTGTAGTTGTTGAGGGTCGCGGCCTGTCGGGAGTGATTGGACTCGACATACTCGCCGATGGACTTATCGTAGCCTTCGTTCTCCTTGAGCTTGCGGTAGCTCTCCATGATGGGCGAGCCGTAGCAGTCGGTGCCCGAGGTGAAGATGACGTTCTCGCGGCCCAGGCGGTCGCGCAGGAAACGGGCGAAGAAGTCGGCCGGGACAAAGACGCCGCCAACGTGGCCAAAGTGAAGGCCCTTGTTGCCGTAGGGCTCGCCGGCGGTAACGATGGCGCGGCGCGGCCAGCTGGGACGGTCGTTCATGGAGTATTTGGATGCCATGGGACTCCTTCGCATATGGTGAGAGCGCGGCCGGGCGCGGGGCTCGGCGGCGCGGTGGTCAATTCGTGCATATCGTTCGACATTATCGCACATGCGGACGGGTACGTGGCAGGGGCGCTATCCTAAGATGCTATGAATGAGATTTCCAACATACATGCGTTTGAAGACGAGGATTTTCTGCACGCTTGCTTCGTGTGGGGGATGGTCGTAGTCGGCGTGTTTGCCGTGTGCCTGGTGCCGGTGTTTATGCTGCTGGGCGGGCCTGCAGACTTGGATGCTGCTGATGCGGGCGGCTGGACGGCAGTCGTGGGCTGGATAGTCGGCTTGGCTGCGGTCTCAATGGCGTCGTTTGCCGTGCACGAGCTGGTGCACGGTGTGTTTTTTAAGCTGCTGGCGCTCGCGAGTGCGCACGTGACTTTTGGAGCGAACCGTGAGACGTGCATGATCTATGCCTGCGCCGAGGGGATTGTGTATTCGCGCCGGCGGTACATGGCGGTTTGCCTGGCGCCGACGGTTGTTGTGACGGCGGCGTTTGCCCTGGGATTTGCGTTTTCGGGGTATCCGCTGCTGTGCTACCTGGCGGCTGGTTTGCACCTTTCGGGATGCACGGGCGACTGGTATTACGTGCGGACGATCCTGCGCGACCGCCGCATTGCCGCCTGCGAGGACACGTCCTTTGGCGTGCGCTTTTTCGCAAGGTAGTCTTTTTGGGATGATTTTTCTGGGACGGGGATTAAAAAATCATTGCGGGGGAGGAGATGTCGATGAAGCCGTTGTTGCTGCATGCTTGTTGCGCGCCATGCTCGCTTGAGCCGGTTCGCCTGCTGCGCGAGGAGGGGTTTGAGCCCACGATTTGCTGGACCAATCCCAATATTCAGCCGCGCGATGAATGGCAGCGTCGTTTGGACGAGCTGCGCCGGTGGTGTGCCGACGGCGACATCGAGCTCATCGAGGCCGGGGAGGACCGCGAACGCTGGGAGACCGGCGTGGCCCCGTTGGGTGCCGATCGTCCCCGTCGCTGTCGCGTGTGCTATGCCTTGCGCTTGGCCGAGGCATGCCGCGTTGCCCAGGAGCGCGGGTTTGAATATGTGGGTACGACGCTCGCCGTCTCGCCGTACCAGCTGTTCGACACCTGCAATGACGTACTCGAGCGCCTGGCGGCGGCACGTGGGCTCACCCCGGTGATCCGCGATTTTCGCCCGTATTATCCCGAGGCTACGTGCCGTTCGCGCGAACTGGGCATGTATCGACAGAACTACTGCGGCTGCCGCTTCTCGGCCGTCGAGGCGGCCATGGACCGCGCTCGCATTCGCGACGAGCGCAAGGCTGCCAAAAAGTAGTTCATTTGGGACGTCAGCCTGCTAGGATGTAGGGCGGACTTTAGCTATATAAGGAGAATCCGACGTGTCTATGCGTACCGATGATTTTGACTACAACCTTCCCGAGGAACTGATCGCCCAGGCGCCTGCCGAGCCGCGCGACTCCTGCCGCCTGCTGGTGGTTGATCGCAAAGGCTCCGAGACAGGAACGCCGCTAGAGCATGGCGGCACCGTCGAGCACCGCATCTTCCGCGACATCATCGACTATATCGAGCCGGGCGATGTGCTCGTCATCAACAAGACGCGTGTGATGCCGGCCCGCCTGATCGGTCGCAAGACGGGCTCGGGCGGCGTGGTCGAGACGCTGCTGCTCAAGCGCCGCGAGGACGTGGATCCGCTCGGCCATGTTTGGGAGTGCCTGGTCAAGCCGGGCAAGCGTCTGAAGCCCGGTGCTCAGATTGAGTATCGCGCCGGTGGCGCCCATGCGCCCGAAGGGGCTCCCGTGGTGCTGACGGCCGAGGTCGTCGACTTTGTCACCGATAGCCGCGGCGGCCGTCTGGTGCGCTTCGAGCCAGCCGGTTGCAATGCCGCCGGCGAGCCGCGCACGCTCGACGAGGCCATTCACGCCGCCGGCCACGTGCCGCTGCCGCCCTACATTACCGATTACGAGGGCGATCCCGAGAAGTACCAGACCGTCTACGCCATGAAGGAGGAGCACTCGGCTGCCGCTCCTACGGCGGGTCTGCACTTTACCCCCGAGCTCATGGCCGCTATCGAGGCCAAGGGCGCGAAGTTTGCCGCCGTCGAGCTCGAGGTGGGTATTGATACCTTCCGTCTGGTGGAGGAGGACGACCCCACGCAGCACGTCATGCACACCGAGCGCTACCACGTGTCACAGGAGGTTGTCGACGCCGTGCATAAGGCGAAGGCCGAGGGGCACCGCGTGATCGCCGTCGGCACCACCGCGGTGCGCTCGCTCGAGAGTGCGTTTGACGCGGACGCGCCGGTGTCCAATCCGGCTGTGACGGCGCGCTATTTTGAAGGCCGCGAGGACGGTGCCGACACGCTCGGCCGCGGCGACATCGTGGCGCGCGAGAACGCCACGACGCAGCTTTACCTCATGCCCGGCTCGACCTATCACGTGGTCGACGCGCTGATCACGAACTTCCACGTGCCGCGCTCCACGCTCATGATGCTCGTAAGCGCGCTTGCCACCCGCGACCAGATCATGGATGCCTATGCCGCCGCCATCGAGGAGCGCTACCGCTTCTTCAGCTTCGGCGACGCGATGTTCATTCACTAAGCCATGGCAGAGAAAATTAAAACAATATCGGTGCTGGGACCAACGGCATCAGGAAAAACATCTCTCGCTATAGAGCTTGCAAAAAGGATCGGGGGAGAGATAATATCGTGCGACTCCATGCAGCTTTACCGCGGGATGGACATCGGCACAGCTACTCCCACGACAGCAGAACGAGAGGGAATACCGCACCACCTCATTGACATAATCGAGCCGGAGAATGAGTTTTCCGCGGCGGATTACGCTTCGCTTGCCTCAGATGCGGTGGAAGATATAGTTTCACGCGGAAAAATACCGATCTTCTGCGGAGGAACGGGAATGTATCACGACGCGGTGATGAAGATAACATCGTTTTCCGAGGGTGAGCAGGACGAAAAACTCCGCGAGGAACTGTACGAATACGCAAAAACTCACGGAAACGAAGCGCTTCACGACAGACTGCGGGAGATTGACCCCGAGAGCGCCGACGCAATCCATCCGAACAACGTAAAAAGAGTAGTGCGTGCCATTGAAGTATATGAAACCACGGGAAAAACCAAAACCGAGACCGACCGTGAGCAGATATCCGGCGAGAGCAGGTATGACGACTGCGCGTTCATCATAGATTTTGCAAGACGTGAGCTTCTTTACGACAGAATAAACCGCCGCGTCGATATTATGTTTGAAGAAGGACTGGAGAGAGAAGCGCGTGAAATACTCCTCTCCGGCAGAAAAATCAGCAGAACCGCCGCGCAGGCTATCGGATATAAGGAGTTTTTGCCGTATTTTGCGGGAGAAAAAACTATTGACGAGGTCAGGGAAGAGATAAAACTTGCGACCCGCCATTACGCAAAACGACAGCTTATCTGGTTCAGGAAAGATAAAATCTCACATAAACTCGTGCCGGATAAGGACGGAGAAGTCAGAAACACCTCTGATATTGCCGACGAAGCCGTGTCAAGATTTTTTCGCTAAATCACGATGACAAATTCAGAGCGGTTTCGAGCGAAAATTGTTCGTCTGAAAATACAGTTTTGTTATTGACAAAGCACACTATATGTGCTATAATACAATACGTCGATATACAATATATTGTGCGACAAATTAAAAACGTCACCGCAATATATTGTATTGTTATGAGCGGAAAAAATTTTACAAAAATAAAAGTCACCTGCTGAAAAAAGCGGGAGAAAGGCACAACAGCCGAGATGAAAA
>CABQSB010000005.1:0-128958 GCA_902466735.1 uncultured Collinsella sp.
GAGGGCCCAGAGCCACCTCACGAGCTCGGCCGCGGTGGCCGCGTTAGCCTTCGCCTGCGGCATCCCGCGGGCGAGCATCTCCTCGCGGCGGCGCAGGAGCCTCTCGGACCCCTTCCTCCCGTGCATCCTTATCTCGAGGGGCACGCCGGAGCCCTTGGGCATCAGCTTCGGCTGGTGGCCGGCCTGGGCATAGCACCAGGACCCCTCGACAGCCAGCTTCCTGACGAGCGCGTTGCCGGCCCCGCTGATTCCGCCGAGGCGCACGGAGTCCGCGCTCGACCTCTGCTTCGGGGCGAGGCCGAAGTAGGACGTCACCTGCCTGCCGGAGCGGAACCTCGAGAAGTCGCCGACCTCGGACGCGAAGGCGGCGGCCAGCGCGAACCCGCACCCCTTGATCGACTGGAGCGCCTCGACCTCGGCCGAGAGGGGGCCCGCCGCGACGGCGGCCCTGTATTCGGCGAGGAGGGCCTCCCTCGTCTCGTCGGCCGCCTCGACCTCGTTCCTCAGCGCCGCAAGCGCCCGGATGCCTCCGTCGTCGGCGGGGTGTATGCCGTCGAGCCACCTGAGGAAGCCGTACGTCCAGTACTTCCGGGGGTTGCCGGCCGGCGTCGTGCCGCCGTAGACATAGCCGCGGCGGGCTAGGAACGCCAGGAGCCGCTGCTTCGCCGCCGCGAGCCTCGCGGTCGCCGCGTCGTGGGCGGCGGCGAGGTCCCTGAGCCCCTCGATCTCGGGGGACGGCACCCATACCGGGGTGACGTCGTGCGACAGTATCGCCTTGGCCATCCTGGCCGCGTCGTTGCGGTCGTTCTTGGACGAGAGGTCGGCAGCCGACCTCGGGACCTTGGAGACGGCCGCGACGACGCAGTCGACGCCGAGCCCGGAGAGCTCCCTTTGCGGGGCGAAGCCGAGGTAGCCGCTCTCGTAGGCGGCGAGCGACGGGCCGGGGAAGCCCGACATCCACTCCGCGACCTCGCCCCAGGGGTTGCCGCGGAACCTCCTCGTCACGGCCTCGCCCGTCTCCGCGTCGAGCGCGCAGACGGTGGTGGACCTGAGGTGTACGTCCATTCCGAAGGCGGTAGAATATCTAGGCACGGGAGCCTCCCAACCTCGTTGCGGCGCGGCTGCGCCTCTGGCACTTCAACAACATTGTCGCAGCCCCGACCCGCGGTCACGAGCGGGGGCTCCTGTCGTTTCCGTGCCCCTGGATTGGGTCATAGTGTCTGTCGTTGCCAAAACGCCGGCATTTCTTTGGTTGTCAAGAGGATGCCGCTCTAGCGGGTTTTCGCTGTCCGCGCCAAAACATCGGCGTCGCCTTTGTTGGCACTTGGGGAGGTTCCTTTTGTGCCGGCACCTGGGGACAGTCCTTGTAATCGTTGGGGAGTGGTTACTTGCTCGCGAACAGCCAGATCAAGATGATCACGAGAACTACGGCAACGATGCAGACGATGGCGCCGGTGAATTTGATGCGTGAGTCGCGGGTGCGCTCTCGTACGTCGTCTTCGGTGGCCTCCAGCTGGGCGACTTCTCGCTCGGTCTCGGCGTGTTCGGCTTTGTCTCGGGCCAAGGATCCTGCAAGCGACTCAGTGATCTCTGGGTGGTCGTGCACTTCGGTCGCCTGTTCGATGATCGACTGCGCATGTGCGGCATCTGCTTGGGCGTTGGCGATGCTCTGCTCCTGGTCGCGGCGTGCCTTGTCCTCGGCAGTGATCTTCTCGCGCAGTTCGCGCTGACGAGTCGCGGCGGCGGTCTTCGCCGTCTGCAGCTCGTCGCGCGCGGCATCGGCTTCGGTCGTCACGGCTTGGTGCGCGCGTTTTGCGTCGGCGATAGGGGCTTGAGCCTGCTCGACGGCCTGCTCGGCTGCGGCAAGCGAGTGCTCAAGGTCGGCGGTGATGCGCGGGACATCTTCTTCGGCTTTACGCAGGGCATCTGCCGTGTCGGAAATCTGCATCGAGAGCTCGCTGGTGCGCACCGTATAGTTGGCGGGATTTGCCGAGGGATTGCGTTGCAGCTCGGCATACTCATGACGCAGCGTCTCGAGCTGGGCGCGCGTGGCGTCGACGGTTTGTTGTGCGGCGGCAATGCCGGCGTCTCGCTCTGCCTTCACCTTGTCGCGGATGCGCTTGGAATCTTCGAGTCGACGAACCAGGCGGTTGCCGGTCTCGCGCGAGCTCGCCTCGCGGGCTTCCACGGCGTCGAGTGCAGCCTTCAGGCGGAGTTCGGTCGCATCGTCCTCTGCCTTCATTTGCTCGAGCTGGCCCTTGAGCTCCGTCGCTTTGGCGGCATGGACATCACGGTTAATTTCAGCTGCTGCAGCGGTCTTTTGTGCCGTGGCGATTGCCTGGCGCTGGTCGGCGATGATCTGATCGTAGCGGCCTGCGATGTCCTGGCGCGTCTCGAGCTCCTCTGCCTGGTCGGCGATACGCTGCGCAAGCTCGGACAGGTGGGCGCGGGCATCGGCGAGTGCCTTCTTTGCGGCGTTCATCTCGCGCATGGCCGACGCGCCCTGGGCGATAAAAGTGCCCACGGCGTTAGCGGTGTTTGAAACGGCGCTCCCCAGGTCGTGGCTCGTGGCGGGGGCATGCGAGGTGGTCGGGTGCGCGGCCTCGGCGGCATTCGTATCGGCAGTCTGCGGCGTGGCGATATTGCCGGTGCCGCCTTCGATCACGGAAAAGCCCGCTGCGTGCGGGTCGACCGCGTCGGTGCCGATCGTGGGGTGCTCGAGTTGCAGGAACGAGGGCATGGTGCTGCCTTGATCGGCAACGGGGGTCTCGCCGGGTACGAAGGTCGAGGCGGCCTCGGCGGCCTCCTCTTCTTCGGCGTCAACATCGGCGTCGGCCACGGCGTCTTTCATCGCTTTGACGGCATCCATCATGGAGTCCATGACGGCATCGAGCTCTTCTTCCGAAGACACCTCGATGGGGCCCGCTACCTGTGCCGCGGGCTCCGCATCGGGCTCGGCGCCACCCGGTTCCGACTGCTCGTCTTCGCCTTGCTCGACAGTACTATCTGCGTCTGTGACCTCATCTGCGGTGGCGTGCGTATCTTCCGCCGATGCATCGGCGGGCGCGTCGGCGCAGGTAGGAGTATCGCAGTCGTCGATAGCGCCTGCGGAATGATCAATATGCTGCTGAGTCTGGGGGTCCAGCTCGTCTGTCATAGGCATGTGCTCCTCATCGTTGTTTGTCACCCTATGATAAAGTCTCGCGCCGACATCCCGCGCGCTGCAGCAAAGTTTCAAAACGTGTTCGATGGCTCGCGTCGATAGCAAAAACTCGGCCTCTTTATCCAGTTTGTACTTGACATTCCCTTCGCCGAAAGACGTTATGCCGTTCGCCTACCGAGGCCTTTTCTATTCACTTGAACCCGCTAAAGTTGCATTTCAGCTTTTGGTGCGTGAAGTTGGACGCGCGCAGTCGGCGGGCGTGCCCGTCGTGATTTGAAAGGACTTTTTTTTATGGGACTTTTCACTGGTAAGACCGTGATCATCACCGGCGGCGGCAAGGCCACGCTTAAGGACGGCTCCGCTGGCTCCATCGGCTACGGCATCGATATCGCATTTGCCAAGGAGGGCGCAAACCTCGTCATTACCGGCCGCAACGTCGCCAAGCTCGAGGCTGCCAAGGAGTCTCTCGAGGCCGAGTACGGCGTCAAGGTTCTGCCTGTTCAGGCCGATGTCTCGGCTGGCCAGGACAACGAGGCCGTCGTTCAGAACGTCATCGACAAGGCCATTGAGGAGTTCGGCCGCATCGACGCCGTCGTCAACAACGCTCAGGCCAGCGCTTCGGGCGTGACCATTGCCGATCACACCATGGACCAGTTCAACCTGGCCATTTACTCCGGTCTGTATGCCACCTATCTGTACATGCAGAAGGCCTATCCGCACCTGAAGGAGACCAAGGGCTCCGTGGTCAACTTTGCTTCGGGCGCCGGCCTGTTTGGCAACTACGGCCAGTGCAGCTATGCCGCCGCCAAGGAAGGCATCCGTGGTCTGACTCGCGTTGCCGCCAACGAGTGGGGCAAGGACGGCATCAACGTCAATATCGTTTGCCCGCTTGCTTGGACCGCCGCGCTCGAGAACTTCCAGGATGCCTATCCCGAGGCGTTCAAGGCCAACGTCCACATGCCGCCGGCAGGCCACTACGGCGACGTCGAGAAGGAAATCGGCCGCGTTGTCGTTCAGCTCTGCGGTCCCGACTTTAAGTATATGAACGGCGAGACCGTCACCCTCGAGGGTGGCATGGGCCAGCGTCCGTAGGGTTACGCGGTTTTACCAAACCGCGTAACGGGTCGACGCTGCGCGGTCGCCAGAGCGACAACTTGTCATTCAAAGAGGACGGCATGACCAGAAGGTCTATGCCGCCCTCTTTTCATACCAATTTGTTCGCTCTGGCGACCGCTCGCTGACATTTCCAAGACATCGGCGTCGCCAAAACATCGGCGATGGCGTGGCTGGTAAATAGCTCCACTCATTGGGGACGTACTTAAATGAGTACCCGTCGAACGAGAGTGGATGATCTCCCGTTTTTGGTTGGTGTTTCGGGCCAAAGTGGGAGATTATCCACTCTCGTGGGGTAGGCGCCCGAAAATCCACGCTCGTTTGCTGTCCCCTTCGCACCAGTTTCTGTCGAGTCGGTGCGGTTCGATGGTTGCCCGTATAATGGTTTGCGTATGAACCGCAACCAAGGAGTTCCAGTTTATGGATCAAAACCTGTTTAAATTCGACCTGATCGCCGAGGATCCGACCACGCATGCGCGTGCCGGCGTGCTGCACACCCCGCACGGTGATATCGAGACGCCAATCTTTATGCCCGTGGGCACCAAGGCAAACGTCAAGGGCATTCCCACCGAGACCGTCAAGCAGCTCGGTGCGCAGATCGTGCTCGCCAACACCTACCACCTGTCCATGCGTCCCGGCGAGGACACCATCGCCGAGCTGGGCGGACTGCACAAGTTTATGAACTGGCACGGCCCCATCCTCACTGATTCTGGCGGCTTCCAGGTGTTCAGCCACAACGACGCCGTCAAGCTCACCGACGAGGGAGTGCGCTTTATCGTCAACGACTACGACGGTCGCCACGTGTTCTGGACGCCCGAGGACAACATGGAAATCGCCATGAAGCTCGGTTCCGACATTTGCATGCAGCTCGACCAGTGCCCCGGCTATCCCGCCACGCGCGCCTACGTCGAGCGCGCCGTGGAGCTGTCGAGTATGTGGGCCGAGCGCTGCTACAAGGCTCACACCCGTGATGACCAGGCACTCTTTGGTATCGTTCAGGGCGGCATGCACCTGGATCTGCGCCTGCGTTCGCTGCGCCATCTGGAGGAGTGCGGCGACTTCCCGGGCTATGGTATCGGTGGCTATTCGGTGGGCGAGGATCACGAGACCATGTTCGAGACCCTGGCGCCGCTCGTGAGCGAGTACATGCCCAAGCATAAGCCGCGCTACCTGATGGGTGTCGGCAACCCCACCACGCTCGTGCGCGGCGTGGGTGTGGGCATCGACATGTTCGACTGCGTGCTGCCGACGCGCACGGGCCGCATGGGTACGGCATTCTCTAGCGAGGGTCGCCTCAACTTCCGCAACGCCCGCTTTGCGCGCGACGATGGCCCCATCGATCCCACCTGCACCTGCCCGGTGTGCACGGGCGGCTACAGCCGCGCGCTCATCCGCCACATGGTCACGCAGAAGGAGATGCTCGGCGGCATTTTGCTGTCGATGCACAACATCTACTACCTGCTCAACCTTATGCAGCGTGCTCGCCAGGCCATTATCGAGGGCCGCTATGGCGCATTCGTGAGCGATTGGATGAATAGCCCTGCCGCGGTGGATTACTAAGGGCGAAAGACACGCTTGCAGAGCGTGGGCAACGGCAAAGGCTGAGCGGCAGCTGCTCGTCACATTCGCTGACGCCGGCTGCGCGACCGCTGACCGATGCCTTGCAAGCGCATGATGCATCGTGGGTACCATACCGACTAGTTGATGTTCGGGCGGGTGTTTGGCGCATGGCGTCGACCCCGCTCGCTTTTCTTTTCCTCGATAGGAGTACCCATGATTAAGAATGAGAACGTCGAGGCCGAGCCCGCCTACGACGAGACGTACCGCCGCGGCCCCGTGGTCATGCGCGGCCCCATGATTCCTAAGGACAACACCTACGCCAATCTGCTGGCGCCCGAGGAGTCGACCGACTGGCTGCACGCCGATCCGTGGCGCGTGCTGCGCATTCAGGCAGAGTTTGTCGATGGTTTTGGCGCGCTTGCCGAGCTTGGACCTGCGGTGACCATCTTCGGTAGCGCCCGCACGCCCAAGACCGATCCGCTCTACAAGGCGGCGCGTACCGTCGGGCGCAAGATCGCGCAACGTGGCGTGGCGGTCATCACCGGTGGCGGCCCCGGCATCATGGAAGCGGCCAACAGGGGAGCGGCGAGTGTCAACGGCAAGTCAGTTGGCCTAGGCATTGAATTGCCGCACGAGCAGGGGCTCAATAAATACGTGAACCTCGGCATGGACTTCCGCTACTTCTTTGTGCGCAAAACCATGTTCGTTAAGTACAGCTCGGGCGCCATCGTATTTCCCGGCGGCTTTGGCACGCTCGACGAGATGTTCGAGGTTCTCACGCTGGTGCAGACGCACAAGGTCAAGCGCATGCCGCTCGTGCTGGTGGGCACCGAGTACTGGCAGGGCCTATTCGACTGGCTCAACGGCCCGGTGATGAGCACCGGTATGATTAGCCCGCTCGATCCGGATCTGGTACACATTACCGACGACCTCAACGAGGCCGTTGACATTGCGCTCAGCGGGCTGATGTAGATCAATCGTGCCCACGCGACATGAATACGCATGGCAATCTGATGTTATCTAACATCAGATTGCCATTTATATTGGGTATACTGGTGTAAAAGACGAGGGCGAGGAGGTCGCAAATGTCTACAGCAACAGTTAAGCCTACGACGGTTCGAATCGAAGAGGGGCTCAAGGAGCAGGCGACTGAGTTCTTGGATTCGGTCGGCCTCAGCCTCAATTCCTATCTCAATCTTGCCGTTCGGCAGCTGGTAAATCAGCGAAAGATTCCTTTTGAGATTGTAGGAAGGGCGGAGGTGCCCAACGAGGTGACGAGGCGCGCCATGGTGATCGCCGAGGCTCATGAGCTGGGGATTTTGCCGGACGATAGCCTGTCATTCAATAACGCTGATGAGCTTATGACATTCCTCGATGAGGAATAGCGATGTTCGAGATTAAAGTCGAGGCTCAATTTAAGGCGGACTACAAACGAACGATGCGCATGCATCCGCAGCTAAAGAGTGAGTTTAAGGCGGCAGTCGCAGAGCTTGCAGCTCACGGCTCGCTTCCCGCGGAATATGGCGCCCATGAGCTTTCAAACCCGGGCGGAAACTACAACGGCCACATCGATTTCCACCTATCCGATGGCTTGGTCGACGTGGTCGTTCTCTACTTACCGCATAAGACTAATCCTGTGATCCGGCTGGTCAGAATGGGCTCGCATGAGGAGCTGTTCCAGGGCCCGCAGGGCTGATTGCCGATTTCTAAGTTGCGGCGGAATAGGGATTGATTGACGGCTAATAAGTCAAAAACAGTCCCTATTTAACCGCAACTGCTGGGGGTACCCCGTTCGTCGCCGTGGCCTCCGGTTCCACTTTTCGCTGAATTTCGTTCAAAAGCTCGGCTGCGACTTCGCTGCTTTTGAAACGAATGCTGCAGTCTTCTTTCTTTGGGAAAGCCAGCAACGGAATAGCTCCGTACCAGACAGTTTCCTCGTCAATCACTGATGCGCACAGGCGTCCTTCGGCTTTGATGAGATAGTTGACGTTCATCTCGGCAAAAATCGCTTTCACGTCATCGCGTGGAGTTGAAGCAATAGAAATCTCAAGGGCAATTCCACGGGTAGCGGCATCCGCGAGTGCAGCGGCGAGCTTTTCAAGGCATGCGGCGGACGCGTAGGGTGCGGCAATAAAAATGCTTTTCGATGCGTTCTCGATGTCATTCGCTAAAGCCTCCACGGCTCTTGCCGACCTAACGAGGATATTTCGATCGTCCTGTCTGTTGTCGTTTGCCGCAAAGACTTCATACCCCAGCTTGGCGTAGGTCTTGAGCCTCTTTTGGTACATGCGCGCGAACATGGGTATCGACAGGTCAACATAGTCGAATATCTCAACCCGCTGTTTGCCCTCGTGGCTTCTGTGTAGCCTACCTGCCTGCTGCGTTATGCTGCCGTCCCAAGATATTGGAGTGGCAATGAGCAAAGTGTCAAGGTAAGACAGGTCGAAGCCCTCGCCCAGAAGACTTTCAGTTGCGACGATGATTCGATGCTCATGCTCAAAGCTGGGAAGACTCTTCAGTATTGCTTTTCTTTCTTTGGCGTCGATTTCTCCGGTTAAGAGTATGGGTTCGTGTCCACGGCTTTGAAGTAGCCTGCATAGCTCTTCGGCATGCTTTTTTCTTTTGGATAGCACAAGCGGATGCCGGCCGTTTGATGCGGCCTCGAGGGCGTCCTCGATAATTGCTTCGTTTCTCGCGGCGTGTACACACAGGAGATCGAGAATTTGGTTAAAGGATGCTCCTGGTTCGTAGGTGGGTAATCGAATTCCGGTGAAACGCGGTCTAACAATGCGCTGAATCCCCTGCTGGATTGCTTGCGTTTTTGGATCGACGGCATAGCGAACCGGGCCGCAGAGCATCGAGAGTGCCCGCGTGAGTCCGTCCGAACGCTCGGGCGTTGCGGAAAGGCCATATACATATTTGGCAGGAGCGGACTTGAGGACAAGCTCAAGCTGTGGCGCGGCCGCATGGTGGCATTCGTCACAGATGATGAGACTGTAATCGCGAACGAACTCCTTGGCTAATGACTCGCCGGTTTGGGGATCCTTGTCGGATAGCGACTGGAATGAAGCGATGTCGATGAGACGGCTTATGGCGGTCTTGCCTCCTCCGATTTGCCCAATGAGCGGAGGCTGTCTTTTGCTGATTCGTCCCTTTGGGGTTCGGACGGGCTCTCTGTTGTCCGTGATGTCGAGAAATCGTTCGAGTTGGGATTTCCATTGGGCAATGAGCGCAGTTTTAGGAACGATGACGAGCGTTGGAAGACCAATGGCAGCAATAAGATAAGCTCCGATGACGGTTTTGCCGAACCCCGTCGGTGCGGACATGATCCCGTCTTCATAGCCGAGCATCTGTTCAGCGACAATTTGCTGTTCAGGGCGAAGAGTCCCTTTAAATGCCATCACAATTGGATTGCTCGACTTGCGTTTGTCTGAATAGTGGGCAGAAACGCCGGCTTCTTGAAGCAGCCGCTCAAGTTGAACCTTGCAGCCTCTGGGAATCGCGACGTAGCCATCTCTAAGTTCGCTGAGGTCTATGAACCGCGGTTTGCCGAATACCGATTGATGCATAGATTGTGCGCGGAAGAATTCTGGGTTGGCAAATGTTGCAAGCCTGCGGACTTCCATTTGAGCTGCGGGACTCAGAGATTTTTCGGGGATATAGAGCATATCGGCCTGCGTGACGGACAGCGATGACGGGAAGTCCCGCGGTGTGAGCGGAAGCCGCTTTCGCAGTCTCTGGGAATGTGGCACACCGGTGTTTGCCGCCGCAACAGCTGCTATTCCATGTGACCTATTTTCGATGCTCTCGATCAGATTTTGCACCGTCACGCGCGGGATTAACTGGATTTGCGAAAGGTAAAGCCATTGATCGGGAAAGGGCTCAAATTGCTCGTCAACAAATACGCTGTTCCCTTTTCGCTGCGCTTTTCCTTGAAAAGGCAGCGCTATGAGATTTCCAAAGCCGCCCTCAGGAATGGTGGACTGCGCGGGCAGCATTCGGTCAAATGCTTTGAAGGTGATTGTCTTGTTCAGTATCGCCGCTTCGGTGATAAGGCCGCTTCCAAAATCTCGTGCGGTCTTTGCGCTGACGAGCTCTAGGAAGAAAAACCAGACATGTGCGCCGTCGCCCGATCTCGATCGCTCGACTGCGACATCGATTCCGTGGCTTTTTGCGACATGTCGAATGGCATTCGTCGCTTCTTTCCAATCGGCTCCGTCAAAATCGATGACCAGGACTTTCGTGTTACTGTCTTTATCGAGCACATATTGGCCTATAACGTCTCGAAGCCTATCGTCATTGCCTCTGAAATGGGCGATGATCGCGGCATCGCTCAACTCGGGGAAGACGCGGCTGCTGCATTCCGTGCATTTGACTCTCTGGTGGCTTGCTTTGGGGCAAATGCCTGACTTCCACTCATTTGCGCAGGCGGGCGTATAGCCAATTCCTCCGTCTTTTCTGCGGTATCCATGAGCGTAGACATCTTTGCGGCCAGAAAAGAGATTGCGGAAGAGCTCGAGTTTGTCGCGCGCTGGGCTTGCGCTGGTGACGATATCTTCGATCTGCGCCCGTCTATCGAAAGAATCGCCAGCTTTCTCCCATTCTTCCAGCGTTGTATAACGGATGTCTGGACCGCTGCTGCAGATAACGATTTGCTTGCGCGGATCCGAAGCGTGGACGACCGTTTTATTGAATTTGAATAAGGCGCTCCCGAAAAGGGCGTATTGATGCGTGCCGTTGCTCATTTGAAAGCCATTCTTATCAGCGTTCATTGGGATGAGGGTACGTCATTTCAGCTTTATGAGATACGCGACTTCGATTTTGGTTCGGTAATAGTGGGGTACCGATCCGTGAGTGGCAATCAGCCGGTGCCAAAACGTGCGGCGGCTGTTGTTAAAGGTTTTTGACGGCTATGGGGCGGGTTGGCGGCGTGGGGAGGGGTTTTCGAATGACCCTGTGGTCAAATAACGTCAAATGTGAGTACTGCTGTTAATGTAGTCTCATAACATTTGGCAAGAATAGAATACCAATTCGACATTATTCTATATATCTAACCCACCAAACACGGCATTTTGAGCCTTGGCAAGGCGTGAAATTAATCGAAACGATCGATTTCGGCGAGATTTTGCTGCTACTAATTTGGTGGCAGTACTCATATTTGCCATTTTTTGTCCAGTGGGTACCACGAGGGGGTCTGTTCGACTGGCCCAACGGCCCGGTGATGAGCGCCGGTATGATCAGCCCGCTCGATCCGGATCTGGTACATATTACCGACGACCTCAACGAGGCCGTCGACATTGCGCTCGGCGGGTTGATGTAGGGTAGGTAAAATGGGACGGGGCTAAAAAGACTGGTCTGAAACGTTTGATATCAGTCTTTTTAGCCCCGTCCCAAATGAACTGCTTCTAAGTTGCGGTGGAATAGGGATTGATTTGCGGCTGGTAAGCCAAAAACAGTCCCTATTTCACCGCAACTGATATGGGTGTCCCTAGCGAGTTGGCTGGTAGCGGGGGCAGTAGCTGATGGCAATGGCGTCGACGCCTACGTGGGTCGCGATGGTGCAGCCGATGGGGCCGGTGCCGGCGTCTACGTAGTCCTGGCCTGCGAGCGCCTCGTTGACAAGTTCCTGCTCCTCGGCGGCGCCGGTCGTGAGCACGCGCACGCTTGAGCCCGGGTGCTCGTCCAAAAACGCGAGGCAATCTGCCATGGTGTTGGCAACGATGCGCTTGGCGCCGCGGCCCTTTTTGATGGCCTTGATCTCGCCCGATTTCCACTCCGGCGAAACGGCTAGGCGAATGTTGAGCATCTGCGTGAGCTGGCCGGCGAGCTTGGGCGCGCGGCCGTTCTTAACGAGGTTCTCGAGCGTGCGGGGAATCAGCAGCAGGTGGGCGTCGGGCAGCGTCGCGCGGATCTGCGCCTCGGTCTCGTCCAAGCTGCGGTCGTCTTCGCGCATGGCCAGTGCGTACTCCACCAGCAGGCCCTCGGCGCCCGAGCCAGTGCGCGAATCGATGCAGCGCACGTCGAGCTCGTGGGTCTCGGCGACCAGGCATGCGTTGGAATAGCAGGCGGACCATTCGCTGCACAGCGAGATAAAGATCGCGCTATCGTGGCCGTCGGCGCGCACGCGGTCAAAGAGTGCCTTGAACTCGCCGGCGCTCGGCTGCGAGGTGTGTGGCAGCTGCTCGGAGCCGGCCATGCGGGCGACGTATTCCTCGGCGGTAATCTGCACCTGGTCGAGCAGGTCCTCACCCTCGATAATCACATGTAGCGGAATGACGTAAATGCCAAGCTCTTGAGCACGGGCGGGGGAGATGTCCGACGTGGAGTCGGTTATGATGGCAAAAGACATAATTGCACCTTTCATTGGGGCGCTTGCGTGCCGCCTTCTGAGAGCAAAGTGCGACAAGTATAGTGGAGTCATTCCACATTTCTAGGTTCAATTGTTGAATAGTCAACAGTTTGAAGTGTCGGTGTGGAAATCATCAACTGGGGAAGAGGAATGCCGATGGAGGCGTTGGAGATATGCAGGCGGCCGGTTGTGCTGTTCGATTTTGACGGCACGGTGGCCGATACGGGCCGGGCGGTGATGACCTCGACGCGCAAGACGTTGGCCGCGCGCGGGTTTTCGGAGGCGCAGATAGGTGACCTGCGCCGCATGATCGGGCCGCCCCTGTGGAAGAGCTTTCACGACTTTTATGGCTTCTCCCGCGAGGAGTCGCTTGTGGTGGCCGACGAGTACCGTGCCTTTTTTGATGAGCTGGGACCGGAAGAGTATCCCGTGTTCGACGGAATCCCCGAGCTGCTCGATGGCCTTGTCGCGCAGGGGCATCGCTTGGCCGTGGCAACGTCACGCATGGAGGCAAAGTGCATTGACATGGTGGGCGAGCTGGGGCTTTCTCAGTTTGAGGCGGTGGTTGGCATGAATCCGCCGCAGGGGCGCGAGACCAAGGCCGATTCGGTCCGCGATGCCCTGGCAGAGCTCGGTGCGACGGCGGGCGATGCCGTGATGATCGGCGATCGCTTTAACGACGTCGAGGGCGCGCACGCGATGGGCGTGCCGTGCATTGGTATCTATTCGGGCGCGGCGGCGCCGGGCGAGCACGAGGCGGCGGGTGCCGATGCAGTGGTGCACTCGGTGGCCGAGCTCGCTAAACTTTTCGCTATATAAGTATGTGACGTGAGGGACGGGCGTACCCGTCGCTCATTGGTAAGGAGGCCGTCCATGAATCAGGTGGAGCAGAGCGTCGCTGAGTATGTCGACGAGGTCTGGGAAGATGTCGTCGCCGATATCGAGCAGCTGGTGAGTTATCCGTCTGTGGCAGTTTCTGCCGATGCGGAGCCCGGCGCACCGTTTGGCCACCCGGTCCGTGACGCGCTCGATTGCGCGCTCGGCATTGCGCAAAAGCTCGGCTACCAGACGAGCGACGACGAGGGCTATGTGGGCATTGCCGATATCCCGGGCCGCGGCGACAAGCAGCTCGCGACCATTTGCCATGTGGACGTGGTTCCCGCCGGTCCCGGTTGGAACACCGATCCGTTTGCGATGGAGCGCCGCGAGGGCTGGCTGCTCGGTCGCGGCGTGATCGACGACAAGGGTCCGGCGGTGCTGTCGCTCTACGCCGGCGCCTATCTGCTCAAGCACGGCATCACCCCGCGCTACACCTTCCGCGCGCTGCTGGGCTGCGATGAGGAAGTGGGCATGTCCGACGTTCACCATTATCTGGAGAACCACGCGAACCCCGACTTTCTGTTTACGCCCGATGCCGAGTTCCCGGTCTGCAATGCCGAGAAGGGTCAGTTTGGGGCGACGTTTGTGAGCTCCAAGATCGACGGCGGGCGCATTGTGTCCTGGAGCGGTGCCGAGGCGAGCAACGCTATTCCGTCGCAGTCTATCTGCGAGCTTGCGATTGCCGTCGATGAGCTGCCGGCGCCCGTTGAGAACGCCGATCGCCTGGAGGTCACGGCACTCGATAACGGGCATGCGCAGATTTTCGCCCACGGCATTGGCGGTCATGCTTCGATGCCCGAGGGGACAATCAACGCCGTCGGCCTGATCGTGACGTACCTGCGCGAGGCCGAGGACGCGTTTGGTGCGCGCGACGAGCGCCTGCTGACGCCTGCAGAGCACGAGTTCGTCAAATTCTTGGCCTTTGTGCACGCGGATGCCTATGGTCGCGGCTTGGGAATCGATGCGACGAACGCGGCGTTTGGCCCGCTCACGTGCAACCCCGGCGTCATCCGCGTGGTGGATGGCCACATTGAGCAGGTCATTGACGTGCGTTTCCCCGACAGCACGAGCGCCGATACCATCCGCGAGCAGCTCGAGCCACTTGTGGGCCGCTTTGGCGTGGGGTATCGCGTGGATCGCGCAAAGGTGCCGTTCTCGGTCTCTGCCGACGACCCGGCCGTGAAAGCGCTGATTGACACCTATAACGAGTTTACGGGTAAGCATGCCGAGCCCTTCGCCATGGGCGGTGGCACGTACGCACGCAACTTTGCCCGCGCCGTCTCGTTTGGTCCCGAGGAGACCGGCCTGGAGCTGCCCGCATGGGGCGGCCAGATGCACGGCCCCAACGAGTGCGCCAACGAGGAGCAGCTCAAGCAGGCGCTCAAGATTTATATCGTGGCAATCCTGCGCTTGAACGAGCTGGAGCTTTAAGGTTACGCGGTTTCCCAATTTAAGTTGCGGTGGAATAGTTCCTAAAATGGGCCATTTGATGGCCAAGCAGGAACTATTTCACCGCAACTTTGTTTTTATTGGTGTAAAAGGCGTGCCATGCTTGTCGGCGGGTTTGTTACTCGTTTGTAAAGGCCGCGCATAGCTTGCGGTAAGGGTCTATCAAATGCCCGTAAGAAACAGCAGTTGGCGCGGGCGTTGCCTGGTCGGGAACGTATCTTTCCATACAGCAAAGCGGGCAGGGTGCCCGCGAGTCGCATGTATGAAAGGAAGATCATGCTCGATCAGGCTTATTCTCGTCGTCAGTTCCTCGGCCTCGCTGGTGGTCTTGCCAGCATCGTCGGTCTCGGTCTCGTTGGTTGTGGCGGCTCCGGCGCATCCGACGCCGCCGCCAAGGGTAGCGCCGCCGCCGAGTCCGTCTCCGGCGAGGTGACCTACGACGGCGCCTCCTCGTTCCAGGCTCTCGTCGAGGCCGCTGCCGAGAAGTTCATGGACGCCAACCCCGACGTCTCCGTCTCCGGTTCGGGTAACGGTTCGGGCAAGGGCCTGACCGCCGTCGCCGCTGGCACCGTCACCATTGGCAACTCCGATGTCTTCGCCGAGACCAAGCTCGAGGCCGACCAGGTCAAGAACCTCGTCGACCACGAGGTCGCCGTCGTGGGCATGGGCCCTGTTGTCTCCAAGAACGTTACGGTCGACGACCTGTCCCTCGAGCAGCTCAAGGGCATCTTCTCCGGCCAGATCACCAACTGGAAGGAGGTCGGCGGCGACGACGCTACCATCGTCGTCCTCAACCGCAAGGCAGGCTCCGGTACCCGCGCCACCTTCGAGGCCGCCGTCTTTGGCGACGAGGCCGTCGACTTTAAGGGCGCCGCCGAGCTCGATAAGTCCGGCGATGTCCAGACTCAGATGGGCAGCACCGACAACGCCATCTCCTACCTTGACTTCTCGCACTTCGATGACTCCAAGTTCAACGCCATCATGGTCGAGGGCGTCGAGCCCAAGAGCACAAACGTCACCGACGACTCCTTCAAGATCTGGGCGACCGAGCACATGTACTGTGCTAAGGACGCCGACGAGGCCACCAAGGCCTTCCTGGAGTTCATGCTTTCCGACGACGTCCAGGGCAAGCTCGTCGAGGAGCAGGGCTTTATTCCCGTTTCTGCCATGAAGGTCGTCAAGGACGCCAGTGGCAAGGTCTCCGCTAAATAAGTAATCGCCCCCGGAAAGGTTTGCAATGGCAAAACAGCTGCCAAAGCGCGAGCTTGAGAACGTGGGCCTGGGCGTCACGGGTGCGTGCGTAGCGCTCGTGACGCTTGTCGTTGCCGCGCTCATCTTTATGGTCGCCCAAAAGGGCCTCTCGGCTTTTTTCAAGGACGGCGTCTCGATCGTCGAGTTTTTTATCGGTACCAAGTGGGACCTGGCCAACACGGCCGAAAACGGCCTGCCCTACACTGGCGCCCTGCCCCTGATCGTCACCTCGTTTGCGGTCATGGTGCTCTCCACGCTCATCGCACTGCCCATCGCCATCGGCTCTGCCATCTTTGCGGTCGAGATTCAGCCTAAGTTTGGCTCCAAGGTTTTTCAGCCGCTCATTGAGCTTTTGACCGGTATTCCCTCGGTCGTCTTTGGCCTGATCGGTTTTCACGTGGTCGTCGGCCTTATGAAGAGCGTTTTCCACGTGAGCACGGGTCTGGGTATCTTGCCCGGCGCTATCGTGCTGGCAGTCATGATTCTGCCGACGATGACCACGCTTTCGGTCGATGGCCTGCGCGCCGTGCCCGATAGCTACCGCCAGGGTTCGCTCGCGCTGGGCTACACCCGCTGGCAGACCATCTGGCACGTGGTGCTCAAGTCCGCCATGCCCTCGCTCATGACCGCAGTCATCCTTGGCATGACCCGCGCCTTTGGCGAGACGCTCGCCGTGCGCATGGTCATTGGCGGCATCGAGGCCATGCCGACGTCGCTGCTGTCGCCGGCGTCTACCATCACCACCACGCTCACCACGTCCATGGCGGTCTATGCCGAGGGCTCGGCCCAGGACGACATCCTGTGGGCGCTCGGCCTGCTGCTGATGGGCATGAGCCTCATCTTTATCCTGATCATCCATCTCATTGGCCGCAAGGGGGCGAAGGCTCGTGGCTAGCACGCGCATCCATATCGACGAGGCGAGACTCGGGCGTGTCCAAAGGCAAGACCGTATCGCCACGGGCGTGCTGACGGCGATTGTCGCCATCGTCATGCTTATCGTCGTCTCCATGGTGGCCTACATCCTGTTCGAGGGTATCTCGACGCTGTTCCAGCCGGGCTTTCTCACGCAGCCCGCACGCGCCAACGGAACGCAGGGCGGCGTGCTCTACCAGCTGTTCGACTCGTTCTATCTGCTGCTGATTACCCTGATCATCTCGGTGCCCATCAGCCTGGGCGGCGCGGTCTTCCTAGTTGAATACGCGCCCGATGGGCCTATTCGCGATATCGCCTCGACCGCCATCGAGACGCTGTCCTCGCTGCCCTCCATCGTCGTAGGCATGTTCGGCTTTCTGGTGTTCTCAGTGCAGCTGGGCTGGAAGTACTCCATCATCTCCGGCGCCGTCGCGCTCACCATGTTCAACATCCCCATCCTGGTGCGCGTGATTCAGCAGGCGCTCGAGGACGTGCCGCAGGCCCAGCGCGATGCGTGCCTGGCCATGGGCCTCACTCGCTGGGAGGCCACACTGCACATCCTGATTCCCGAGGCCATGCCCGCCATCGTGACCGGCATCGTGCTTTCGGCCGGCCGCGTGTTTGGCGAGGCCGCGGCGCTGCTCTTTACCTCGGGCATGAGCTCGCCGGTTCGTCTGAACTTCTTGAGCTTTAACCTGTCGAGCCCCACCTGCGCCTGGAACGTGTTCCGTCCCGGCGAGTCGCTGGCCGTGCACATCTACAAGATCTATGGCGAGGGCAGCCCCGAGGCCCAGCAGATCGTCTGGGGCACCGCGGCACTGCTGATGATTTGCGTGCTGCTGTTTAACGTAGTCGCCCGTATCGTGGGCAAGCAACTGGCAAGGAAGATGACGGCCGAATGAGCGATATGAATGCAACGCCCGCAACCGAGGCGGCCACGTCCGACACCCCCCAGGACTTTCTGTCGAGCGTGGGGGAGAGCGAGAGGCGCGTGCGCGTGAGCGGCAAGGCCGTGAGCGACGAGGTCGTGCTCTCCGCCAAGGACGTCAACGTGTACTATGGCGACCACCATGCGCTGCACAATACGTCGCTCGACTTCCACAAGGGTGAGATCACGGCGCTCATCGGGCCTTCGGGCTGCGGCAAGTCGACCTTCTTGCGTAGCCTCAACCTGATGAATCGCGAGATTCGCCGCTGTCGCGTGGAGGGCGAGATCAACTACCGCGGGCGCAACGTGAACACCAAGACCGAGAACACGTACGAGCTGCGTCGCTCCATCGGCATGGTGTTCCAGCAGCCCAACCCCTTCCGCAAGTCTATTCGCGACAACATCGCGTTTGCGCCCAAGCGCCACGGCATCACCGATCGTGATGAGCTCGATCGCATAGTCGAGGAGAGTCTGCGCGGTGCCGCGCTGTGGGACGAGGTCAAAGACAAGCTCGACAAGAGCGCCTACGCGCTTTCGGGCGGTCAGCAGCAGCGTCTGTGCATTGCGCGCACGCTGGCGCTCAACCCCGACGTAATCCTGTTTGACGAGCCCTGCTCGGCGCTCGACCCCATCTCGACGCTGGCGATCGAGGACCTCATGTCGTCGATCGTGGCCGACCGCGCCATCGTCATCGTGACGCACAACATGGAGCAGGCGTCGCGCGTGTCCAACCGCACGGCGTTTTTCTACATGGGCGATATGGTCGAGTACGACGAGACCGACGAGATTTTCCAACGGCCCAAGGATAAGCGGCTGAATGATTACCTCACCGGCATGTTCTCCTAGTCCGGGACATGCTTGAGGCCCGCGGCGGCCACGGTTGCCGCGGGACTGATTGGAGAGGCGGGTCATCTCTTTTGCGAGATGGCCCGCCTTTTTGCTCTGCGACCGAAACGACCACCACAAAGGGGACAGGCACCTTCGTGGTGGTTTGGGGTGGGGCTCGCTGCTATCATGGACAACGTTGAATTTCTACGAAGGAGCAGGGCATATGGCGATTCTTTTGGGATGCGATTCCATCAGCCTAGAGTTTCCCACCAAGCATATTTTCGATAGCGTGACGCTCGGCGTGGGCGAGGGCGACCGCATTGGTATCGTCGGTAAAAACGGCGACGGCAAGTCGACGCTGCTGAGTGTACTCGCCGGCACGCTGGAACCCGACGACGGCCGCGTGACGCACCGCCGCGGCACGACGATCGGATTGCTCGGCCAAAAGGACCAGCTTGTCGACACCGATACCGTGCATCATGCCGTTGTGGGCGACACGCCTGAGTACGAGTGGGCGTCGAGCCCGCGTACGCGCCAGATTCTGGCCGGTCTTATTAGCGATGTGCCCTGGGAGGGCATGGTGGGCGAGCTCTCGGGCGGTCAGCGCCGCCGCGTGGACCTCGCGCGCCTGCTGATTGGCGACTACGATGTGCTCATGCTCGACGAGCCCACCAACCACCTGGACATGCGCACCATCAACTGGCTTGCGCGTCACTTAAAGGCCCGCTGGCAGCGCGGCCAGGGCGCCATGCTCGTGGTCACGCACGACCGCTGGTTCTTGGACGAGGTCTGCACCAGCATGTGGGAGGTCCACGACGGCCAGGTAGATCCCTTCGAGGGCGGCTACTCGGCATATATCCTGCAGCGCGTGGAGCGCGACCGCATGGCCGCCGTTACCGAGGAGCGCCGTCGCAACATGGCGCGCAAGGAGCTCGCGTGGCTAAGCCGCGGCGCCCAGGCGCGTTCCACCAAGCCCAAGTTTCGCGTTGAGGCTGCTCGCGAGCTGATCGCCGACGTACCGCCCGTGCGTGACGAGCTGGAGCTCAAGCGCCTTGCCGTGAGCCGCCTAGGCAAGCAGGTCATCGATGTCATCGACGTGGATGCCGGCTATGCGGATACCGATGGTGCGCCCAAGCAGGTGCTCACCGATGTGACCTGGCTCATCGGCGCGGGCGACCGCTATGGCCTGTTGGGCGAGAACGGCGCCGGCAAGTCGACCTTGCTCGACGTGATCCAGGGCAAGATTGAGCCCACGCGCGGCCGTGTGAAGATTGGCCAGACGGTGCGCTTTGGCGTTCTGTCGCAGCAGCTCGAGGAACTCGAGCCCTACATGGGTGACACGATCCGCGAGGTGCTCGGCAACTATAAGAAGTACTACGTCATCGACGGCAAGGAGACTTCGCCCGAGAAGCTCTGCGAGCGCCTGGGCTTTACGACACAGCAGCTCTGGAGTCGCATCGGCGATCTTTCGGGCGGCCAGCGCCGTCGCCTGTCGCTGCTGCTGACGATCCTGGACGAGCCCAACGTGCTTATCCTGGACGAGCCCGGCAACGACCTGGATACCGATATGCTGGCGATTGTCGAGGACCTGCTCGACGGCTGGCCGGGCACGCTGATCCTGGTGACGCACGACCGTTTCCTCATGGAGCGCGTGACCGACCAGCAGTGGGCGCTGCTCGACGGCCACCTGACGCATATGCCCGGCGGCGTGGACCAGTACCTGCGCCTGTGCAACGCTACCGCCGAGGGCGAGCCCGTGGGCGCGCCGAGTGCCAAGACCGGCACGTTCGACACCGGTGCCGCGGCTGCGACGGCCGATAAGCCCAAGGCGAGCGGTCAGCCCAATGGCCTGTCCAACGCCGAGCGTCAGAAGCTTCGCCGCGAGGTGAGCTCGCTCGAGCGCAAGATGGAGACGCAGCGCGTCCGCGTTGAGGAGGCCGAGGCAGCAATGGCCCAGGTCGATCCCACCAACTACACGGCGCTCGGCGAGCAACAGGCAAAGATCGACGAGGCTCACGCTGCCATGGACGAGCTGGAGATGGCGTGGCTCGAGGCGAGCGAAAAGCTCGAGGGCGAGGAGTAGGCGAGGATGATCAAAGCCGCGTTTTTCGATATCGACGGCACGCTGCTGAGCTTTAAGACCCACCGGATTCCGGCGTCGGCACAGCAGGTGCTCGACAGCTTTCATGAGCAGGGGATTGCGTGCGTGATCGCCACGGGTCGCCCGACCTATCAGATGCCCGATTGGCTGTTCGATCTTGGTTGGGATGCGTACATTACGCTTTCGGGCCAGCACTGCTTTGATGCCGAGGGGGTTTACCGCAGCTGCCCGATCGATCCGGACGACGTTGCGGTGATTGTGGACCAGGTGGCCGAGGGGCGCTATGACTCGCTGTGTATGCAGGGCGAGAACTCGTTTGTGAACCGCCTGTCCGAGCGCGTGGTGACGGCCGGCAGCAACGCGGGGATTGTCTACCACGAGGAACCGTTTGAGCGTGCCTTCGATGCGCCGGTCTACCAGTTCTGCGCCTTTGTGGACCCTGCCGACGAACATATCGTGACCGACGCGGTGTCGCATTCTCTCACTACGCGCTGGTGTGATTTGTTCTGCGACATTATCCCTGCCAACGGCGGTAAGGACCTGGGTGTCGCGGCGACGCTGGAACGCCTGGGTGTCGACGCGAGCGAGGCGATTGCCTTTGGCGACGGCGAGAACGACCTGTCGATGTTCTCGGCCGTGGGCACAAGTGTGGCAATGGGCAACGCGCAGGATACCGTGAAGGCCGCGGCGACCTACGTTACGACCGCCGTAGACGACGACGGCATCTACAACGCCGCCAAGCACTTTGGGCTGGTTTAGCTGCTGATTCGGCACTTGGGGACGTTCCTTTTGTGCCGGCAGCTGGGGACACCCTTGCCAACCCGGCCGGCGAGTCGGCCAATCGGCAAAGACTGTCCCCGACAACTAGTCGTTTAAGAACGTCCCCAATGACCATGTTTTGTGAAACATGGTTAACTTTCTGAACAATTTAGTAAGACACGGGCAACTTTTGCGGTAAAGTAAATCAAGCAAAAGTATCCAAAGGCTAACTAGAAGCCATCGCGAAAGGCGGCCCATGGCCCTACGTGAATCCGGAGAAGACTATCTCGAATCTATTTATGTGCTCTCGGAGCGCCAGGGCGTCGTTCGCTCGATTGACGTTGCCGAATACCTGGGCGTAACCAAGGCGAGCGTCTCTAAAGCCATGGCGACGCTGGAGAACAACGGCTATGTCGAAATGGGTAAACGCGACGTTCATCTGACGGAGCGTGGCCTGGAGGTCGCTCGCCAAATGTGGGAGCGCCATTGCTTTTTTGTTGGGCTGCTCGAGGACGCAGGCGTTTCGGAAGAGGTTGCCTCGCAAGAGGGGTGTCACATGGAGCACTGCCTGAGCGAGGAAAGCTTTGAGAAGCTAAGGGCAATGCTGGGCCGGGACGGCACATCGGCCCCAACAATGACCGACTAACGTTCCCCCAGTAGCGCGCCGTTCGCGCAAAGCGCGAACCAGCGACCGGGACAGGAGGCCCTACCAACCAAGTCTAACTCAGCCAAGGAACCCCGCCAGCAAGCGATGCCCAAGAACCGTCAGCAACGTCACCGCAGGCCGGGGCCGGGCTTGGTTTTGAAAACATTCCGCAGACCAGAAGTGCCCCCGTTCGTAGCTCCGAAGGAGCAGAACGGGGGCACTTCATTGGTCGAGGACGTTTTCAAAACCAAGCCCAGCCCCGGCCGGAGGGACCACAGGCGCTACAGGTTCTTGACACCCATCGCGCGCATGGCGTTCAGGATGGCGATGATCGCCACGCCCACGTCGCCAAAGACGGCAAGCCACATGTTGGCGATGCCCAGCGCTGCCAGCATAAGGATCAGTAGCTTAATACCCAGCGCAAAGATGATGTTCTGCCAAACAATCGACATGGTCTTGCGTGCTACGCGGATCGCACGGGAGATGTTGGACGGTTTGTCATCCATGAGCACCACGTCGGCGGCCTCAATCGCAGCGTCGGATCCCATGGCGCCCATGGCAATGCCCACATCGGCACGGGTGAGCACGGGCGCATCATTGATGCCGTCGCCCACAAAAGCGAGCTTGCCCTTGCCGCTTTCGGCCGCGAGCAGCGCTTCAACACGCTCGACCTTGTCGCCCGGCAGCAGCTGCGCGTGGAACTCGTCGAGCCCCAACTGTTCGGCAACGGACGTAGCTACTTCCTCGCGGTCGCCCGTGAGCATAACGGTGCGCTTGACGCCGGCGGCGTGCAGGTCGCGGATCGTCTGCTCGGCATCGGCCTTGACGGTGTCTGCAATCACGATGTGGCCGGCATACGCACCGTCCGCGAGCACGTGGAGGATGGTACCGACGACCTCACAGTCCGGCGCTTCAACGCCGGCTGCGGCGAGCATCTTGGCGTTGCCGACGACGACGTGCTTGCCATCGATGGTCGCTGTCACGCCATGGCCCGCGTCGTTGGCGGAGTCGCTCACGCGCTTGGGGTCGACCTCGCCCAGGTAGGCGGCGCGTACCGACTGCGCGATGGGGTGGTCGGAGAATGACTCGGCGAGGGCTGCGACTTCAAGCAACGATTGCTCGGTATAGCCAGCCTCGGGGTGCACCGCGACCACCGAGAATGTGCCATTGGTGAGCGTGCCGGTTTTGTCGAAGACGACGGTGTCCACGTCGGCGAGCGCCTCGAGGTAGTTAGAACCCTTGATGAGAACGCCCAGCTTGGACGCGCCGCCAATGCCGCCAAAGAAGCTCAGCGGCACGCTGATCACGAGCGCGCACGGGCAACTGACGACCAGGAAGGTCAGGCCGCGCAGGATCCAATCGGACCAAGCGCCAGTCACCAGGCCGCCGCCAAGCGCGAGCACCGCGGCAGCGCCGGTGACGGCGGGGGTGTAGACGCGGGCAAAGCGCGTGATGAAGTTTTCGGTGCGCGCCTTCTTTTCGCTGGCATTCTCTACGAGCTCCAGGACGCGCGCGACGGTGGACTCGCCAAACGGCTTGGTGGTACGCACGCGGATGAGGCCCGTCATGTTGATGCAGCCGCTGATGATATCGTCGCCGGACTTGGCGGGGCGGGGGACCGACTCGCCCGTGAGCGCGGCGGTGTCGAGCTGGGTTTCGCCCTCGACGATGATGCCGTCGATAGGCACGCGCTCGCCGGGCTTGACGACGATCACGGTGCCGACGGCGATGTCATCGGGAAAGACCTGCTCGAGCGTGCCGTCGGTCTGCTCGACGTTAGCGTAGTCGGGCGCGATGTCCATCATGGCACTGATCGACTTGCGGCTCTTGCCCACGGCATATGCCTGGAACAGCTCGCCAACCTGGTAGAACAGCATGACGGCGGCGCCTTCGGCCATGTGCGGGTCGGTATCGGGGAAGAGTACCATGGCAAACGCGCCGATGGTCGCGACTGCCATAAGGAAGCTCTCATCGAAGGCCTTGCCGCGGCGAATGTTATTGAATGCCTTTTGCAGCACGTCGTAGCCGGCAATCAAAAACGGCACGAGGAACAGCGCGAAGCTGGCGTAGATGTCGCCCGGGGTGCCGAATGCGGCGGTGAGGGTGCCGAGCTCATCGAGGGCGTACACCACGGCAAAAATGCCCAGCGCTACCAGGATGCGGTTGCGCTTATGCTCGAGTGACTCTTTTTTCTTGCGCTTCTTCTTTTTCTTCTTGGGGTCGGCGGTGGCCATGACTCGTATCCTCCCATTTGAATGTATGAACACTCGCTCATATAATTTTGCGAGCAAAGGCCGCGGCAAGCGCTGCCTTGCAGGTTGGCGTAACCTGGGCTAGAGAATGATCTCGCAGTCCGGCTCGGCGTCGGCCGTAAACTCTACAACGCGGTTGAGCACCTCGTCGAACTCGGCGTCATCAGCCTCGAGCGTCAGCTTCTGGGTCATAAAGTTGACGGACACGGATTTGACGCCCTCGAGCTTGGCCAGCTCGTCCTGAAGCTCGCGCGCGCAGTTGGCGCAGTCGATCTCGTCGAGCTTAAACTGCTTTTTCATGGTGGGTTCCTTTCTCTGTATTTGCGGCTTGGGTGCAGGCCGCGCTGGCACCGTGGTTGATCGCTATTCGCAGATGTGGCCCATGCCTTGGTTGAGCATGGTGTAGACGTGGTCGTCGGCGAGCGAGTAGAGAATGTTGCGGCCGTCGCGTCGGAATTTAACCAGGTGCGACTGCTTAAGCGTGCGCAGCTGGTGCGATACTGCCGACTGCGAGGTTTCGGTCGCTTCGGCGATGTCTGCCACGCAGAGCTCGCGACCCATGAGGGCGTAGAGGATCTTGATGCGCGTGGTGTCGCTGAAGACCTTGAACAGGTCGGCGAGGTCGTAGAGAAGCTCCTCGTCGGGAAGGTCCTCGGGCGAGCAGGTGGTGGGGATCGCGGGCTCGGTGGCCTCGATGTCGGGTTTCGTTTCATCAACGCGGATGCTCATTGCAATATCCTTTCATATGAACATGCGCTCATATAACTTACTTCCGATTATATGAGCGCATGTTCATATGTCAATACAATTTGCGATAATTTCGATGACTGCTTGCCGCCTCTGCGATTTTCTGTGGGTTGGGATGCATCGATGCAATGCTCGCCAACATATTTCGAGATGTTCGGCCAGCATGCTAAGAAAGCCGCCTCGAGAAGCATTAGAACTGTTCATATTTGTACTTAATCTTGTTAAATATCGTGAGAATCAGTTCTTTCTCTACGGGAGTTCCTGCAGAATCAGTTTTATCTAAAGTTATATTGAGCATTGCTGCGGCCAATCGGGCACATAGGTGGCCGAATAAGTCGAAAAATGTAGGTGGACATCCGCAGAGACCGCCTTTAGAAGAGCGAATTCTCAATTAGATCAATAATCGTGTCGTCTTCCGTGCGGTTTTCATCGATTTTTGCGGACATGTCGCATTCCCAAGGCCCATTGATTTCTTCAGCAAGGGCCCCGACGTGTTGCATGTCGTCGGGTTCGGGCACATCGTTGATGCTCGGGTCATCAGCTTGCGGATATTGGCTTGCAATTTCGCGCTTGGCGGACTCTTCTTCTTTGAGAGCCTCCAGGACGCGGCGACCGTATTCGAAGTAGCGCCGCAAGACAAATTGACGAAGAGTTTCTTGCAGGATGGTGAAGTTATCCGGGAGTCGACCAGGCCAGATCTTCTCGCGAATGCGAATCGCTTCCATGACCCGTCCAAAAGCGGACTGCTTGAAAAACGAATGACGAGTAACTGTGATAACGGCATATCCCATGTTTCGCAGCGTGTTGCGGCGTTCCTCGTCAATTGATTGCTGCTCGGGCTCGTCGTGGTAAAAGCCGTTGTATTCGATATCGGTCATCGAATTCTCGAGCAGCGCGTCGAGGTAGAAAACCGTCCGTCGCGTTAGGGCGGCGTATCTTTTGGGGACTGGGATCGGATAATCCGTTTTGATAGCGCGTATGGCTAAGCCACCCATTGACTTGGGCATCGTCAGCATCATGACAAACGCCGTTTCGAGTAGGGAGCGACAGCCTTCGCGTACATAAGAAAGTGCCTTAAGGGCTTTATTAGATCCACGATACCCCGACGCCTCTGAAAAGAAGGCTCTGAGCTCTTCAACGCTGGTTAGGGCTGGGCGCTCGCGATATTGAGTTTCGTTGGACGTTTCAAGCGCGTAGGAGCCGCAGATTTCAAAGTAATACTCAACGAGCTCCGAAAGGTTGAGGTCGGCTGTTGCTTCTAACGCGCACAGCTTGATATCGACGATGTAGACGTTCGGCTCGAGTTCTAGGTAGCTTTCTGCATCAAACGTATAGCGCGTGCAGTGGCAGATGCAGCCCTTGCGGTGCCTTTTGGCATTATTGGAAAACGTCAGCACATGGATGCGTTCAGAATCGACATTCTTTCTTTTGAGCCATGCTCGTGCCGCTTCCAGGTCGGATGTGGTCGGCGCAGACACCCTGATCTTTTCCATAGGTATGGGATCGGTCGCGTAGCTTGCGAGCGAGTTGGCTGTTTGGTATACAGCGCGTGCTGTAGTATGTGACAGAACGATTCCCATACGCGCATGATGGCATAGCGGACGCCACATGTGCCCGAAACTTCGGGCAACGGTATAGGGACGCGGCTTATCTTCTGCGAACGGTGGGTTTTTGAGCTGTCGTATTGAGGGGGGGCAGCTTCGGCTGGGGAGGTTTCTGCCAGCTGCGCCTTTTTTGGTGAACTTTATTTGCGGGTTCGTAGCTTCTGGGCGTTTTTACCGAACGCCCAGAAGCCTCACCAACATAATTTGAGTTATTCGGCCTTATCCTATACGAATGGTGTGTTTACAATGTCCTATTCGAATTGATTCAGGTAGATTTATGGGGCTTGGTTGCGAAATAAAGGCGACTACAGCGCTCGATTGCGGTTCAAGGGGCCTTGACTAGTGGTTCAGCTGGCCGAACAACTCGAAAAATGTAGGTGGGTCAACCTGTCGACTGTGTGAAGCACGCGTATTTGCTTGTTTTGATGAAAACTAGGGTGCAGCCATAAGGCTGCGCCCTAGTTTACTGCGTGCCGGTGCGCCCAGAGGATTGCGCTGTGCCTGGCAGGCGCTCCCGCAGATGGATCGGTTATTTCGCAAACAGGTTCTTGAGGTTGAACTCGGCCTGTACCGTGCGGAGCATGAGGTCGGTGTCGTCCAGACCCAGATGCTGCTCGTTGGCGTCGGCGGCGAGGGTTCCGCGGCGGCGCGCCCAGTTCTCGAGCGCGGCGGGGGCGGACTCGCGGGGGAGCGAGCGGACGTCGGCATCCAGACTGCGGCAGATCTGGCGCGAGTCAATGACGATGATCTTGCCGGCGCGGCGTGCCTCGGCGTAGCCGTCCAGGTGAATCTTGAACCAGCTGTCCTCAAACGCGGCGTTGTGTGCCATGTACGGGTACTTCTTCATAAGCTTGAGCAGCTGCTTCTGCAGCTCCTTGTTCTCGCGGAACGGCTTCTTGCCGTCGATGTCGTCCCAGGTGATGTGGTGGATATTCGACAGCGGTACATCCTCGCCGCGGTAGATGTCGGGCAGGCCGCAGTAGTGTGCCTCGGCGTCATGCGGGACGGCGTCGCTGGTGAGCTCCATGATCTCCCAGCCCACGTTGATGATATAACCACGCTCGGGTGCACGGCCGGTGGTCTCGATGTCGATGCCGAGCACGGTGCCCTGGATGGGCTTGCGGGCGTAGGCCACGCCGAGCGCGTCGCGGTCGCCGCGGATCTCGCGCATGACCGACGCGGCGGTGCGCTTTTGCATCTTACCGATGGCGGCGCAGGTGTCGGCATCGGACAGACCGCGCGAAAGCGTCGCGGGCGTCACGTTGCGCAGGCGTGCCTCGCCAATCTGGTCGCACAGGTCGCGGTTGCGGTCGGCCAGGTCGCGCACGGTGGCAAAGTCGAAACCGGGGTCGCCCTCGGCGGTAAAGTACTCGGTTTCGAGCACCTTAAGGGCCTCCTCGCCCTTCTGGCGCTCGGATTCCATGGCGCCGTGATCGCCATAGATAAACATGGGGATAAACGGCTGACGCTCGTATTCGAGTGCTTGCGAAACGTTCATAGGCTGCTCCTTGGACGGGCCGCGTCGCGCGGCTCGGGGTTACTGAGTTGTGGCGAGATGATAGTTTACCATGGGCAACTATTGGCACCGCGCCCGGGACAACTACAATACCCTAGTTGACCGCTAGGACTTTTACAATGCTGCCGAAAGACACGAAAGGTTCCATCCTTCATGGATTTGCTGATTGATATTTTGCTCGACGCCGGCAAGGACACGCTGTCGCTGGTGCCGTTTTTGTTGGTGACGTATCTGGCCCTCGAGACCTTGGAGCACGTCGCGGGCGACCGCGTTAACGGGGCCATCAAGCGCGCCGGCGCCACGGGTCCCGTGGTTGGCTCGCTGCTGGGCATGGTGCCGCAGTGCGGCTTTTCGGCAATGGCGGCCACACTGTACGCCGGTCGTGTCGTGACCTTGGGCACGTTGGTGGCGGTGTTCCTTTCGACCTCCGATGAGATGCTGCCGCTGTTGCTCGCCGAGCAGGTGCCCGTGCAGACCATGGCGATGCTTTTGGCTTCGAAGGCACTGATCGCGTTGGTCACGGGCTTTATCGTGGACGCCGCCATTCGCGGCCTGCGTCGTAACGCTCGCGCGCATGCGGCGATTCGCCGCACCGTGCTGGGAACCGCGGCCAACCCGGCCCACGTGAATTGCGCGCACGACGACCACACTGGCGGTGACATCATCGACGAGGTGGCCGAGGCGGGCGTGAGCGCCGACCACATCCACGAGCTGTGCGAGCGAGACCATTGCGGTTGTGCTGAAGACGAGGACGAGCACGAACACGGACATGGCCACGATCACGGTCATGAGGGCGAACATGAACACCATGATGGTCACGGTCACTCCCACTTCCACGAAGGGACGCCTGTCCTGTCGATTATCCGCAGTGCCATCTCTCACACTGTGCAGGTTTCGGTTTTTATTTTCCTGGTGACGCTGGTCCTGGTCGCCGTGCTCGAGACCTTCGGCGAGTCCGCGATCGAGCAGTTCCTGCGCGGCAACGAGACACTCGCTGTCCTGGGTTCGGCGCTTGTCGGGCTGATTCCCAATTGCTCGGCGAGCGTGGTCATTACACAGCTGTATCTGGAAGGCGCGCTGCAACTGGCGCCGATGCTCGCCGGCACGCTCATTTCCGCCGGCGTGGGTTATCTGGTGCTGTTCCGCACCAACCGCAGCGCCCGCGAAAATGCCGTGTTCCTGATCATGATGTACGTCATCGGCGCTGGCTGGGGCCTCATCCTCTCCGCCGTTGGCCTCTAAGTAGGCCTAAAAAATGGGCTTCAAATAGCCATGCTCAGCGCCTGCGCAATGCGGCGACGCATGGCATTTTGAAGCCCGTTTTTTGTTGAGCCATGGATTCCGAGCGCTCACACCGCTCAAAATAAAAAGGTAGATTTTAGGCATGTCTCAAAAATCTACCTTGGTTAGTGCAGCAACTCGGTGAGGTTGCGTTTAAAGCGGGCGCGGTCTTCGCTGGTAAATGCTGCCGGACCGCGAGTGCGTCCGCCGGCTCGGCGTACCTTCTTTTCCTCGTGGCGAATAAACAGCTGCATGTCGATAGTCGCCTTGTCGTACACGCGCCCGCGCACACCGATGGCGGCGGCATCGCGCCCGAGCACCATGCTCGCCAAGCCAATGTCCTGCGTCACGACCACGTCGCCCGCCTGCAGGCGTTCGACAATGGCAAAGTCGGCGCTGTCGGCGCCCACGCTCACGTCGAGCGTCGTGACCCAAAAGCCGCGTCGCGCGTGCTCGGCATCGCGCGGGTCGTCGCGGCGAATGTGTCGTTCCAGGTTTTGCGTGCTGTTGCCGGCGATAACAACGGCGACGCCCGCCCGCCGCGCGCAGTCAATCGACTCGCGCGTGACCGGGCAGGCGTCGGCATCAATAAAGAGCGTTCGCGGCATCTAGTGCACCAGTTTGCCAAATTGAATGGCGCGAGCAATGAGCGTTACGCCAAACACCAGCAGCGCGGCGCCACTAAAGATGACAAGCATCTTGGCCGACCACAGCGGATAGATAAACACGAACATGCCGGCGATGATGGAGAGTGCACCGCTCAGGATGGCAAGGGCGCGGTTGGACGAAAGCTCGGACTCCAGAATGGACATGACACCTTCGACAATCCAGCCAAAGCCGGCCACGATAACCACCATCGTGGTGAGTGTCGCGGTCGAGAAGGTCTGGTTGCGCAGGATTATGACGCCGCCCAGGATAATGAGTAGGTTGGAGATGATGCTCGTCACGCGCCAGCCAGTGGGCAGCAGCGGCTCAAAAATGGCAGTGAACAGCCTGATGGCAGCGGTGATTACAAAGTAAAAACCCAGGACGGTCGTCAAAAAGACGAGGGACTTGGCGGGTGCAAAAAGCAGCGCGATGCCAGCAATGAGCGCCACGACGCCCGTGATGGCGTAGATCCAGCGCACGGCCTTGACGGCTTTGCCCGCCATACTTTTCTCGTCAAATCCAAACTGGCTCGATTTTTGGTCATCGTTCCTAAAGATACCCATAACGTCTCCTTTCCGTGTGGTGCACGTCGCGTTCATTGCTCTCCGTGCGGCGTACGCCAAAAGTGCTGCAACAAGTATCGCCCAAGGGCGCCGATGCATGGGGCGGGAAGGATGAATTGCCGCCCCACATTCCCGAATTGTTACTTTTGTTCCCGCTTCAGTGAGGATTAATCAACAGCTGTAGAACATTACGCCGCTGTATGTAATTGCCTACGTTTTAGGTTAGATTTTCCTAAGGACAATTGGCTTGTATTGGGGGTTCCTATGAACGAAGCAGTTCCCGAGGCACCGTCGAGTGTCGAATCGATGGCAAAGCAGGGTTGCGAAAAGCTTGGCTTGGACACGTTTGACGCGCTGGTCCGCCGCGCCCGCACGTGCCGCCGATTTGACGAGTCCATGCGTGTGCCGCGCGAGTTTTTGCTCGAGCTGGCGGAGCTGGCGCACCTGGCCCCTTGCGGCGCCAACGCTCAGCGTCTTCGTTTTCATGTGGTGAGCGGTGCCGAGGATTGCGTGCGTGTATTCGATGAGCTTGCATGGGCCGGCGCGCTTAAGGACTGGCCGGGTCCTGCCGAGGGCGAGCGCCCGACCGGCTATATCGCGATTCTGGCCGAGCGCGCCGTTCCGGGCAAGCCCGCCGCTCCCATTACCGATGTCGACACGGGCATTGCCGCGCAGACGATGATGCTCGCCGCCCGCAGCGCCACGCCCGAGGTGGCAGCCTGCATGTTCAAGGCCTTTACGCCCCACGCGGTCGATGCCATGGGGCTCGATAACGACAAGTATGAGCTCAAACTGATCATGGCTTTTGGCGTTACGGCCGAGACGCAGGTGATCGATGCGATCGATTCCAATCCCGACGGCTCCATCAATTATTGGCGCGACGAGGCGCAGGTGCACCACGTACCCAAGCGTCCGCTTGCCGACGTGCTGCTGTAGTTGTGCGTCGTTGCGGTGCAATCCGGCGGCAAAATCACCACAAAGGCTCCTGTCCCCTTTGTGGTGGTACGAGAGGAGGGTGTGTGGCAGATCTGTATTTGGTGCGGCATGGGCAGACTGAGCTCAATGTGCAGGGCATTTTGCAGGGCTGGCACGATTCGCCGCTTACGGCGCGCGGGCGCGAGCAGGCGCTGACGGCGCGTACGGCGTTTGCGGCGCGTGGCGTGGCCTTTGATCATGTGTATTCCTCGCCGTTGGGCCGGGCACGGCATACGGCCGAGCTTATCGTTGGCGAGGGCCGTTCCATTGAGCTGGTCGATGACCTGCGTGAGTGGCATTTTGGCTCGCTGGAGGGCACATCAAATCGCGAGATGCCGCCGCAGCCCTGGGGCGATTATCCGGTGGCCTTTGGCGGCGAGTCGGAAGTGCAGCTTCAGTCGCGCATGGTCGCGGCGCTGTCCCGCATCATGGCCAGGCCGCAGCACGACTGCGTGCTGGCGGTTTCCCACGGCTCAGCCTGCCAGGAGTTTCTTGAGTATGTGACTGGCGGGGGAGAGCTACCCGACAACGGTGCCGTGCTCCATTTTGGCTATTGCGACGGGGCGTTTTCGCTCTTGGGTTGGTAACGAACGAAAGGACCCCTATGAATAAAGACCTGTATCTGGTCCGTCATGGACAGACAATATTTAACCTTAAGCGCATCATTCAGGGGTGGAGCGATTCGCCGCTTACGCAGTTGGGTTGCGACCAGGCGGCGCGCGCCGGCATGTTTTTACGTGCGCGCGGCATTGAGCCCGATCATGCCTACACCTCCACGCTTCATCGCACCGAGCAGACTATCGCCAACTTGTGGCCGGGCTTGGCGTACGAGCGCCTGGACGGCCTGCGTGAGTGGTTCTTTGGCGACTTTGAGGCCGAGCGCGTGATGCTTATGCCCGAGCGCCCGTGGCGCGATTTCTATCGCCAATTTGGCGGCGAGGGCCAGATCCAGGTGCGCGAGCGCATGGTGGCGACGTTGACCGATTTGATGCGACGCCCGGACCACTCGTGCGTGCTCGCGGTGAGCCATGCCTCGGCCATCAAGGAGTTTTTGGACCACGTGAGGGGAGCGGCAGCCGACGAGCGCGAGCGCGTGCCGGGCAACTGCTCGGTGCTGCACTTTGCGTTTGACGACGAATCCGACACGTTTGAGCTGGTCGAAGTCTTTACGCAGGAGGATTACGCGCGCGAGCTGGGGCTTGAACCGCTTGTGGCTACTGCAGGTCCGCAGCGCGGATAACGCGAGCGTGGCGGCACGGGTCGCCGGCATAACTTCTCGACGCAAAGGGGGCGGAGATGCATGTACCTGCTGCATCTCCGCCCCCTGTTTGTTGAGCTGCCGATTTTTGTGCTGGGCGGTCTGGTCTTGCTAGAACCGCGCGACCTGGTGCGTGAGCAGACCCGTCGGAACCTGCGGCGCGGCGCCGCTGACCTGCGCGGCGGGGAAGAGCACGGCAACGGTAAAGTTGAACGGCTCCTTGCCGGTGTACGTTCCGGCGGCACGGGCCTCATCGGCCAGCAGCTGCGACGCCCCGGTCAGAGCGGCGGCGTAGGCGGGGTCGTCGGCCAGTGCCGGCTCCGGTGCTTGGTCGAGCATAGCGCGGATGGCCCCGACGGCGTCCTCGCGCTTGACCTCCCACGTGCGGTGCGTAATGCCCGCGGGGTCGGTGACGGCGTAGAGCGACGCGCCCTCTTTGGCGGCGCCCAGGATGATATCAATGACGGGCGAGGCCTCGTAGGCGAGCGACACGGGGCGCGGCTGCACCTTGAGCTCGGCGATCGCGCGCGCGGCGGCGGCCACGTCGGCGCTGGCATCGCCCTTGCCGCCCGCAAGTACACTCGTCGGGCAGATCGCCACGACACCCGTCACACGTCCCGGCTCGCCCGAGCATTCGTACACGTAATACGCCGCACCCGGGTCCTTGAGCATCAGACCATCGGCAATGGCTCCGCGCAGAGCATCGTTGCCGCTCAGGATGCTGCCCATTGCAGGCAGCGCCTCGAGCACGCGGTCCTGAGCCGGGCGGATGCAGGGAAACGGAAGTGCTTTCATGGGCGGTCCTAACGCACGAGTCGGTTTGTTCGCGGCTTATTATGCCCCAACTTGGCCGCTCGCGTCCCAGAGCACGTTATCGGCGAGCGCGATTAGCACCTGCTGACAACGAACGATATCGTCGTGGGGCACATATTCGTTGGGCTTGTGCGCGAGCGCGAGCGACCCGGGACCGTAGCTCATACAATTGCGGTTACCTGTCTTGCTGGCAATGACGGCGGTGTCGGTGTAGCCGGTAAAGAAGCCGACGGTCGTGTTCGCGTCCGTCACGTCATCGGCGGCACGCTTGAGCGCCGCTAGAAGGGGAGAGTTCGGGTCGCGCTCGATGGCGGGGCGGTCGCCCGTCACGGTGTGGCTGCCATGGCAACCGGGAACGGCGGCTTCGGCGACGGCGATGGCCTGCTCTACCATGCGCGTCGCGGCTGCCGTATCGGTCGGCGGGGTCAGGCGCATGTCGACCCAGACTTTGGCGCGGTCGGGTACGACATAGGGACGGTAGCCACCTTCGATCTGTCCAAACGTGATGGTCGACGGCCCCAGCTCATCGTGCGCGGGCAGCGCCACAAACGCGCGACGGAGCGAACACACGACCTCGGCCATGGCGGCGACGGCATCCGCGCCCTTCCAGGGCTGGCTCGCATGCGCCGTCACGCCAGCCATTTCAATCTCGAACCACGTACGTCCCTTGTGCGCCACCTGGATCTGTTCGTCGGTGGGCTCGGTGTCCAGCACCCATTCACGCGAGCCGACCCAGCCTGCATCGATCGCGGTCTCTGAGCCGCGCATAAAGTCCTCCTCGTCGACCGAGCAAATGAGTGAGAAGCCACGGCGGGGCAGCTCGCCTTCTGCCGCCACGCGCTCGAGCGTATGGACCAGTGCGGCGATGGCGCAGGCCAGGCCGCCCTTCATATCGCAGGCACCGCGGCCATAGAGCTTATCGTCCCGCACGATCGCTCCGAGCGGCGGAATGTCCGCGTCCCAGCCATCGCCCAGCGTAACGGTATCCATATGGCAGATATAGACCAGCCGCGGCTCGTCGCTCAAACCGGGTACGGTGAACATAAGGTTACGGCGTCCGGGCAGCACCTCGAGTTCCTCAACCTGCACGGCATGGAGCACCGGATGACTCAACCGCTCCAGCTGAGCCTCAACCAGCGCTTTGATATACCGCTCAATTTCATCCTCATACGCGCCCGGGTCTGAGCTGTCGATCCGCACGAGCTCCTGAGCAAGCCGCCAGGCAAAGTCCTCATCAACCATATGCAACCTCACAATCAGTCTGCTTTCCAAACCGATTGTAAGCCTCCTGAGAGATTCGCGACGCGCGCGCAGCAGCATTTACCGTTCGCAGGCCGAGCCAGCGCGTTTGCCGTCCGAGCGGGTTTACAAACGGCGCGGTGGGTACGTAGCCTTTATGGACGACATGCTGTGCGACATATCTGCCTTTCGGTATCACCGGATACCTCCACAGGTTTTGGCGATAATGCCGGACCTGCCCGATTCTGCGGACGATCCGCGCAGGGAGCACCTATGTGAGCATCCGCTCGTCACGCATTTCCTGGGCACCCCGTTACACGTGTTGGCGCAGGGCAGCTGCGGACGTAAGGGCGATCGCATTGTCAGGCATGTTTGGAACGGGGAGAGGCCGTTTGATTCCATGCGACAGACAGAGTTTGGCCTCGATGTCGCGTCCCCGCTCTTTACCCTGCTGACCCTGGCTTCCTCGGTCTCAAACGAGCGTTTAATCATGTGCATGTATGAGATGTGCGGCACCTTTGCCGTGTGCAAGATTGCGCCTCAGGTAAAGTCGGCACTTGTGCAGGCATATGGGGACCGGTGGGGTGACGCACGGTTGGGTTGGGAAAATGTAAAGGATGTCTCGGGGAATCCAACGGACCTGTGGAAACGACCGCCCTTGATCGAGTTCTCTGAACTTACAGAGTACGTCGATAAGATCCCGGGGCTCCGCGGTGCTAAATCGTTCACACGTGCCGCGAAATGCATTACGGGGGTGGCGGCATCGCCGCTTGAGGTCCAGGCTTCGATGCTGTTTGGCCTTACGAGGTTGCGCGGCGGCGAAGGGCTGCGCCTTACCAATAACGTTGAGATTCGTATGACGCGCAGCGCCCGCCTGATTTCGGGGCTTGATAGGCGCTATGCCGATATCCTGCTGGCAAATAAGGACGGCAGTCGAGAGTGTCTGGTTGAATGCCAAGGTAAAGCCATTCACGGATCCATTGAATCCAAGATCTCGGACTCCGATCGAACGACGGCCTTGCAAGCCATGGGATATCCCGTCGTTCTGATGACCTATGGTCAGCTGGCCGACTTCGATGCCTTCCGCGTGGTGATGGAGCTCATCATGTCCTATCTCGATGTGCCGCTGAAAGACAAGACGCCGCGGCAGCAGGAGCTCGAACGGCGGCTTCGTGAGGAGATTTTTATCGATTGGGCGGGAATGTAGCCGCGCGGGCGGAAAACGGTCGCGCGGACTAGAGTTTTGGTCGCAAAATACTTATATTTTGCCTTGGAAGGGCCTTAAAAATGCTACCTAGAATAAGTTGTTTCGGAAAATGGACAGTCAACTTACATTCGGCACATAGAGACCGATTTTTACCTACTAAAGTCCCTGATAAAGCTGTTTATCAAAGCGGGTGTGCTTAGCGACTGGAGCCTCACTATCGATTATCTGAAAAAACTTGTTCTGGGTATCATTTTAAAGTCGTCCGGAGCAACAAAATCGCCCCCCGTTTCGTGAAAACGGGGGGGGGCGAATGGGCGTCGTAGTCTGTCTGGCAGGCTTGGCACCGGCGCTATTTAATCACGCGCACGCGATACATCGACGGAATCTGCTTGAGCGCCTCGATCGTGCTGCCGTCCAGGTGCTCATCGGTGTCGAACATGGTGTAGGCGTTCTCGCCAGCGGACTCGTTGATCATGCGCTGCACGTTGGCGTTGTCCTTGGCGAGAATGGCCGTGATCTGGCCGATCATGTTGGGCACGTTGGCATGCAGGCAAGCAATGCGGCTTGCGGCGCGCGCCTTGCCCATGCTGCAGGCGGGGTAGTTGACGCTGTGCGCGATGTTGCCGTTTTCCAGGTAATCTTTGAGCTCGCTGATGGCCATGTCGGCGCAGTTGGCCTCGGCCTCGCCGGTGCCGGCGCCCGAATGCGTGGTGATAAACGTGTTGGGCATCTTGACGGTCTTGGGCGTGGCAAAGTCGCAGCTAAACCAGCTGAGCTTGCCCTCGCGCAGGGCAGCGTCGACGGCGTCCTCGTCAATGATGGTTTCGCGCGCGTAGTTGATGAGCACGGCGTCGGGCGCCAGCAGGTCGATCTGCTCGGTGCTGATCATGCCGATGGTATCGGCCTTGCTGGGCACGTGCACGGTGAGGTAGTCGCAGCCGCGGCACAGATCCTCGAGCGTGCCCACGCGCTGCACCTCGCGACTCAGCACCCATGCGTGCTCGACGGAAATGAACGGATCGTAGCCGTAGACGTCCATGCCCAGGTCGACGCAGGCGTTGGCGACCTTGGAGCCCACGTTGCCCAGACCGATGACGCCGATGCGCTTGCCCTTGAGCTCGCGGCCCACAAAGGCCTTCTTGGCCTTCTCGGCATCGACCTGAATCTCGGGATCGTCGGCGTTGTCGCGCACCCAGTTCATCGACTGCACCACGCCGCGGCTCGAAAGCACCAGCATGCCCAGGACGAGCTCCTTGACGGCATTGCTGTTGGCGCCGGGGGAGTTAAAGACGACGACGCCCTTCTTGGCGTACTCCTCGACGGGGATGTTGTTGACGCCGGCACCGCAGCGGGCGATGGCGCGGATGCCCTCGGGCAGCTCGTAGCCGTGCAGGTCGGTCGAGCGTATCAGGATGGCGTCGGCCTCTTCGGCGGTGCTCACAAATTCGTAGCCCTCGCCAAACTCGACTTTGCCGTCCTTGGTAATGTCGTCGATGGTCTTAATCTTACGCATGGAAAAACTCCTTAGCAGGTTTGGTTTAAACAGGTGGTTTGAAGTGGCTGGTCGGGCCGCGCGTTGCGGGTTAGTTAGATCGCGGACTCAAACTATGCTGCGCTTCGAAGTCCTTCATGTACGAGGCCAGTGCCTGCACATCTTCCATGGTTACGGCGTTGTAGACGCTAGCGCGCATGCCGCCCACCAGGCGATGGCCTTTGACGTTTTGAATCTGGTGCTCGGCCGCGCCTGCGACAAAGGCCGCGTCGAGCTCGGCGTCGCCGGTGCGGAAGGTGACGTTGGCGATGGAGCGGCTGTCGGCCTGTGTGGTGCCATGGAACAGCACGCTGTGCTCGAGCAGGTCGTAGAGCAGGTTGGCCTTGGCCCAGTTGCGCTCGGCCATGGCGGCAAGTCCGCCGGTCTCCTCGACCCAACGGAACACCTTGCCGCATACGTAGATGCCAAAGGTGTTGGGCGTGTTGAGCATGGAGCCCTTGGCGGCCTGGGTTTTAAGGTCCATGTACTGCGGCGTCTGCGCAAAGGCAGGGCCTTTGGCGATGAGGTCGTCGCGCACGATAACCACGGTGACGCCCGCGGCGCCGGCGTTTTTCTGCGCGCCGGCGTAGATGAGTCCGTAGCGCTCAACGTCGAGCGGCTGCGACAGAAAGCAGCTCGAGACATCGGCGACCAGCGGCACGTCGCCGCAATCGGGCAGCTCGTGGAACATGGTGCCGAAGATGGTGTTGTTCTGGCAGATGTAGACGTAGTCGAGCCCGTCGCCCGTGGCCTCGGCGGCAATGCGCGCGTTGACGTCGGCCATGGTGGGAATGCGGTCGAAATTGGTTTCCTCGGAGCTCGCGAGCAGCACCGCCTCGCCGTACTTGGCGGCCTCCTTGTACGCCTTGTTGGCAAAGTTGCCGGTCACGACGTAGCCGGCGCGGCCGCGGCGCATGAGGTTCATGGGGATGCCCGCAAACTGCAGCGTGGCGCCGCCCTGCAAAAACAGGACGTGGTAGTTGTCGGGGATGCTCAGCAGGCGACGCAGGGTTGCCTCGGCGTCGTCGATGATCTGCTGGTACATGCTAGATCGATGGCTCATCTCGAGCACGGACATGCCGCAACCGCGGTAGTCCATCATCTCGTCGGCGATCTCGGCGAGCACGCTTGTAGGCAGTGCGGCCGGGCCAGCTGAGAAGTTGTGCACACATGCCATCTTCTAGGGTCCCCCTCGTAGTCGTTTGAACGTTCGGGATACTTTAGCACAGTGGAGCGCCAGGCGCGACCGCATCACGGTAAAACTCGACTGCGCCGCTATGATTTACAGGATGGTTACATGGGGGAGGGTTGTCTCGAGGCTCGCATCCGATCCGCTTCGGCCTTCGCTTGTTTCCAGGGGCGCACGCGACCGTTGGTAAGGTCGTCGTAACCGCGGGCGATGGATTGCTGGATGACCCTATTCGTCTCGTGATGGTTGTCGATTATTGGGTCAGAGACGTTTTGCAAGTATGGATCAGCCTTTTTAATTGGCATGCGGAGCCCTTCTGTAGCGCTGTCCTCTTCAATCGATATCGATGATAACGCGTGGGTGTCGCGCAGACATGGGGGTAAAGTGTGACGTCGCTTGATGTGACAAAGGGACTGTCCCTTTGTCACATCCTTTGTCACATCAAGACACCCTTGACTCCATATATCCCACAAGGTTGCAGAGGTTTTGTTGTGCAATAAATCTGCCTTTGGTCCGTTTGGCGTGCATGCAAAGCAACCCACCTCTCAATTGTCACCTTCTGTCGAAACGCGTTTCTCGCTTATCCGCTCTAGCTCCCACGACCCCGTACTTAAACGGTATGATTGAAAGGCATGTTTGCATCGACCCGATGCGAATAAAAAGGCCCGAACCCTTGGAGTGTGTCCTGTGGATAACACCGATAAAATATCGCTGGGAGGCGTGCTTACCCGCGAGCAGTTTTTGCTGCCCGAGATGCGTATCGTCGCCGCGTTGCGCCTGGACGGCGTGAGCGACGACGAGATCATTGCGCGCGTTAAGCACGACAACCTGTTTCAGTATCCCACCGAGCGCATGCTGGCCGACCGCGCCCGCGTGTGCCTGCGCCGCTTTGATGCCGTAGCGCTCGACGAGACGCAGTGTGCTGCCCGCGGTATCGACAAAGATGCTGCCGACCAAGCGGTCATACGCATTATGGACCTGATCGCCAACGGCATGCCCGATCAGGCTGCTCAGGCCAACCTGTTTGCTATGATGTGCCGCTACACCATGGTCCGCGAGCTCATCCAGGTGGAGATCGGCGAGCGCATAGCCAGCTTTGACTACAACTTTACCGACATTGACCTCAACGCGTTTGTCACCCGTTTTCAGGTTGAGCATGCCGAGGCCGTCAAATGGTCCGATGCCACGCTGGAGCGCATTAAGAGCACCCTGCGCCAGATTCTGCGCAGCGCCGGCTTTAAGGCATCGCAGCGCACCGATACGCTCCAGCCCCTGCTGCTCGACCCCGACGTGGAACAGGCCATCCGCGATCTGGGCGACATGGACGCCCTGGCCGCACTCACCGGGCAGGTGATGTAGACATGGCAATAAACCAGCCGCACATTCGCCCGCGCAACCGCGCCGAGCGCATCCATGAGGACTTTGGCCATCGCCGCGAGGCGCTGCGCGAGCGTCTGCAAGACCAAGACTTCTTGGCCAACAAGGGCATTGGCAACGAGATCGGCTTCTACACGTTTTGCTACGATCCCTCGCTGGAGTTTGAGTGCCGCGCCTATGTGGACGAGCTCATGGCAGATGCCCAGGCCGGCAAGCTGCCGTGTAATCTGCGGGTCTTTAACCTGTACGACGTGATGCTCGATATCTGCGAGCAGCGCCGAATCTTGCGTGCGATTCCCCGGCGTGAGGCGAAGGTCGGCTCGGAGGCCCAGATCAAAGAGCTGCAAAAGCCTTGCAGCTCCAAGAGCTTTGCCCAGTACCTCCTGGAGCATACCCAGCCACATCAGCCCGGCGACGTGATCTTGCTCACGGGTGTGGGCGAGGTCTTTCCGCTGCTGCGCGTGCACAACCTGCTCAACGACATGCTTGCCGATTTTGGCACCGTGCCCGTTGTCGTCATGTATCCCGGCAGCTTTGATGGCCGCCAGCTCAAGTTGTTCAACAAAGAGAACGCCAGCAACTACTACCGCGCGTTCGATATTTCTTAGGAGCGACAGATGATTATCCAAGACCTGTTTTCCAAGGACATCAACCGTTCCATTAACGGCGTCGTCAAGGTGCAGGACGCCAGCGACGAATCGGTGCGCCAGGAGCTCGACGAGTACGTGGTGACGCGTGAGCTGCAGGGTCATTTTGCGCACTTCTTCGAGGCGTACGATAAGGCGCTCGACGTTCCTACCGACAACATGGGCGTGTGGATTAGCGGCTTCTTTGGCTCCGGTAAATCGCACTTCCTCAAGATGCTCTCGTATCTGCTGCAAAACGATGAGATTGCCGGCAAGCGCGCCGTCGATTACTTTAAGGGCAAGATTTCCGACCCCATCGTAGCCGTTCGCGTTCGCCGCTGCTGCGAGGTTCCCACCGAGGCGATCCTGTTTAACATCGACAGCAAGGGTGGCCAGTGGAAAGAGGGCGACACCTCGCGCACGGCCCTGCTGCGCGCCTTTGAGCGCGTGTTCTTTGAGCACCTGGGCTTTTTTGGCGAGGACCTTAAGCTCGCGCGCCTGGAGCAGCATATTGATAGCAAGGGCAAGACACAGGAGTTCCGCGCTGCCTACGAGCGCATTGGCGGCGGCAACTGGCTCGAGGACCGCGAGAGCTATAGCTACTTTGAGGACGATATCGTCGAGGCCCTGCAAGAGGTGCTGGGCATGAGCGAGCAGGCCGCGCGCCACTGGTTCGATGGCACCGAGGACGATGCCATTGCCCCCGATACCTTTGCCAAGATGGTCAAGCAGTATGCCGACAGGCGCGCCGAGGAGTGCGGCGGCGAGTTCCGCCTGCTGTTCATGGTCGATGAGGTGGGTCAGTTTATTGGCTCCGATGCCGACATGAGCACAAGCCTTATGCTGTCGCTGCAGACGCTCGTCGAGGAGCTGGGCAGCCGTTGCGGTGGTCGCGTATGGGTCATGGTGACCAGCCAGGAGGCCATCGACGAAGTCGCTATGATCGTGGGCGACGACTTCTCCAAGATTCAGGGCCGCTTTAACACGCGCCTTTCGCTCTCGAGCTCGAGCGTGGACGAGGTTATCCAGCGCCGTGTACTGCAAAAGAACGAAGCCGCCTCGGCAAAGCTCCAGCAGGACTACGAGGCCCAGAGCACCGTGCTCAAAAACGTGTTTTCCTTCGATGGTTCGCGCAGCGACCTGATCGGCTACGCCAGCCGCAAGGACTTTACGGATAGCTACCCGTTTGTGAACTACCAGTTTAAGGTACTGCCCGACGTTATGACCGAGGTGCGCAAGCACGGCGTCAAGGCTAAGCACATGTCCACGGGCGAGCGCTCCATGCTCTCGGCCTTCCAGGAATCGGCCCAGGCTATCCAGGCCCAGGAGGTAGGCGCGCTGGTGCCCTTCTGGCGCTTCTTCGATACTATCGCCAAGGATCTGGAACACGGCGTGATCCAGGTGGTCACGTGTGCCGAGCGTGCGGCAGAGGACGGTCACGGCCTCAAAGCGTACGACGTTAAGATCCTTAAGCTGCTGTACCTGATCCGCTACATCAACTACATCAAGCCCAACGTCGAGAACATTTCCATCCTTATGGTCGATGGCGTGGACGTGGACAAGGCCGCCCTTAAGGACCGTGTTAAGGAATCGCTCAACCGCTTGGTGCGCGAGAACTACGCGGCGCGTCAGGGCGACGCGTACAACTTCCTCACCGACGAGGAGCAGGATATCTCGCGTGCCATTAACGAGACGCCGGTGGATGCTGCTCTGATTATCGATGACATTAAAAATTTGCTCTTTGGCGGTATCTATAAGACGACCAAGTTGCGCGTGGGCGCCAACAACTTTCCCTTTGACCGTTATGTTGACGACTCACTCTGCGGCGCTGCTCAGGGCGGTATGAAGCTCAACGTGGTCACGGTGGCCGATGACCTGTCGCGCGCTGACGATGCCGAGCTCGCCGTTAAGTCTGCCAATATCGCGCTGGTGGTGCTGGCAGACGACATCGACTACTTCGACGATCTACAGAATGTGGCTAAAATCAGCAAGTGCCGCAAGACCATCAACACCGAGGCTCTGCCGCCTTCGACCCAGCAGATTATCAAAAAAAAGAATGACGAAGCTACTTTCCTTAAGCGCGAGGCGACCAAACTGCTGGGGGAGGCCGTGCTGCGCGCCCGCGTGGCCGTGAACGGCTCCATGGTTAACATCCGTGCCACCAAGCCCGCCGATGTGTTTGACCAGGCCCTGTCAAAGCTGACGGATGCCATCTTTACCAAGGCTGACTACATCGCCGACCCCGTCAAGACCGATGAGGACATTCGCGCCACGCTGCGCGGTGCCAACCAGGTGGCGCTCGACGGCCAGAGCTCCCAGAACGCCCGCGCCGAGAAGGAGGTCGCGGACTTTTTGCATGCCCAGACGCGCCTGTCGCTGAATACGACCGTGGGTGACCTGCAGCGTAAGTTCCAGGGTGCTCCCTATGGTTGGCGCGAAATCGACATTGCCAACGTGGTGGCGCAGCTGGTGGTTTCGCAGCGCGCGACCATCACGGCTGCCGGCGCCAATGTTGCCCCCGCAGATTTGCGTATGATTGCCTACCTGCGCAAGGATGCCGACAAGGCCCAGGTGCGCGAGCGCGTTAAGATGAGCGATGAGCTCACCAAGAAGGTCAACAGGGTGCTGCGCGAGACCTTCGATGCCAAGCGCGATATTTCCAACGAGGACGAGCTTACCACCACGGTGGTCGATACGCTTACGGGTTACAAGAACGAGTGCGTAGGGCTCACGAACAACAACTTTACGGGTCTGGCTCCGACCTACCCGTACCCGGGCTTAAAGGTGCTGGAAGACGGTATTAAGCTGACCACGCGCCTGCTGGACAACCAAAACGACGCCCAGGCACTGTTCAACGCCTTTGTAAAGGCTCAGGACGATCTGGACGACTGGAAAGAGGACTACGACCAGATCGTGTTCTTCTTTGACAGTCAAAAGCCCGTCTTTGATAAGGCCGTTGAGTTTATGGGCCTTATGAGGGACGAGGGCTTCTATATGGACTCTAACGCCCAGGCGGTCGAGGCCAACAAGCGCATTGAGCAGATTCTTAAGAACCCGTGTCCGTACCGCGAGGTCCGCGAACTCCACGAGCTGATGGAGCCGGTCATGGCTGCCCACAAGCAGATGGTCGATACCAAGCGCAAAGAAATGCTGGACGACATCGCCGCGCAGATGGCTCAGGTGCACGAGTATGCCCAGAGCCAGGACGGCTATGCCAAGCTGGCCGAGCACGCCATTGAGGACGCCGGCCGCATGGCAAAGACGTTTGAGAGCCGTGCTCACGCCGCCACCAAGGCAAGCGAGCTTGCCGCGCACAAGCAGCAGCTAATGGAGTATTGCGACCGCGCATGCGAGAGGATCGATAACGCCATCGAGGATGAGAAAGCTCGCCAGCAGCGCGAGAGCCGCCGCAAGGAAGTGACGTCCACCGGAGAGCTCGTCACCACGATCAAGGACAAGGGCGACGACACTCCGGCGAACGCAAAGCCTGAGCCTGCGCCCGCTCCCAAGAAGATTAAAAAGCTGCGCCTGTCCGATCTGGGCGAGCGCAAAAAGCTGGAGAGCGAAAGCGACATCGACGCCTACCTTGGACAGCTCCGAGCACGTCTGCTTGCCGAGCTGCAAGACAATGACGCCATCCGTCTGAGCTAACCAGGAACCACCGGGGAAGGAGAGACCGCCATGAACGATACCGCCATCAAGAACTACTGCATCTGGGCCCGCAACGAGCTCATCGCCGGCGTCGAGGCCCGCATGAGGCTCTACGGCGTGGCCGAGGGCGCCGAGCCCGCGGGCGCCACCGCGGTGGGCGGGCGCGCGCTCTCCCCGGAGGAGACCGAGTGGCGCGACGCCCTGCTGCGCGCCGGCGCCGAGGAGGGCCTGGAGCACCTGCGCGACCGCGCCGCCTACACCTGGTTCAACCGCATCGCCGCCGTGCGCTACATGGAGGTCCACGACTTCCTGCCCAGCCGCGTGCGCATGTTCACCCGCCCCGCGACGGACGGCTCCTGGGAGCTGGGCAGCCAGGCCGCGGACGAGGCGCTCGACGTCCAGATCGAGGGCGCCGACCCCGTGCGCGTCGCCGAGCTCAAGCAGGCCGGCGAGGACGGGCCGCTGTTCCGCTACCTGTTCCTGGCCCAGTGCGCCGAGCTCTCCGGGTGCCTGCCCGGCGTGTTCCAGCCCGTGGACGCCTGCATGGCGCTCCTCCTGCCGGCCAACCTCATGGATCCCGACGGCGTGATCGGCCGCATGGTGGGCGGCATCTACGAGGCCGACTGGGAAGACGTCCAGGTCCTGGGCTGGATGTACCAGTACTACAACTCCGAGGTCAAGGACGCCTTCTTCGCCTCCAAGGCCAAGGAGACCCCCGACACCATAGGTCCGGCCACCCAGCTGTTCACGCCCGACTGGATCGTGCGCTACATGGTGCAGAACTCGCTGGGGCGCCTGTGGATGCTCAACAACCCCGCGAGCCCCCTGCGCGACCAGATGGAGTACTACATCGAGCCCGATTCCGAGCACGAGGACTTCATCAGGATCGGCGGCCCCGAGGACATCTCCCTGTGCGACCCGGCCTGCGGCTCGGGCCACATCCTGGTCTACGCCTTCGAGCTGCTGGCCAAGATGTACCTGGAGCGCGGCTACCGCGAGCGCGAGATCCCCGGGCTCGTCCTGTCCAAGAACCTGCACGGCATGGAGATCGACCCCCGTGCCGCCCAGATCGCGCGCCTGGCCTTGGCTATGTGCGCCCGCGGCATGGACCGCCGCTTCTTCGGCCGCGGCGTGCGGGCCGACATCGCCGTGCTAGCCCCGGTCGCGCTGGGGGAGGGCGACGTGCCGCGGGGCAGCGCCCTCGCCAAGAGGAAGGACCTCCTCGGCGCCCTGGCGCACCTGGACGAGGTGGGCTCGCTGCTCGCCCCGGGCGAGGGCGACCTCGCCGCGATCCGCGAGGCGGTGGCGCTCGCCGGCGACGGCGGCCTGTTCGGCAGCAGCTCCAGGGAGAGGCTCCGGCGCGCCCTGGACACCTGCGAGGTGCTCTCCCGCCGCCACGACTGCGTGGTGGCAAACCCGCCCTACATGGGCAGCTCCAGCTTCGGCCCCTTCATGTCCAGGTGGGTCAAAAAGAGCTACCCCGACGTGAAGAGCGACCTGTGCACGTGCTTCATCGAGCGCGGGTTCAGCCTGGCGAAGGACCGCGGCTACGAAGCCATGATCACCATGCAGAGCTGGATGTTCCTGGGCAGCTTCGAGAAGATGCGCTCCTCTCTCATCGAGGACAAGTCGATCCTGTCCATGCTGCACCTGGGCCCCCGCGCGTTCGACGCCATCGGCGGCGAGGTCGTCAACGTCACGGCCGACGTCGTCTACAACGGCCGCGCGGCATGCGAGGGCGCCTACGTGCGCCTCGTCGACATCAACGGTAGCGAGGCCAAGCGCCAGAAGGCCCTTGAGGCGATCCGAAACCCCGACTGCGGCTGGTTTTACCGCCGCGACGCCGAGACCTTCAGGCAGATCCCCGGCACCCCCATTGCCTACTGGGCCAGCGATGCCTTGCTCAATGCGTTTGTAAATGCAAAACAGCTTAACGAGTTCGGTAAGCCCCGCCAGGGTCTTGCCACTGGCGACAACGAGCGTTTCACGCGATTATGGTGGGAGCCTGAAATCGCCGAACTACGTTTTGATGCTGGAACGGAGGAGGAGGCTTTCAAGAGCGGGAGAAAATGGTTTCCCTATAACAAGGGCGGAAATTATCGCAAGTGGTATGGAAATAATGATTGGGTAGTTGCTTTCAATCGTTCTGGCTCTGAAATCCTAGCTACATTAGGTAATCATCTTCCCTCTAGACATCTGTACTTTAAACCAATGCTCACATGGTCAAAAGTGTCTAGTGGCGTTGTTGCCTTTAGATTTAGACCGAAAGGTAGCCTCTTTGACGTTGCGGGGACAAGCGTTTTTGGTGATGAAAAAACTCTCAGGTATTTACAGGGTGCGTGCAACAGTTCTGTGATTATGCGTGTCGCAAGCATGCTTTCGCCGACGCTCAATTTTGAGGTGGGGCAGATCGCAACGTATCCGATTATCCAAAATGAGGAACTGGAGCCATCAGTTAACGCTACGGTTGACTCGTGCCGCGAGCTGTCAAAAACCGACTGGGACTCGTTTGAAACCTCCTGGGATTTCAAGCGCCATCCCTTGGTGTAGCTGGTGACAGTATGGACCTCAGTTTTGCTTTGGACGATATAAACAGTTTTCACTATTGGCCCGAATTGATCACTCTGTTTGGCTCACTTGCTCTAGCACTGTTTACATCTAAACTGACTGCCAGATCAGAGGTGCTAAAGGCATATAGAGAAAAACGAGTCGAAACATACGATGAGCTCATTTCATTTCTTGATGCATTTCGGGAAAACCCGGACTGGGCACTTTGTGCCGATTTCTACTCGAAATCTCTGGTTCTCAGCAATCATGTGAATATATATGGATCGAAGAGCGTCTTAGAAGCAATGAAGACGATGCTTACGTCGCTCAACAAAGACTACGAGTCTTACAAGCATGATTCAAAAGAACTGCATAAAAAACATTTTTATACTATTTCTAATCAGCCTGATGATGAGCAGCCTCCAGAGTATGTCGAACAAGTGGACGATCTTGATGCTTACGAGGAGGAGGCAAGTAAGCTTCGGGGCTCTTATCGGAAAAACGAGAGAGAGGCATTTAAACTTGTTCAACCCGTCTTACAAGCAATTCGAGATTCTGTGTATTCGGGGAGGAAATGATCGATCTCAAGTGTTCGTTAGATGTCCGTGAAAGCGGTGCTCGGCTCGGATTTGTCCATGGATCCACCATGGGTGTGGACGAACTTCTTGTCAAATTGAAGTGCAGAATACCTGTCGCAAGCAATCGGTTCGGCCGTTTTGCAAGGGGGCTTCTCTTTACGGGACGCCCTCTATTTTTATGTCACGCCAATCGAAAAAATGCATTGCCAACCGGTGCTTTTATTCGACCTCAACGGTTGTAGCCTAATACCTACCGCTCGCACTTGTTGCTCAACAAATGGCTAGGTTGATGGGCTAAGTTGATTACAGCGTTCGACCAAAGCGACGGAGCGGAGGAAATCGAAGCCCTCCTTGAAAATGCCCCGAAGGAAGCGAAGTAGCTCCTGAAGCCAAAGCGAAAGGTTAATTCAAATGGATTTGGTGACTTCTTTTTTCCACCTGCTGTCCGATTATTGCGTTTGCTTTGACGATGGAATGATCACCTGGGATGGTCATCATCACGCTGCGACTGGCCTGCATGTCGATAACGAAAAGGTGCCCGAGCTTACCGAGTTTGCCACGCAGGGCGGCTTTGATGATCTGAATGATTACCTCAACTGCTTTGTCGACGGTTTTCTGAATAACCTGGTTGAGGCCGATGAGAATCTCATTGTTCCCAGGAACGCAATCCACGAGGCTCTTTACCCTATGCTTCGAGAAGGGGATTTGACGGGCCTTGTTTTGGCTGATTTCTGCGGCTGTAACAAAGCGCTCGTAATCGACAATCCGGCCCCCAATGCTTATTGCGTAATGTATGACACGCGAATCGCTCGCGGTATTCCGCAGTTCTTCAACTTGGTCACACGTATGCTTTGGGATGTGCGCCAAGGGCTGCGTAGCCAGCAAGACGTTTCGTTTAAGGTGACGTTTGTTGCGGCGAAGAATGTCGATTTATCCATGCTGGTTGTGGACGACGTGGCGGATGTTGTGGGCGTGCAGGAAAAGCCGGGAACGAAGATGGTCTACTCTGCCCCGAAGATTCAGCTGGATGCTCGTAATGGATCGGAAACGGTATCGGCATCCGCCGCGCTAGAAAACGAGAGCGATGCTCCCGGCAAAAAGAGCAGGGGTCTGGACGAGAAGCCTCAACCGTTTCAACCAAAGTCTTGGGCAGAGGACGAGACGAGGGATAGGGTCTACGCACTTGCTGATCGATGCCTCGCTGACCAAGACGAATTAGATCAAGCCGAAGCGGAAAAGGCGAAACTTCAACGAAAGCTTGACTCGATTACTAAGGCTCTGGCCGAGGCAACCTCGAAATACGATCACTTCCGGGACCTGGAGCGCAAGCGAGAGCAGCTGACAGAGCAGAGGAACAACCTTGATAATGAGGTTTCGAGCTGTGAGAAAGAGCTTCAGTCGTTTGGGCTGTTTGACATTAGCAATAAGCGCCAAGTAAAGAAAAAGCTTTCGGATCTTGCCGGGCGCATAGAAAAGCTCGATTCCAGGCTCAAGTCGATCGGGATCGACCTCTTTGAGGGCTCGAGCGAGCCTGCCAAAGTTGAGGTCGATAGGTTACAGCAGCAGGAGAACGATGCTCAACTGGCGCTTAAAGAGGCCGAGGCGAACTTTGAGCAGAAGGAGGCTACATGGAAAGAAGGCAGGGCTGAGCTTGAAGCGTTCTGCGCCAGCGTGCCAGATAATCCAAAAATGGATAGGTTTTGTTGGGATGCCGATTGGCGCATAAAGCAAGCTCGCGATCGCAGGGAGCGGGCTGAATATCAGCAGAAAATGAGGCGTCTTGCAAAAGAGTTTGCACAAACAGTCGAAGTTGGCGAAGAATTTGGCGTACGAGATATGGTTGATGCGATCGACGAAATTGACTCGATTTCAACGGCCTCGATTATTGTTCAGAAATACTACGACAAGACTCATTCAGTAAAACGGGTTGCCCCGCTTTACAACCTTCCTGCCTATGTGTTTACCGACAAGAGGTTCATGGATTTATTGGACGATTGATTCTTGTTTAGGAGTCGGCTGTATTTTGCAGGGGGTATCTCTAGGGATGCCCCCTGTTTTTATGTCGAGCCAACAATGTGCCAACGCATAAAAAATGCCGGGGGACATCCCCGGCCCTCGACTGCCCTCCATAAAGGAACGCAACCCATTTATACCACGACCACGAGACGGGCGTCCGATCCAAGTGGAAACGACGCGCCCGCCTCGTGCGCACTAAAGGTTGACTCCGCCAGTCTCGCAGATGGCACCCATGAGTTGATCTACGTAGGTTACGGGTCTTGCCCCGCGTGGGTCTTCGCCGCATTCAACAAGCGTCTTTCGTCTGCTTGTTGCAGCGTTCGTTGGCATGCCCGTTACAAAAATCTCCCAGAGTTCGTCAAAGGGAAGGCCAGGTTTCTTGTAGTTTTTGGCCCTACTGGGTTTGGCGAGCTCGGTGACTGCTTGCTCCGGTGTCTCGACAAGAATGCCCGGTGAGTAGTGCAGTAGGGCCCAGTACTCAAAGCAGGGGCTTGAGTTGGCTACGTGTATCCCCCAGCCCTCGGCTTGCTTGATTGCCTCGCCGTAGCTGCGGGCTTCTTCATCTTCGCGCGCCTCCGCATCGAACACAACCCAGGGTTCAACCGAAAGCCCTTTGTTTTCTAGTTCTTTCTTTTTATTGCGCGCCGCAAGGACAATGCCCCTTGGATCAGTCCTTTTGGGTTTTTCGACCTTAATCCACTGTGCCCTAAACTTGCGCTTTACTTCGCCAAAATACAGGTCCTCTGTCTCGCCTTCTACAACGATGAGGATCGTTGGTTTCTGGGCGCGCTTGTGCTCGTGCCGGCTTCGTTCGGATTTACCCTTTCTGGCCATCTTAGGACACCTTCTCAACGTAGGGTACGGCTCCGTAAGCGCCATAGAGGTAACGGTTGATTAGGCTTTCGTCCTTTCTAGGGGAGAAGGAGGAGAGCGGATAGATGTCGGAAGAACCGCTCTGCGGGTCCTTCTCGACAAACCAAATTTGGTCGCGACGAAGCTCACCGCCCCTCAGGAAGGACAAGTCATGCGTCGTAAAGATGAGCTGTGCACCGTGTTCGTTGAGTTCCTGATCAAAGAACAGCGCCACAAGGCTTTCGAGGAGCATCGGGTGGAGGCTGCGTTCGACTTCGTCTACGAACAGGGTCCGGCCGGCATCGATGGCATCGATAAAGTCGACTGCTAGGTCGAGCATGGTCCTTGTGCCAAGGGATTCGTCGTCAAGGCCAAAGCCAACGCTATGTCCGCCAATTTCATGCCGGAACTGCATGGCAACCTTTTTATCGGGTATCTCGACGCCGTTGGGTTTTTGGCCCGTGAGCGCTTCGAATACGGCGGCGAGTTTGTCGGCGTTTTCCTTTTGGGCGCTCTTTTCGTCCTCGGTCATGTCGTCGACTTTAAGCTGCACCCCGGTAATGCCCAGGTCTGCGGAGCTTATGGCCTTGATGACCTTTTTGAATTTAGTCTCGCCCAGCGCAGCGAGCTTGTCCATGAGCTCCGCATCGGGAATAGGGGCTTCGCGATTGGCTACAACCAGGTCGTCGGCAAACCAGTGCATCGCCTTAACGCAGGGCTCGATACCGTAGTTTGCAAGCATGCCAAGAACAAACCCGGGATCCGTATAGCCCTTGAGCTTGGTAGAGATGCCGGTATATTTGGAGCCTTGCTTGACGGAGTACGTGCCATCGTCGTTGCGGAACCTCTCGTAGACAAGGCGTTTGGCCTTGGGGCTTACGCTGAGTGTCTCGCTGAGGGCGCCATCGTCGTCTAGGGTTAATTCGTACTCGTAGCGAGTGCCGTCGGTGTAGAACGTATAGCTAAAGCTCGTTGGATCGCTGTTGCCGACAAAGTTTTGACGTCGGGGCAGATGGGCCGGATGCGTGATGCCCAGAACGAGGTTGCGAGAGAAGTGAACCGCTCGCAACAGATTGGTCTTTCCGGAAGCGTTGGGTCCGTAGATGGCCGCCGCGGTGAGCACGCCGTCCGTGCCGGTACCGGGAATGCTGCAGGGATGGACATTCTCCTGATGCTCCTTGTAGGAATTGACGGGCAGCATTGACAACACGGCCTCGTCCTTAACGGAGCGGAAGTTTTTAAAGCTGAACTCTAACAACATAAGGAGCACCTCCTAGTTGGTTGTAAGCAACATAATATACGCTTTTTTGTGGAATAGTCACAATAATAAGGAAAATAGTGACATCTATACCGTTTGTGTTACCGCTCGCACTTGTTGCTCAACAAATGGTGGGGCAGGTGGAGTAAGTTAATACATACTGGCTGCGAAGCGGGGTCGGCTTGTAGTGGCCGTACTCTCAAAATGATGCCTGCGAATGCTCTGCATGGGGCGCTATAAGCTTTGCTGTCGGGTAGACTTGTCTATGTTGACTTAGCTAGTTATATTGGGCTTTTAATCGGTCCTGATTGGATGGGATAGAGATATGGCAACGTTGCTCGCCGATAAGTACGAGGCTCGCAAGGCCGAGGTCAATGCTCGCTTTGAGCAGCTTCGCGCTAACGAGGAGGAGCTCAACCGAATCTTCGCCAAGATCTACAACATGGAGGGCGAGGTGCCCATCGAGGTCGAGGACAAGTACGTATCGGTGGCGCGCATCTTCGACACCGCTGACGAGATCCCCGAGAGCTACAAGGGCAACAAGTACGTGCGCACTAAGCGCGACGAGATTACCTCGCTCATAAGCTATGCCGTGGGCTGCATGTTTGGCCGCTATTCGCTGGACGTGGACGGTCTGGTCCTCGCCGACCAGGGTGCCACGGCCAACGACTATCTGGCCAAGATGCCCGATCCCGATCACGTGACCTTTATGCCCGACGGCGACAACGTATTGCCCATCACCGACGACGAGTACTTTGACGACGACATCGTGCGTTACTTTATCGACTTTGTGCGCACCGTGTACGGCGAGGAGACGCTCGAGCAGAACCTGGCCTTTATTGCCGAGGCACTCGGCGGCAAGGGCACCTCGCGCGAGGTTATCCGCACCTACTTTTTGAAGGACTTCTTTAAGGACCACTGCCAGACCTACAAGAAGCGTCCCATCTACTGGCTGTTCGACTCGGGCAAAAAGAACGGCTTTATGGCCCTGGTGTACATGCACCGCTACACGCCCGACTTGCTGGCGCGCATTCGCACTGACTACGTGCACGAGCAGCAGGAGCGCTATCGTTCGCAGATCGCCGATGCCGAGGATGCGCTGGCTACGGCGGAGCGCGGCGAGAAGGTCGCGCTGACCAAGCGCATCAAAAAGCTCAAGGATCAGCTGACCGAGACCGTTGCCTACGAGGAAAAGCTGCATCACCTGGCCGACCAGATGATAAAGATCGACCTGGACGACGGCGTTAAGGTCAACTATGCCAAGTTCCAGGATGTGTTGGCAAAGATAAAATAATGCACACGTGATTACGCGTTACGCGAATTGTTTTGACCGGTATGACAGCGGGATTGTTAAATGGCAAAGTTCGATGTAATTGAAGAGCTGGCAGCGCGCTTTGAACAGCCGCTGCCCGATTGCCGTGAGCGCCGCGTGGTGGTGTGGCACGACGCTGAGGGCGAGTTTGCCGCCACGTTTGCCGAGCTTGCCGAGGGCGGCTTTGGCGAAGCGGTAGAGCAGCGCTTGCCGCGTCCGGTGCGCTTTGTGGAGGCGTGCGACGGGCATGTGTTTGAGGTCAAGCGCCTTATTGCCCGCGAGGACACTACGAGCGACATGTTGGTGTATCGCCAGCAGGGGCGCGGTGGCCTCGAGGGCGATTGGCTGGCCGATGTTGAGCTGTATGCCGATCAGTTCTCGGCGGACTATCTGTCGCTGCTGGCCGATCAGCTGGGCGCCTCGAACGCGATGGATATTCGCAAGGCGCTGCAGGCACACAAGTCGTTCTTTACCGCCAAGAATCGCGTCGCCAAGTTTTCTAAGTGCATGCCCGCGCCTGCTTGTGCGGCCGATGTTGAGCTGGGCCTGTTGGCTGCCATGTTTGGCGGCTCCGACCCCAGCGCTGCCACTATGCCGTTTATTGTGCGCGCGTGCCTGACCATGCTGCTGCACGATGGCCCGGAGGCGCTGGCGGAGCTGGCTCGTAAGTTTGAGGCTGCCTACAGCCTTGCTGCCTTTGTGCGTCAGCGCACGGGCTTTGAGGGCGCGCTGTTCGAGCGTGATTCGCTGCAGGATTTTGCCGCCCATGTGCTGCTGACGGCTTCGGCGTCTCTAGTGCCGGCCGCTGCGCTGCAAAAGCTCTCCAACCATACTGCACCTGCCTATGCGCCGTATTGCATTGCCATCGTTCGCGAGTGGGCGAGCGATGCCGCGGCTGCTGACGACCTGCGCGAGATTTGCGAGTCGGTCCAGGACGCATGCGGCCTGCGCCATGTGTTTGGCGGGCTGCCTGCCGCCGACTTGCTGCGGCTCGATGTGTTCCCGTGCGTGGACGAGGCCATTCTGAGTGACTTGCTCACCTCGCTGGCACAGGGTGCCGATCGTGTTGACGAGGCCCGTCGTGTTGCCTCGGCCCGTCGCGATCTGTGCTGGTACGACGATGTTGCCTGCTATTACCAGGTTCTTTTGGCGCTGGCCGATATGGCGGCCTTTAAGCGCGACCATGCGGGCGGATTCCATATTGCCCAGGCGGCCGAGGTGTGGGAGGCCTACACCATGGATTGGTGGCGCATGGATGCGGCCTATCGTGCGCTGCGCCAGGCCAATGAGTGCTGCAAGTTGCGTGGCGTCGATCTGCTGGAGGACCCCGAGCGCCGCGCCGTCGAATGGGCCGAGAACAACTACGTTAACTGGTATCTGTCCGAGAGCAACGCGTGCTGGGCCAATGCCGCCCAGGCGCAGTGGCGCGATGCCGGCTATGTTGAGGGCGTCGCTCGCCAAGACCTGTTCTATTGGGAGACGCTGCCCACGTATGTTGGCAGCGCCAAGGCCAAAGTCGTTCTGATTAGCGATGCGCTGCGTTACGAAGTAGCGCAGGACGTGGCCGCCGCATTGGAGCGCGAACGCGGCGGCGAGGTGCGTATGGGCAGCGTGCAGGCGATGTTCCCCTCTATTACCGAGATGGGCATGCCGGCGCTGTTGCCGCATCAGGCCATGACGCTCAATATGGAAACGGGCGCCGTGCTGCTCGACGGTATGCCGACGGGCACTACGGTTGAGCGCCAGGCGGTGCTGCAGAAGGCCGCGCCTTCGGGTCGTGCCTTGAGCGCTGCGGCGTATTTGGATATGCCTGCCGCCGACCGCAAGGAGCTGCTCAAGTCCAGCGAGATCGTGTACCTGTATCACAACAAGATCGACGCGACGGGGGAGAAGCTCGCCACCGAAAGTGACGTGTTTGACGCGTGTGCCGAGAGCGTGGACGAGCTGGTCTCGATTGCCAAGCGCGTGTGCACCGACGCGCCGAGCGCCCGCGTGACGATTACATCCGATCATGGCTTTTTGTATACGGCCAACGAGCTGCCGGAATGCCTGTTCCTGGGTAAGAACGATCTGCCGGACGACCCGGTGCTGTTTGGCAAGCGCCATGCGGTGGTCGCTCAGGGCGATGCCTTGGCCGATATTGCCAACGGTGCGGGTGGCGGCCCGTATTTGGCCATGAACATGGACCATGTGGTGCCGGGCGGCGGTTATGTTGGCTTGGCCCCGCGCGGAATCGTGCACTACAAGCGACCCGGCGGTACCAAGCGCTACGTGCATGGCGGCGTGAGCCTGCAGGAGCTCGTGGTGCCGGTGATCGGGTATCGCCGCCTGAGCGCCTCCTCAAAGGAATTTGTCGACACGCAGACGGCGCAGCTGCGCGTGCTCAACGAGAGTCGCCGCGTTACCAACTCGCTGTTTGGCATTAAGCTGCTGCAGGACGAGGCCGCTGTGGGCAAGGTGCTGCCGTGCGAGTACGAGCTGGTGTTTACCGACGAGACCGGCAACGAAGTGAGCGACGTGGTTCGCGTGCATGCGGACATGACCTCGCCCAACCCGCAAGACCGTGTGGTCGAGGCCCGCTTTACGCTTAAGACAGGCGTGTCATTTGGATCCGGTTCGTCCCATTTGCTGGTTTGTCGCGATGCCCAGTCGGGCAAGATCGTTTGGCGCGAGACGTACACCATTGCCGTTTCGTTTGCCCCCGTTGCTGACTTTGGTTTTTAGGAGTGTGCCCTATGTTTGATAGCCATGACGACGATCTGTGGGAAGTCCCCTCGATTGATGTGGATGTGCCTGCGGAGGCTGCGGTGCCTGAGGCCGCGCTCGTGAAGGCCCCGGAGGTCGAGACCGCTGCGCCTGCCCCGGAGACGGCGACTGCTGCCGCGCCCGCTGAGGTCGAGGTGCCCGCCGAGGACGAGTCCTCAACCGATGGCTATGCCCAAGCCGTGGCCGAGGCTCCCGAGGACGACGGCTACGACATGGATGTACTGGACGGAAAGCTGCTCGAGCACTTTGGCGGCAAGATCGTGCGCAAGGACCTCACGGCCCTTATGAAGCGTGGCGCCAACGTGCCTACCTTTGTGCTGGAGTACCTGCTGGGCATGTACTGCTCAACCGATGACGAGGACGCCGTGGCGGAGGGCCTGGGGCGCATCCGCAAGATTCTCACCGATAACTACGTGCGTCCCGACGAGTCCGAGCGCATTAAGTCTAAGATCCGCGAGCTGGGTCGCTTTACCATCATCGATAAGGTGACGGCCAAGCTCGACGAGTACAAAGACATCTACGTGGCGTCGTTTGCCAACCTGACCATTGAGCCGTTTGTGATGCCGGCCGAGTACGTGCGCGACTATTCCAAGATTCTCCAGGGTGGTATTTGGTGCATTATGAGCATCGAGTATCGTCGTCCCATGGAAGAGGAAGACGAGTTTGGCATGGAGGTCTTTGGCGACGATGCGCCGCGCCGCTCCAAGGCCAAGCGCAAAAAGCGCGGACCCGAGGACTCTCCGTTTAGCGTGGCGTCGCTCACGCCTATCCAGATGCCCAACCTGGACCTGGACGCCATGATCGAGGAACGTCAGTATTTCTCGCGTGACGAGTGGCTCAACATGCTGCTGCGCTCTGCCGGCTATGAGCCCAGCGAGCTTTCGGAGAAGGAGCGCCTGCACTTTATCGAGCGCATGGTGCCGCTGATCGAGCGCAACTACAATCTGTGCGAGCTTGGTCCCCGCGGCACCGGCAAGAGCCATATCTACAAAGAGGTTTCGCCCTACGCCATTTTGCTTTCGGGCGGGCAGACCACCACGGCCAACCTGTTCGGCCGTATGAACTCCATGCGCGCCGACCGCGTGGGCTTGGTGGGCCATTGGGATTGCGTGACGTTCGACGAGGTCGCCGGCATGCGCTTTAAGGACACCAACGCCGTACAGATCATGAAGGACTATATGGCGAGTGGCAGCTACGCGCGCGGCCGCGACCAGATTAACGCCGATGCCTCCATGGTCTTTGAGGGCAACATCAACGACACCGTGCAAAACGTCCTTAAGACCACGCACCTGTTTGATCCGTTCCCGCCGGAGTTTAACAACGACTCGGCCTTCTTCGACCGTATCCACTATTACCTGCCGGGCTGGGAGATTCCCAAGATGCGCTCGAGCCTGCTGACCGGGCATTACGGCTTAATCACCGACTGCCTGTCGGAGTTTTGCAAGGAGATGCGCCGCAAGGACTTTACGCATCATATCGACCGCTACTTCCGCTTTAACAGCGACTTTAACAAGCGTGACGAGATTGCCGTGCGCAAGTCCTTTAGCGGCCTGGCCAAGCTGTTGTTCCCCGACGAGGCTATGGACAAGGACGACGTTCGTTGGCTGCTGGACTACGCTATCGAGGGCCGTCGCCGCGTAAAGGAGCAGCTCAAGATTATGGCGGGCGTCGAGTTTATCGATGTCAACCTGGGCTATATGGATGCCGACAATCCGCAGGACGTGCACGTGGTGCGCGTGCCCGAGCAGTCCGAGGATACGTTGATTCCCGATGGCCCGCTGCTGTCCGGTCACGTGTTTGGCGTGGGCAGGTCGCAGGGCGGCGAGGTTGCCGTGTACAAGCTGGAGAACAAGGCCGTTGCCGGCGAGTGCAAGTTTAAGCACGAGGGCGTTGCCTTTAACAAGCCGGTGCGCGATACGCTGGAGGCCGCGTTCGACAACTTTGTGAACCTGGCGAACCGTGTGGCGCCGGGCATGCACATTGGCTCAAAGGACTACCTGCTGTTCTATAACGACCTGCAGAGCAAGGGCCTGTCCGAAGAGGTCTCGCTTGCCGAGTTTGTGGGCCTGTGCTCCGCGGCGTGCAACCGCCCGGTCATGTCCGCGCTGGCGGTTCCGGGAATCTTGCGCATGTCGGGCTCTATGGACGAGATCCGCGGGCTCGAGGACATTATGCGCGTGGCCAAAAACGCCGGTGCCAAGCGCGTGATTTTGCCGCTGAGTGCCATCGCGGGCCTGCAGAGCGTTTCCTCCGAGATTATCTCGGGGTTGAGCCCGGTGTTCTACATGGATGGCGACCCGGTCGATGCTGCGAAGAAGGCGCTAGATCTATAGGGATGCGAGCGTGCGAGCTTGCGTGCGCGAGGCGTTTGATGCGCACGTGAGCCCGCGGGCATGTTGGCGCGCTGCGCGTGAGGAGGCCTTGCCATGGCGGAAGAACGTTCTGTTGGCGAGCTGCTCGATGAGCTCTTTGGCTTTGAGTCGGTAGCCAAGCGTCAGACGGCGCTTGAACAGTACGATCGCGGGGAGTTATTGCGCAAGGCGCGCTCCCGCGAGCTGCTGGGCGTGATCGGGGGCGTCGAGGCCGCCGAGCGTGCTGCGCGCGAGTCTGCCGTGAAGGCCGTTGACGGGTATGTACGCCGCGTTGAATTTGATTCTCTTGCGCGCGCTCGCAAGCAGGTAGGCGTTGTGGGCCCGTTGCAGATGGAGCGGCGCTACGCTGCCTTTTTGCGTATGGAGGACAAGGCCGAGCTGTTGGCCCGCTTGGAGCAGACGCTTGCGTTTATCGAGGTAAAGCTGCGTGCCAATACGGCGGACAGGGTTCGTGCGGCATACGATGCTGCGGGGGCTTTGGTGTTGCAGGGCGCGGCGCGTCTGAGTGACGTGTGCGTTGTGGATGCGGTGCCCCTGGATGCCGATCTGCTGTGCACGCAGTTGGAGCAGCTGCGTTGCGCCGATGATGCGACGGACCTTGCCGGAATGATTACGGCGACGTTTGAGTCCGAGTTGAGTGCGACCGGGCTGCAGGGTGCTGACGGGTTTGCGAGCGATGTGGCTGGCGATGTTACTGGTGATGTTGCTGGCGATGTGGCGCTGGAGCGTGAGCTTACTAACGTGCGCGGTGCTGCGCAGCGAGCGCGCTTGGCGGCCCAAGCGTATCGGGCCGAGCGTGCCGCCCGCGTTGCAGGGAGCATGGTGGAGCCGGTATCGTTGCCAGGGCTTGTTTGCATTACGTGCGAGACGGGGTGTGATGCCGGGGAGCTTGCCGAGTTGCTCGCTCGGGTTAAGAAGTCGTTTGAGACCTATAGGCGCGTTGTTACCGACGGCGGGTTGTTCTGTGCCTTTGGTGCCGGTTCGCTGCATGGGATTTGCCGCGGCAGTAGCTATATCGACTACGATGATCGGTTTGACGAAGACGTGTTGGTGGGCGAGTGCGACGGTGCTACCAGGCACAATGTTCGGCGCGAAGTTGCGATTCCCGAGCTTGTGGACGAGGCTTCGACCGACGGCGGCGACTCGCTCGAGGTTGCCGTGGCGCGCATGCGCGAGTTTAACGGACGGCGCTACGATGGTGTGCTGGACGAGGATCCTGCGCGCCATGTGAATGCGTTTTGGTATGGACTCAAAAAGCTCAGCCAGTATTGCGAGGCCGCCGTGCGTGTGGATGAGCGTGCCTGGGATTGCTTTATCGATAAAGTACAGTTTGCCTACGATGAGCCCGTGGGCCGTTTGGCCATGCAGATGGACGACAAGCAGGTGGCGGCTTTTGTTGCTGCTGCGGAAGTGCTTGACGCTGGTGAGTAGGGGTCTGATCCGGTAGGGGGTTTCACCATGAAGATCGATGTTGATGTTGACCAGCTGCGCGAGGGTTTGCTCGACCGTGCGGGGAGTGCAGCCGGCGTGGGCTTTCCGGCCGCCATGCTCGACGTGGTAGATATCGAGGACGAGTCGCCCCAAGAGCTGCTGGCACGAGCCGAGCGCGAAGGCCTCGATCTCCGCGACTTTGCTGCCGACGACGACGCTGAATGATGGCCACCTTTACTATTGACGAACATATGTTTGTATTTTATACTCATGCTTGAATATACGCCCAGCTTCATGGTATAAGTTAGGTGGTCATCTCTTAAGAGAGGGCTTCCAAGTGCCGGGGACGTTTTCCCCGGCTTTTTTATTAAGGATTGCCCATGCGAGAGCTGAGTATCTTTATTGATGAATCCGGAAGCGATGATCTTCGTGAAAAATACTATCTGGTTGCCTTTGTTTTTCATGAACAAAATATTCCCATCGCTGAGGGAATAGAGAAATATGAAAGGGCGGTAACCGAAAGCGGATTGCCGCTTCTTTCGTTCCATGCTTCTCCTCTCATGAATGGAAAAGATCAGTTCAAAGACTTGGACATCTGTGAGAGAAAAAGGCTGTTTTCACTATTTCGAGTTATGTTTCGACATTTGCCCATCTCGTACAAGGTGTTTGTATTCAAGACGCATCGGTATCGAACTCTCAAACAGATCGCTGATGCGATGCGGCGTGAAATCATCGATTTCATATTCGATAATTTGAGTTGGTTTCAGCAGTTTGATGCTGTGAAGATTTACTACGACGGAGGACAGGGTTCGGTTTCGAGTGCGCTTCACAAGGCAATCGATTACGCTTTGGCTAAAAATGCAGTTATCTATAAGCCGGCAACTTCATCGGATTACTATTTGGCTCAGGCTGCGGACTATATCTGTACCATTGAGTTCACGAGTCTGAAATATCAGGCGAATAAGCAGACTAATACTGACCAGAAGTTTTTTGGTGGTAGTACTGCGTTTAAAAAAGGCTTACTAAAAGAAATAAGAAAGAAGGCTGTCGTCTAATGGGCAGGCCTCGTATTGCATAAAAAATGCCGGAGGTAAGACCCCGGCTCTTGGAGGCCCCTCTATTCGAGGGTACCGACATCTTTATAACAGAAACCGCATGTCGGGTCTACACGAGACATTTCGCTCGATTTCCTGTTGACCTAAAAACAAAAATGCCGGGGGATCCTCCCGGCCCCTGACTGCCCTCCATAAAGGAGCGCAATCCATTTATACCATGGTTGCGATGCGAGCGGTGGCTCATTCGGTCTTCTTTTTCCTCAGCTTCTTGCTGAAGTTCTATTTAATGTGACAAAGGGACTGCCCCTTTGTCATATGGGGCGACGGGGTGTTTGTGCCCACGGCTGTGCGAAAATGCATGATAAACCGTCGCAACGGAGTCCAACGACGTCGCGGCGGTTCTATTATGGCCACCCGCCGGCTAAGTGAGTAGGCTTTTTTGGAAATGCTGAGCACCCGAAGTCTTTTCTTCAACAAACCCGCAGGTCACAGACTTGTGCTTTGGTGATGTGGTCGGCGATTCGACAAAAGCCTACTCACTTAGTCTTGAGAGACACTAACTGTCCTCAACGAGACCCCTGTCGGGGCGATTGATGCTCAAATGTAGCCAATTCGGGATGTGTCTCTTTTAGCTACCCCATGGCCACTACGACGCCAGCGTGGCGATGACGGCTTCGTCGCCAGCGTATATAAGGGTGTTGCCGTCGGGGATGATCGTTTGGCCGTCGCGCTTGAGCATCACGACGATAAAGGGGTGCTTGCCCTGCGGCACGTCGCGCAGGCGCTGGCCGGCCAGGCGACCGCGGGGAGTCACGGTGACCTCGCGCAGCGTAACCTCGGCGCGCTCCTCAAACGTCGGGGCGGCCATAACTAGAAGGTCGCCCTCCTCGATCACGGTATCGCCATTGGGCAGCACCGGATGCGCCCCGTCGCGCAGCACCAGGACCACGAGCATGTCCGTCGCGCTGCCAATATCCGCGAGCGAGCGCCCGGCAAACGGATGCCCCGCGCCTACCTTGAGCTTGACGAACGACATGCCGTCTTCGTCGCGATAGTCGTTAAAGGTGCGGCGCACGTCGCCGGTCGCATCGATCATATCGAGCTTCTTCGCCACCGCTGGCAGCAGCGAGCCCTGCACCACAATGCTCGACACGGCAATCACAAATACCAGGTCAAACAGGTCGTGACCGCCGGGAACACCGGCCACCACGGTAAAGAGGCTAAACACGACCGAAGCCGCGCCGCGCAGACCCGCCCAGCTTACGAGCGCGACCTGGCGGGGGTTTGTTCTAAAGGGCGCCAACAGCAGACCGACAGCGATGGGGCGGCTCGCAAAGAGCATAAACGCCATGAGCGCCAGGCCCGGCAGCAGCATCTGCGGCAGGCGTGCGGGCGTGACGAGCAGGCCGAGCAAGAAGAAGACCGTCATCTCTGCCATCTCGGTGAGGGTGTCAAAGAAGTGCGCCAGCTCGACCTTGCCGGTGATGTCGCTCGCACCCAGCACAATGCCTGCCAGGTATACGGCCAAAAAGCCGTTGCCGCCCAGATAGCTCGGCAGCGCATATGCCACGATGGCCACGGCAAACAAAAAGATGGTCTGCGCGCCCTCGGCCGTTGCGTGCGCGCGCTCAATCAGGCGGCTGGATATCCAGCCGATGGCAAGGCCCAGTCCCACGCCCAGGACAATCTGCTTGGCCAGCAGCACGGGGATGTCGATGTCGCCGCCGGCCGCGAGTGTGGCGAGCACGGCGGTGAGCATGTAGGCGACGGGGTCGTTGGAGCCCGATTCGACCTCGAGCAGCGAGTCGGTGCCGCCCCTCAGCGACAGGCTGTGCTCGCGCAGCACGCTAAAGACGCTGGCCGCGTCGGTGGATGCCACGACCGATCCCAACAGCAGGCCACCAATCCAGTCAAAACCCAGCACGAAGTGCGCAAACGCACCCGTAATGCCGGCAGTGATGACGACGCCGAGCGTGCTCAGCAGTACCGCGGGCACGGCAACGGGTTTGGCACGGTCGATATTGGTGTTAAAGCCGCCGTAGAACATGATGAACAGCAGCGCCGTGCTGCAGACGGTTTCGGTGAGCGCATAGTCGCTAAAGTCGATGTGCGCCGGACCGTTGACGCCCAGCAGCATGCCGAGTGCGATAAAGATGAGCAGGGTGGGGAAGGGGAGCTTTTTGCCGACGGGTTTGATGGTCAGACACAGAATAATGACGAGGCCGATAAAGAGAAGGATCTGGTTCATGGATGGTGTCCGCTCCTGGGTGGTTGGCGTGGCACGGTCAGTTATCTGCGGTTATTTGTACCCAAAGATGGTGGGTTTATGGGCTTGGATTGCGGGCGTGCGCATTTTCGACACGAGGCTGCGACGCGAGCGGCGCTGGTTGGGGCGAGGCGCTGGTAGTGCTGGTGATGCGGCATGGCCGCTGCGCGCGGGCGTGCGCTGGCGACCGTTGACGGTATGCAACCCTTTCCAGCTTTATTGCAACGGAGTACAATGGGTAACGTTTAAGTTCAACTTGAAGTTTTAGTTGCGGCTCCGGGCTTCGGTCGCAATGTAAAGAGAGGCGTTCCATGGCGATCTATGTGACATCCGATGCTCACGGGCACGTGCGTGCGCTTGACGAGGCCCTGTCCAAGATTTCGCTGACGTCCGACGATACGCTGTACGTGCTGGGCGACATGATCGATCGCGGGCCCGATCCGGTTGGCGTTATTAAGCTCGTACGCTCGCTACCCAACGCTCGCGTGCTCAAGGGCAATCACGAGCAGATCATGCTCGACGCCATCATTGGCCAGGATCCGCTCGATGCCGAGACCTGGGATATCAACGGCGGCTGGACGACGCGCGAGCGGCTTAACGACATGGAATTTGAGGCGTACGAGGAGCTTGTGCGCTGGGCTGCCGCCCTGCCGCTCTATGCGGTGGTCGAGACTGCCGAGCGGCCGTACCTGCTGGTGCACGCCGGTATTCAGACCGAGGCGGCGCGTGCGTTTTTGCTTGAGCATGGTGTCGATTGCGCCGACGGCAGGGGAGCGGTTGATGCCGATCGCGAGTTGCTGCAGCAAATGCTCGCCGTGCAGTCGTCCGATGACTTGCTGTGGATTCGTCACGGCTACTGGGATGCTCCGACGGGGCTGCTTTCTGCCGAGGGCAAGGGTCCGGTCGTGGTGAGCGGCCACACGCCCACGGTGTCGCTTGGACGTTATTGCGAGGTCGGCGGCCTGGCGGGGCTCGATGAGGAGTCGGGCCGTGGGCAGATCGTGCGCCTGGGCGGCGAGGACACCGCCGGCGTGCCCGATCGCATCGACATCGACTGCGCCGCCGCCACTGGTTCCGAGTTCGGCCGCGTCGGCATCCTGCGCCTGGATGATGGTGCGGAGTTCTACGCAAATATCAAGCCTGGAGAATGATGGCGCAAGGGGTCGCTAATTTGGGACGGGCTTTTTTGACTGCTTTTGCCCTTCTGCCAACCAAATGATTTTTCTGGGACGGGGATTAAATAATCATTTGGCTGCCCGCTGGCTAAGTGAGTAGACTTTTTTGGAAATGCCGAGCAGCCGGCAAATTTGCCTCAACAAAACCGCAGGTCACTGACTTGTGTTTTGCCTGTGTGGTCAGGGATTCGGCAAAAGTCTACTCACTTAGTTTTGCGTGTCGCAAATCGTCCGCAACGAGACCCCAGCCGGGGTGATTCCATCGTTAATTCCGGTGACCGGGGCAGCTAATTAGGCGCCGTATGGGTTACGGTCGCGTTCGATGCGCTGGCGTATGTGGGCGTACTCGATAATCAGCAGCGCCAGGAGTAGGGCCATGATGGCTAGGTAGCTCACCACAGCGCCCATCAGACCCAGCAGCTTAATCAAGATCACCGGCAGCACCACGCTTACGGCGAAGCAGATCAGGTAGATTTTGGTGACGTCGCCGGCGTGGCGCAGCACCGTGATAATGGCGTAGATAAAGTCGATTGCCGCGGTGACGCCGCCGGCGACAACCATTAGCAGTGCCAGCGTGCGGTAGCGCTCAAAGTTAAGGCCGTACATAAAGCTCATGATGGGAATGCCGGGGCCTGCCATAAATGCGGCGCACGCTCCGGTAATAACCACAATCAGTGCGATAACGGCAACAATAATCAGGTCAAAGCGGCGACGCTTGCGCGGATTCGCCCAAATGCTCGACAGACGCAGGAGCTGCGGTTTATAGATAAATCCAATGCTCAACAAAATGGCCTGCGCCGGAAAGAACAGGGCATTAAAGTACAGCTGATACTTGTAGGCCAGCGTGCCTTCCATCACAAACTTGGGCATGCTCTCGATGAGGTTGAACAGGAACAGCGCGCCAAAGAGCGGAGCGCACTGGACAAACAGGTGGCCAGCCTCGCGCAGACTCATGCGGCGCGATTTTTCGGTTTCGAGCAGGGCGAGCGGGGCGGTGACCAGCGCGAGCGAGGCAATCGCGGCGATGCCCATGGCCATGGCGGCGATGGGCATGCTGCGCGTGAGGAACAGTGCCACGCTAAAGACCGCGATGACGCCGACGGAGCGTAGCGTTTGGCTCATGCCGGCCAAATAGAGCTTGTCGGCCTGCTGCAGGCGGCCCTCGTACACGTCGGCGATGCCGTCGATCACCTTATACAGGTAGACGCCCAGGCCGATCGTGGCCATCTGCGCATCGTAGCCGCGGGCGCTGCTGTACATGAGGCCGCAGCCTAGGGCGAGCGCTCCGCAGAGCCAGCGGTTGAGCTGGTAGGAGGCGAAGGAGGTTTTTTCGTCGATGTCCGAGACCTGAAAGTTGCGCACGCCGTAGTTGCACGCGATCATGATGAGCGTGCCGGTGACAAAGGCGATGGAGAACTTGCCAGCCTCCTCGGCGCCTACGAGTTGCGTCGACACAATGGTGAGCAGCGGAAACGCCATACCCCATACGGCGGTACCCAGGGTATTCCAAAGGTAGTCGCGACGGGTGGCGTGATCTTCGTACTCGGCTTCTTGCGTGGAGAAGCCGCCGCCGTAGACAGCGCCGAGCAGGCGGTTCCACCATGCGTTAACCATGCGGTGGATGGGGCCGGGTTGGCGATCGCGCTCGCGACGACGGCGTGTGGCCTGGCTGCTGTCGGGACCGCCGGCGTTACGTTGGCTTAGTTCTTGGATTCGCGCGAGCTCTTCGGCAGTGTGCGATGCGGGGAACAGGCCGTTCTCGATGCGTCCGCCCTGGGCCTTTGCGGTGCCGCTGCTCGCTATGGCGGGGTCGGCGACGCCATTGCGGCGGGCGATGGCGCGGCGGATGCTATCGAGGGGTGTGATACTCAAGGCGGTTCCTTTCTCTTACTGCGCTCTAGTATAGTCGCGGTGGTATCCATTCGTGTTTTTGAACAGGTTGTTCAATAATTTCGGCGTGCGGCTGTAATTTGTCGGTTAACGTGCTGTATCCTGTTGAAGTTTTGTGACCCCCCGATACCGCTTGCGCGGTACCAAGGAGTTTTTACCCATGGATATCGCTGCGTTTTTGCTGGCTCTTGTGCCGATCATCTGGCTTGTCGTGATGCTGCTGTGCTTTAAATGGCCGGCTTGGAAGGCCGCTATGGGCTCGTTCGTCCTTTCGTGCGTGCTCGCCTTCGCATGGTGGCGCCTGCCGGTGATGCAGATTGCCTCGGCCTCGCTCGAGGGCTTTTTGATGGCCCTGTGGCCCATTGTGTTGGTGATTATCGCCGCGGTGTTTACGTATAACCTGTGTGTGCGCACGGGCGCCATGGACGTGATTGGCGGCATGATCACCTCCATCAGCAGCGACCGCCGTCTGCTGGCGCTGCTCGTGGCTTGGTGCTTCGGTGGCTTTATGGAGGGCATGGCCGGTTTTGGCACCGCCGTTGCCATTCCTGCCGGCATGCTTGCGGGCCTGGGTTTTGAGGCCGTACCCGCCGTGCTCATCTGCCTGCTGGCCAACGGCGTGCCCACGCCCTACGGCTCCATTGGCATTCCCACGGTGTCCGTTGCCGACTTGGTGGGCCTGGATTCCCTGCACTTGGCGACCGTTCAGCTGGTGCAGCTCGCGCCCTTCTTTGTGGCGATGCCGCTGCTTATCGTGCTGGTTGCGGGCCGTGTCAGCGATGATCAAGGCAACGTTGCGAGCGTGGGCGAGCGTCTGCACGGCGTGGCGGGCATCGCGCTGCTCTCTGGCGCGTCTTTTGCCGGTGCGGCTCTGGTCGTCGCCATGTTCGTGGGCCCCGAGCTTGCCGTCGTCGTCGGTTCCATCGTGTCGCTCACGCTGACCGCGGCACTTGCCATGCGCGCCGAGAAGTCCGGTCACCTGGACGCGCGCTTCCACATGAATATCGAGGCCGGCGAGCAGCTCACCGTTAAGTCGGCACTTTCGGCATGGTCGTGCTTCATCCTGATCTTTGTGTTGTTGCTGGGCACGTCTAACCTGGTGCCCGCCGTGCATGCTGCGCTCGCGCCGTTTGCGAGCCACGTGCAGGTGTATTGCGGCGAGAACCCCGGTACGCTCACGTTTTCGTGGGTCAACACGCCGGGCGTCTGGATTTTCCTGGCGGCGTTTGTCGGTGGTGCCATTCAGGGTGCGTCGCCGCGCATGATGGGCGAGGTGCTGGCCGCGACTGTGAAGCAGATGATGCCGACGGTGATCACGATGCTTTCGGTGCTGGGCTGCGCCAAGGTGATGGGCTACGCCGGCATGATCTCGTCGATCAGCGCGTTTTGCATTGCGGTCGCCGGTGGGTTGTACCCGATTCTGGCCCCGTGGATCGGCGCGGTCGGTGCGTTCGTGACCGGTTCGGGCACGTCTTCGGGCATGCTGTTTGGTCCCATTCAGAGCCAGGCTGCCACCGCTCTGGGCGTGAGCGACTACTGGATGGTCGCGCTGAACGCCCTGGGTGTTGCCGCCGGCAAGATGATCTCGCCGCAGACCCTCGCCATTGGTCTTGCCGCCGTTCACGTGCGCGGCAAAGATGCTGAGCTCCTAGGTGCCATCTTGCCTTACGCAGCCGGAATGCTGATCCTCATGAGCGCCATCGCCATGCTCGGCCAAGGCCTCCCGCTGTAGTAGGCACTTAGGGACGCTCCTTTTATGCCGGCACTTTGGGAACGTCCCTAAGTGCCGGCATCTGGGGACACTCCTTAGCGGTTGCTGTTCAAGAGTGTCCCCAATGACTAGTCGTTTAAGAACGTCCCCAATGACTAGTCCGCTTGCCTGAGATTTTTGACCGTTGGGCGGGACGCTCGCCATCGCCGCAAAAACGTTTTTGCACTTCGGGTACAACCTACTCTACGTGAGTAAAGTGCGCGCCGCGTTCACGTGTCGCGCTTTTGAAGGAGGCCCCATGCCAGGTGTTACCCCTGCAGAAGTTCTATCCAACTTTGGCATTACGCTGGTCGAAGACCCCGCCGAAAACCAGCCCCGCCTGCTGGTTGACCTGCCGGCAGCCGAGCTCGTCGAGCATGCCATCCGCCGCAACGAAGGCCGCATGGCCTCCAACGGCGCACTGGTGATCGAGACGGGAGAGCGCACTGGCCGCTCGCCTAATGACCGCTTTATCGTCGATACGCCCGATGTGCACGACAAGATTGCCTGGGGTGCCGTCAACCGCCCGCTGTCTGTCGAGAGCTACGAGGCCATCAAGGCCGGCGTCGTCGACTATCTCAACGAGCGCGACGTGTTCGTCACTCGCGGTATGGCCGGTGCCGACCGCAACCATACGCGTCGTCTGCTTGTCGCCTGCGAGCGTGCCAGCCAGGCGCTCTTTATTAAGCAGATGCTCGCCCGCCCGCTTGCCCGTGAAATCGCACGCACCGGCGAGCCGGACTTCTGCGTGCTCGCCGCGCCGGGCTACCAGTGCGATCCCGCCATCAAAGGCCTCAACTCCAGCGCCGCCGTGGTCATTAACTTCCAGGAGCGCGTGATTTTGGTCGCGGGTACCGGCTACTCCGGCGAGATCAAAAAGTCCATTTTCAGCGTCATGAACTATCTGCTGCCCGTCGAGGACGACGTTCTGCCCATGCATTGCTCGGCCAGTATGGACCCCGTCACGCATGAGACCGCCGTGTTCTTTGGCCTGTCCGGCACCGGCAAGACCACGCTTTCGGCCAACCCCACGCGCCTGCTGATCGGCGACGACGAGCACGGTTGGTCCGACATGGGGATTTTTAACATCGAGGGCGGCTGCTACGCCAAGTGCGAGGGCTTGGATGCGTTCCACGAGCCCGAGATCTTCAACGCCGTCCGCTTTGGCGCCATCTGCGAAAATGTGGTGCTCGATGAGAATCGCAAGCCCAACTACGATGACGTCTCGGTCACGCACAACACGCGCGTGGCCTATCCCGTCGAGCATATCCCCAACGCGTGGACCAAGGGCATGGGCACCATCCCGAGTGTCGTGTTGTTTTTGACTTGCGACGCTTTTGGCGTGCTGCCGCCCATCTCACGCCTGACGGCCGATGCCGCCATGTACCACTTTGTGACGGGCTTCACCGCCAAGATCCCCGGCACCGAGGTCGGCGTCACCGAGCCCACGCCCACGTTCTCCTCGCTGTTTGGCGAGCCGTTTATGCCGCTCGACCCTATGGTCTACGCCAAGATGCTCGGCGAGCGTATCGCCGACGGTCGCACCCGCGTCTATCTGGTCAATACCGGCTGGATTGGCGGCGGTTACGGCGTGGGCCATCGCATCGAGCTTGCCTACACGCGCGCCCTGGTGGCCCGCGCCCTCGACGGTACCATCGAGGACAGCGAGTTCGTGCACGACGATATCTTTAACGTCGACATTCCCACCACGTGCCACGGTGTGCCCGACGGCATTCTGGTGCCGCGCCAGTACTGGCAGAGCACCGCTCGCTACGACGAGGCAGCGCACAACCTGGCGGTGATGTTCGAGGAGAACTTCGAGAAGAAGTACTCGCACCTGCCTGAGTCCGTCAAGGCCGCCGGTCCGCACGCTCAAGTACACGCCGACGCCCGTCATCGCGGCCGCGGGCTGCTGGGACTTCGCCACTAGCTTCGCTGTGAGTCCATATCCACCACAAAGGGGACAGGCGCCTTTGTGGTGGTTTTGCTCGCGTGGATGGCTCGGGTTACAATACGCCTGACATATCGTCCCCTTCTCCGGATGGGGACAGCGTAAGCGCTCTTGTGGCGGCACCGTAGGACTTTGAAGGTGGCCGTTGTAAAGGCGCTTTTTGTTTAGGCGCCCTCACTCGGGCGCGCACAATGAAGGGAGAGCGTATGAAGAGCTTTATTGCCGAGGATTCATTCTGGGAACTATTTCCGCAGGCGGCTATCGGCGTTGCGGTCGTAAAGGGCATGAAGCCCGCGGCTCAGATTCCCCAGGAGGACGTGGATGCGATCGCCGCGCTGCTTGACCGCGCCAACATCGATGCGGAGCGCCACCTGACTAGCGATACCATCAGCGAGAACGCGCCGGTCAAGGCATGGCGCGACGCGTACCGGCTGTTCAAGACTAAAAAGGGCGCCCGCTGCTCGATCGAGAACTTGCTCAAGCGCGTGCTTAAGGACAAACCTGTGGGCCACATTACGCCCGCGGTGGACATCTACAACACGGTGTCGCTGACCTACGCGCTGCCCGTGGGAGGCGAGGATCTGCATGCGATCGAGGGAGACCTTCGCTTGAAGGTGACCGACGGTGGCGATGCGTTCTTGCCTCTTGGCGAGGAAGCGGATGACCCGACGCTGCCCGGCGAGCTCGCCTACATCGATGATGCGGGCGCCGTGTGCCGCTGCTGGAACTGGCGCGACGGCGTTCGAACGGCCCTGTCCGACGATTCGGCCGACGCGTTCCTGGCGATTGAGTGCGTGGAGCCCGAGCGGATGGGGGATTGCCAGGCCGCGATCGATCGCTTAGCCGAGCTGCTCGAGCGCTATCTGGGAGCGACGGTTGTCGTTAAGACGCTTGTGACTCGCGACAATCCCTGCGTGGAGCTGTAGCGGCGCCTGCGGATCATGTTCGCCGGTCAAAACCACCACAAAGGTTCCTATCCCCTTTGTGGTGGTTTTTATGTTGATGGGTTAACAAATGGGGTATTTGGGTACGGGTGTCGGCTTATGCGACTAAGATGTTTACCCGTAAGCATTATGCAAGCGAAAGGCGGTCGTCTCCCATGCAGCAGAACGACGAGACACGTTTCGAGGACTTTGTCGGACTGATCAGCGGGCTCTACAAGGAGGTCCAGCGCATTAAGACATCCGAGGGCGCAAGGCTGGGCCTCAAGGGTTCCGACGTTATGTGCCTGTACTATCTTGAGCGCAGCAAGGACGGCCTGACTGGTGCTGACCTGGCTCGCATGGCAGGCGTGACCCGTGCCGCCGTCTCGCGCACGCTCGCGCATCTGGAGGAGGGCGGCTTTGTCGAGGTTGATGACTCGGGCGATGCTGCCGTCAAGTACCGCGCCCCGGTTCGCCTGACCACGCTGGGTGGCGAGAGCATGAACGAGGCCGACCGCATCATCCACGAAGTGCTCGACACCACCGGCAAGGCCATGGGCGTGGAGCAGCGCGAGCAGATGTATGCATCGCTGCGCACGATCCTCAACACCCTGCGCGAGATCTAGAGCCGCGCTGGCGCTAGCTTTCAGCCAAGAACTGCATCGTCCCGTTTGAGCGCGTACGCCGTGCCGGGACATTGCTGTCAAAATTCCCTGCGCGAGACCTGCGCAAGAAAGGATTCGTTATGTCCGTCCGCATTATTACCGATTCCGCAAGCGATATGTCGCCGGCGGAGCACCCCGCTCTGCGTGTTCTGCCGCTGTCCGTCACCTTTGGCACCGATGTGTATATGGATGGCGTCGACATCGATCACCAGCGCTTTTACGAGATGCTTGTGGAGCGCGATGAGCTGCCCAAGACCGGTCAGGTCAACCCGTACGCCTTTTCGCAGGCGATTGCCGAAGCGCGTGAGGCCGGCGATGAGGCCGTGATTATTACCGTGGGCGCCAAGCTCTCGGGCACCAACCAGAGTGCTCGTACGGCACTTGCCGAGGCGCCGGGCGGCGACATGTTCGTCGTGGACAGCAATAACGTGACCTTGGGCGAGCGCGTGCTGGTCGAGTATGCGCTGCGCCTGGTGGACGAGGGCCAGGGCGCGGCTCAGGTTGCGGCGGCTGTCGAGGCCGTGCGCGACCGCGTGGTCGTCATCGGCCTGCTCGAGACGTTGGAGTACCTGGTGCGCGGCGGTCGCCTGTCTGCTGCGGCCGGTGCCGTGGGTACGCTGCTCAACGTAAAGCCCGTGGTGGCTGCCGAGGACGGTCTGATCGTGCAGCTGGGCAAGGCGCGCGGTTCCAAGAACGGACGTAACCTGCTCAACCAGAAGGTCGAAAAGGCAGGCGGCATCGACTTTTCCATGCCGCTGGCGCTCGGCTATACGGGCCTTTCGGATGCGGTGCTCAAGAAGTATATCGAGGACAGCGCGGCACTGTGGGCTGGCCACACCGAGGGCGAACTGCCCGTTCACACCATCGGCGCCACCATCGGCACCCATGTAGGCCCCGGCGCCGTAGCCGTAGCCTTCTTCCAACCCGTTAACTAGCCCACCTGCCAAAACCACCACAAAGGGGACAGGCACCTTTGTGGTGGTTTATGCTATTCCGAGTGGAAGGGAGCGAGCAATGGCGTCTGAGGGCTTTTTTGAGCGGGTGTACGAGGTGGTCGAGCAGATTCCCGAGGGGATGGTCGCCACGTATGGTCAGGTGGCGCTGCTTGCTGGACGTCCACGAAGTGCGCGGTACGTGGGGTATGCCCTGCATGGCAATCCGCGCCCCGGCGAGATTCCCTGTCACCGCGTGGTGTTTGCCGATGGCCGCATATGCGATGGTTTTGCTTTTGGCGGTCCCGATGCTCAACGTGAGCTTTTGCTAGGGGAGGGTGTGGCGTTTAAGGACGACATGCACGTCGACTTGGCCGCCTGTCGCTGGCCTGCAGGGCTCTAGCGGCTCTGCCGTGGTTAAAACCACCACAAAGGTGCCTGTCCCCTTTGTGGTGGTTTAGTTTACTGGGGCTAACTTATGGAGAAGCTATGGCGGGCGATATTGATGCAGCAAAGTAAACCACGGTGAACTATATTGGTTTCAGCAACGGAGCAGGCAATAGGCGATGAAAAAGCCTGCCCTGTTGAGTTTGATTCGCATTCCTCCCCTCTGTGCGATTCAACGGTGTACTTCGGGAACAGGCCCGCTGGCAACTAACTGCCAGCGGGCCTGTTCCTGTTTGTCGAGGGAGTGCAATGGGCAGAGCCGAACCGGTCGGGCACCAAAAAAGGCGGACGCCGTAGCGCCCGCCCTATAGCAATCGAAAGTTCTAGCCAGCAGATCGATCTAGTACACCATGCCCATGGCGTCCTGAACCTCGGCCAGGGTCTGCTCGGCAATCTCGTTGGCGCGACGGTTGCCCTCGTGCAGCACGTCCTTCACATAGTCCAGATCGTTCTCATAGCGCTGACGACGCTCGCGGATCGGCGCGAAGTACTCGTTGACGGCCTCGGTCACGTACTTCTTGAGCTGGCCGGAGCCGCCCATGCCAATCTCCTCGGCAATCTCGACCTCGGAACGGCCGGTGCAGATGGCGGCGGTTGAAAGCAGGCCGGACACGCCGGGGCGGTTCTCGGGATCGAACGTGATCATGCGCTCGGAGTCGGTCTGGCTCTTCTTGATGCGCTTGGCCGTCTCCTCGGCGGTCATCGAGATGTTGATGGCGTTACCGTAGCTCTTGCTCATCTTGCGACCGTCCAGGCCCGGCAGCAGCGGGGTCTCGGACAGCAGTGCGTCGACCTCGGGGAACACCTTGCCGTAGCGGTTGTTAAAGCGGCGGGCGATGGTGCGGGTGAGCTCGATGTGCGGCAGCTGGTCGCGACCGACGGGCACCACGTTGCCCTTGCAGAACAGGATGTCGCAGGCCTGGTGCACCGGGTAGGTGAGCAGAAGGCCGGTGAGCTCGTGGCCCGAGGCCTCCATCTCGGCCTTTACCGTGGGGTTGCGCGCCAGCTCGGCCTCTGAGACCAGCGACAGGAACGGCAGCATGAGCTGGTTGGCGGCGGGCACGGCGGAGTGCGCGTAGATCATGGTCTTGTCGGGGTCGATGCCGCAGGCAAGGTAGTCCATGACCATGTTGTACACGTTGTCCTGGATGTGCTCGGTCGTGTCGCGGTCAGTGATGACTTGGTAGTCGGCGATGAGCACGTTGGTCTTGGCGCCCATGTTCTGCAGCTCAACACGGCCCTTGAGGGTGCCGAAGTAGTGACCCAGGTGCAGACGGCCGGTGGGGCGGTCGCCGGTGAGCATGGTGAACTTCTCGGGCGTTTTGGCCAGGCCCTCGCGAATGGCGTTGCTCTTTTGCAGCGCGACTTCGTAGCTGTTCTCGTTTGGCATGATTGCTCCTAACGTATGTTCATGGGTCAAGATGATAACGCGTTTATTGGAGGGGCGGGTCGTAAGTAGGCGAGGGGCGGGAGAGCGGCGGCATGTGCGATGGGCGCGGCGTGGCTGCGCGTTTGGCCGGCGGCGTCTGGACGCATCCTCGGCAGCTTACCCTAGCGCCTGTGGTGGCGCTCTTCCTTGCGTTCTTCTGCTGCCTGCTCCTCTTGCTTAAAGGCGGGATCGTCGGGGGTGACGAGCTCGTCCTCGTGCGTGCGCTTGTTGTAATGGTGACGCAACACGGGCTCAAACAGATGCAGATGCTTGGCAAAGGCCGCCGAGCCAATGGCGAGCACGGTAAAGATGAGCACGCGCATGGGCACCTCGACCTGGTTGATCGCGGCGGCGCCGGCCGAAAGCATAATGCACCAGGCATAGATGAGCAGCACAGCCTGCTTTTGGTTGTAGCCCTCTTGGATCAGGCGGTGGTGGATGTGGCCCTTGTCGGCCTGCCCGATGCTAATGTGGGCGCGCTTGCGGCGCACGATGGCGCTGAACGTGTCGATGATGGGCACGCCGGCTACGATGAGCGGGATGATGAGTGAGGTGAGCGCGGCGGTGCGGCTCACGTTGAGCAGCGAGATGGAGCCCAAAGCGAAACCCAACAGCAGCGACCCCGAGTCGCCCAAGAAGATGCTCGCGGGGTTGAAGTTGTAATGCAGAAAAGCCACGCACGAGCCAAAGAGCGCGATGGAGAGCGCGGCGGCGTCGATACGGCCCGAAAGCATGGCCATCGTGAACATGGTGAACGATGCGATGCCGCAAATGCCCGTGGCCAGGCCGTCGAGGCCGTCGATGAGGTTGATGATGTTGGTGAACGCCACCAGGTAGATCACGGTGATGGGGTAGGCGAGCCAGCCGAGCACGATCTCGCCAGGGGCAAACGGGTTGACGATGACGCCGATTTTAAGGCCGCCCACGCAGGCGATAAGCGCGGCGAGCACCTGACCGGCCAATTTTTGCTTGGGCTTGAGTTGGAAGACATCATCGATCGCGCCGGTCGCAAAGATCACGGTAAAGGAGAGTGCCAGCACGGGGTAGCTGATGTGCAGGCGCGGGTGCGGCACCAAAACGGGCGGCCAGCCCAGGTACCAGGTGCCCAGGATCTGCACGATGCAGGCGACGACGAGGCCCAAAAAGACCGCGGTGCCGCCCATGCGCGGGATGGGCTTAGTGTTGATACGGCGCTTGGAGGGATAGTCGACGGCGTCGAGCTTAATTGCCAGGCGCTTGACCAGGGACACCGTGAGAAAGGTCGTGATAAAGGCAGCGGCCGCCACGCATAAGTACGGTATGAAGCTCGTGGATGAAGCCATGAATCGAAAACCGCCAAGCGTCGAAGGAAAAGGTCAAAGGGCGCTACGCGCAAAAGGGCATAGCTGACCCATGATACTCGACCGAGGGGGTGCGGGGGTTTGCGCCGTGCGATTATCACGCGCTTACCAGATATTGGGATGTTGTCGATGGATTGTCGGGATACCGGCGGGGATCCATATGGGCTGTAATGGTGGTTTTCGGCAAATAAAAACCACCCCCCACGTTACGAAAATGAACCCACCTAAAACAGGTGGGTGCCCTCATCGACTGTTCCAGCGTCCTTAGCAACGAAGGATACCTGTACTAGGTACGACTGTGTGGGCTCCCTAAATAAACGCGACGGTTCACCCAGTTGCTCCGCGGGGGGCGGAATACCTACATCATAAAGCGGCACTTTATCGATTCCAGTCTTGACATTACAAAAATCGTGTCGGACGATTACGGCGCCTTGGGCTCGAGCCGTCTGTGCGGTTGGTCCCTTTACGTTTGAGCTGCTGAATCGTTGTTTTGGAGCATGTTTTTATGCCGACGCCGTTGACCGAACTTTTTTCGCCCGCCTGCCATTTGTGTCCGCGCCGTTGCGGTGCGGTGCGCGACGAGGGTGCGCACGGCGTATGCGGTGCCGATGACACGCTCAAGGTGGCCCGCGCGGCGCTCCATATGTGGGAGGAGCCGCCTATCTCGGGCGAGGCCGGTTCGGGCACGATCTTCTTTAGCGGCTGCTCGCTCAAATGTATCTATTGCCAGAACCACGAGATCTCGACGGGCAATTTCGGGCTTGAGATTTCGCCCGAGCGCCTGGTCGAGATTATGCTGGAGCTGCAGGACCAAGGTGCCAATAACATCAATCTGGTGACGGCGACGCATTATGCTCACCTGCTGCCGGCCGCGATTGCCGCAGCTCGGGAGCGCGGACTGGTCATTCCAATCGTCTACAACACGAGCGGTTATGAGCGTGCGAGTGCCGTGGCGGCGCTCGGCGATTTGGTCGACGTGTGGCTTACCGACTTTAAGTATGCCAATGCGGCGCTTGCGCAGTCGCTTTCTCATATTAAGGATTACCCGCGCGTGGCCGTGTCGGGTCTGGCACAGATGGCGCGCGAGATCGAGCGCCGCGGGGGAGAGCTGGTGGATGACGAGGGGCTCATGAAGCGTGGCATCATCGTGCGTCATCTGGTGCTGCCGGGGCATGCGGACGATTCGTGCCGCGTGTTGGACCTGGTGTGGCAGACGGTGGGCGACGTGCCGATCTCGGTCATGAACCAGTACACGCCCAATGCCCTCATGCGCGAACAAGGCGGCGACCTGGCGCGCGCCGTGACGCGCGAGGAGTACGAGCAGGTGCTCGACCATGCCGACGACCTGGGCTTTACGACGATGTTTTGGCAAGAAGGCGGAGCGGTAGACGAGAGCTTCACCCCGGCGTTCGACACCACCGGCGTCCTCACCAGCGCAAAGTAGTGCGCTCGCCGATGATTTTTCTGGGACGGGGATTAAAAATCATCGAGAGGATCGCCTGCTCGAAAAGTTGTCAAAATAGCCGCGTCCCAAAAAGACTGGGTATTGGGCGTTGACAGTTGGCGAGCCGTAGGTAAAATATCAACTTGTCCTGGGGACGTAGCTCAGTTGGGAGAGCGCTGCCGTCGCATGGCAGAGGCCGAGGGTTCGACTCCCTTCGTCTCCACCCTTGGATTTGATAAGCCGCTGACATTGTGTCGGCGGCTTTTTTTAAAAGAAAGGGCTGTACCATGGCCAAGCTTGAGTCCCAACCACTGTCTGCCGAGGAACGCGCCGAGTTGGAAGAGCTCCGCGCCGAGAAAGCTCGCCGCGAGGCCCAGGAAGAGGCACGCCGCGAGCGTGAGGAGCTGGCCGCCCTGCGTGCCGAGCGCGAGAAGGCCGAGGAGGCCGCCGCGAAGATCGCATCCGAGCCTGCACCCGCGCCCAAGCCTGCGCCTGCGCCCAAGCCCGCCGCCGCGAAGTCCGCGCCCACCGCACCCAAACCTCAGCCTAAAAAGGCCGCTCGTCCCAAGTCCGTCGACCCCAAACCGAGCCGTGACGAGATGACCTTTGCCCAGCGCATGGTCACCTCCAAGGAGCCTACGGGCGAGAATGAGATCCCCGGCATGGCTCCGGCTCAAAAAATCATCATCGTGCTCGCCCTCATCGCGTTTATCGTCTTTATGGTCTACACGATCACAGGCAGCATGGGCCTGCACTAACCTGTTCGCGCCGGGTTCCATGCCCGCACGTCCGCCTCGTCCAACCCTCAACTTCTGCACAACGCATCCGAAAGGTCGCCCCATGGCTTTGACCGACATCTCGCATCCCACCGACATTGCAATGCTCACCGATCTGTACGAGCTCACTATGGCCCAGGGCCTGTGGGAGAGTGGCAAGGCCAATGAGCAGGGTTGTTTTACCGCGTTTTACCGCGACCATCCCTTCGGCAGCGCGTATGCCGTCATGTGCGGCACCGCCGAGCTGCCCGAGCTGGTCGAGAATCTGCGCTTTACGCCCGAGGACATCGACTACCTCGCCTCGCTCCAGGCCCCGGCCGGCGGCGCGATGTTCAAGCCTGGATTCCTCGACTACCTGCGCGATTTTCGTGCGCATGTAAACATCGACGCCGTGCCCGAGGGCGAGCTCGTCTTTCCGCGCGAGCCCATGGTTCGCGTCACCGGCCCCGCGCTGGAGTGCCAGCTGCTTGAGACGGCGCTGCTCAACATCGTTGGGTTCCAGACGCTTGTCGCCACCAAGACGGCGCGCGTGGTGCTGGCGGCGGACGGCCGTCCCGTTGCCGAGTTTGGCCTGCGCCGCGCTCAGGGTCCCGATGGCGGCTTGGCCGTCGCGCGCGCGAGCTACGTTGCCGGCTGCTCCTCTACGTCCAATGTGCTCGCCGGCCGCCGCTACGGTATTCCCGTCTTTGGCACGCATGCGCACAGCTGGGTGATGAGCTTCGATTCCGAGCTCGAGGCCTTCCGCGCCTTTGCCAAGTCGAGCCCCAAGAACTGTACGCTGCTCATCGACACCTATGACGTGCGCGAGGGCTGTGAACATGCCATTACGGTTGCCAAGGAGATGGAAGCGGTGGGCGAGCGCCTGTCGGCCATTCGCATCGACTCCGGCGACCTCGCCAAGCTCTCCAAGTATGTGCGCGGCCGTTTTGATGCCGAGGGCCTGCCCTATGTGGGGATCTCGGTTTCTAACGATTTGGATGAGTACACGATTCAGTCGCTGCTCGACCAGGGCGCGCCCATCGACAGCTTTGGCGTTGGTACCAAGCTTGCGACCTGCTATGACCAGCCGGCGCTGGGCGGCGTGTACAAGCTTTCCGCCCGCCGTGCGAGCGAGGCAGATCCATGGACGCCGGTGGTCAAGCTCTCTGAGCAGCCATACAAGCGCACGATCCCGGGTGTGCAACGCGTGCGCCGTTATTACGACGGCTTTGGCGGCCCGGTCTGCGACATGATCTACGACGAGGACCATCTGGCGGGGGAGGGCGCCGCGCGCGGCAATACCCTCGTGGCCGTGAACGATGCCGCCCTGGTGACCGACGTGTCCGAACTCGAGTATCGCGAGCTGCTGGTGCCGATCGTGCGCGATGGCAGTGCGGTGGCTCCGCGTGAGAGCATCCAGGACGCGCGCGAGCGCTGTGCTTGGGCGCTCGACCATCTGGACGCAGCTTTCAAGCGCTTCCTGTACCCGCAGACCTATGTGGTGGGTATGGAGCAGGGCCTGGCTCAGGTGCGCGACGAGCTCGTGCGTAAGAACATGGCCGCGGCCTCTGCCTTTCCCTGGGCTCACTAATTCCTTGGGCGGTAGGGGCGAGTCACGCTTCCCTGGCCGCCAGCTCGGCCGTTCGCTGAACAGTTGATTGGTTTGACGTATGACGACTTCTTATAAAACGATGGTGGTAAAGATCGGTTCGTCCACGGTGGTGGGCGCCGACGGCAAGGTCAACCGCGCCTTTATCGGCGGGCTTGCCGATCAGGCCGCAGCGCTGCGCGAGCTTGGCTGGCGCCTGGTCGTGGTGAGCTCGGGCGCCATTGCCTGCGGCTATCCCGTGCTGGGCTTCGACCGTAAGCCGGTCGGTGACCTGCCGAGCCTGCAGGCCTGCGCCTCGGCTGGTCAGTGCATCATCTCGTCGGCCTATGACGAGGAGTTCCATGCGCGCGACCTGCTCACCTCGCTCGTGCTGCTCACGCGCCACGACACGGCGCGCCGCACGTCCTACCTGCACGCGCGCGACGCCCTGCTGCGCCTCGTGGAGCTTGGCGTGGTGCCGGTCGTCAACGAGAACGATACCGTTACCGTCGATGAGATTAAGTTTGGTGACAACGACACGCTGGCGGCGCTTGTGAGCTGCCTGGTTTCTGCCGATCTGTGCGTGACGCTCTCGGACATCGATGGCCTCTACACCGCCAATCCGCACGAGGATCCCACGGCCGAGTTCGTCCCGGTCGTGCATAAGATCGACGCCAAGATCATCGCCTCGGCGGGCGATTCTTCCACATCGGTGGGCACGGGCGGCATGATCACCAAGATCCGCGCGAGCCGCATTCTCATGACGGCGGGCATTCAGAGCGTGATTTGCTCGGGCGAGGAGCCCGATGCGCTCGTGCGTCTGGCCCGCGGCGAGAGCGTGGGTACGCTGTTCGATCCGCCGGCGGAGCGCCTGGACATCGCGCCCCGCAAGCTGTGGATCGCACTGGGTGACAAGGCACATGGCTCGGTGACGGTCGATGATGGTGCTGCGAAGGCGCTGGTTAGCCGTGGTTCTTCCTTGCTTGCGGTTGGTATTCGCGAGGTCGATGGCGCGTTTGCCGAGGGCGATGTGCTCGACGTGTGCGACCCGAGCGGCATGGTTGTCGCCCGTGGTATCGCCGAGGCCGATTCGGACGTGCTGGAGCTTGCCGCCGGCCGCCGCCAGGACCAGATTGCCAGCAACCGCTTACTGGCAGACCTGGCCGAGAAGCCCGCGATCCATAGGGACAACTTGATAGTGTTTGCATAAAGAGAGGCAGCGCCGCGGCTCGTTTTGCCAGCAGTGCTGCCTCTCCTTTTCCGGCACTTGGGGACGTTCCTTATGTGCCGGCACTTTGGGACACTCCTTTGCTAGAAGATCTGGCGCAGGTCTCCACGGTTGAGGGCTTCGTCGAAGAGGTGCTTGAACACCACGCTGCCGTGCAAGCCGTCGTGCTCGAACTCGTTGGTCACCCAGGCATGCGAGTTGCCCACGCGGCTGAGCGTATCGAGCTGCATGCCCGAATCGACGTACATGTCGTCGAAATACACCGCGGCCTGCAGGGGCACCTCGTTGCACGCCAGTCGCTGCGGGTCGTAGATCTTGTCCCAGCTGGTGTCTTCCATCAGCAGGTCCATGGCGGGCTTGAAGGGCTTGAGCTCGGGCATCTGCTCGAACATCCACGGGAACATGGCCTCGCCGGTAAACATGAGCGGGCGCGCGAGGGTGTCAAACTCGGCGCGGTGTGCCTTCTCTTCAGCCGCGGCCCAGCCAATGGGCATGGTGTCACCGTCGGCGTATATGAACTCCTGCAGCGTCCAGTACAGCGGATTCGTGCGCGTGTTGGTGCGCTCGAAGGCGCGCATCAAAAAGCTGTCGGATACCGAGGCGCCGCAGCTTAGTGTGCCGTCGCCATCAACAAACGCGTGGTCGATAATCCAGTGCATGCGCTCAAAGCTCGGCTTCATGCCAAAGTCGCTGCCCATGAGCTGCAGGCGCTCGACCGTCATCGGCGAGCCGTCAGGCAATACGGGCTTTTGCTCCTCGAGGGCATCTGCCAACGCGGCCACGCGCTCGACGTCAGCGGGGTAGCGGTCGTAATACTGCTGCGTCTTGGCGGCCATGCGCGGGAAGGTGTGCGCGTAGACCTCGCTGGCGCTCGCCGGCACGTGCGGAATGCCACCACAGGTAAAGCTTGCCGCCACGCCCTCGGGGAAGAGCGACAGATAGCTCAGCGTCAAAAAGCCGCCATAGCTCTGGCCGAGCGTGACCCAGGGCTTGCCGCCAAAGCCCACCAGGCGCAGGTATTCAAAATCGCGCACGCTGGAGCTGGCGAGGTGGCGCTTGAGGAAGTCCGCCTGCGAGCGGGCCGCATCGGCGCCGGCGGCCGTCGCGCGATCACCCAGCGCCGCGATGGTGCGACCGTTCACGCAGCTACTGCGTCCGGTGCCGCGCTGGTCGGGCAGGACCACGCGGAAGTGCTTGACGGCCTCCTCGATCCAGCCATCGCTTGTGGGCGACAGCGGACGCGGGCTCTCGCCGCCGGGGCCGCCCTGCAAAAACAGGAGCAGCGGCAGATCGTCGTTGATGCGGTCGGGCGCACAAACCACACGGTAGAAGAGCTTGATGCTCTCGGGCGCGCCGGCGATGGGCGCCGGCATAGCGCCGCGGCGCATGGTGCTGCCGACGGCCAGGAGCATCGGCTCCAGGCCGCGCCAGTCGAGGGGGACGTCGATGCTGTGGTCCTCGACATACAGGCCGGGGACGTGGTACGAAGTGATGAGGGCCATGTGAGTCTTCCGTTCGTTGCGGTGTTTCGGGTTGACCAATTCTACCGCCGCGGGCGAGGCCATGCGCAAATCGGCTACCATGGTTGCAAACTTCTAGGAGAAAGGGCCGCCCATGTCGGTCGATATAGCCACGTATGTCCACGATCTTGCCGTTGCCGCCAAGGCGGCGTCGGCCTCGCTTGCCACGGCGAGCGACGAGCAGCGCCAGGAGGCCGTGCGCGCCATGGCCGCAGCGCTGCGCAACGGTGTCGACTCCATCGTCGCCGCCAACGAGCTCGATATGTCCGCCGCGCGCGATGCGGGGACCTCGGCGGGGCTCCTCGACCGTCTGCTGCTGACGCCCGAGCGCGTCGAGGGTATGGCCGCCGGCCTGGAGAAGCTCGCCGAGCTGCCCGATCCTGTCGGCCGCGTGCTCGACCACCGCGTGCTCGCAAGCGGCGTGGACCTCACCCGCGTGAGCGTGCCGTTGGGCCTGGTCGCCATGGTGTACGAGGCGCGCCCCAACGTGACGGCCGACGCCGCGGGCATCTGCATCCGCACCGGCAACGCCTGCATTCTGCGCGGCGGCTCGCTGGCCTATCACTCGTGTGCCATGATTTCTGAGCTGCTGGCCGATGCGCTCGAGGCCAAGGGCTTCCCGCGCGAGGCCGTGTCGATGATCGAGTCTACCGACCGCGAGGCCACCGGCGAGCTCATGAAGCTCCGCGGCGTCGTCGATGTGCTCATTCCGCGTGGCGGTGCGGGCCTGATCCAGCGCTGCGTGCGCGAGTCGCTCGTTCCGGTGATCGAGACGGGCACGGGTAACTGCCACATCTACGTGCATGAATCCGCCGACTTTGATAAGGCGCTCAATATCATCGTCAATGCTAAGACGCAGCGCGTGGGCGTGTGTAATGCCGCCGAGTCGCTGCTGGTCGACCGCGCCGTGGCTGACGCGTTTTTGCCCGCGGCCGTGGCCGTGTTGCACGACCACGGTGTGCTCATTCACGGTGACGAGGCCACGTGCGCCGCGTGCGCCGATGCCGGTCTTGCCGAGGGCGACGACTACGCGGCCGCGACCGAGGAGGATTGGGGTCGCGAGTACCTGGCGCTCGAGATGAGCGTGAAGGTCGTGGCGAACGAGGACGAGGCCATCGTGCACATCAACCGCTATGGCACCATGCATTCCGAGGCCATTATCGCCGAGGACGCGGACGCTTGCGAGCGCTTCCTGGACAAGGTTGATGCCTCGGCCGTGTATGCCAACGCCAGCACGCGCTTCACCGACGGCGGCGAGTTTGGCCTGGGCGCCGAGATCGGCATCTCGACCCAAAAGCTCCACGCCCGCGGCCCCTTTGCCGCCGAGGCCCTCACCACCTACAAATACAAGCTCCGAGGCACCGGCCAGGTCCGCCCCTAACGCCCGCGCAAACAAAAACCACCACAAAGGTGCCTGTCCCCTTTGTGGTGGTTTTGGAATTAAGCCTGAAAGGTGTCGCGGTCGGGGGCGAAGGACTGCATGGCCGCGATGGTACGGTCGAAGAGTTCGGGGAGCTCCCAGCCCAGCATCTCGGCACCCTGCGTAATCACGTCGCGCGAGCAGCCGGCGGCAAAGCGCTTGTCCTTGAACTTTTTCTTGAGCGACTTGGTCGTAAAGTCCATGACGCTCTTACTCGGACGCATGATGACGGCAGCACCGATCAGGCCGGTGAGCTCGTCGCAGGCAAACAGGATCTTTTCCATCTGCAGCTCGGGCTTGGGCAGCGAGGTGTTGAAGTCCGACGTGTGCGTCTGAATGGCGCGAATGAGATCGGGAGAGGCGCCCTCGCCTTCAAGGATCTCGGCCGCATAGATGGTGTGGTTCATGGGGTCGTCCTCATGCTCCTCCCAATCTAGGTCGTGCAGCAGACCGACGATGCCCCAAAACTCCTCGTTCTCGGGGTCGAACTCGCGCGCAAAGTAGCGCATGGTGCCCTCGACCGTCTCGCCGTGGGTGATGTGGAACGGGTCCTTGTTGTGTTCGTTGAGCAGTTCGAACGCGCGGTCGCGGGTGATTCCGGCGGTAAGCGGCTCTGCCATAAGAGACTCCTTGTGCTCGTGGGTATCGATAAGAATGAATACTACTAGAACAAGAAAACCACCACAAAGGTGTCTGTCCCCTTTGTGGTGGTTTTTGGCGCGGATGGGTTAGTTGAGGGCGGCTTGGGCTAGGCGAGCTTCGGCGTCCTCCTCGGTGACGCCCAAGGCCACGGCGAACTCCTCGATGGAGCGGCGCTTGGCTTCCTTAAGTACGCGCATGTAGTAAGAGCTGGGCTTTTTATCTGCTTCCTCGGCCTGGCGAATACGGTGCATCATGGTTTTTGCCACGCGAACCGTCTCGGGCGCACCCAGCTTGAGCTGCTGCTTAAAGTGCGTCTCCTCGAGCGAGCTATTGCGCTCGGTAAAGGTGTCGCACTCCAGCTCATCGTAGTGGCTCAGCAGGTGCTCTGCATCTTGCTGGGAGATGGCGGCGTGCAAACGATCGGCCTGCGCCACGGGGTACATGAGAATCGTCTGCGCATGTCCCTGCTTGGTCTCGAGCAACAACATGGGTTGCGGTGTGTCGTCCCTAAAACCGACGACGGTGCAGACTCCCTGACCCGGATGAATGACGTGTTGACCGATTGAGAACATGCTACCTCCAACTTATACGAATTTACGTATGTCTAGAATACCACGCTGACGTGCGCAAACCCTGACTTTATGCAGGAAAAGCACACAACTCCGATAGGTAAGAGTATTCGATATGATGCACCGCTCATTCACATGTTTATGCAGTTCAAACGCGTGCATAATCTGCAGGCAGACCGCCATCTTTGAGTGACTCATCGTAGGCAGTAGTCATTTTTGTGCATATGCAATATCTATTAGCTTTACCCTGCGACAGTAGCTATCGCTTGTGATAGAGTGCTACAAACTCTGGCTTTTGCCCTACGAGTGACCAAGAGCTCGGGGGCTTTAACACAAGGAGGATCTATGCCCGAGAAGATTGAAGAGCTGGTACGCGCTGCGCTTGCTGCGGCCCAGGAGGCCGGCGACCTTTCCGCATTTGAACTTGACGATTGCGCCATCGAGCGACCGGCTGACACTTCTCATGGCGAGTGGACCTCTACCATGGCCCTGAAGTCCGCCAAGCTGGCCCACTGCGCCCCGCGCAAGATCGCCGAGGCCATCGTTGCCCATATGCCCGAGGACCCCGCGATCGAGAAGGTCGAGATCGCAGGCCCCGGCTTCATCAACTTCTACCTCTCCGTTGCCGTCAAGAATGCCATCTTTGGCGAGGCTCGCGAGAAGGGTATGGACTTCGCTAAGTCTAACGTCGGTGGTGGCCTGAAGACCCAGGTCGAGTTCGTTTCCGCTAACCCCGTCGGCCCCATGCACATCGGCCACGGCCGCTGGGCCGCGCTGGGCGACTCGCTCTGCCGTGTTATGGACCACGCCGGTTACGACATCCAGCGTGAGTTCTACATCAACGACCACGGCTCTCAGATGAACACCTTCGGCAACTCCATCAGCACGCGCTATATGCAGCTTGCCGACATCATCGCCAAGCAGGGCGTGGATATCGACGAGGCTCACAAGCTGCTGATCGCCGACCGCGACGCCTTTGTTGCCGACGAGAACGACGAGCACCCCGAGACCCATCCGTATCAGGACAACTTTGCCGAGACTCTGGGCAAGGACTCCTACGGCGGCGACTACATCATCGACGAGGCTGCCGAGTTCTGGCGCACCGACGGCGATAAGTGGGTCGACGCCGATCCTCAGGAGCGCATGGAGAGCTTCCGCGAGCGCGGCTACGTAAAGATGGTCGACAACATGCGCGACCTCTGCCACGCCGTCAATTGCGACTTCGATCGTTGGTACTCCGAGCGTTCGCTGTACGTGAAGGACACCGAGGGTGAGACCGCCGGCACCTCCGCCGTTGACCGCGCTTTTGAGAAGCTCGACAAGATGGGCTACCTCTATACCAAGGACGGCGCCCTGTGGTTCCGCTCCACCGACCTGGGCGATGACAAGGACCGCGTCCTGATCAAGTCCGACGGCGAGTACACCTACTTCGCCTCCGACGTTGCCTATCACTGGGATAAGTTCCAGCGCGTCGACCACGTCATCGACATCTGGGGCGCCGACCACCACGGCTACATCGAGCGCGTCCGCTGCGTCTGCGATGCCTTGGGCTACCCCGGCAAGTTCGAGGTTCTGCTGGGCCAGCTCGTCAACCTGCTGCGCAACGGCAAGCCCGTCCGTATGTCCAAGCGTAAGGGCACCATGGTGACCCTGCAGGAGCTCGTCGACGAGGTCGGCTCCGATGCCGCTCGCTACACGCTCATCTCCAAGAGCTCCAACCAGATGGTCGACTTCGATATTGAGGCCGTTAAGAAGCGCGACAACTCCAACCCGGTCTATTACGTGCAGTATGCTCACGCCCGCGTATGCTCCATCCTGCGCCGTGCCGCCGACGTTACGCCCGAGCAGGCTGACGAGATGGGTATGAAGGCCGTCGCCGCCAAGGCCATCGGTGAGAACGTCGATTACTCGCTGCTGACCGACCCGACCGAGCTCGCCCTTTCGCGTAAGCTTAACGAGCTCACCGACCTGATTGCCAGCTGCGCTCGCGACCGCGCCCCGTTCCGTCTGACGCACTTTGCCGAGGAACTCGCTGGTGACTTCCACAGCTTCTATGCTGCCTGCCAGGTGCTGCCGAGCGAGGGCCGTCCCGTCGACCCCGAGCTTTCGCGTGCCCGTCTGGCCGCTTGCGATGCCGTCCGCGTGACGCTTGCCCTGGTGCTCACCCTTGTTGGTGTCTCCGCTCCCGAGCAGATGTAAGCTGCGGTTCATTTGACCGTGTAGGTTTGGTTTAACTGAGCCCTATAAGCCCGATCTCCTACTGAGGTCGGGCTTTTTTCGCAAACGCCGACGTATTGATGAATTTGGAGCTGCTAGAAATACGAAACTATGCCGGTTTACTACGATGAATTGAGGAATTCTAACCACGCCGGCTTTTTGCTAAAAAGTGCAAGGCATCTACCTGCGGTTTTAGTTCAACAAGTTTCGGAGTGGTCGCGGTTGAGCGATTCATCGTAGTAAACCGCCATAGTTTTGGCGGAGGCAGTCAGATTTGTGGGTGGCAAACAAAGAGTGTCCCTTTTGACTAGTCGTTTAAGAACGTCCCCAATGACTAAGTTGCAGGTGGCGGCGGTTGTGTTACACTAACGCTGCGTATATGACGCAATCATCTCGATACAGATCAATGATGTCCGTCGTTTTGAACGGAACTAGACTGTTTAGCCGCCCTGAAGGTTTATGCAGGGAGCATGTGATCACAGGGCTTGAAAAGAAAGTTGAGCAAACACTGTGTCTGATCAACAGCAAGAAAACGAAATAACGACGACGCAGGCCGCTCCCGCTGCACCGGTTGCGTCGGACCAGGTCGCGGCGCCCGCGCAAGCCTCGGCTCCTGAGACGCCTAAGGCTGCTTCGACGCCTACGCCTTCAGCGGCTGAGAAGGCCGTGCCTGCAACTGGAGAGGAGGCTGCTCCGGCAAAGCCCAAGCGTACGCGCCGCACGACCAAGCCTGCCGCTGACGGCGAGGAGGTCACCAAGCCCAAGCGCCGTACTACGCGCACGACGCGCGCCAAGCGCACCGTTGCAGCTGACTCCTCGGCGCCGATTTCCGATGAGGTCGCGCAGGCACGTGCGTTGGCGCAGATTAGCGAGGCTCAGGTGGTGCGCGCCCGCCGTCGTGCTGCCGAGCGCGAGGCCGCGGCTCTGACCGAGCTCGCAGCTCCGTCTGTGCCCGAGACGCCTGCCGCCGACCAGCCGACCGAGAAACCGGCACCGCGCACGCGCCGTCGCACGGCTGCTAAGGCCGAGCAGGTTGCTGAACAGGTAACCCCCGAGCTCACCGAGGCTTCGGTTCGTTCCGCGGCAGGGGAGGGCGCATTGCCTGCTGAGCCCGCTGCGCCTGTCGAGGCCAGCGAAGTTCCCGTTGTTGATCCGGCTTTGCGCCCGCACCGTCGCGGTCGCAAGCCCAAGGCCTTCGTCGAGGCAGAGAAGGCCGCAGCCGCAGCTGCAGCCGCTCGGGATGCTGCGGCGACCGCCGAGTCTGCAACCGCTGCCGACGCACTCGTCCAGGATGCTACGACTTCTGAGGCCGCTCCCGCCGATGTCGAGCCCGCCGACGTCCGTCCTGGTCGCAGCCATCGTACTGCTGCTAAGCGCACGTCCAAGGCCAAGGCTGCCAAGAAGGGTGCGTCCGAGGATTCCGCCGAGACGACCGCCGATGCATCGACTGATGCCGCCGAGCCCCAAGACGTCGAACAGTCTGCGTCCGAGAAGCCCAAGCGCGGGCGTAAGAAGTCCGCTAAGGCCAAGGCGTCCGAGCAGCGGGCTGATGCCGAAGCGCAGGTCGATTCCGGCGCCGAGGCCAATGACGCCGCTGCGGCCAATGCCGACGCCGCCGCAACCGATGGCGCCGCGCCCGCTGAGGCCGATGACAACGCTCGCCCCAACCGTCGCCAGCACAAGCGCAACGAGGAGCGCAACGAGCGCAAGGACGAGCGCAACAACGACCGTCGCAACCGCCAGCGCGATCGCAAGCAGCGCAACAAGGAGCGCAACGCCGCCCCCACCGAGCCCACGCTTTCGCGCGAGGAACTCGCGGCCATGAAGGTCGCCGAGCTGCGCGAAAAGGCCAAAGAGTTCGAGATCGAGACGACCGGCAAGAAGAAGGCCGAGCTCGTCGAGGAAATCTACACCACCGCTGCGAAGGCTGAGGGTTTCCGCGACATTAAGGGCATTCTGCAGATTCGCCCGGACAGCTCCGGCATCATCCATGCCCACGGCTATATGAAGTCCAGCGACGACGCCTTTGTCCCCGCATATCTCATCCGCTCTGCACGCCTGCGTACGGGTGATGTGATCGAGGGCTCGCTGCGACCCTCGCGCGGCGGCGACAAGCGCGCCGGCCTCGCCAAGATCACGACCGTTAACGGCATGGATCCCGAGCAGATCCGCAATCGCCCCAAGTTCGGCGACCTTACCCCGGTCTATCCCAATGAGCCTCTGCGTATGGAGCACGGCAAGGATTCCATCACCGGTCGCGCCATCGACATCGTGTCGCCGATCGGCAAGGGCCAGCGCGGCTTGATCGTGTCTCCGCCAAAAGCCGGCAAGACCACGATCCTCAAGAAGATCTGCCAGTCTATCTCGATCAACAACCCCGAGGTGCACCTCATCTGCCTGCTCGTCGACGAGCGCCCCGAAGAGGTCACTGACATGCAGCGCTCCATCAAGGGCGAGGTCGTGGCCTCGACCTTCGATATGCCCGCCGACAACCATACTCGCGTGGCAGAGCTCGTGATCGAGCGTGCCAAACGCATCGTGGAACTGGGTGGCGATGTCGTGGTGGTGCTCGACTCCATCACGCGCCTTGCCCGCGCCTACAACCTGGCCGCTCCCGCCTCGGGCCGTATCCTGTCGGGCGGCGTCGATTCGGCGGCCCTGTATCCGCCCAAGCGTTTCTTGGGCGCTGCCCGCAACATCGAGAACGGCGGCTCGCTTACCATCTTGGCGTCCGCCCTCATCGATACCGGCTCCAAGATGGACGAGGTCATCTTTGAGGAGTTCAAGGGTACCGGCAACATGGAGCTCAAACTCGACCGTGACCTGGCCGACCGCCGTATCTTCCCGGCCATCGATCCCGTTGCCTCGGGCACGCGCAACGAGGACCTGCTGGTCGACGAGCAGATGCGCCCGTTTGTCTTTGGCCTGCGCCGTATCCTCGCCGGCATGAATAATACCGAGCGTGCGGCCGCGTCGTTTATCAAGGGTCTTAAGGGCACCAACACCAACCAGGAGTTCCTGGTGCGTTCGGCCAAAAAACACAGCGACTACGAGCAGACGTTCTAGGTTGTCATCCACGCGCAGCGATAGTCATCAATGCGATAAAGGGTCGGGGCTTTGAGCCTCGGCCCTTTTCCATAGCGCCGCTCCGCGCTTATTTTTGACCGTAAGACCGACGAGCAGCAGGTTTCCCGTTTCAATCCGACATCGTCGCTTGCAATCGACAGGGCGGTTTCGCATAATAGCTTTTAAGCTTCGCGACGGAAAACGCAGATGAAACGAACCATATACCGTTGCTTTGGGGCATAGCCCCGCTTCATCTTCTCTCGCGCAGCCAACTGAATGATGCGATTTGGGTGCTGGAAGATGGGGAGAGCTCATGGCTTCTTCTGATGCAACACAACGAGCAGTCCTTGCCGGACTTTCGTGCGGGATCGGCCTTGCCGCTCCCGTGGTTATGTATGCCGCGACGCTGCCGTTTTCGTCGGTGAACGAGACGGTCGTGGCGGGTGCGGTTCCCTTCGCCGTGGGCGCGGTGGCGGGCGTGGGCATCTATGCCGCCTCGCTGGGTATCTCCGAGTATCGTGCGCAGCGTGAAGAGCGTCTGTTCCAGCCCGATGCCATGGGCGGTGCCGCCAATCTCAATCAGCATCAAAGCGAGTTCAAGACCGCCTCGATTCCAGCTCAGCAGCAGGATGCGACTCCTTACGCTGCGACTTCTGCTTCTCAGGCTCAGTCGGAGCAGTCTACCTCGGCATTCCTTTCCGGCCTGACTGGTGCGTTCCAGCGCCGTCATGCCGATGATGGTGTCCCTACCATCGCTCGAGCCGCAGATGCTATGGACGAGGCCGAGGCTTGGTCCATGATCGACAGCATGCTCGACGACGATTCGCCGGTTAGCTGCGACCCTGCACGCTCGCGAGACGTCTATCAAGTCGCCATCGACGAGCTCACCAACGGCGGGCAGACCGGCTCCTTCAATCGCGATGACATCGCCGCCGCGGCACGCGCCGTGTCGGGCTCCCAGGCCGCCCCTGCGGGCAGCACGGCGGCTTTCGTGGCACTCGTTGCCAACGCGGCAGTCAATAACGCCTACAGCGCTACCTCGGCGGACGCGAACGCTTCTGCCGATAATTCGTACGTTGATGAAGCCATGACCGCGGACGAGGAGGCCGTTGCCGCCCGCCGTGCCGCTGAAAGCTCGCTTTGGGGCGCTCCTGCCCAGCAGCAGGCGGCTGAGGCTGCGCCGTACAATGCAAACCTCGCCAGCATGCCTATCATTTCCGGTGCCGCGGACATCGATCTCGATGACCTCGATGAGCCTGCAGCCATCACCGCATCGATTGATGCCCAAGATCGCATCGACACCGGCGACCTTCCGGATGCCTCGCTTGAGGTTGATGTCCCCATGGCCGATTACTCGGGCCACGAGGACATGTGGGCCGCCGCCACCGCGATTCTGGATGAGATTGACGAGCCTGCTCCTGTTGCAGCCCCCGCTCCCGTCACTGCCCCTCAGCCTGCTGCCCCCGCCTATGTTGGCCGTCACAGCGCTGTGTTCCCCGAGGATACTGCCCGCATCTCGCGTGAGAGCATCGAGCGAGCCGAGGCTATTGCCGCCGGCATTATGGAAAATCGTCGTCACGAGCGCGTCAATCAGATCCTCGAGGAAGAGATCGAGCGCCTGCAGTCCTCTACCGCCAAGCGTACGGGCCGTGCCTATCTGAGCGTTATCGAGGGCGGTACCGCCAGCTTCGCGCCGCTCCGCGCGGAGGCATAACTTCTGCATGGTTAAGATCAATCGAAAATGGGCGGTCGTGACCTGCCTGATGGCGCTCTTGATCTGGGGCAATTCGCTGGTTCCCGGCTCGGGGTCGGGCTCGCTGAGCCTAACGGTCATGGAAGCTATCCGCGGTTTTCTGCACGGCGTGGGACTTCCATATGCATGGGTGACCAACTTTGTTGTTCGCAAGTGCGCGCATTTTACCGAGTATATGGTGCTCGGCATCCTGGCAACGCATGCCTTTGATTATGAGGGGCGGCGCACCTTTGACGTGCTGCTGCCCACGGCGGTGTTCCTGCTGCTGATTCCTTCGATCGACGAGACGATTCAGCTCTTTGTGCCGGGACGCGCTGGCATGATCACCGATGTGATGATCGACTGCTGTGGAGCGGCAACGGGCGTTGTGCTCCGTTATCTCTTACGGCCGCTGATGCGCGCCAAAAAAGCCGCCTAGGACGTATTGTTTGGTCCTAGGCGGCCTATTTTATTTGAGGGCTTATATGAGGCGTGGTGGCGTCGTTCCGTAGGTCGGATTTGCAGGGCGCGCCACGCCCTGTGGGTGCGTCTGCTAATGAAGCGCCTGTGCGCCCAGGGCCAGGCAGCCCATAATGCCCTGCTTGCCCTCGAGGCTGTTGTTGACGATATAGCTATCAATGTCGGCCATCTCGGGCGTGACGATGTAGCCGTTGAGCATCTCGGCGCACTTCTTGCGTGCGAGCGGCACGATGGGGGTGTGATCGGCCACGCCGCCACCGATGACGTTCTTTTGCGGCGCGTAGCACAGCGTGTAGGTCATGAGCGCCTGTGCCAGATAGCCGGCGAGCAGGTCCATGGCCCCCGAGTCATCGGCCATGTCTCCGGCGCTCTTGCCATCCCAGCGCTTTCTAACGCCGGGGCCGGCGATGAGGCCCTCGAGGCAGTTGTCGTGGAAGGGGCAGCCGCTGTGCTCGCCAATGGTGTCGCGCGGGTCGCGCGTGACCAAGATGTGACCGGCCTCGGGGTGCATCATGCCGTGCACGAGCTGGCCGCCCGAGAGCACGCCGGCGCCCACGCCGGTGCCGATGGTCAGATACACCACGTCCGTGAGGCCTTGGGCGCAACCAAAGGTGACTTCGTCCAAGCAGGCGACGTTGACGTCGGTGTCGTAGCCGCAGGGAATATTGAGCTCGTTTTGGATAGTGCCCAGCAGGTCAAAGTAGCGCCATGCCGTCTTGGGGGTCTCTAGGATCTTGCCGTACTGCGGCGAAGCGGGGTTGACCGCGGTGGGGCCAAACGCGCCGATGCCCAGCGCGGCGATGCCCTTGTTCGCAAACCACGCGTTGACTGCCTCGATGGTCTCCTGCGGAGTCGTGGTCGCGATCTGCTCGCGCTCTAGGACCGTACCGTCCGCATAGCCCGTGGCGCAGACCATCTTGGTGCCGCCGGCCTCGAGCGCTCCGATAAGCTGCTGCTCTGCCATAATGTTCCTCTTTCTGGGACGAGTTGCTCCTTCTCTAAAGTATAGCGCTCTAAAAATAAATGAGGTCGCTATAAAAAGAAACCTCGTGACCCAACGGGTTCGCGAGGTTTCTTTAGTGCCTTTAGTTACTGGGTCGTCCTTACCCGCGCGGCTCGATTTTGTCACGCAGAGACTTGAGGTTCTCCAGCGCCGCGTTGAGCGTCTCGTCACGCTTGGCAAAGTGGAAACGAATCAGATGGTTGACGGGCTCGCGGAAGAAGCTCGATCCGGGAACAGCGCCCACGCCCACCTTAGACGCGAGGTCCTCGCAGAAGTCAAGGTCGCTGTCATAGCCAAACTCCGAAATATCCATCATCACGTAGTAGGCGCCCTGCGGCACGTTATGCTCAAGACCGATGCTGTCGAGTCCCTGGCAGAACAGGTCGCGTTTGGCGGTATAGAGGTCAAGGACCTCATCGTAATAGCTGTCGTCGAAGTTGAGGGCGGTGACGACGGCTTCCTGCAGGGGAGCGGCGGCACCTACGGTGAGGAAGTCGTGGACCTTCTTGATGCGCTCGGTGATTTCGGCGGGAGCGATGGTGTAGCCCAGGCGCCAACCGGTGATGGAGTAGGTCTTGGACAGCGAGCTGCAGCTGATGGTGCGCTCAAACATGCCGGGCAGCGTGGCCATGTACACGTGCTCGTGGGGCGCGTAGACGATGTGCTCGTAGACTTCGTCGGTGATGCAGTAGGCGTCGTACTTTTTGCAGAGGTCGGCGATAAAGGTGAGCTCCTCGCGGGTAAAGACCTTGCCGCAGGGGTTGGATGGGTTGCACAGGACGATTGCTTTGGGATCGTTGTCGCGGAAGGCCGCCTCGAGGACCTCACGGTCGAAGTCAAAGGTGGGCGGGTTGAGCGGCACATAGATGGGCTCAGCCCCCGAGAGAATGGTGTCAGCGCCGTAGTTCTCGTAGAACGGCGAGAAGATTACGACCTTGTCGCCGGGGTTCGTGACCGTCATCATGGCGGCCATCATGGCCTCGGTGGAGCCGCAGGTGACTACGATATTCTCGTTGGGGTTCACCGGCATGCCCATAAAATGCTCCTGCTTGGCGGCAAGCGCCTCACGCATGGCCTGGGAGCCCCAGGTGATGGAGTACTGGTGGTAAAGCGGCTTGGGGTCGGTGGCGATGGTGCTGAGGCTATCGAGCAGCTGCGCCGGGGGATCGAAGTCAGGGAAGCCCTGCGACAGGTTGACGGCGCCGTACTTATTGGAGATGCGCGTCATGCGACGGATGACGGAATCGGTAAATAATGCCGTGCGGTTGGAGAGTTCTTTCATGCCGCTCCTTTCGAGGATTTGCAGTGGGGCAAGTTTACTCCTATGGAACCGGTGGGATTTGCTCGAAATAAGCTCGAAAAACTCTTTTCAAAATTCTTGAAAATTGGGGCTTGCATCGCGTGGCGTTCCTTGCAATAATAGTCGAGCGCGAAGCGCACAGGACACGGTGGGTGTAGCTCAGTTGGCTAGAGCGACGGGTTGTGGTCCCGTAGGTCGAGGGTTCGAGTCCCTTTACCCACCCCAGTTCTTGCTTCGTGTTGATATCGGGTCGTTAGCTCAGTTGGTAGAGCAGGGGACTCTTAATCCCAAGGTCCAGGGTTCGACCCCCTGACGGCCCACCAAAGCAAGTTAAAGCGACTGGCTTAGGCTGGTCGCTTTTTTGTTACCCCGGCATGGGGTCGAACCCGTCGGGGCGCGGAGCTGAGGAAATGCGTAAGCATTTTCCAGCGCAGCGCGCAAGGCGCCTTGGCGCCGCAGCGGCCGCCTGCGCAGCAGGCTGACCCCCTGACGGCCCACCAAAGCAAGTTAAAGAGACTGGTTTCGGCTGGTCGCCTTTTTGTTCACCTCGCATGGGGTCGAACCCGAAAGGGCACGGCCGCTTTCACAGATCGAGTCTACCCTGGGGATTGGTAAAACCGTCAGTACCTTCCTTGAGTTTCTTCTCGTCTGCCTTCACGCGACGCTCGAGCTTTTTTGTATCCTCGGCAGGTGGCAGGTTCTCGGGGACAATTCCGCGGTCGATGAGGCTGCCACGCACGCTTGTGTTGTTCTCGACGTGCTCTTGCTTGATCTGGTCCAGACCGTACAGGTCGTGTTCTTCGGCGTTGAAGGCCGTCATCGAGTTCGTAAGGTCCTTTGCTTTGATGAGGACATCGGCTAACCTGTCCGCCAATGCCGCGCTCTTGGGTATGCCGAGCTGCTGCTTCATTTCCGCCGTGCTTCTGCCGCCGAATAACGCTTCGTCGCCCTTCGACTTGATGATCGCGAATCCTTTGGAGTCCACGCCGCGTTTGAACGCAATACCCGAGAGCTGTATCTCTGAATCGGATAGCGAGTGGCGCGCCTGTAAGCTCTGAATCTCTGCAAAGCGCTGCTCTATGAGCTCTTGGCGGCGCGTCTGCACGGCAAAGTATGCCTGGGCGAGCGCGATTTCTTGCTTGTTTGAATCTCCGTTCTGGGCGATTAAATAGCATGCATAGCGCGTAGGTTTGTAGTCTTTAACTGCGCGAGCATCGACACCGGCAGTTACCATTTTCGTGGTGTCACGAAAATGGGAATCAACTGGAGTTTTGTTTGTTTCGCACGAGACTTTTGCCCTCTTAACAACTTCGGCAAAGTTCTCTCATCGAGTGTACCCCATGGGTTCCATTAAATCGCGTGCGAGCCAATACTCAACGCCTTCTTCCACATTGGCGTAGCTATCAAGTTCGACACGCCACTTCTCGATATCTCTACTGTCCATATCTCCTCCTCGCTGGCCTATTGTCTATGCGGGCTTTGCCCGCTCTGTATTCAGAATTAGGATACGCTGCCGTGCGGACACGAATGGGCCCCGTGCCACTTCGAGTTCACGGGGCCCATAGATATCGATTAGTTGTGTTTTGCTTTAGATAGGTGTCCAGTTTAATTCGCTCGATAGTGCGATCCGAGACTTTCGGTTCGCTTGCGCATGGCTTTGACCATTTCCTGTGCTAGTTGAATCTGCGATTGCAGGCGGGCGAGGGCTGCGATTTCGCTGTCATTGGCGTGTGGCTTGCTCAGCGCCGTTGCCTCGTCTTGCAGGCTTTCAAGCTGTTGCAGAGCCTTGGATAGACCTGCTTCGGTTCTGTTGATCATGCAATAGGTACTCATCGTGTGCTTAAGGCTGCGTGTCAGGCGTTCGGCATCTGTTGTGGCAATGCCGTACTGGGGGAGGGCGATATCCGCCTTCGGGGCCACCTCAGGTGCATTCTGTGCTGCCTGGGCTGCCGATGCGCCCGCGATGCGTCCGAACACGATGCCGTTGGCGCTTGACAAGCCACCAATGCGGTCGGCGCCGTGCATGCCGCCTGTCGCCTCACCGCAAGCGTAGAGGCCCTCAACGCCCGTGTGCGCGGTCTTATCGATCTTGATGCCGCCATTAGCGGCGTGGGCATACATCGCAACGCGCATCTCGTCAGTCGGGGCGATGCCGTGCTCGTCTTGCAGCCAGGTGGCAAAGGTCTGCACAAACTCTGGGACATCCTCGCGGGGGAAGTCGTAGTGGAGTGCCAGGCCTTCGACACCTGCCTGATCGATGACGAGATCGATAGCGCGGGAGGCCAAGCGTGACGTGAAGGGACCATATCCAGAGCGCTGCTCGAGCAGGTCGTCCAGCTTGTTGTCGGCAATATCTACCGGCTGGTCAAAATGTACGTAGCGCCAGGTTTTCTCGTTGAAGACCAAGTTGCGCTTGGGCTCGATGAAGCCGGGCATCATCTGCATGAACTCTATATTAGTAAGTGTTGCGCCGTGCGCCAGCGCGATGGCCTGCGAAGAGCTGAGCACATCGGCGGAAGTGAGGCTGCGCTCGAACAGGCCACCCGTGCCGCCCGCAGCGATGATCGTGGCCTTGGCAGCAAAGGGCACGATTCGATTTTCGGTGAGGTCGTAGAGCACGGTTCCGGTTATTCTGCCGTTCATGTCCTCAACAAGGTCGATAAGCTCATGGCGGGGGAGCAGGCGAATGCCGAGCGACTCGATCCGGGTCGTCAGAGCGTCCTCAAGGGGCTTGCGGGTGAGGCCGCGCCACATGCGCGTCTTGTGGTCAAAGCAGGGGATAAACTGCTTTTGCTGAGCGCTTTCGACGCTTTGCGGACGCTGAAGCTCAACGCCCAAGTCTTGCTCGAGCCATTCAATTGCCTGGGGAATGCCGTGGACGAACGTCTGGACGAGTTCAGGGTCGGCAACGCCGCCACCAACGGTCTGGATGGTATCGATGAGGTCTTGTTCGTCGTCTTCGTTAACGGGTCCGATAAGCCCCAGGCCCCAGGTTCCGGGGAAGAAGCTCGATCCACTCATAGTCTTGCCGGCGCTTGCCACAGCGACGGTTGCGCCCGTGCGTGCCGCTTCGATGGCGGCGCAAAGGCCCGCAATGCCAGATCCAATTACCAGTACATCAGTCGATTCCATCGGATTCCTTTCTCGTCCGGCGCATTGTCGCATGGGTGATCGGCAATGGAGCCGCAAAGACTCGGCAAATCGGTAAAGGGCAAATATGGCAGGTGGGCGTCATGGACGTTCTGACGCTCCGTCTCATCACATCTCGTATTTCGCCCCAACTGATATATCGGCATTAGCTGCCCTGCGACAGCGTAAACAAAAAGAGCCGCCACCTTAAAAGGTAGCGGCTCCAAAGCTCAACTATGTGAGCATCGCGCGGGCGCGACTAGGCCTTGAGGGCCTCCTCGACGGCGACAGCGCAGGCGACGGTGGCACCGACCATGGGGTTATTGCCCATGCCGATGAGACCCATCATGTCGACGTGCGCAGGCACGGAGGAAGAACCGGCGAACTGGGCGTCGGAGTGCATGCGGCCCATGGTGTCGGTCATGCCGTAAGAGGCAGGGCCGGCGCCCATGTTGTCCGGGTGCAGGGTACGGCCAGTGCCGCCACCAGAAGCGACGGAGAAGTACTTCTTGCCAGCCTCGAGGCGCTCCTTCTTGTAGGTGCCAGCGACGGGGTGCTGGAAGCGCGTGGGGTTGGTGGAGTTACCGGTGATCGAGATGTCAACGTTCTCGTGCCACATGATGGCAACGCCCTCGCGGACGTCGTCGGAACCGTAGCAGTTAACGGCAGCGCGGGGACCATCGGAGTAGGGGATGGTCTCGACGACCTTGAGCTCGCCCGTGTAGTAGTCGAACTGGGTCTTCACGTAGGTGAAGCCGTTGATGCGGGCGATGATCTGAGCAGCGTCCTTGCCCAGACCGTTGAGGATGACGCGCAGCGGCTTCTTGCGAGCCTTGTTGGCGTTCAGAGCCAGGCCGATAGCACCCTCAGCGGCAGCGAAGGACTCGTGGCCAGCCAGGAAGGCGAAGCACTCGGTGTCGTCGGAGAGCAGCATAGCGCCCAGGTTGCCGTGGCCCAGACCGACCTTGCGGTCCTCGGCGACGGAGCCGGGAACGGTGAAGGCCTGGATGCCCTCGCCGATGATGGCGGCAGCCTCAGAAGCGGTCTTGGCGCCACGCTTGACAGCGAGAGCGCAACCGAGGGTGTAGGCCCACTCGGCGTTCTGGAAGGCGATGGACTGGGTGTTGTTGACGATCTCACGCGGGTTGAAGCCCTTGTCGGTGCAGATCTGCAGAGCTTCCTCGAGGGAGGCGATGCCGTTGTCGGCGAGGCACTTGTTGATCTTGTCAGCGCGGCGCTCGTAACCTTCGAACGTAACAGTCATAGTTATTTCCCTCCCTTTCTACTCGTGAACCGGGAACACGCTGGCGACGGAGTGAGTCTCCTCGTCGGTGCGCGGGTCGATGTACTTGGCAGCGTTCTCCCACTGACCATAGTGGCCCATAGCGCCGGCGATGGCCTCCTCGGGGGTCTTGCCAGCCTTGACGGCGTCGGTGAACTTGCCGAGGTTCAGGAACTCGAACGCGATGATCTCGTTCTTGTCGTTGAGAGCCATGCGGGTGACGTAGCCCTGAGCGAGCTCGAGGTAACGAGCGCCCTTGGCCTTGGTGCCGAACATGGTGCCGACCTGAGAGCGAAGGCCCTTGCCGAGGTCGTCGAGGGAGGCGCCCACGGGCAGGCCGCCCTCGGAGAACGCGGTCTGGCTGCGGCCGTAAACGATCTGCAGGAAGATCTCGCGCATAGCAACGTTGATGGCGTCGCAGACGAGGTCGGTGTTGAGGGCCTCGAGGATGGTCTTACCGGGAAGGATCTCGGAAGCCATGGCGGCAGAGTGGGTCATGCCCGAGCAACCGATGGTCTCAACGAGGGCCTCCTCGATGATGCCGTCCTTGACGTTCAGCGTGAGCTTGCAGGCGCCCTGCTGAGGTGCGCACCAACCCACACCGTGCGTAAGACCGGAGATGTCGGAAATCTCCTTAGCCTGGACCCACTTGCCCTCCTCGGGGATGGGTGCGGGGCCGTGGTATGCACCCTTGGCAACGGGGCACATGTTCTCCACTTCCTGTGAGTACTGCATGCCTCTCCTCTCTATCGTGTTGGCGTCCCGTCTGGGGGTCGTGGCTGGCGATTGCCGGGCGACCCTTCGAAAGGGACATGACATGCAGCCCCTATAATACCGCGAAATGCACGGAATATTCGGCGAACGGCTCAGTTTTCGTAGCGAGAAGTCCGGAAGTTTTAATTGAAACGGTTTAACTATATGTTCTGTGGTCGCGAACTTCCGTAGAGGGGGTTCGTCTTGGGCAAGCTTTTGGTCAGCTCTTGTATGCGTTGCGGGGTCTGACCTGTTGCAACGGTGCCGTTCGCCGCCCGTTTACTGCCTTTGGCCGCGCGAGTGTATTGTTTTGCGTGAATGTTTTGATGGCACGCTTCAATCGTGCTGTATTGGATGGCAATCAGATCCCGGCGAAGGGAGCGCCATGCAGCGCGTTTGGAGAACGGTTACCGGCTTTTACCATGTCTGTGCCCGCGGTGTGGGCAAGCAGCTCATCTTTGAGGGCGATGAAGACCGGTGGGAGTTTTTGGAGCTGATGCGCGAGTGCTGCCGCGAGGCGGGCGTGACGGTTATCGCCTGGTGCCTAATGGGCAATCACGTGCATCTGGTGCTTGCAGATTACGAGGACGCGATGAGCGCGGCGATGCACCGGCTGCTTTTGACGTACGCGCGGCGGTTCAATAAACGCACGGGGCGTACAGGTCATCTGTTCCAGAACCGTTTTGACCGGCGCTCGCTCGATACCGACCGTTATCTAATGGCTGCCATTCGCTATGTTCATGCTAATCCGCAGGAGGCGGGTATCGCCCTGATCGAGCGTTATCCCTGGAGCAGCTTTGCCGAGTATCTGCGAGCGTATGGCAACGATATGACGAGGGGATTTTCGGATCCTTCTTGTGTGCTTGAGCTCTTTGAGTCTGCCAAGGGGTTTCTGGATTATTCTCTGTCGATGCCCGATGGTTCCGATCCGGTGATTCACGATATGGATGAGACGGAGTGGGAGCGGCGTGCGTTTGCCGACAAGATGGCGAAGCGCCTGGGTGTGCCGCTCAACGAACTCAAGACCGTAGCGCCCTCGCGGCGAGACGGAATCATTTTCGCTCTGCACGATGGCGGCTACACGGTGCGCGAGATCGAACGGTATACGGGAATCAGCAAGAGTACCGTCTCTCGTATCGTGCGCGCTTATGCGCAGGTAAAGGCTCAGGCTGAGGGCTCGGAATAGAAAATGGCCGAACCACTCTTGTCAAGCGATTCGGCCAATAAAATTCTTAAGATTTGGGACAAATACTACTGATTATTTTGTCCCGTGAGCATGCCGTCGAGGGTGCGCCAGGCGAGCTCGGCGCATTTGACGCGAGCGGGCATGTGCGAGATGTCCTGGAGCTGGGCGGCTTCGTCCAGGTCTTCCAGGTCCTCCTCAGAGAGCTGCTCGCCGCGTATCATAGCCAGGAAGAGCCCTGCCAGACGACGCGCCTCCTCGACCGTCTCGCCGGTGATGAGGTCGGCCATGATGTCGGCGCTGGCCTGGCTAATGGCGCAGCCGTGGCCGGTAAAGGACGCCTCCTCGATCACGTCGTTCTCAACGCGCAGCTGCAAGGTGAGCTCGTCGCCGCAGCTGGGGTTGATGCCGTCGTGCTCGTGCGTGGGGGCATCCATCTCGTACTTGTAGTCGGGGTGCGAGTTGTGCTCCATAAACGTGGTGGAGGTGTAGAGGTTACCCATTGAACGTGCTCCAAACGTGATGCAGACCGGCGATGAACTTGTCGATATCGGCGTTGTCGTTGTAGAAGGCCACGCTGGCGCGGCAGCAGGCGAGGTTCTCGACGCCCAGCCAGGTGAGCAGCGGCTGCGCGCAGTGGTGGCCGGCGCGGATGCAGACTCCGTCCATGTCCATGATGCTCGCCACGTCGTGCGGGTGGATGCCGCGGACGTTAAAGCTCACGACGCCATGGTGGTTATCCCAATAGATGGAGCCGATGATCTGGACAAAGTCGAGCTGCATGAGCTCGCCCATCAGGTAGTGGACGAGTGCCTGCTCGCGTGCCTGGATGTTTTCGTAGCCCACCGTGTTGACGAGGTAGTCAAGCGCTGCGCCCGTGGCGAAGATGCCGGCGGCGTCCTGCGTGCCGGCCTCGAACTTCTCGGGGACGGGCGCCCAGACGGCGTCCTGCTCGGTGACCGAATCGATCATCTCGCCGCCGGTGAGCATGGGCGGCATGGCGTTGAGCAGGTCCATCTTGCCCCACAGCACGCCGATGCCCATGGGGCCCATGGCCTTGTGCGCGCTAAAGGCAAAGAAGTCGGCGCCCAGATCGGCTACGTTGACCGGCATATGCGGCAGCGACTGCGCGCCGTCGACGACCAGATAGCCGCCATACTTGTGCACGAGCTTGCCGAGGTTCTTGACCGGGTTCTCGACGCCCAGCACGTTAGAGACCTGACCCACGGCCAGAATCTTGGTCTTGGGACCCACCTTGGCAAGCACTTCCTCGGTGGTGAGCTGGCCGGTCTTGGTGGGGTAGAGGTAGACGAGCTTGGCACCGGTCTCGCGGCAGACCTGCTGCCACGGGATCAGGTTGGAGTGGTGCTCCATGATGGTGATGACGACCTCGTCGCCGGGCTCCAGCACCGTGGGTGCAAAGCTCTTGGCGACCAGGTTGAGCGACTCGCTGGTGTTGCGGGTGAAGACGACTTCGTTGGCCTGGGCGGCGCCGATGAGGTCGGCGATCTGCTGGCGAACCTTCGCGATAGCCTCGGTGGCCTCGACGGACAGCGAGTACAGGCCGCGCAGGGGGTTGGCGTTCATGCGCTGATAGAAGTCGCGTTCGGCGTCGAGCACGCAGGCGGGGCGCTGTGCGGTGGCGGCGCTATCGAGGAAGGCGATCTCGGGGTGCTGCTGGAACAGAGGGAACTGGCCCTTGTAGGGGTTGGTCTCGATGTCCACAGTGGGCCAGCCGCGCGAAGCCTCGTCGCTGGCGTCGAGCTCCATGGGCTCGGGGGCAGTACAGGTGTCGCATTTAACGTGCTCGGTGTCGATCATGCGAGCTCCTCCTCAAAGTTGTCGATCAGGTTGTTGCCCAGGCGGACAACGGCGGCGCGGGTGCGCTCATCGGTGGCGGAAAGCGCAGCGTCCTCCAGCTTGGCGCGGATGAACAGATCCTCGGCGGCGTTTTGGTCAAGGCCGCGGCAGGCGAGGTAGAACAGCTGCTCGTCGCGGACGTGGCCGATGGTGGCGCCGTGGTTGCCGGCGACGTCGTCCTCATCGCACAGGATGACGGGGACGGTCTTGTTGTCGACGCCCTTGTTGGCCAAGAGCACCGTCTCGCGCTCGGTGCCGGTTGCGCCCTTGCAGCCGTGCACGAGGTCGATGGTGCCGCGGTAGACCTTCTTGGACGTGCCGGTCAGCACGCCGTTGGCGTCGATCTCGCACTCGGTCTTGCGGCCGCGATGGCGCAGCTCGTAGTTAAAGTCGCGCACCTGTTCGCGGGCACCCAGGTAATCGGTGTCGATCGTCACCTTGGCGGTGTCGCCCAGCAGGTCGCCGGCAAGGCCGGTGGCGCTGGCACCGGCACCCAGGACGGTGTGCTGCACGTTGACGCGTGCGCCCTCGTCCAGGAACAGGCCGGTGTCGTCGAGTGCGATCCAGCTGTCGTCGAGCGTCTGCGTGCAGGTCACGTTGACGGTGGCGTACTCGTGGGCGCACACGCGCAGCGCAGAACCCACGACGCCCTCGCCGGCAACGGGGGAGTCCAGGGCGATCTGCAGGTCGAGCGTCGACTGGGGACGGGCGACGACGTCGATGGCGGCGATGGCGGCCGCAGCGTCGACGCCACTCACGCGCACGGTAACCGTGGCGTGCTGGTATGCGGGCACATCGATGACGATGCGCTTGGTGGTGTGGTCGGCCAGGTAGGTGTAGGCGGCTTCGCCCATGCCGGTCTCGAAGGCCTCGGCAGGGGAGAGCTCTTCCTCGAGCTTGATGGCGCCGGCCTGGTAGACAGAGGTGGCGGGCACGTCGAGCTCGGTCTCGGGCGTGATGCGGGCGCGGTCGGCGGCGTCGCCGGGGGCAGCGGCACGGCGCTCGGGGAAGCGCTCGGCCATGGCTTCCATGGCGGCGTCGAAGGCGTCGGCCGAGCCGGCAAACTGCTCGTCCAGGCCTTCGACCTCAACGGCCTCGGCGGGAGCGGTGGCAAGCTCGTCGGAAAGCTCGAGCTTGGTCTGGTTCATCTTGAGCCAGCCCCAAGTGGCAGCAGGCATCGCATTAACTTGCTCGAGCGTGGTAGCAGCGGTGTTGGTTTCCTGTTTCATTATCCGATCGCTCCTTCCATCTCGAGCTTGATCAGGTTGTTCATCTCGACGGCGTACTCCAGCGGCAGCTCTTTGGAGACCGGGTTGGCAAAGCCGTTGACGATCATGGTGCGGGCCTCTTCCTCCGAGATACCGCGGCTCATCAGGTAGAACACCTTGTCGTCGCCGATGCGGCCGATGGTGGCCTCGTGGCCGATATCGACGTTCTTGGCGCGGATGTCCATGGCGGGGATGGTATCGGAGCGGCTCTGGTCGTCGAGCATCAGTGACTGGCAGCTCACGGTTGCCTTGGAACCCTCGGCCTTGGGCGTGGCCACGATAGAGCTGCGGAAGGTCTGGATGCCGCCGCTCTTGGAGATGCCCTTGGTTTCGACGGTCGCCGAGGTCTCGGGGGCGTTAAGCACGACCTTGCAGCCGGTGTCGAGGTTCTGCCCGGCGCCGGCAAAGGTGATGCCGGTAAAGCTCGAGCGGGCGCGGCGGCCGTTGAGCACGCTCATAGGGTAGAGGTAGCCCACGTGGCTGCCGAAGGAGCCGCTGATCCACTCGATGTCGCCGTCCTCGTCCACGCGCGCACGCTTGGTGTTGAGGTTGTACATGTTCTTGGACCAGTTCTCGATGGTCGAGTAGCGCAGGTGCGCACGCTTGCCCACAAAGAGCTCGACGGCGCCGGCGTGGAGGTTGGCCACGTTGTACTTGGGCGCGGAGCAGCCCTCGATAAAGTGCAGGTCGGCATCGTCCTCGACGATGATGAGCGTGTGCTCAAACTGGCCGGCGCCCTTAGCGTTGAGGCGGAAGTAGCTCTGCAGCGGGAAATCAAGCTTGGTGCCCTTGGGCACGTAGACAAACGAGCCGCCCGACCACACGGCACCGTGCAGGGCCGCAAACTTGTGGTCGGTGGGCGGGATGAGCGTCATGAACTTCTCGTGGATGAGCGGCTCCCACTGCGGATCGTGCAGGGCCTCCTCGATGCCGGAGTAGACGATGCCCATCTTGGACGCGGTGTCCTGCATGTTGTGGTAAACGAGCTCGGAGTCGTACTGCGCGCCGACGCCCGCCAGGTAGCTGCGCTCGGCCTCGGGAATGCCCAGGCGCTCAAAGGTGTTCTTGATGTCGTCGGGCACCGACTCCCAGTCGTGCTTTTGGTCGGTGTTGGGCTTGACGTAGGTGACGATGTTGTCCATGTCCAGGCCCTCGATGGAGGGGCCCCACGTCGGGTCGGGGAAGCGGTTGAAGATCTCGAGGGACTTTAAGCGCAGGTCGAGCATCCACTGCGGCTCGTCCTTCTTGACGCTGATCTCGCGCACGATGTCGGGCGTGATGCCGGCGTCGAGGCGCTCGAATCCCTCCTCGCCATAGGTGAAGTCGTAGAGGCTGCGGTCGATGTCCGCGACCTCGGTGCGGTTCTTGGTCATTGCGTCGCCCCTTTACGCCTGCTGCTCGGCAGCGGCGGCCTCGACCTTGGCGCGCTGTTCGGCGGCCTCGCGCTCGAAGGTCTCAAAACCGTTCTTGTCGATCCAGGGGATCAGCGAGGCGTCGTCCTCGCGCACGATGTGGCCCTTGACCATAACGTGAACGCGGTCGACATCCAGGTGCTCCAGGATGCGCGTGTTATGCGTGATGATGAGCATGGAGCCGTCGCAGCTCTTGCGGTAGGCGTCCATGCCGTGGCTGACGGTGGAAAGCGCGTCGACGTCCAGGCCGGAGTCGGTCTCGTCCAGGATGGCGAGCTTGGGCTGCAGCAGCAGAAGCTGGAGCATCTCGACCTTCTTCTTCTCGCCGCCCGAGAAGCCCACGCCCAGCTCGCGGTTGAGGTAGGCGGTGTCCATGTTGAGCTCGGCCGCGAGCTCCTTGACGCGACGGCGGAACTCCTTGCCCTTCATCTCCAGGCCGGGGCGGCCGGCGATGCTGGCGCGTAAAAAGCTCGACAGCGGCACGCCCGGGATCTCGACCGGAGCCTGGAAGCTCAGGAACAGGCCGGCGCGTGAGCGCTTGTCGGTGGTGAACTCGGTGATGTCCTGGCCGTCAAAGACGATGCGGCCGTCGTTGACCGTGTAGACGGGGTCGCCCATGACCAGGTGGCCGAGGGTGGACTTGCCGGCGCCGTTGGGGCCCATCAGCACATGGGTCTCGCCGGCGGCGACGTTGAGGTTGACGTTGTGGAGGATGGTCTTCTCGTCCACGGAGGCGGTCAGACCTTCGATGGAAAGCAGCGGATGTGCGCTCATGCTGTACCTCTCTGTGTATGGTGTACTCATAGGTGTACTAAACCCTAGGAATCTTCTCGGAATAAAGTTACTATGGGTTCGGCGTTAGTCAAGGGAAAACCCGACTAATCCACTCGAGTTTTCTAGATGTGGGACAAATTCATCGGTTATGTTTGTCCCCAGCGTTATGGAAGGGCAGGTATGCTCATTTCTTCTAAGGGCCGCTATGCCCTCCGGCTGATGATCTATATTGCGGCGCTCGGTGACGCCGAGGGCAAGATTGCTCTGCGCGAGGTTGCCGACCGCGAGCACATTTCGCAGAAGTATCTGGAACAGCTGGTTCGTCCGCTTATGAAGGCGGGCCTGCTTAAGAGCGTGCGCGGCAAGGGCGGTGGCTACATGATGGCCAAGGACCCGGCCGAGGTGCGTGCTGGTGACATCCTGCGCGCTGTCGAGGGCAGCACGGCACCCGTGGCGTGCGACGGCATCGATAACAGCTGCGCCCGCAGCGATTTGTGCTCGACCGTCAAGTTCTGGCGCGGTCTGGACGACGTGATCGAAAAGTACGTCGACGGCGTGACGTTGGCAGACCTGGCCGCCGTCCCCGAGATAAACTTCGATATCAAGCTGTAGGGCTGCAGATGGTATCTCTCGACAAGGTGTACAAGCAAATTGAGATTTTTGCTCGGGAATGTGACGCCGAGAGGGTTGTGCTGTTTGGTTCTCGTGCCCGCGGTGACAACTTGCCTAAGAGCGATATTGATATTGCTGTAGCAGGTTGCCGGGATTTCGACCGTTTCTCATATCTGATAGAGGAGCGTCTTGATACTCTTTTAGATATAGACGTCGTCAATCTGGATGAGTCCTTATCGCAGCAATTGCTCGATGAAATTGCCAGGGATGGTGTGATTCTGTATGAAAAAATATGAGAACTTTGCCAGCGCCTTGGCGAATCTTGAGGATGCACCCAATCAGGATCTTAGCAATGATTTTGTTCAGAGTGGATTGATTAATAAGTTCAACCTTCAGTTTGAACTGAGCTGGAAGCTCCTTAAACGTCTGCTCGAGTATGAGGGCGCCACGCTTGCTGCATCGGGGTCTCCTCGTGCCATCTTGAAGGAAGCCTACCGATTCTACGACTTTATTGATGAGGCGGCATGGCTAGATATGCTCAGAGACCGCAATACGAACGTCCATATCTATGACAACAAGCTCGCTCAAGATTTGATTCAGCGTATCTTAAACGTCTATATCCCCGCTTTCTGTCAGTTGAGAGACGGGCTGATGGGACGCTACGGAGATCTTCTTCTGGTGCCCGACGACCAGTTTGTTTAATTCCTTTAGATTTCGCGGATTTCGCGGAGGGTTGTTGCCGTTTACCGAGGGGTTGTTGTGCAACAACGGGCGAGCTGCAATACTTACTCTTATCTTTGCAAACTGCACTTTAACTACACCAATGCAGGGAGGATCTTATGCAGCGCAAGCATTCTGCTATTGTCGCGGGCCTGACGCTGGTGCTTTCGTTTGGCGCCGTTTCCGTGCCGGCACCCGCCGCTGCCGAGGAGCCCACGCCGGGCGTTGCCTCGGATGCCACCGATATCGATAAGGGTCTCTACACCCAGCAGTCCTTCTCGGGCGTGCTGAGGTCGGTCCAGGGCGTTTCGTTTGTTAACGTGACCCCCGAGATGAAGTACTTTACCAAGTACGAGAGCCATGGCAACTATAACCAGGGCTTTTCGTATGGCGACGGCTATAACGCGCTGGGTTATTACCAGTTCGACCGTCGTTGGTCGCTCATTCCGTTTATGAAGCAGGTCTACAACTACAATCCCGAGAAATACAGCATGCTCAAGGATGCGATTGATCGCGGCAGCGAGATTTCTAACACGAGCAATGCCATGTACGAGAACGCCCAGCTCACTGAGCTGGGCCGTATTGCGCAGGAGGCCTTCCAGGGCGCTTATAACACCGACCCTGCTGAGTTTTCGGCTCTGCAAGATGCCTATGCGTACAACTCGTACTATGCGGTGACCGAGGCGTGGCTCAAGAGCGGCCTAGGTATTGATATTTCGGGCCGTGCCGATTGCGTTAAGGGCATGGTGTGGAGCATTACCAACATGTGCGGCACCGGTGGCTGCAGGGACTTCTTCCGTTGGGCGAATCTCTCCAACGATATGTCCGACCGCGAGTTTGTGACGGCGCTCTCCAATAGCGTGGTCGATAACGTTGCCACCAAGTTTTCGAGCCAGCCCCAGTATCATGAGGGCTGGAAGAACCGCTACCGCAACGAGCTGAAGGACTGCTTGGTTTATATCGCCGAGGACGAGGCCGCTGCCGCTGCGACGCCCGTGCAGCCCGAGCCTACGCCGGCGCCTGATTCGAATGACGACTCGCGTGACGATGCTAACGATGACAGGATGGATGCGCCCTCGACCGATGCTGACGGTGATGGCTCTGCTGGTGGCACTACCAACAACGGCTCTACCTCGAACGGCTCCGATTCAAACGGCTCTGCTGCGGGCGATTCGTCTTCAAGCTCTGCCGGCAATACGGACAGCGACGCTTCTGGTTCGACCGGCGCTGGCACCTCTAACTCATCCACCGGCTCGAGCGATTCGTCCGTTGGCACCGGCTCTAACAACGGCTCCGGCTCTGACGCAACCCCTGGTTCCGATGCTTCCAAGGATGACTCGAATAAGGCGCCGGACGTTCCCGTTGCTTCGCCGGACAAGAAGCCTTCTTTCTCCGAGCAGCTTGGCTCTACGCTGGGCTCTTCGCTGATGGCTGGCGTCAATAACGGCTCGACCCAGAACAAGGGCAACTCTGATCAGGTTTCCACGGAAAAGATCGAAGCCGCAAAGGGCGACTCCAAGGACGAGGCTTCCGAGAAGACCGAATCCGATAAGGGTTCTAGCTCTGAGGAGAAGAGCGACAAGTCCGAACAGAAGAAGGGCGAGGATAAGAAGTCTGAATCTGAGGAGAAGGACAAGAGCAAGGCCGGGGGCGAAAAGAAACAGTCCGAAGACGACGACAAGAGCGGTGCTGACAACCAGGTCCAGGAGCAAAATGACTCCAAAACGGTGACCACCACGACCACGACGACTACAACGACTAAGTCCTCGGGCGGCAACATGCCCAAGACGGGCGACTTGATTGTGATGGCGAGCCTTGCCAGTGCAAGCTTGGCCACACTGGGCGCTACGTCTATCGTAAGTGGTAAGCATAAGCTCGATCAGCAGAAGAAGGCTTCTGGGGAGGACGGCTTGGAGGAGTAATCTTCCAGATCGTTTTCTATAAGAGTTTGGGACGGGGTCCGGTGCGGCGGCATCGGGCCCCTTTTTTGTTGTGCAACGATTTGTTATGCCCCCTCGGGGGTCTGTTGCTACCGCTGCCCGAAACGTTTGCATGTCGATATTGTTGCGCTCTACCCGCTCGCTACAATGGGCATCGTGATGCGTTAGAGGGAGAGCTTACGGTGTCTGAACAGGCGAATTATGGTGTTACTCATGCGTTTGGCGCACGGTTGCTCAATTATGCGGATAACGCAGCTCTGCCGGTTGATGTACACGACTTTTCCGATGCGATCAATCGGTATTTACTCATCGATAAGACTATGTTTATTGCCGATATATTGGACAGCGTAGCATCTGTTGCGCTTTGCTGCAGACCCAAGGGTTTTGGCAAGAGCATGAATCTATCGATGCTCAAATGCTATTTGGAACGACTTGATCACCGGCGGCCGGATCGAAGTCCGTTCGTCGGCACCCAGATTTGGCAGGCGGACGGTGCTCACTATCGTGATGAGTGCGCGTGCTATCCCGTCATCTTGCTCGATTTTTCTGCTGCCGCTGCGAGGCGCGACGCCGATGCTGCGGCGGCTATTCGCAGCGCTGTCGCGAACGAGTGCGCCCGATTGCTGCCGCTGCTTGCCGCACCTGATCTGTCAAGACGTGAGGTCCGTCTTATCGAGAGGGCGGCGCGTGGGGTGGCCAGCGATAAGGAGATCGATGCGGCGCTTGGCGTGCTTATCAAGCTGCTCCAGGCAGCTTTCGATGAGCAGGTTGTTCTTCTGATAGACGACTACGACGCGGTATGTCCAAAGCGTTTGGACGCTAAGGACGACGGTAGCGTGGATTCCCTAGAGTCGCTCAGCCGAATGTTGTTCGACACCATTGCCGATGCCGGCGACTCGTTGCGATTGACGTGTCTGATGTGCGAACGCCCCGGTCATGCCGAGTTTGCGTTGTCCCAACGTGGGGTTTCCTATCGGTCGGCGACAGCGTTGTCGAGTTGGTGTGATCGATGGTTCGGTTTTTCGGACGACGAAGTCCAAGTGCTGTTGGATTGCATCGGTCGCAACGGCTGTCTGGATGACGCGCGTGAGTGGCTCGAGGGCTATCTGTTTGGTGGTTTTTATTGCTCGAGCCCGGAGCGCGTGGTGGACTACGCACATCGCGATTGCGTCGCGCCCGTTCGGGCGGATCTGTATTGTTACGCCGACCGTCTGGGCGCATGCGTCGGCGACTGGAATCTCATTCGCCTGTCCACATTGTTCGATTTGGTTGAGCCGCATGGGTTTATTGAGGCGCCAGTGCATATGCATGCCGAGGAGGTCGATGTCGCCAAGCCCGAAGATATCTGGACTGCGCTGTATCTGTCTGGATTTCTTACGACGGACATGACGGGGCATTCGGAGGACGGCGCGTGCCTTCGTTCCCTGCGTCTGCCTAACAACGAAGTGCGTCAGGCGCTCCGTCTTGTAATTCTGGAATGGTTTGAGTGCGCCGTTGAGGATGTTGGAGTTATCGACTCGTTCCATGACGGCCTGTGTCGAGGAGACGAGGACACTGTAAAGCAAGCTTTGAGCTGTGCTATCGGCGATCTGGGCATCGATGTGGGCCAATCAGATATGCCGACAGCCTATCATCTGGCGCTTCAGGGGCTCTGCTTTGGATTGCCCGGCTATTGCAATCCCAGCTCCAAGCGAAGTGGCGTCTCGGATCGCTGGGATATCCAGGTGATTCCCACCGGTCGGGTGTTTGACGTGGCCGACACGCTCGGCATGCTCGATGAGCGACCGCTCATTACGATCAACATGTTGTACGACCCTGGCGTCGATGCCCTGGGCCTGGAACTGTTGGCGGTTCAGGCGCTGCTCGACATAGAGCGCGACGGCATCGATGATATCCGCGTGCCGCGCCCCGCCGTCGGGCGCATGCGTTGGGGCTTTGGTTTTGACGGTCAGCGTGTGTCCGTGGTGTGTCAACGACTGTAGCGGCGGGCGAAAGCCCTTTACTACTCGGCGTCCTTCAGGGGCGGCATGGGCTTCCAGTTGGGATCCTTAACGATCTTGCGGGCGTCCTTCATGCCGCGGCGCAGCGCCGGAATACCGGTCTTAAAGCATTTGTCGACTGCTGCCAGACGAATGAATTCCTTGCAGAAGGTCGCGGCATTGCCCAGGCGGAACAGCATGGGGTGGTAGTCACCGTAGATCTGCATATAGCGAGCGAGGAAGCCTCGGTTGCGCATGATGTAGTAACGGTTGGTGTCGCTCGTGGAGTTGAGCTGGCGCTTGCCGGCGATATCCCAGTTAGAGACGGCGCGGGCGCGCTTGAGCACCACGTCGGCGACCACGGCGGCGGGGAAGTGTTGGCTGGCAACGTAGCCGTAGCAGGCATCGTCGCCGTAGATAAAGAAGCGCGCGTCGGGCAGGCCAATCTTGTCGACCACGCGGCGCGAGAACATACCGCCCTCAAAGCACAGTTGGTTCATGGTGCGGTAGCCCTCGGGACCCAGATCCCACTTGGCGATGGGGTTAGGGATGCCGAGCGAAAGAATGAGCTGGTATTGCCAAAAGAAGGCGCCGCCGTCAAAGTCCAGGCGCGAACCCTGGATAACATCGTAGCGGTCGGTCCACTTGGCCAAGCGCTCGATGCCTTCGGGAATGACGAGCACGTCGTCGTCCATGACCCAGAACCACTGGGCTCCCAGATCGTATGCGCATTTAGTGCCGGCGGAGAAGCCGCCCGCACCGCCGCCGTTTTCGAGCTGCGGGGCGTAGATGACACGGTCGGTGCCGCCCTGCGCGTCGGGCTGCTCGGCGTCGATGCCCCACAGGTTGGCCAGGCGCTCGTTAAATGCGGTGCACATGGCCTCGGTCTCGCGCGAATTCTCGTTATCGACAATCACGATGCGCCAGGGCGTTGCCGTGAGCTCGGTCATGGAGTCGAACAAGTTGGCCAGGAGTTCCTGGCGCTTGTACGTAACGACGACGATGGCGAGCTTATCGATGGGAGCGGGAAGGGTTGAAGGCATGGGGCAATATATCCTTTCACGCGCGGCGCGCGAGCGCTGCGCGGAAGCTATCGAATACGTCCTTGGGACTGTCCTATTGTAAAGGCTCACCGCACCTTGACGGCAAGCTTTGAATAAAACGCAGGAACCTGCCACGGGCCCGCCGCATGACGTGCGGCTACTTTGCCCGCAAGAGGCTCCATAGATTATATAAACGTCCGCTGGCGCGCTGACCCTTTGATACCATGAAACGACAGGTATTTCCTAAGGAGCACATTTGTCTACTAACGCCTCTGGCAGCCCTGTTCTGTCGCTGCTTATTCCCATTTACAATGTTCAGCGCTACCTGCGCGAGTGTCTCGATTCCGCCCTGGCGCAGACGCTCAAGGATATTGAGATCATCTGCATTAACGACGGGTCGACCGACAACTCGCCGGCGATTATCCGCGAGTATATGGAGCGCGATGGGCGCGTCAAGATGATCGACAAGGCCAACAGCGGCTACGGCGACTCGATGAACCACGGTCTGGAGATGGCGCGTGGCAAGTACGTTGGCATCTTGGAGTCCGATGACTTTATGGCGCCCGACGCACTCGAAAAGCTTGTCTCGGCCGCCGATAGCAATAATGCCGACTTTGCGAAGGCGAACTTTGATTTCTACTGGTCTAAGCCCGAGGAGCGCCGTTCGCTGCACGAGATGTTTAAGGCAAGGGATTGTGGCAAACCGGTGCATCCCAGCAATACGACGCAGTTCTTTAAGCAAAAACCGTCGATTTGGTCGGCCGTGTACCGTCGTGATTTTCTTGAGCGCAACGGTATCAAGTTCCTGCCGACTCCGGGGGCATCCTTTCAGGATACGTCATTTGCCTTTAAGGTGATCGCGTGCGCCGATAAGGCTGTTTACCTGCATGATGCCGTGTTGTCGTATCGTCAGGACAACGAGAATTCCTCGGTCAATTCTTCGGCTAAGGTCTTTTGCGTCAATACCGAGTATGCCGAGATTGAGCGTTGGATTCGAGAGGATTATGCCCGTGACCACGCAGGTGATGACGTCGCGCGCATGCTCAAGTTCAATCAGCTCATTAAGTACGATTCGTACATGTGGAACTACGTGCGCCTGGCGCCCAAGTTCTATAAGGAGTTCCTGGTGCAGATGGCCAAAGAATTTCAGGCGGCTTTGGACGCGGGGGAGTTTTCGCTTGACGACCTCAAGCCGTGGAAGCGCGCAAATCTCGCTGCCATCCTCAAAGATCCTGAGGGCTGGGTTGACGAACATCCGCACTTTGCAACGGATGGAGCCTTGGGACGCGCCAAATACTACGCATCGGTTGGAGGCCCAGGCGTGGTCGCCGCCTTCCTCATCGAATCGCTGAGGGGGTAGGTCGGCATGGAAGAGGCCTCGTGTCCTAAAGCTACCATTGTCGTCCCCGTTTACAACTCTGCGCGCTCCATTCAGCGATGCCTCGATTCGCTGTTGGCCCAGTCCGAGCGCTCGATTCAGGTTGTCTGCGTCAACGACGGTTCGACAGATGATTCGTTGAACGTGTTGCGTCAGATTGCGCAGGCCGACGATCGTGTACTGGTGATTGATCAGGAAAACGCGGGCGTCTCGTGCGCTCGAAACGCCGGTATCGATGCCGCCGAGGGCGAGACCGTCTTTTTTGTAGACGCCGACGATTACATCGATGCGCAGACGGTCGAGCGCGTGCTGCATGCCATGGAGTCTGCAGATGCCGAGGCCGCCGTTTTTGGCGGCGTCTGTGAGCCAGCCGATGCTGCCCCTAAACGCGTCCAGCAACTCATGAGCCCCAAAGCCGGTACCTTCGGCGCCCGTGATCCCCAACTGCTGTTCCATTCGAATGCTCAGCCCTATGCCTGCCGTGCGGCTTTTTCGCGCGAGCTACTCAACCGCGAAGGCATTCGCTTCGCCCCCGGTTTGGCTTTGGGCGAGGACGTTGTCTTCCAATTTGCGGCCTATGCGCTTGCCCGCAAGACCGTTGTCATGCCGGACAAGTTCTACCACTACGTGATGGAGAGCGAATCGGCGACGCACGAGTTCAACAGTGCCGGGGCTCGCGCCAAAAAGCTTAACGCCCACATGAGGATGCTCGAGGAGGTCTTGGAGGACTGGGCGGCCTACGGTCTTTTGGACCTGTGTCCCGGTGAGCTGATAACTTGGTTTTTGGACCTCATTGTGTTCGACCTGGCGCGCTTGGATGCCGATGACTTCCATCGCGTGGCGGCTCGCGTCAACTTGGACCTCACGACGTTTTTGGGAACGGAGTGGGCGGATATGCCTGTTAAGGGCGCCGTTCGCCGTGTTGCCCACAAGCTCGCTGCGGCGACCTCGGACGTTTCGATGGCAGACGCCACGCTGTTCTATCTTTCGACTCGCGGTCTCAAAGCCTGCCTGGAGCGCTTTCTCTAATTCCAAGCGCTGCCGCCCGCCGCAACTCGGCTGCTAAAATAACCCTGTTACACGCTATTCAACAGGAGGTTCTCTTGCAGAACTCTGATACCCCTAAAGTTTCACTGCTTGTCCCCATTTGCAATGTTGAGCGCTACCTGCGCGAGTGCCTCGATTCCGCCGTGGCGCAGACGCTCAAGGACATCGAGATCATCTGTATCAACGACGGCTCCACCGATAGCTCGCCAGATATCATCCGCGAGTACATGGAGCGCGACTCCCGTGTAAAGATGATCGACAAAGCCAACAGCGGCTACGGCGACTCGATGAACCGCGGCCTGGAGATGGTGCGCGGTGAGTACGTGGGCATCCTTGAGTCCGACGACTTTATGTTTGAGGATTCGCTCCAAAAGCTGGTCGCCAAGGCCGATGCTGAACATGCCGATGTGGTAAAGGGTGACTTTTACCTGTATTGGTCCACGCCCAGCGAGCGCCGTGAGCTGTTTGGGATCATCGACGAGCATATGGCGGGCGCCGCGTATCGCCCCGTCGATCGCCCGGGCATCTTCTACCGCAAACCTTCCATTTGGTCGGCTATCTATCGGCGCCAGTTCCTCAACGACAATCAGATTCGGTTCCTTCCCACGCCAGGTGCTTCGTATCAGGATGCGGGTTTTAACTTTAAGGTCTGGGCATGCGCCGAGCGTGCTGCGTTTATCGCGGACCCCATTTTGTGCTATCGCCAGGATAACGAGAAGAGCTCCGTTAATTCGCCTAACAAGGTGTTTTGCGTGTGCGACGAATATGCCGAGATGCAACGCTTTTTGGATGAACGCCCCGAGCTTAAGGCTCAGCTTCAGGGCATTTTAATGCGCATGAAGGTCGATACGTACCGTTGGAATGATGAGCGCCTGGTCGATGAGTTGCGCGAGCAGTTTTGGGAGAAGGCCTCTCCCGAGCTCAAGTCCGATTGGGATGCCGGTCGCTTTGACCTGTCGCTGTTCGATCCGCGTGGCGAGACCGACTTGCGCCTGATGGTCAAGTCGCCCCGCGCCTATATCGATTCGCGCTTTGGCTTTAAGAAGCCGGGCAAGATCAATACGTTTAAGCACTACTTCAAGATCGGCGGGCTGCCGCTGGTCTGGCGCGTGCTGACGTATCAGCGCACCTACGGTGATAATCCGCACCCCGATGACGTTCCGGTCGCACAGTAGGAGCACTTGACTATGGCTACCCCCAAGATTTCCGTTGTCGTTCCCATCTATAACGTGGAGGAGTGCCTGGCCTGGTGCCTGGACTCCCTGCTTGCGCAGGACATGCCCGATTGGGAAGGCGTGCTGGTCAACGACGGCTCGCCGGACGGCTCGCGCGATATCGCGGCTACCTATTGCGAAAAGGACGCGCGCTTTACGCTGGTCGATAAGGAGAACGGCGGCCTGTCGAGTGCGCGTAATGCAGGCATCGCCGCGTCCACGGCGTCTATCGTTGCGTTCTTGGATTCCGACGATCGCTTTACGCCCGATGCGTGCCGCGTGATCGTCGATGCCTTTGAACGCGAGGATTGCGACGTGTTGACCTTTGGCGCGAACCCGTATCCGCTGGAGGCGGGGTATCCGTGGCTTAACTATGTGCTGAGCCCGCGCGATGTGTCGTTTGAAGGCTATAGCTCTGACCTGTTGTTTAAGGAAGCATCTCGCCCCTTTGCATGGCGCACCGCCTGCAAGCGTGAGTTTTTGCTGGGTAACGGGATCGTGTTCGACGAAACCGTCAAGTATGGCGAGGACCAGGTCTTCGATTTTGCCGTGTACGGTCGTTCGCGTAAGACCGCGCTTATCTCGAACAAGCTGTATGACTACCGTGTCGCGCGCAAGGGCTCGCTTATGGACACTATGCGCTATGACGACGAGACGCGACTGCTGGAGCACGTGAAGATTTACTCCGCGGTGATGGCTGACTGGCAGCGCGACGGCCTCGATGTACAGCATGCCGAGGACCTGGCGTACTTCCTCTGCGATCTGGTGCTGTACGATGCGCTCAGGTTGCTGGGTTTGGACTGCGGCAAGGTGTTTGCCGCCGTTGCCACGGCGCTTGCCGGTTCTGCCGTGGGCAGCGATGCTGCGCTCGCACAATGCGCTCCTTCTGTTGCCGCTATGGTGCGTGCGGCGCTTACCAGCAAGGCCCCCAATGCCCGTGAGTGCAAAAAGCTCATGTTCGATTACGACGTCTTGAGGTTTGGGCGTCTGGGTGCCTGCAAGCGCATGGCAGCGAACGCCCTGGGAAAGCGAGAAGTGTAGATGAGTATCAAGCGTTTGGCACTTTGCCGCAGTCAGGGCCGTCTGTTTGTGCTGCTTCGTTTTGCCGGTCAGGATGTCGCCGCGCTTATTGAGCGGGAGGGTTCTCAAGCGTTTGCCCATGCGACGACGAGCGGTTCTTCTGTGCCGTCGCTGGCGTTCCCGGTCGATCATGGCCGTGTACTGGCGCTTTGCCCTTCCGTTTCCGATTACGAGCGCGAGCTCGCCGTCTTGGTGCTTCCCTTTTTGGACGGCTCTACGATTGACGTCACATTTGCATCCGGTGACCAAAGGTTGGGCTCCATTCGCCTCGATAGCCGCGTGGCCAAGCTGGAATCCAAGATTAACTACAAAGCTAAGCCTGCGCTGTGTGCGCTTATCCGCGATGCGCAGCGTGGCGAACACTGCGGCCTCTACGAGATCGATGCCATTCGCTATTTGCCGGCAGACGCCGGCGCGGTGTGGCGCTATGAGGTTACCTGGGCGGGAGACCCCCAGTGCGCACCTGAGCTCCAGATCTTCGATACGCATATGAACGCCATCGATGCCACCGTGCATGTGTTTGAATCGCAGTTCGATGTGCCGCAGCAGAACGGATGCCGTGTCAATAAAACGTATCTGAGCGTAGAGATGCCTCGGGATATACGAGATTTTGTCGCGATTGTGAGCGATCCCACGGGCCTAATCCAGAGCGGTTTTTGCGCCATGGATGGTCGCCTGTACAACGGCATGGTTGACGACAGCTGGAACCGCATGAAGGATGCGCGTGCAGACGACGCAGCTTATCGGCGTTGGTTTGAGCAACATCGCGCAAAGCCGGCCGATTTGGTGTGCCAGCGTGTCGCTTCGGCGGCCTTTGCCTATAGGCCGCTTGTGAGCATTGTGGTGCCGTGCTACAAGACTGATCGGGTCTACCTGCGCGAGCTGCTGGACTCGGTGCTAGCCCAGAGCTATGACAACTGGGAATTGCTGCTTATGGACGCCTCGCCCGAATGGGACGCGGTGGCCGCCCTTGCGGCAGGCGCTCACGACGAGCGCGTTCGTCGCATCGAGCTTCCCGGCAACGGCGGCATTGTGCTCAACACCAACGCTGGTATTGAGCAAGCGACGGGCGACTACATCGCGTTCTTGGACCACGATGACATCCTGGAACCGGACGCGTTATTCCACTATGTTGCCGCGCTGAACAAGGTTGCCGAGGGCGAGCGTCCCCAGGTCCTGTTCTGCGACGAGGACATGTTCCAGAAAACGGGGGAGTGGGGCCAGCCGGTCTTTAAGACGCGGCTCAACGTCGACCTGCTCTATAGCCATAACTGCGTGACGCATTTTCTGATGGTGGAGAAGGCACTTATCGATCGCATTGGCATGTCTCCGGAAGATGTTGCGGGTGCCCAGGACTACGACCTGACGCTCCGCTGCCTTGCGGCGGGCGCACGGTTTGAACATGTTGCGCACGTGCTGTATCACTGGCGCGTGCATCCGGGATCGACCGCCGATGGTTCTGCCGATAGCAAGCCGTATGCCATCGAGGCCGGGCGCCTTGCGCTGCAGCGCCACTTTGATTCGTTGGGCGTTCACGGGACGGTCGAGGAGACCGAGACGCCGTTTGTCTACCGCATGCGCTATGCGCTGCCGGAGCCTGCGCCGCTGGTGAGCATTGTGATTCCCACCAAGGATCACATTGAGACGCTCGACGCCTGTGTAATGTCGATCGCCCAGAGAGTCACGTATGCCAATTACGAGATTGTCTTGGTGGAGAACAACAGCGAAGCCCCGGAGACGTTTGCGTATTACGAAACCCTGCCAGAGCGCGTGGCTGCAGCATCTGAAGGCAAGGGCATCGCGCGCGTTGTGTACTGGCCGGGCGAGTTCAATTACTCTCAGATCATTAATTTTGGCGTGGAGCATGCCAAGGGCGATTACCTTCTGCTGCTGAACAACGACACCGAGGTCATAAGCCCCTACTTTATCGAAGAGATGATGGGCTATATGCAGCGTCCCGATGCGGGCGTGGTGGGCGCCAAGCTCTACTTTGCCGATCATCTGGTGCAGCACGCGGGCATTGTGGTTGGCGTGCGTGGCGCACTTGCCCATGCCAACCAGGACTTCTCGGCAAAGCGCGAGGGCTATCTTGCCCGCGCTGTGCGCCCGGGCAACTTTAGCGCCGTAACGGGTGCCTGCCAGATGGTGCGACGCGACGTATTTGAGCGCGTCGGCGGCTACAACGAGGAATTCGCCGTTGGCTTTAACGACGCAGACTATTGCCTGCGCGTATGGGAGGCGGGCTACCGCACCATCTATACGCCCTATGCCGAGCTGTATCACTACGAGTTCACCTCGCGCGGCAGGGAAGAGGCCAACGAGGAAAAGCTGCGCCGCTGGAAGCGTGAACAGGCGCTGTTCATGCAACGCTGGCCGGAGTTCTTCCTCGATGGCGATCCGTGGTTGGGGCCGAATCTTAGCAATGAGAGCGAGTATTTCTCAATCTAGCGCGAAGTGATTCCGAGTTTGGGTATCGATTCAGCAATCGTGTTGAGCTCATGTTGCTGTAGGTAGGCGGGATTGAGAGCTTCTTTTCTATAGGCTAGGTAGCTGTCTCTGGTCAGTTCCCTTAGCTGTTTAGTAAAGAACTGTTCCCAACTGAAGAACTTCTCGCAGTCGATGAAATCGGCAGGATGAAGGAGCATATCTTGCGTTTCGACATCGTTGAAGAGTCCCGATCTCAGCACAAGCCATTCAAATGATTCCGGCAAAAAGAGCTCGATCTCCTTAAATCTCCTGAGCGAATAGACATAGGGCATCTCGGGCCCAAAAGCGGCCCCATCTGCAATTACGAGCAACTTTTGGGCTGGGGAGCTCAGAGCGGTTTCGTATATGTTTGATTTGCCACCGGCACTTACGCAGCGAATTTTACTTTTGGCGCACAGGACTTTAAAGAACTCATAGCCGGCATTGCTGTCTTCGACGATGACTTCTTCTGGCCGATCTCCATCGTAGAGCTCGTCTCCGTAAATGCGGTAGGTAGAAGTGTACGTGCGTGTGTAGACAGGATATTTTGTTGTTGCCCTGTTGGTGTTTTTGAGGCCATAGATCTCATCCACGCTATAGGGGAGCTGGGGCAATTCGTCCCTCGCAACGATAACGTAGTAGTTAGAACTGTGTCGAGCTGCATGCTGGAATGCATGGCTCCTTACGAATTTCTGCGTATCGTCCACAAACACGATGCTGTTATCGATGCGGCTGAGTTGCGCTTCCCAATCGATGCCGCCGATGACGCGGCAGGGGGCTGCGCAATTAACGATTATCCCGCTTTGGGCTCCTAGGTTTTCGTATGCACGGAGACTGTCCAGCAGGGTGGTTTTGCCTGTTGCGCTTTTGCCTTGGATGATGGTGAGGTTTCGACGAATGGTGAGTTTGACTTGAACTTTATTGGTTCTTACGGTCAGCTGGTATTCCCCTCTCATGCTCGAGCCTCCCTCAGACATTTTGCCGAGATAAGGATAAGTTCATCCATGGTGTGAACAATCTGTCCGGTATTGGTGACGCGGACTGTAAAACGCCCTTTGCCAAAATCCATCATATGGTAGAGGTTGATGGTGATGTCATGTTTGGAGGCGATGCGCAAGATCCAATAGGCGCAATTATCTCCGCAGGTTGAGGCGTTGTAGAGGTTTTGAGGCATAAAGAGCATCAGTAGAAGTGTTTTGGTGCCCGTTGATAGTTTCTCTGGCGGAATAACGCCAAGCACCTTGGTGTCAATTGCGTTTGCGCCAAGAACAGTGCCATTATCAATAGATTTGATAATGCGCTGTGACAGGGGATCTTGCAGCCAAGAGGGAGAATAGCTGTAATCAAAGAATGTTGACGTGTCATAAATCACATCGTCTCTGTCGCCGTAGTGAATGCTGAGCATTGTTCCTCCATGGTTGCCTGTTGCGACTACTTTACCATGTTGGGATCGATTTCCCTCAAGCAGTGGGTAACGGGTCAATCAACATGTCTGCTAGAACGAACCGATGGCTTTTACAGGTGCAACAGCTTTCTATCCTGCGGTAATTGCCTGTCTCGATATGTTGGATTTAGCGGGTCGAAACAAACGATATTCCGCGATAAGCTTATTCAAGTTTATATAAACCGATAAATCTCGATATAACTTACGATAGTAATATAAAGATGCGATTTAACATGAAACGACAGATTGGAATGCTTGAGACAAGCTTTCTTACTCGTAATATGCGGGAATAGCTTGGAGACCTTAACTAGGTTCACCACCGAGCAATTTCTAGTGTTATTCAGCCGCTCAGGCGTTATTTAAAATGTCAATAAGGCGGTTTATATCGCTGTCTCCAGTGCCAATAATATCGATATTATAACTATGCTCAGGATTAAGCCTCAGCTTTTTCTTGATGGTGCAGGGTGTCTCATCTCTACTGTGGTCGAGATAGATAAGACGACTATTCGAATGCTGCATGAAATCTCGCACCATAGCCGAAATGTGAGAATCGCTTTCGCAAAATGAATAGCCCAAAACAACGAGAAGGTCCGTGTTGTCGAGTATCTCAATAGCCTTGGAAAAGGATCTCAGCTGGGTCGTATCGATAATTGGCTTAATCGGCACTTGTGTCATAAGAAATGGGAAGACAAATTCATCCGCAGCTATGGGTTCTTTACGCACATCTCTTGAAGTGAGAGACCCAAGCGATTCGAACAACCAGAGAGCCCCTGATAGATACACACATGAATTTCCAATCAACTCAGGAAACAAAAAATCCGAAAGCCCCGTGTAATTCGTCGTCAACACGTTATCAAATCTTCCACGTAACCTTGCATAGTAAGTATCTTGGATATCTTGGAGGGTAAACTGGTTCCGTGTCGTTATCGCATCAATAACGGTATTGATATTATTTAATGTAAACCTATATAGACCCTGCTGCTTAAATAGCCTATCGTCTTCAAATGCCTTGCGAATCAGCGGTTCAGCAACGGAAAAGAACGCGCTCCAATAATAGTTGATCAAACGCCAGAGCGATTTGCTCCTCCTTGCAGGATTAATAAGGCTTGAGAAATACGTCTCTATAGTCCCATAATACGCATCGTCCGGAATCACCTTGAGTGCCACTTCCTTCAAAGCGTTCACATAGCCGGCGTCCTTATCTCTCTTGATCAGCATGTCAAATAGAAGATCCCGACCATACGGATCAAGCTGATTCTCTTCATCGTCATCCTGGCTCTTAACAATATGCTCATTCAGCTGCGAGCCTAAAAATGTATCCATAGAGGCGCTGACGATATAGTTAGACAACTTGCGAAACGCCACGTTTTTGGACGAGTAGAGAAATAGATTCTGATACGAGGAGGGAGTTCCTAGATCCCGATTTACACTTTTTGAAAGTCTCCCTCGATAAAACTCTCCCAGGGCTTCATACAATGCCTCATTCTGGTAGTAGCAAGTATCGAATGTGAATTCTTTTCCAGCAAGAAGCCCAAAAGGCTCAATACATTCCGCCCCGGCACCCACTAGAAGAGTTTTACTCATAACGCCACTCCTGCATAACTGTGTTAATGATTTCAGCCCACATTGTGCCAGGGCTCGGAATATTTCTTATAATACTCCTGCATAAGAGATTGTTTGTTTAAGGGTCTTCAGCTTCCCAGTCTGCTGTTACGCGTCAAACCTCAGTTTCTAGTGATGTAATTAATTGCTTCGGCGCAAGACTGGCATAGATTCACGATATCGTATTTTTTAATGAAGGTGACTAGGCCTACCTCGTGCATCAATTTGTTTATAAACTCATCTGCAAACGATAAGCTGATGAACGGCACATCTGCAAAGTCCAAATAGACTTTATCATCTGCATCGCTCGCCATGTTTAATGCTAAACAGCGCATTTTAGCAGCGTCGTATCTGCTTCCAAATCCGGATGATTCGTCAGCCAGGCGAAGTCGGAGGCTTCTGCCCGAGGGGTCGGTTTCATGGGATTCTTTCCAAAGATTGACTGGCGAGTTTCCCTCAAAAATGTCTGACATAGATATTGATGAGTTTGTCGAGATTTGAAAATCTACCAACGTGCTTCCGCCTGCTGGGGTATTGACATTTCTGAATGCGATCGTAGCGTCTGCCCCGTTGTATTTGTGAATCTTTCTATAGCCAATGCCGTCAGACTGAATATCGAGAGAACCAGATGCTGCGTCGACAATACTGTCAAGAAGCCACAATCCGTTGCCTGCGCCATTTCCATCTGTTACGCCCTTGCTGAGGGCGAGTTGTATAGCCTCCTTTGTGTCAGCAAAGGTTACGCCGCCACTCCTAAGTGAATTGGGGATGCCAATTCCGTCATCATAGACTGCTATTGCGACTTTGTTAGACTGACGATGAACTTGGGCCATTACGTAGCCTTCAACATGCTCACTTTGCATTTTTGTCGAATGAACAAGCACGTTATCTGATATCTCGTTTAATCCGTATTCGATTCCATGGAGAAGGCCGGGCGCAAGCACCGTAGTCTTGCGAAGTGAGTCGATAATCCCACTAACCACATCAAAATGCGTATTTCTGTCGAAGCGCCAGACTTTATCAAGAAATGATGTCGAATCGATGCCGTTGGGGTCTCTGTAGGGCTTTAGTAGCCCCAAAGCGTCGGCATAGGTTCCTTTACGAGTCGATTTAGAGGGGAGGAAAGTGCAACCGTGGTCGGTCGAATAGGATGACAAGGTCGCAACTATCGGAAGTACTCGATTGGGATACAGCCCGTTTTCTTCAGCCTCCAGTCTAACTTTGAAAATGTTGAAGCCGGATTCGATGGCGGCGTCTATTCTTTTCCTGAGATAGCCGGCGGCGCCGCGAGACGGCTTTATGGTTAACACTATATAGGGCTTTTTGGGTTCAGATGTATAATTCATGGTGAAACAACCTGGCCATGGTCCCGAATTGGCAAGTAGGGCTATTCTATCAGTGAAGCCCCAGACGCCTCTGATACAAGCGAAACATTGGGGCATTTTTTTGGCGATTTTTCGGTAAATGCGTTTGCTATTGCCATGATAAGTTAGCGAAACTGCCTTACCGACTTTCTCCAGCCATATTGATTGCTGGTCTTTTGGATTGTAGATATGCGCCCTTGCGTTGCTGTATGGGCTGGCATTATTGATAGGCTGAGCTGGAGCATTTTGATGTCTTCTGCGTGCGCTCATACACTCTCCGTTTGCCGCATACTTAAACGATTTACGTCGACGTTTCCCGCTGCTGCAGGGATTCTATCTGATATGAGTCTGGTCGGGATTTGATCTCAATTCACTGATGAGTACCGCCACTAGGCATTTCCCAATCCTGTTTATTGGCTTGCCATCTAGATCGGCGCAATCATGCCTGTTGTCTTGTTGGACCATCATCGCCGTTGCATCCTACTTGTTGCTCTGGCCTACTTTGTGTTTTGTTGCACGGGCCTTCTTATGCTGTGAGTGCGGAAAGCCTGTTTACAGACAAGGTCACCTACTACGAGTCGGGTGTCTCAGAGGCTGCTGAGCCTGAACCGATGCCGACCATCTGGAATTGGACGGCTTCGCGGTCGAGGCATTTGGCTCGACTGGTACGTTCACCTTTTCTGGGCCAACAGGACCACGAGAGATTGGGCCCGATCACAAAAGTGTTGTGCCACGCGCTGAGGTCCGTGAAAGCCTTTCGCAGCTCAGGGTGGATGGGGTAGCATCTGCTGTCTAAAGCGTTGAAGAATAAAATGATATTAAAAGCACCGCTGCCATCATAGCTCCAGATAAGAATCGAGCTACAGGGTGGAATCTAAAGTACTTTACCGAGGGTAATAAAAATTCGGCGACAAATAATCCGATTAGCAGTGCTTCAAGTACACTAAGCATATAAGTGAATAAATTGATCGAGGCATAATTGACGGTTGCGTCGGTTTTAACTAATCCCGCAACGGTGTTTAGCATAGATACTAAAATTGCCAGTACGCTGATGATAATACTGAATACGTTTGCGGATTCTTTGTTGGAGTTATTCTTATGATCTTCGTCAAATTTTCGAAGAGCCATTCTGCCTTGCAATGTCAGGAAAACTTTTGAGTTTTCATGTCGAATATAGCCAAGGGCCATTAAATCCTTCAGTGATTCACTATGTTTTATCCTTTTCAATTCGCTATCTGTTAAGGGAGCACCGTTTGATTTGAGGAATGAGTACATTATTTCATCGGCTCCAAAGGGGATTGTGGTGTTTTGATCTTTCAATTTTGATTCGCTCCCCGCATATTCAGCGTTTGCATTGCTACTACTTTACTTTTCTGACCTGATGACTGCATTTGCTCAAATTAATATGATCTTTTAAATACTTTAATTCTCCGAGTGGTTGTAGGTGCCGCCAAGATTCTTTCGATAATTGATTAAGCCAGTCTCGTTCTGCCCAATGCCCTAGCCCTTATTCTCGTCTTCAGTCCGCCCATCTCTTCCGACTTTGTTATTTCCAGATACCTTCTCTTTATCCGCTCGTGCTCAGCGATGCGCACGAACCTTGCTGTGACGAGCATGGGGCCGAGTTTCCATTGATGAAGGTGCTGGCGAACCTCACCCTTTACCTGACCTTGTAGTTCATCCGGTCGATGCCGTTGTTGACTCGGGCGCGGAGTCGGTGCTCGGGCGCGGGGCCCGTGTAGGCGAGTGTGCCTGAATCGGAATCCGTTCTTCGCGGTGAGCTCGCGCATGCTCAGCCGCTTCCTAAATGGTTCTCGTTGAGCGGGGTGACGAGGCACACCGACAGCCATAGGTGCGACGCGTTCGGGGTGCAGTTTCGAACGGAACGCACGAGAGTGCGCGAGATAACTTAGGGTCACATTGCAGCTGTACTGGGGTTACTGGAAGGGGCAGCAATGTCATCGGATTAACTTTCTTTAGCAGAGACTTTTTTAATTGACGTGCCCATATAAATCCTTTCTTCATACTCGACTGCTTCTGCAGCCTCTGCGGCGCTCCGTCATTGGTAAAGCGAACTGACAGAGAGGGGAGTTCGATGTCATAGCTGGTGTCATCATCGGAGGATAAGATTGCTTGATAGCTATATGTTTTCATCTCTAGTCATCTCAGGCTATTATAGATATATCCGTTGGCAGCTTTTACGATTTCCGGTACGTTCCAATCGGAATCATTTTTGGTAGTTGATAGACATGGCTTCTGCTTCGTATGTGTATTCAGTTTTTATGCACTGGATAAAATCAACTGCATCTAATTTAGCTAGATCGGGAAGCGACATTGCATGGTACTAAGCTTGACACAGAAAGAAGCATATCGGGAGACACTTGCTAATCTCGTTGCTAAGCAAAACGATGGCGCTTCAATTGTTTCCGCTGAGAAGGAGCTGGAAGATCTATCGACTTCTCTCGTCCCGCGAATGCTTTACCGCTATCGACCTCCAACTGAATACGCTTTTGCCGACCTAGAAAACGCGACTGTTACATTTTCTCATCCAAGGGTTTTCAGTGATCAGCGCGACTCGGTACCGATCTATAACTGGAATGGTATAGATGAAATCGAAAGTTATCTCAATGATGATGAACAAGCGTTAGAGATAATAAATCAAATTGATTTTAGACGACTTGCGTTTGTTTCAGGGGTTCTGGGGGTTCCTTTAAATCCAGCAAGAATAGATGAGTTTGAGATACTATCCGATGAGGGGAGAGTTAGCCTTTTTCGCTCGGCTGTTAAAAACTTGCGCTTATTTGTTGGAGGATTTGTTGTTCCAGTTCATCAGAATAGCTGCCGAAATTGTTGTCGCATTTTGTGCCTAACAGACAATCCTAGCGATTCGAATATGTGGAATGTATATTCCGAAAGCCAAGCGGGTTTCGTTCTTGCTTACGACAGAGAAGCTATTCGCAATAGTAATATTGCTAACGGAATGCGTACTGAAGTATTGCCAATTTTATATGATGACAAACCATTTAATTGCGACCCTCAAATTGCTTGGACTGCTGCTAGGATGCTTGGTCTTAATGTGAGCAGTGATGACATGCTTAGTGATCTACGGGCAATTTACAGAAAAGGCAGTGCGTTTGAGCGGGAGAACGAATATCGTGCCCGTCTTGTACCAGAGCCAGATGAGCTTGAGATGAATTATGTACAACGCTCATGCAAGCCGTTGCGAGTTATTCTTGGGAGCAGGATGACTCAAGAGGATAAAGAGCTTTGCATTTGTGCGGCGAATAAACTGGATATTCCTGTAGATGAACAGTGATAGTTATCCGTTAATAGTGCCGTATAGTCATTTGTTTGTCAGCTGAATCGTGTACTAGTAGACTCCTGAGTTGGCGATTGCTATATCTACTGGGGCATTTCGAAAGATAATTTGGGTTGATCCGTGGCTTGGGGTAAACCTATCCTCCGAGAGCGAGTACTTCTCGCTTCGGCGCGAAGCAATCCCAAGATCCGGCATAGTACGCTCAAGAGCCGCGAGTGCGGTGGAAGGTTTAGCCTCGTTATTGGTTTTTGGTGGTGTTATATCTGTTTGAATTTAATTCATAGGGCTGTAAGGCGTCAAAGCTGGCGGCTCTCCCCGATGGATGGATGATTTTCAATAAACCATATCTTTAGTGAAATCTAATGGATATAAATTTTTGGACTTATAGGAGCGGCGTATGGATGAGTTGAGTCGAGCGCATTATGATATGGAATCTATTGTTTCAAATATCGTGACTATTTTGGAAAACTGTAAAAGTATCGGAGATTCATTGGGGCTGCCGATGGATGCAGTAAGCATCGTGTTTGATGAAACGTTGGACGGCATTTCACTCTTCAAGGCCGTCAAAGCGGTGGCTTCAATCCCTGATCAGCTCTTTTTTAATAAGGTTGAACGCTTTCTTGTCGGACTGGATTCCGTCGATGACGAACAGCGTCGTTCGTTCTTTGCTAAGAACGAGAAGAAGTTGATCGAGAATTTTGAAACTACCTTGAATTTGATCAATAAAGTTGAAGACAGACGAAAGGTGGATTATCTAAGTAAGCTGTTCTCGGCCTTCATTGAGGAAAGCATAGGATACAACGAGTATTTGAGGCTTGCTGGTTTGGTTGCAAATACTCCTTCTACTGATTTGCAGGCGCTTTGCTCCTTAGATTTACGTGGTGACATACATCTCAATGATGTCGAGAAAGAATCTCTCGCGCAGAACGGCTGGCTGATATACGCCGGGCAAGAAGTTCTTGAATTTGATTCATTAAGCGAGAATGACCTTCAGAAATCTGATGATCAGCTATATAAGGCCAGCAAATCTGCTGTCAGTTTTGTGAACCTGATGCGCAGCAAGACTGATAAGGGTCCTATTTAGACTTCAATTTCCTTCAGGCCCGTGCGTAGCCTGCTTTAGAGGCTTGAGTTGTAGATAACACTTTTTGAGCCTTGCTCCGTGTGACAGCACGTAAAAGCTGTACTGTGTTTGGGCAGGTAAAAGTCCAAGACGATTAGATATCCGAGAGGATATCGAGCCCGCGCCTGGGGCTTTAATTCCGGCGACAATTAGGTTTCCATGAGGATATCGCGGCTGACAGCCAACAGAAAACCGCCCTATACGCTCCTTCCGCGCGCCGCCTGCTCAAACGATTTGCGTCGAATTGCCTGCTGCTATGGCCTGTCCGTGCGTTTTGCTGGGCGGGCCTTCTTTTACCGCGGACCCGGAGAGCATGTTTGTAGGCAACGTTGCGTGCTGTGAGCCAGGTGTTTCGGGCGTCGACTGAGCGTGGATTGATGTCGGTCATCTGGAACTCAAAGGTTATACGGATGAGGCCATTGGCGCCTAAGGTGATCTTGTGGCTAACAGTTCGGCGCACCATGGCTTGGCTCCCGTCCCCCCCCCAATCTAGTAGACTCTAAACCGTTGCTAGATTAGGGGGATTTTCCATGAAACGCTCCATGAAACGAGTTTCCGGGGCCGCCGCCGTCCTCGCGGTCGCGGCCGCCCTGGCCCTGTGCGGGCCCGCGGCCTACGCCGCCCCCGCCGCC
>CABQSB010000006.1:0-127090 GCA_902466735.1 uncultured Collinsella sp.
ACTGGTCGCTCTACGGCACCGTGATCAACTGCGGCGCCTACACGGCCGTGGATAAGGCGGAGACCCCCGAGGGCCGCGTCATCGCCTGGAAGGCCAACGCCACCGGCCCCGCCCTTCTCGCCCGCACCTGCGCCGGGCACGGCATCACCCTGGTCCACGTGTCCTCCGACTACGTCTTCGACGGCGCCGCCGAGGTCCACACCGAGGACGAGCCCCTCAGCCCGCTGTCCGTCTACGGCCAGACCAAGGCCGCCGGCGACATCGCCGTGGCCGGCTGCCCGCGCCACTACATCATGCGCTCCAGCTGGGTCATCGGCGAGGGGCACAACTTCGTCAAGACCATGAAGGGGCTGTCCGACCGCGTCGCCGACCCGGACGACAAGCTGGACAAGGTCACCGTGGTGGACGACCAGCTGGGCCGCCTGACCTTCACGCGCGACATGGCCGCGGCCATCTTCCACGTACTGGACGCGAAGGCCCCCTACGGCACCTACGACTGCACCGGCTCCGGCGCGGTGAAGTCCTGGGCGGACATCGCCCGTGCCGTCTTCGAGTCCGCTAACGGCAACGGGGAGAGGGTCGTGCCGGTCAGCACCGCCGACTACTACGCGAACGCCGAAGGCCCCGTCGCCCCGCGCCCGGTCCATTCCGCGCTCGACCTGTCCAAACTCGAGTCGGTGGGCTTCCACATGCCCGACTGGGGGGAAGAGCTGGGGGAGTACCTTAAGGCGCTCTAGCCGCTATCAACTTTTCGAGAGTAAAAGCCGCCGTTCTTTAACGGCGGCTTTTCTTGTTGGTGGCTATCTGCGCAGTGGTGCCAATAGTATTTTGCGGAAGATCTACCTCTCGCTTGACTTGGAAGTAGGGTGGCCGGGCTGGTCGTCGTAGGCGTATTTGCTGTACACGTTGACCTCCCACTGCTTTTTTTCGACCTTTGCTACAGAATCCAGGATGAATCCGGTCGCAAGGCTCAGACCGCACAGGAACATAAATGAGGCGGCGAGCATGGCAGCGGGGAAGCGCGGGACCAGGCCGGTCTGAAAGTACTCAACAAAGATAGGAATGCCCAAAGCCAGGCCGATAATTGCGAATAGAAGCGCGACGAGGCTGAAGAACTTAAGGGGGCGGTAGTCCTTGAACAACGTGCCGATCATCGCAACGACTTTAATGCCGTCGCTCACGGTATTGAGCTTGGACTCGGAGCCTTCCGGACGGTCGCGGTACACGATGGGCACATCTTTGATGCGCCAGCGGTGGTCGACGGCGTGGATCGAGAGCTCGGTTTCGATTTGGAAGCCCTCGGAAAGCACAGGGAAGGTTTTGACGAACGGGCGGCTCATGGCGCGGTAGCCGGTCATGACATCATCGAAGCTGTAGCCATAGATCCACTTGATCATGGCGCGGACCAGATTGTTGCCAAAGCCGTGGAAAGCACGCTTGTTTTCCTCGGCGTAGGTGCCGTTGGAAAGGCGGTCGCCTACGGTCATATCGGCCGTGCCGTTGAGGATAGGCTCGCAGAGGGCTTTGGCCGCCTCGGCGGGATAGGTGTCGTCTCCGTCGACCATCAGGTAGCAATCGGCGTCGATATCACGAAACATCTGACGGCAGACGTTGCCTTTTCCCTGACGGGGCTCAAAGCGGACCGTGGCTCCGTGCTCGGTGGCGATGCGTGAGGTATCGTCCGACGAGTTGTTGTCATAGACATAGACCATTGCCTGCGGAAGCTCGCGGTGAAAGTCGTCGATGACTTTGCCGATCGTGAGGGCTTCGTTGTAGCAGGGGATGATGACGGCGATGGATTCAGAATTCACTCAATGCTCCTTAATCATTCAATTCATGAAAGTATAGCCGTTTGGGCATGGCATCCTAAGATGTGGGTTAGTTCTCCAGTTTTGTTGCGCGAATCGTTTGCATGGCCGTCGGGTCTATACTGTTCGTTTGTCAACGATTACGAGTAAAGGAGTTGCATCCGTGTCGGATCAGACAAAGCAACAAGAAACTCGCAGTCTGCCTGCGACGTTTGCTAAGAACGAATTTGAGAAGGACGCGTTTATCCTTCGTCAGCTCGTTACCAAGGATTTTAAGATCAAGTATCGCCGTAGCGTTCTGGGCGTCGCATGGTCGGTGCTCAACCCGCTGCTGATGATGATCGTCATGGCCATCGTGTTCTCGACAATTTTTGCCCAGGGCCGCAACGGCTCAATTACGCCCGAGATGTACCCGCTGTACTTAATCGTTGGTAACGTCACCTTTGCCGTCATGTCCGAGTCCACGAACCAGGCCCTGACGTCGATCGTGGGTGCTGCCCCGCTGCTCAAGAAGGTTAAGGTGCACCGCTGGGTCTTCCCAGTACAGAAGGTGCTCTTCTCGCTGGTTAACTTTGCCTTCTCGCTGGTCGCCGTTGCAATCGTTATGCTGTGGTTCCGCGTTATGCCTTCTTGGCATCTGATTCTGCTGCCGGTCTGCCTGCTGCTGCTTATGTGCTTCTGCATGGGTCTGGGCATGATGCTCTCGGCCCTTACGGTCTTCTTCCGCGACGTTATGCATCTGTGGAGCGTCGTCATTACGGCTTGGACTTACATCACGCCTATTTTCTGGACGACCGACTTCATTGCTCAGATGCCGCATATCGTTCGCATCTTGGTGTATGCGAACCCCATGTACAACTACCTGCAGTTTATGCGTGATATCTTCCTGTTCCAGACTACGCCCTCGCTTATGACGTTTGGTATGTGCGTCGCTTGGGCGGTCCTTGCGCTTGTTATTGGCTACACCGTGTTCCATAAGTCCGAGCGTAAATTTATCCTCTACATCTAAGGAGTGCTGTGATGACTGAATCTGTTGTTGATTACAGCGAGCAGCCTCTGGCTGTCGAGGTCGACGACGTCACCATGATCTTTAACATGGCGTCCGAGTCGCTGACCAACCTCAAGGAGTACTTCATTAAGCTTGCCAAGCACGAGTTGTTCTTTGAGGAGTTTAGGGCGCTCAAGCATATCTCGTTCGATATTCATCGTGGCGAGGTCGTGGGTCTGGTCGGCACCAATGGTTCCGGCAAGTCTACGATGCTCAAGATCATCGCTGGCGTGCTTGAGCCCAGTGAGGGCAGCGTTAAGGTGCACGGTAACATCGCGCCGCTGATTGAGCTTGGTGCCGGCTTTGACCCCGAGCTGACCGCCCGCGAGAACATCTATCTGAACGGCGCCCTGCTCGGCTATACCAAGGAGTTCATCGACGCCAACTTTGACGGCATTATCGAGTTCGCTGAGCTGCAGAACTTTGTCGACATGCCGCTCAAGAACTTCTCCTCGGGTATGGTGGCGCGTATTGCCTTTGCAATCGCGACGATTACCGAGCCCGATATTCTGATCGTTGACGAGACGCTGTCCGTCGGCGATGTGTTCTTCCAGCAGAAGTGCGAGGACCGTATCCAGCACTTTATCCAGAGCGGCGACGTGACGGTTCTGTTCGTTTCGCACTCCATGGAGCAGGTTGAGCGCATCTGCCAGCGTGCCGTTTGGATTGAGAAGGGTGACCTTCGTATGGACGGCCCGGTTGATGAAGTCTGCAAGGCGTACCGCGAGCAGTTCAACTAGGTTATAATTACTTTCGCTTTGCTGAGTCGTTTGGCTGGGCATGCGGTTATTTGCTCCATTAGCTCAGTTGGATAGAGCAGGGGACTTCTAATCCCAAGGTCGACGGTTCGAATCCGCCATGGAGCACCATCGTTTATTAAGCCCAGACCGCTTGGTGGTCTGGGCTTTTTTCACATGCAGGTGTTCTTTATTCTTGCCGGGTATACGTTTAGGCCGAAGCTGTGGTGCGAGCTGCTGTTGTGCTGCTGATGTGGATTGGCTATACGGCGCGCCAAAGGGGGCTCGAGCCGAGCGTGAGCAAGCCCCTGCTGTTTATTGGAGCCGGTGTCGCTCGGCTTGTCCTTGCAGCGCTGAGTGGGCTTGAGCTTTCGAGCCGCCGCGTGGATGGGTTTGTGGTTGCGACAGTTGCCGCTCTTGCCGGCAGCTATTGCGTGTGCTGGGTTTCCATGGCAGTGGGGAGGACCAAGTTGGTCCTCCCCACTGCCATTATGCCTTCAGACACTCGGGCAAGACGCTTGCAACTGCATCCATCGCCTGCGGCTTTAGGTACTGCTGGTTGAGCCGTGCCTTTCTGTAGACGTAGCGAGTGTCTGCCGAGTACTTGATCAATACATCGGTGAAGAACCGCTCCCAGCTCAGGTAGTCGCGGCTCTCGATGTAGTTCGAGGGGTCCTCGAGAATCTTTGGGATATCGTTGCTGGGAATGAGGCCAGATTGCAGAAGTGTCCACTCAAATGATTCCGGGAGGAACAAGCGAACGTTCTTGTAAACGCGCTGTCCCAGCACCTTTTCGATGTAGGGACCAAACGCTGCGCCGTCTCCTATGGCAAGAATGTTTTGCTCGGGGCACTCGTGAATTGTTCGTTTTAGATTCGCAACGCCGGTGGCGGAATAGCAGGGGATTCCCAGTCGGTTGCAAAGGACGCTGTAGAATTGATAACCCGATTTGCTGTCCTCGACAACTACGGCGTCGGGTATCTCGAATCCAACATTTAGATCCTGATACAACATGCTTGCCGTGTGGTCATATAGCGGCTTGGTCACCGAGTAGAAGCGTCTGTCGCTCTTGCGGCCATTAATTGTCTTGCTTGTGGTGTTGACTAGCTTTAGGATCTCGTCGACGCTGTAGGGGAGTTCGTTGGCGTCGCGACGAGATATCAGAACAAAATAGTTGGACGATCCGTTGGTGGCTTTGGCGAAGTCCTTTGAGTAGATAAACTCGTTGCCCTCATCTAGAAAGACGATCGAATCTTCGATGATCGACAGCTCGCGCTCCCAGCGTCTGCCGGAAAGCGTTTCGCAGGGCACGTCGCAGCTGAGTGTAACGCCGCTTTCCGGTCCTCGGTCGTTGTAGTCGCGAATCATCGAGATAAGCGTCGTTTTGCCCGTGCCGCTGTTGCCGCGAATGAAGGAAATGTTGCGTTTAAAGGTGAGTGTGTATTTGACCTTTGCACGCTCTACGACAACGGTATGCGTTCCCTTCATTACTCATCAACATCCAAAAAGTCATTCGTGGCGCCGACAAACTCCTGCATGTTTCTGACGATGCGGTCATCGTTTTCAATGCGGATTTCAAAGTTCTTCCAGGGGAACTTCATGATGTGGTAAAGGGTCACCAGCACATCCTGCTCTTTGCCGATCTTGAGTAGCCAGCGGGCACAGTTGTCTCCGCAGGTCGATGCGTTGAACACCATATTTGGGAGATTGCGCACCAGCAGCAGCGTCTTAACGCCGCCGGACAGTTCGAGTGGGGTGATCGAGCCCAGCTGTTTGCTTACGATGTTGTGGGGACCGATGAGCTCTGATCCGTCCACGCTTTTAATCATCTGTGCGGCCATAGGGTCTTCGAACCATGAGTCCAAGTATGAGTTCCTAAAATAGGTTTCGGTATCGTAGATGGAACCGGGGAAATCCCCCAGGTGAATACTCAGCATGTGGGTCTCCAGACGTTGTGTGACTGCAACGATTATATGCCAGTAATTAAATGTCGGCAGCAGCGAGGTCGCTGCTGCCGGCGCTGGAGTTCTGTTCGTGTGAATCGGTGCTAATAAATTGATCCGCGACGCTACTTTACGAGATGCTTTTTCAACAGCTCCAACGCGTGGGCGTAGCCTTGGAGGCCTTCGCCGGCGATGGTGGCGAAGCAGGCCAGGCGTGCATAGCTCACCTGGCGGAAGTCCTCGCGTGTCTCTACGGCGCTGATGTGGACCTCCACAGCCGGGATGGCGACGGCCTTGAGGGCATCGAGGATCGCCACGCTCGTATGCGTATAAGCGGCCGGGTTGATGACGATGCCGTCGACCTTGCCGTAGGCCTCCTGGATCTTGTCGACGATGCTGCCCTCGTGGTTAGACTGGAAGACCTCGATCTCGTCGAAGCCCTGTGCGGCACCTGCCTCCTGGCAGATCTGCACTAAGCGGTCGTAGTTGTCGCTGCCATAGATGCCCGGCTCGCGAATGCCGAGCATGTTGAGGTTGGGGCCGTTGATGACGAGTGCTTTCATGGTTGCTTCCTTTGCGATTGGAAAACCACCACAAAGGCGCCTGTCCCCTTTGTGGTGGTTTTGGTTAGAGAGCGGGTGGGAGGGTGTCGAGGAGGGCTTGGGCGGTGTTGGCGGCGCAGTCGCGTGAGTCGATGATGTAGTCGGCCCAGGAGCGGTAGCGCGGCATGCGCTGCTCGGCGAGCTTGTCGATGCCATCGCGCGCCGTGATGGGGCGGCCCTTGTGGGCGAGCTCATCGAGCTTGCGGTTGAGCATCACGATCTGGCTGTTCTGGTGCAGCAGCGGGTAGTTCTCGTCGCGCGTGACCACGCCGCCGCCGGTGGAAAGCACCAGGCCGCTGCGCTTGGAGATGTCGGCCAGCGCCGCCGTCTCCTGTTCGCGGAACGCCGCCTCGCCGCGCTCGACGATAAAGTCGGCGCAGGGCATGCCCAGGCGCTCCTCGAGGGCGCGATCCAGATCGATGTGCTCTCGCCCCGTGAGCAGGGCAATCTGCTCGCCCACACGGGTCTTGCCCGAGCCCGGCATGCCGATCAGCGCGATGTTCTGTTCGCGGCGTGACAGGCGCTCCGTTACGTCCAGAATGCGCTCGCGCGGAGTGACCTGGCCGGTGTAGCGCTCAACGGCTTGCGCCGCCTGGGCCACGAGCATGAGCAGACCGCCGATGCAGGGGATGTCGCGGCGCTCGGCCTCGAGCATGAGTCCCGTGCGAGCGGGGTTGTAGACAATGTCGATAACGCCCTCGAGCGCATTGAGCCCCTCGAGTGTGCAGGGGGCGTCGGGACAGTGGGGGAACATGCCGGCGGGCGTGCAGTTGACGAGCAGTGCGGCGTCGGACTGCTGCGCGATGTTGTCGTAGTTGACTTCGCTCGTGCGGCCGACCGGCACGACGATGGCGCCCAGGTCGCCGAGCACCATGCTGGCAGTGGTGCCGGCGCCACCGGTGGCACCGAGCACGAGGGCCTTCTTGCCGGCGACCTCAACGCCCAGCTCCTCGACCAGGCACTGAAAGCCGAAGTAGTCGGTGTTGTCGCCGCGCAGGCGGCCGTCGGGCAGGCGCGTGATGGTGTTGACGTTTCCCATACGCTCGGCGAGTGGACTCAGCTCGTCCAGGTATTCCATGACGGCGCGCTTGTAGGGGATGGTCACGTTGGTGCCCTCCCATTCGTCACCCGTCATAAAAGCCTGGAGGTCCTCGGGCTCGCGCTCAAATCGTACGTACTCGAGCCCCGCGAGCTCCTTGTAGATGGTCGGGGTGTAGCTGTGGCCCAGCACGCGGCCCAGCACGCCGTAGGGGCGGGTTGCGGCGACATCGGTCATCTAGAGCACCTCCGTGTAACTGCCAAAGAAGGTGAAGCTCTCGCACACGTCGTCGATGGAATCGAGCAGGTCATCGAGGGCCTTGCTGCCAAAGGGGCAGTCCAGGTCAAAGTAGAACATAAACTCAAAGTCGTGCCCGGGGATGGGGCGGCTCTCGAGCTTGATGAGGTTGATATTGAGCGCGTAGAAGCGCTCGAGTACGCGATAGAGTGCGCCCGGCTCGTTGGCCGTGGTAATCATGAGCGAGGTGCGGTTGGCGCCGGGGTAGACGCGTGGCTCGCGGCTGATGACGACAAAGCGCGTGTAGTTGCTGTCCGAGTCCTGGATGTTGGGCTCCAGTACCTCCAAGCCGTAGAGTGCGGCGCAGCTGCGCGATGCGATCGCGGCAACATCGGTGCGTTCGGAGCTGGCGACCATCTCGGCCGACATGGCCGTGTTGGGGTACTTGGTGGCGTGCAGGTCGTGCGCCTCGATAAAGCCGGCGCATTGGGCAATGGCCTGGCCGTGGCTGTAGACCTCGTGCACGTCCGCAAGCTTGGCGCCGGGCTTGACGAGCAAGTTGTGGTCGATTTTGAGGCGAAGCGAGCGCACGATGTGGAAGTCGAACTGGGCGAGCAGGTCGTAGACGGCGTTGACTGAGCCGGCGGTGGAGTTCTCGATGGGCAGCACGCCAAACTCGCAGAAGCCGTCGCGCACGGCGCGCATAACGCCCTCGAAGGTCTCGAAGAACGCAATGTCGGGCACGTCGAAGAGCCTGCACGCGGCAATTTGGCTATAGGCGCCCTCGACGCCCTGGCAGGCGACGCTAGCCGTCTGGGGGAAAGGCGTGTCAAAGGCTGCAGCCGTGGCGTGGGCCTTTTGTGAGACGGTGATGCCCTTGAGCTCGTTGATGTAGCGCTGCTGCTCGGCCTTGCTCATGCTCATGAGGAGGCGGAACAGGGTGATGGCTTGGGCCTCGTAGCGCTCGGGCACGCGGCTGGCGAGATTGTTGAGCTTGGAGCGCTCACGGGCGGGGTCGAAGACGGCCTTGCCCATCTCGATTTTAGACTTGGCGACCTCGGTGGCAATGTCCATGCGCTCGACAAAACTGTTGAGGAGCGTGGTGTCGATGCCATCGATGGCCTGGCGGATGTCAGCAAGGTCCATGGAGACCCCTTTCACGTGTCGGGGGATATTGAGGGGTGGGTAGTTAGCGCTGGGCGGCGTCTTCGAGGAGGGCGTCCCAGATGGCAAGGGCGGCGGCTGCCTCGGCTACGGGGACGGCTCGGGGGACGATGCAGGGATCGTGGCGGCCGTGGACCGAGAGCTCGGCATTTTCCATAGCGTCCATGTCCACCGTCTGCTGCTCGCGGCCAATTGAGGGCGTCGGCTTTACGGCCATGCGCCACATGACGGGCGCGCCGGTCGAAATACCGCCCAGGGTGCCGCCGGCGTTGTTGGACTCGACCTCGATCTCGCCGGTCTCGGCATCGATGCGATACGGATCGTTGTTCTCGCTGCCGCGCATGGCGGCCACGGCAAAGCCCATGCCGAACTCCACGCCCTTTACGGCGGGAATGCCAAACGCGATTTGCGCGATGCGGTTCTCGATGCCGTCGAACATGGGGTCGCCGATGCCTGCGGGAAGCCCGTAAATGCCGCACTCCACGATGCCGCCGATGCTGTCGAGTTCGTCGCGCGCGGCTAGGATCTCCTCACGCATGCGGCCGGCTGCGGCGGCGTCAATGCACGGCAGATCGTTCGTAAGGATCGCCTTGCGGTCGGCCTCGCGATAGACCATATCGTCCATCGGCAGGTCGGAGATGCCGCCGATCTGCGCCACATGCGCCATCACTTTAATGCCGCAGGCCTCGAGTGCCTGCAGCGCAATGCCGCCGGCGATGCACAGGGGTGCCGTTAGGCGGCCGGAGAAATGCCCGCCGCCGGCGACATCGTGCATGTTGTGATACTTCACGCGCGCAGGGAAGTCCGCATGTCCCGGACGGGGCTTGCGGCGCAGCTCGGAGTAATCCTTGGAGCGCGTGTTGGTGTTCTCGATAATCGCGGCAATGGGCGCGCCGGTGGTGTGCCCATCGACCACGCCGGCGATGATTTGGGCGGCGTCGGCCTCGCGGCGCTTGGTCGCGGTCTCGTCGCGACCGGGGGCGCGACGGTTCAAAAAGGCCTGCAGCGCTTCTTGGTCAACGGCGATGCCCGCCGGAATGCCATCGAGGGAGCAGCCGATGGCGGGGGAGTGCGACTGGCCGAAGATGCTTAAGTGCAAGACGTTGCCAAAGGTCGAGGACATGCTATTCCTCCTCGAGCGTGACCTTGCCGCCCAGCAGGCGGTAGTGGTCGAAGAAATCGGGATAGGACTTGTTGACGGCCTCGGCGCCGTGGATCACGACCTCGCCGGTGACGCGGCTCGCGGCGATAGCGGCCATCATGGCGATGCGATGGTCGTTGTGCGAATCGACCTCGCCGCCGGTGAAGGCGTCGACGCCCTTGATGATGAGATCGTCGCCGGCAATACGCACCTGCGCACCCAGCGCGCAGAGCTCGCGGGTGGTGGTGGCCAGACGGTCGGATTCCTTGATGCGCAGACGGGCGCAATCGCGAATAAAGGTGCGGCCCTGTGCCAACGAGGCCACGGCCGAGATGACGGGCACCAGGTCCGGAATGTCGTGGGCACTCATCTCAAAGCCGGCGAGCTTGTCGGACTGCACGGTGGCGGCGTTGGTGGAGCGCACGATGCGGGCGCCAAAGCGCGAAAGCGCGGCAAGTACGTTACGGTCGCCCTGTGCGGAGCTTAGCGACACGCCCTCGACGGTGATGGGGTCGGTGCCGATGGCACCGGCGCACAGCCAAAAGGCGGCGTTGGACCAGTCGCCCTCGACAGCAACGCTGCCGGGCGTGCGGTACGAGCCGCTGCTCACGCGGAAGTTCGTGACCTCGGGCTGGCCGTCCTTGGCCGGAATACGCTCGACGTTGACCTCGACGCCAAAGGCCTTCATGGCCTGGATCGTCAGGTTGATGTAGGGACGGCTCTCAATGAGGCCGGTTACCTGCACGCAGGAGGGCTGGGCCAGCAGTGGGGCTGCCAGCAGCAGGCCCGAGATGTACTGCGAGCTCACGTTGCCCGGAAGCACAAAGGTGCCCGGGCGCATGCGGCCGCTCGTCTTGAGCGGAAAACCGCCCAGACCCTGTAGGTCGCAGCCGGCGGCGATGATCTCGTCCGAGAGCGGGGAGAGCGGGCGGGCGCCCAGGCGGCCCTGGCCTACGAAGGTGGCATCCGCACCCAGCGCGCAGGCGACAGGCAGCATAAAGCGCAGCGTGGAGCCACTTTCACCGCAGTCAAGCGTGCCGCCGGCAAGGGCCTTGAGCAGGCCAAACTCAACACTCTTCATGGTGGGGTGGACCTGGAAGCCGTCCTCGACGGTCTCGATGCGAGCACCCAGTGCCGTAAGGCAGCGCACCGTGGCCTCGATGTCGGCGCAGGTGGTGTTGCAGGTGACGTGTGTCTCGCCGTTGGCAAGCGCAGCGCAGATGATGAGGCGATGCGCCATCGACTTGGACGCGATGGCGGGAACGGTGCCCTTGAGCGGGGACGGGGTGATGCGGGCTAGCATGCGGATGCGTCTCCCTTCTGGCCGAGGCCCTCGGCAATGAGTTCGTGGAAAGTGGAAAGTGGCGTGCGGTCGATGCTGCAGCGGCCAATGCCGTGCGGAATCACCAGGTCGATGGTGTCGCCCGCGCGCTTCTTGTCGTGGAGCGCTTCGGCAAAGACGGCATCGGCATCTAGGCCGCAGCGGGTCTTGAGGCCATGGCGGGCGCAGAGCTCCTCAATACGACCGGGCAGCGCAGCATCGCAGACGCCGTGCAGGGCCGCGGCGCGCGTGATGATACCCATGCCGATCGACACGCAGTTGCCGTGTCCGAGCTCAAAGTGCTCGCAGGCTTCGACGGCGTGTCCGGCGCTGTGTCCAAAGTTGAGGAGCTTACGCTGGTTAGTCTCGCGCTCGTCGGCGACGACCACGGCGCGCTTGATGTCGATGTTGCGGGCGATGATGAGTGCTACGCGGGCCACATCGTGGTTGAGCAGCTCCAGCGTGAGCGGGGTCTTCTCCAGCTCGGCGAAAAGCTCCGGATCGGCAATCACGGCGTGCTTGACGACCTCGCCGCAGCCGTCAGCGAACTGCTCGGGCGTGAGGGTGGCCAGGCACCCCACGTCGGCAATGACCACGCTCGGCTGCCAAAAGGCGCCGGCCAAGTTCTTGCCGGCAGCCAGGTCGATGGCGGTCTTGCCGCCCACAGACGAATCTACCATGGCGAGCAGGCTCGTCGGGATCTGCACAAACTTGCAGCCGCGCATGTAGGTGGCGGCCACAAAGCCCGCCACGTCGCCCACGACACCACCGCCGAGTGCCACGATCACGTCGGAGCGCGAAAGCTCGTGCTCGGCCACAAACTCCAAAATGGCAACATAGGTTTCGGCGCGCTTATGGGCCTCGCCGGCCTCGAAGGTGCAGATGCTCACCTCGTAGCCTGACGCCTCCAGGCTCTGCTTAACGGGCATCTGGTAGAGCGGGCCCACGTTGGTGTCCGTCACGATGACGGCCTTGGTGCCGCCGGCAGTGGCGCGCACGAGCGGTCCCGCCTGCTCCAGCAAAAACGTGCCAACATGCACCTGGTAGGGGCGTGCGGTGTCGATATCGATGGTAATCGCCATAAGCTTCGGTCCTTTCGACCTGGCGTGATAGGTGGTCTAGTGGGAGGCCTCGTCGTCGAGTGCGCGCTTAATTCGGTCGCCCTCGGCAAGGAGATTCTCCAGATAGCGCTGGTCGCGGTCTTTAAGGGCGCGGCTGTAGGCGCCGAGCGATTCGATCAGATGGTCGATCTCGAAGGCGAGCGCATTGGCGTCGTCGATCATGAGCTCGGACCACATCTGCGGATTGAGGTGCGCCACGCGGGTGAGGTCGCGGTAGCTGCCGGCCGAAAAGCCGTGGTGGACCTGAGCGGTCGGGCTCTTAACATAGGCGTTGGAGACGACGTGCGCGAGCTGGCTCGTAAAGGCGATGACGCGGTCGTGCTCGGCGGCGCTGGTCACGCTGAACTTGCCAAAGCCCAAGGGGCGTACCATCTCGCGCACCTGGCCCAAAAGCTCCAGTTTGAGCGCATCGTCCACCGCGGGCGGTACGAGCACGAGCGGGGCGCCCTGGAACAGGTCGGCGCGGGAGTGCGCATAGCCCGAGTACTGCGTGCCCGCCATGGGGTGCGCGCCCACAAAGTAAAAGCCGTGCTCGCGGGCAAGCTCAAAGGCGCGCTCGCACACGATGCCCTTGACGCCCACCGTGTCGATCACCACGGGGCCCATGATGGCCTCGGTGTCGGTGGCGTCGGCGAGCGCCTGGGCGTGCGCCTCGAGCCACTCGATGCATGCCTCGGGATAGCAGGCAAGGACGATGATGTCGCATTCGCCGAGCGTCTTGTCGTTGAGCTCGCCGGCGACAGTGCCCATGCTGGCGGCCGTCATGACATCGTCATCGGGGTCCCAGGCCAGCACGCGGACGCCCGCCTGCGCATAGCCGCGGGCAAAGCTGCCGCCGATGAGGCCCAGGCCGACGATGCCGGCGCACTTGGGGCCGCCCTGGTTAACGCGCGCGTTTCTCACTGTACCCATGGGCTACTCCATGGTCTCTTGGCAGACAACCTCGCGAATGGCTCGGATGCGGCGCATGGTGTCGTCGAACTGATCGGGGGTGAGGGCCTGGGCGCCGTCGGACCATGCGCGGCTGGGCTCGTCGTGGACCTCGATCTCTAGGCCGTTGGCACCGCAGGCGGTCGCGGCGAGCGCCATGGGCTCAACGTAGCGGGTGTAGCCGGTGGCGTGGCTGGGGTCGGCGACGACGGGCAGGTGCGACAGGTGGTGCAGCACCGGCACGGCATTGAGGTCGAAGGTGTTGCGGGTGCGGGTCTCGAAGGTGCGGATGCCGCGCTCGCACAGGATGACGTTGTCGTTGCCCTCGCTCATGATGTACTCGGCGGCCATGAGCAGCTCATCGATCGTGCCGGACATGCCGCGCTTAAGCAAGATCGGAGTCTTGGTCTTGCCGACCTCTTTGAGCAGAGGGAAGTTCTGGGCGTTGCGGGCGCCGATCTGCATGACGTCGATCTTCTTGTCCAGGAAGACCTGCACGTCGCGCGGGTCCATGATCTCGGTGACGATCGGCATGTCGAGCTCGGCAGACGCCTCGCACAGCAGGTCCAGACCGGCGGGGCCCATGCCCTGGTAGGCGTACGGGGAAGTGCGGGGCTTGTAGGCACCGCCGCGCAGCATCGTGGCACCGGCGGCCTTCACGCGGCGGGCGATGCGGATGAGGTTCTCGCCCTCGACGGAGCACGGGCCGGCGATGACCTGGAACTGATCGCCGCCGATCTTGACGCCGTGGCCGCAGTCGATGACGGAGTCCTCGGGGTGGAACTTGCGGTTGGCGCGCTTGAACGGCTCGGAGACGCGCTGCACGCGCTCGACGACATCCATGGACTCGAGCAGGAACGGGTCGATCTTGGTCGTATCGCCCACCAGGCCGATGATCGTCTCATTCTCGCCGCGCGAGACATCGGTCTTCAGGCCCTTTTTCTCAATCCAGCTGACGATATGGCTGACGGCCTCGTCGCTGGCGCTCTCTTTTAAAATTGCAATCATGGTGTGCCTCTCACCTCGATGGATAACCCTTGCAAAAACGGCCCGCATCGCGAGCCGTGTACATATGGTGCATGAGAGTTTATACTATCTGACTCGCTTTTGCCTTCTAAAGTGGGCCGTTGAGCCGCGTCTTCCTCGGAATTGCAAAGCTTTTTCTTTTATTTTGATAGCCCGTGGTGCACTTGGGTATAATGCCAAACGTTGGCCCTATTAGCTCAGGGGATTAGAGCGTCTGCCTCCGGAGCAGAAGGCCGTTGGTTCGAATCCAACATGGGGCACCATCGAACGTGAGACCGTCCGAACCTCGCATGGTCCGGGCGGTTTTTCTTATACCGACGCGACGTGATGGGACGTGGTATGGCAGCAACGGATATCGAGCGCGGACTCTCGACCGCCGAGGTCGAGGAGCGCATCGCCGCCGGTAAGATCAACCGCAACATGGAGCTCAAGACCAAGTCGGTCAAAGAGCTCATCATCGAGAACCTCTGCACGCTGTTCAATTTGATCAACGTGATTTTGGCGTTCCTAGTCATTTTGACCGGTTCGTTTAAGAATCTGACGTTCCTGTTCGTAGTGTTCCTCAATACTGCTATTGGCGTTATCCAGTCCATGCGTTCCAAGAAGATGGTCGATAAGCTCACGCTGCTGACCTCCAAGAAGGCCATTGCGGTGCGCGACGGCGCCGAGGTGGAGCTCGACCTGGACCAGATCGTGCTCGACGATATCATCCGCCTGGGGCGCGGCGACCAGATTCCCGCTGACGCCGTGGTGGTTTCGGGCGAGGCGCTCGTGAACGAGAGCCTGCTGACGGGTGAGAGCGACCTCATTAAGAAACAGCCCGGTTCCGAGCTCATGAGCGGCAGCTTTATCGACTCGGGCCTGCTGCGCGCCCGCGTGATCCATGTCGGCGCCGACAACTACGTGGTCAAAATTAATAACGAGGCGAAGTACGTCAAAAAGGTCAATTCCGAGATCATGAACGCGCTTAACGCCATCGTGCGCTTTGCGAGCATCATCATGATCCCGCTCGGTTTGGCGTTGTTTGCCTCGAGCGTGAGCGAGCTGTGGGATGCCGCGGGAACCCCAGGCAATAGCGCGCTTTCGTGGTGCTTCTCCGAGCTGTTGGCTGGTCATGTGCCTTCGTCGGCGCTGCTGTCCACGGTGGGCGCCCTGCTGGGCATGATCCCGCAAGGCCTGGTGCTGCTGACCTCGTCGGTGCTCGCCATCGCCACGGTGCGCCTGGCCCGCCGCAAGGTACTCGCGCAGCAGCTCTACTGCATTGAGACGCTCGCGCGCGTCGACGTGCTGTGCCTGGACAAGACGGGCACCATCACGTCGGGCCGCATGGAGGTCGAGGGTACCTATCCGCTGCCGGTCGAGGGTATGGGTGCGGGGGAGGGCGACGCCGCCGTTCCCGTCGATACCACGGTGCTCGATTTTGCGCTGGCTAACGTCGCACGTGCGACCTCGGCCGATGCCAACGAGACCTGTCAGGCGCTGCTCAACTATTACGCCGACCGTCCGGTCGAGGTGTCCGAGCCGCTGTCGGTCATTCCGTTCTCGTCTTCCAAAAAGTGGAGCGGCGCGTCGTTTGCACAGGGCTCATATGTGATGGGTGCGGCGCAGTTTGTGCTCTCTGATCGTGCGTTTGCCCAGGTCGAGAACCGTGTCGCCGAGCTTGCCGATACCTGCCGCGTGCTCGTGGTGGCGCGCGTTGACGGCTTTACGCCCGATGGCGATATGGTGGGCGAGGCCGAGCCCGTGGGCTTTGTGACCATCCGCGACGAGATCCGTACCTCGGCGGCCGAGACCATCGGCTACTTTAACGAGCAGGGCGTGACTCTCAACGTGATCAGTGGCGACGACCCGCGTACGGTATCGTCGATCGCGCGCGTGGTGGGCGTGCCGGGGGCGGACGCTTATGTGGACGCCACGACGCTCGATACGCCGGCCAAGCTCGATGCCGCAGTGGACCGCTACCATGTCTTTGGTCGTGTGACCCCGCAGCAGAAGCGCGAGCTCGTGCAGGCGCTCAAGCGCCGCGAGCACACCGTGGCCATGACAGGCGACGGCGTCAACGACGTGCTGGCGCTCAAGGAGGCCGACTGCTCCGTGGCCATGGCGGCCGGCTCCGATGCCGCGCGTAACGTGGCCGAGATCGTGCTCGTCGACAACGACTTTGCCTCGATGCCCGCCGTGGTGGCCGAGGGCCGTCGCTCCATCAACAACCTGCAGCGTTCGGCTTCGCTGTTCCTGACTAAGACGCTGTTCTCGATGGGCCTGGCGGCGCTGTGCATCGCACTGCCGCCGTACCCTTTCGAGCCGATTCAGATGACGCTCATCAACTTCTTCTGCATTGGCGCGCCGGGCTTTGTGTTGGGCCTGGAGCCCAACAATGCTCGCGTGAAGGGGTCGTTCCTGACGAACGTGCTCAAGCGGGCACTGCCGGCGTTGCTTGCGGTCATTTTGGCCGCGGCGCTCGATATCTTTGTGGCGCGCGTGTTCGGCTTTAACCAGCTCACGCTGTCTACGATGTGCCTACTTACGTCGTGCGCGGCGAGTGTCAGCCTGATCTGGCGTATCTCGCAGCCCCTCACGCCCTTACGTGTGGCGCTCTTTGTGTTTGTAGTTGCCGGCATCCTGACGGGCGTTATCGGATTCCCGAAGCTGCTGTCTATTGCCAACCTGTCGATGGGCCAGATGGTTATCTTGGCTGTCATCGTGGTCATCACCTGCTCGGTGTTCTTTAAGCTCGCCACGATGATGGATTCGCTCAAGCCGCGTCGTCGTCATGCCGCAACTGGTTTTGGCCGCGGTGTGCGCGTCCGCTTGGGTCGCGGTGGCGGCAAGGTGAGCTCGACGGGTTCGACGGCCGAGCGTTTTGCCAAGCGCGTCGCCGCCGACATGGCGCAGCGCCGCGAAGCTCGCACCGTTCGTGAGGCCGAGGCCCGCGCACTCGAGGGCGTGGCCCAGGCCCAGCCCAAGAAAAAGAAGAGTACCGGAGTCAAGCGCTCCCGCGTAACCAAGTCCGCCCAAGGCATCAAAGTCTCGATGCCGAGCAAAAAGAAGAAGTAACTACGCGCCCTGGCGATGTTGAATTGGTGCCTTGCTCCTGTGGGGCCTTGGCGATGTTATGCTCTAACCTCGATTGTTTGAATTGCTTCGAAAAGAGGATGCCGTGATCTGTCCGCATTGCCTTAAGACCATCGAGGACGGCGCCTCGTTCTGCCCCTACTGCAACGCCTATGTGGGTCCGGGCGATGGTCCCGAGCACACCGAATTCGTGTTCTGTGAGGGCTGCGGTGCCCGTCTTTCTCCGCATGATCGTACGTGCCCCAAATGCGGACGCCCCGCTCCGGGTATCCTCTCCGAGGACGCGGCCGCATCCGACCTGGCAGCGGGCCGCACGGCGGGCTTTCCGCGCCTAACGCAAGAGCAGATCGATACCGAGGTGCCGCATGCGCCGGCCTCTGCCGCTGCGGTGCTTTCGGACGCCGCCGACCCCAATGAGACCTGCGTGCTGCCGGCTTTCGATAAGGATTTCGGTATCCCCAAGGTCGATATTCCCATGCCCGTTTCCCTGCATGACGATGCTCAAAAACCCAAGCGCAAGGTGCACCCCGACGAGGACGCCTATCACAAGCACAAGCGTCATATTCCCAAGCCGCTTATCGTAATCGCGGTCCTTGCCGTCGTTTGCGGCGGTGCCTATTGGTTCGTGACGACCGATCCCATGGGTGTTATGCCCGGCTTCTACGACCAGTTTGGCCAAGCTGCACAGACCACCTTCCCCACGCGCCAAAAGGGCGAGGCCACTGAGGACGATACCAAGCAGGACGATTCTGCGGAGGTGGTCCAGGAAGAAACCGTGCTCACCGATGATCAGCTCTATACCAGGCTCGACGGTCTGTATCAGACCATCGTGTCCTACGCTGACGAGGACCAGATCGGCGAGGTCATCGATTCCTTTAACAACGGCTATCTCCGAACGCCGCTGTCCACCCGTCAGGAGCTGTCGCAGAGTGCCTACGCCCTGCGCGACCAGATCAAAAAGACGCAAGATGAGCTCAACAACCTTAAGTACCAGGACGATACGGTCTATGCGGATGACATCGCCCACTTAAAGCAGCTTGCCGAGTGGATGTATGAGCGCGTTGACGTGATCTGCCAGAGCTGGGATATCTCGCTGGCCATTCCCGATGGCGAGTCGATGAGTTCCCACCAAAGCGAGATCCTGGCGCCCATCGCGCAGGGTGGCAACAGCGCGCTGAACCAGTACGATGCCAATGTGGGTTCCTGGAAGCCGCAGCAGCGTTCCTAAAATTAGTTCGCCATAGTCGGCATAACCTACGTGCGCAATTGATGTAAGCCCGTGCTTATTGCTACAATTCGTACAAATATGCTTTAAACGCACGAGGAAGGAACCACATGTTTGGTTTTAAGAAAGAGCTCTACACGCCCGAGTATCAGCTTGTCGGCGACGAGTGCGCCGTAATCGAGACGTCGAAGGGTACCATCAAGGTCAAGTTTGACGGCGAGGGCGCTCCCATTCATGTCGCGAACTTCTGCGAGCTTTCCACGATGGGCTTCTATGATGGCCTTAAGTTCCATCGCTATGTGCCCGGTTTTGTTATCCAAGGTGGCGACCCCAATACCCGCGACATGTCCGGCGCCGACGTCGCCGCCGGTCTTGAGGGCCCCGACGGCATGCCCGGTACCGGTGGCCCCGGCTACTGCATCAAGGGCGAGTTTGCCACCAATCCGCGCAACAGCCATGTCGATGGCGCCCTTGCCATGGCACGCTCCATGGATCCCGATTCCGCGGGTTCGCAGTTCTACTTCTGCCTGGGTGCCCAGCATAACCTCGATTCTGGTTACACCGTCTTTGGTACCACGGTCGAGGGTCTCGATGTGATTTCGCAGCTGCGTGCCGGCGACGAGATCGTCCATGTCGAGATTGTTCACGAGTAAAGGGGACTTTCTTGAATAGCCAGCTGATCCAACAGGGCCGCGCCGCTTACCGCGCGGGTGATTTTTCTGCTGCAGCCCAGATGCTTGGGGCGGCAAAGACTCCCGATGAGATTATGGGCGAGGCCGATCACCTTCGTGGCAACGCCTTGATGCACCTGGGCATGTATGCCGAGGCTGCCGAGGCCTATGCCGCCGCCCTCAACGACGGCACCTACGGCAAGCGCGGCGCGCTGCTCACCAACCGCGGCAAGGCGCTCGCCGCCGTGGGCGACTACACGACGGCCGCCCAGGCTTTCTCTGCCGCTACGCAGGATGCTTCCTATGCCACGCCGTTCAAGGCCTATCTGGGCCTGGGCAATGCGCTGTTCCAGTCGGGCGACTATGCCAACGCGGGAACCGCCTTCCGTCAGGCTGCCATCGACGGCGCCAATCCGGCTCCTGCCGCCGCACTCGGCGAGCTCGGTCGTTGCTTCATTAAGCTCGGCCGTCCGGCGGATGCCGTGGAGACCTACCGCACGGCTATCGACTTTGCCGGTCCCCGCGACGACACGCGTGCGCTCAACGCCGGCATGGGTCAGGCGCTTTCTGCCGCCGGCCGTCCCTCCGACGCACTCGATGCCTTTAACGCCGCTACTGCCGATGGCATCTACCAGCTCACCTCCGAGCAGGCCGACGAGCTTGCCCGCGTGCACGATTCGCTTGCCGCGCTGTCTGCCCAGACGGCCATGGCCACGGCTCCGGCGCCCGCGATGGACGCTTCTGCCGTCGATCCGCTCGATCCTACCGGCGCGACCGGTCAGTTTATGCCCGATCCCTCGGACACCGGCTTCTTTACGCTGTCCGAGTCCGAGATGGTCCAGCAGGACCGTCAGGATCGTAAGCAGGCCAAGGTCCGTCGTCGCCATCGCCACACGGGTCTTAAAGTCTTCATCGTGCTGCTTCTGCTCATTTTGATCGCCGCGGGCGGTCTGGGCTTTGCCTACACGCGCGGCTTTGGCTTCCCGTCTCAGGAGTCTGTCGTTACCGATCTGTTCCAGGCTGCCGGTGACGGTGACACCGCAAAGGCCGAGTCTTGTCTGGCCTCGAGCCTGTCCGAGGACGCTAAGTCGATGATCATCTCCTCCATTCCGCAGGGTGCCACCGTGTCCGTCGAGGGCATGGATCAGTCCATGACCGAGACGACCGCTAAGGTGAAGGCATCGCTGTCCAAGGGCGGCGAGCAGGAGTACACCGTCAAATTCGTGCGCTCCGACAACCATATCGGCTGGGCCATTTCTTCGCTCGATATGGATTTCTCGGCTGCTGACAACCAGTAGTGACCTTATGGGATTTAGCTTTGCCCGGCGCTTCACCGCAAGTGAGGTGCCGGGCTTGCGCTAGTATGATGAGCTAGTAGTTTTCCAGCAATCATCCAACACATCAGGAGTTGCGTTGTTTTCTTTGATGGATATGTTCTTCGGTAGCTATGCGGGCGATCTTGCCATCGACCTCGGCACCGCAAATACGCTTGTCTCCGTGCGCGGCAAGGGCATCGTCATTCGCGAGCCCTCCGTTGTCGCCATCGACAAGAACGACGAGCGCATCCTGGCGGTCGGTATCGAGGCAAAGCGCATGCTCGGCCGTACGCCCGGCAACATCGTGGCCGTTCGTCCCCTGAAGGACGGCGTCATCGCCGACTTCGATGTTACCGAGGCCATGCTTCGCTACTTTATCGATAAGGCGTCCGAGAAGCGCTATCCGTGGACTCCGCGTCCGCGTGTTGTCGTCTGCGTTCCCTCCGGTGTCACGTCGGTTGAGAAGCGCGCTGTCTTTGAGGCCACGATCCAGGCCGGTGCCCGCCAGGCCTATCTGATCGAAGAGCCTATGGCCGCCGCTATCGGCGCCGACCTTCCCGTTGAGGAGCCCACCGGCTCCATGGTCATCGACATCGGTGGCGGTACCACCGAGGTTGCCGTTATCGCTATGGGCGGCATCGTCGTTTCGCAGTCCATTCGTATTGCCGGTGACGAGTTCGATCAGGCCATCCTCACGCACGTTCGCGATGCCTACAACCTGGCCATCGGCGAGCGTACGGCAGAGGACATCAAGATCAAGGTCGGTTCCGCCGTGCCGCTCAAGGACGAGCTCGACGTCGAGGTCAACGGCCGCGACGTGATCACCGGTCTGCCCAAGACCGTGCGCATCGAGAGCGAGGAGATTCGTCGCGCGCTCAACAAGCCGCTCGACGAGATGGCCAAGGCCGTCAAGGACGCACTCGACGCTACGCCTCCTGATCTTGCCTCGGACCTTATGTACTACGGCATTTTGCTGACCGGTGGCGGCGCGCTGCTGCGCGGTCTCGACGTGCGCCTGCGCGATGAGACCGGTGTTTCGGTCAACGTCAGCCCCACGGCGCTCGATAACGTCGTTAACGGCTGTGCCCGCGTGCTCGAGGCCAATGCGTTTGATGGCGGCTTCGTCCAGACCAATGCTTAATTTCCAAAAGGTGGATTCCATTTGGCACGATCTTCGGGTTTCTCCACAAATCTGAATACCAAGCGACAATCAACGGGTATGCGCCCGTTGATTGTTTTCAGCCTGATTTCGGTGTTGCTGCTCACGTTTTACATCCGCGAGGGCGAGGCAGGACCGATTCATGCCGTGCGCTCGGGCGTGACGACGATTACCTCGCCGGTGCGCTTTGTGGGCTCGGCTGTGGCGGCTCCCTTCAATGCGATCGGTAACGTGTTCTCTAACCTTACGGCGTCGCAGGACACGCTTGACGAGCTTAAGAAGCAAAACGAGGAACTGACCTCTAAGGTTGCCGAGCTCTCCGAGGCTCAAAAGACCGCCGAGCGACTGGAGGGGCTGGTCGGCCTGCAGTCGACCTACAACCTCAAATCAACCGCAGCTCGTATCGTCGGCGCTTCGGGCGATGCCTGGACCTCGACCGTCACCATCGATAAGGGTTCTGCCGACGGTCTTACCATCAACATGCCTGTGACGAGTTCTGCCGGTGTCATAGGCCAGATTATCGAGGTCTCGGCCAAGACGTCCACCGTGCGCCTGATTGGCGACGAGAACTCGGGCGTGTCCGCTATGGTGCAGGACACGCGCGCCCAGGGCATGCTGCAGGGTCAGGCTGACGGCACGCTGCGTCTTGAGTACGTGAGCGTCGACTCCGACGTTAAGGTTGGCGACATCATCGTGACCTCGGGCATTGGCGGTGTGTTCCCCAAGGGTCTACCGCTCGGCACCGTCTCGTCGGTTGAGAAATCGGCAAACGACGTGTACTACACCATTGTGGTGCGCGCCCAGACGACGGCCGAGAACAACGAGGAAGTGCTGGTCATTACCTCGCTGACCGACGAACAGTCGGCCTCGGATGAGGACGTGAACACGGCCAACAGCACGCCGCAGGGAACGTCGCGCGATGCTGCGACCAAGACGAAGGACGAGAGCCCGGATGACAGTTCCGACACGTCCGAGACGACCGATTCCGGCTCGAGCGAATAGGGGGCATGTCCATGGATCTACATGAGCAGGGGATGAGCTCCCGCACGTTTGTAATCGCCGCCATCGTGTGCGTGCTGTTGCAGGCAGGCCTGGCACCGCAGATCTCCATTGCGGGCGGTCGCGTCAACTTTATGATTATCCTGGTGTGCCTAAGCGTGTTCTCGGGCGACCCGACCCGTGCCGTCGTGTGCGGTTTTTGCAGCGGCTTGTTCTATGACCTTTCCGCTGCCGTGCCGGTGGGCGTTATGTCGCTCCTGCTGACCGTGGGTTCTTTTGCCCTGGTGCATAGCGCTGCCGGTCAGACGGGCGGTACCCCGAGTGCGCGCGGCATCACTGTGGGCGCCTTCGCGTTCGTCATTAATGTGATCTACAGCATCATCTTGCTGTTTATGGGTTTGGAGACGAGCTTTGTCGTGGCGATCTTCGGCCATGCACTGCCGTCTTCGATCCTGACGGGTCTGGTTGCCATTCCGTTTTTGATGTCCGGCGTCGTGCCGCAGTCCGGTTATGGATTCTCCGCACGTGGCGGACGCCAGACGGGCATGCGCTTTAAGCCCAAGACCCGTAAGCTCAAATAGGGGAGGCTCGTAGATGTCTTCCCAGATGACGGTTATTATCGCCGGTATCGTGCTGGTTGTGGCCATCGTGGTCGCACTGGTCATCATGCGTCGCGGCGATTCTCGTTTTACCTACGATACGCAGCATGGAACGGCCCCGCGCGCCACCGAGGGCGAGGGCAATACCGCGGCGACCGCCTTTAAGGGCCGCTTCTCCATCCTCACCACGGGTGTGGGCGCGATGTTCGCGGCGCTTGCCGTCAAGCTGTGGGGCATGCAGATGGTCTCGTCGGACTATTACGAAAAGCAGGCTAATAGCAATCAGACGCGCACCGTTACCACACCCGCTGTGCGCGGCCGCATCCTCGACCGCAATGGCGTGGCACTTGTCCAGAACCGTCCCTCACTTGCTGTCGTGGCCTACCGCGACCTTGCCGAGGATGAGGTTCTGGTTCGCCATCTTGCCAACGTGCTCGGTATGCCCTACGTGGCGGTTCTGCGCAATATTCAGGACAATTCCGAGGGCGCTCAGAGCCTGCATACCATCGCGACGGACGTCCGTCGCTCCACGGTTGCCTATATTCAGGAGCACGCCGGCGAGTTCCCGGGTGTCAAGATTGCCGAGCGTACCGAGCGCCAGTATCCATATGGCGAGACGGCATGCCATATCTTGGGCTATACCGGCACCATTACCTCCGAGCAGCTCGAGGCCCAGAATAAGAAAACCTCTGGTGATGATGATGCTTCTGCTGGCCGGATTACGTACCAGTCGGGCGATATCGTGGGCCAGGCGGGTGTTGAGAGCTACTACGAAAACCTGCTGCAGGGTATTCGTGGCGAGCAGACCGTCAAGGTCGATGCCTCGGGCAACGTGACCGGTCAGGCCGGCGCCGTGCCCGCCAAGGCCGGCTCCGACATTAAGCTCACGCTCGACCTTAAGATCCAACAGGCCTGTGAGACGGCGCTGGCGAGCGCCATCGAGCTTGCCAAGACCACTGGCTACAGCAATGCCGGCAACGGCGCTGTGGTGTGTCTCGATCCCAACAATGGCGAGATCCTGGGCATGGCGAGCCAGCCCAAGTTCGATCCGTCCGTCTTTATCGGCGGCGTCTCAAATGACGTGTGGACCGAGCTCAATGATGACAAGGGTTCGCACCCGCTGCTCAACCGCGCCATTAGCGGACAGTACATGTCGGCCTCGACCATCAAGCCGCTCTCGGCACTGGCCGGTCTTGAGTTTGGAACCTACACTTCAACGCAGACAACCAACTGCACGGGCTATTGGACTGGCCTGGGCAAGGCTTGGGGCAAGCGCTGCTGGTTGACGTCTGGCCACGGCACCATGACGCTGCAGTCGGGTATCGCCAACTCGTGCGACCCCGTCTTCTACGACATGGGCAAGGCGTTCTTTTATGACGAGCAACATTCCGAGGGGCTGCAGGAGGTCTTTCGTCGCTGGGGCCTAGGCAAGACCTGCGGCATCGATCTGCCGAGTGAGGGCGCGGGCCGTATTCCCGATGCCGAGTGGAAAGAGTCGTACTTCACCGACGCCTCTGCCGAGGACCGCAAGTGGAATGCCGGCGATATGACCAACATTGCCATCGGCCAGGGCGACATCCTGGTGACGCCTTTGCAGATGGCGTGCGCCTATATGGGTCTTGCCAACGGCGGCAAACAGTACGTGCCTCACGTGTTTTTGTCTGCCGTGTCGCGCGATGGCGACGGCGATGCCTATAAGTACAACGGCAAGGGCAAGAAGAAGCGCCTGGAGGCCAAGATCAACAGCGATTCGGATTTGGCTCTTGTTCGCAACGGCATGCACGACGTGATTTACACGGCATCGACGTCCCTGGCGGCTCACTTTGGCACCCTGACGCCGCAGGTATACGGCAAGTCGGGCACGGGCGAGAAAAGCGGCGAGGACGAATACGCGTGGTTCTGCGCCTATGCACCGGCCGATGATCCCAAGTATGTCATCGCTACTGTCCTGGAGCAGGGCGGCGGTGGCTCAGATACCGCGATGCATGTCGTGCGCGATGTGCTCGGCGTGATTTATGACGAGCCCGATACCTCTTCGGCCTCGGGCGATTCTTCGGTTCGATAGGAGGTTGCGATGGATTTTTCTCCGGCGGATCTGTTCCGTTCAACCAAGACCGGCTCTCGCAGCAGCCTGGACCGCGTCAACAAGCAACTTTCGGCCTCGCGCGGCACGTTTCGTCAAAAGGTGCATATCGGTGTGCTCGTGGCTACCGTCGCGCTTGTCGCCTACGGTGCCATCATTATTTGGTCGGCGTCACAGTTTAAGGCCGACGCCTCATTCTCGCGCCACCTGCTGGGCATTGGCATTGGCGCGGTGCTTGCGGTGCTCGTCTGGCGTACCGATCTGCGCGGCATCTCTAACTTCTCGACGGCGCTGCTCGTCATTGACCTTATTGTGATCTTCTCGCCCAAGATTCCGGGCCTGTCCTATACGGGCGGTCTGGGCATGACGGGCTGGATCAAGATTCCCGGTATCGGCTTGACATTCCAGCCGGTCGAGCTTGCCAAGCTCATCACCATCTTCTTTATCGCCACGCTTGGCTCGCAGTATAACGGCCGCATCGATACCGTTCGCGACTACGTCAAGCTCTGCGGCATGCTGTCCATCCCGTTTTTGGCCGTCGTTGCCATGGGCGACCTGGGCTCGGGCCTGGTCGTGCTGGTCTCGGGCGCCATCGTCATCTGCATGAGCGGTGCGCGCCGCGAATGGGTGCTGTCGACCCTGGCCCTTCTCGTGGGCCTGGTGGCCCTCGTCCTGGCGCTCGATTCGGTCTTTGATTCGTTGCTCGGCCACGATGTGCTCATCAAGCAGTATCAGATGAACCGCCTGACGGTCTTTATCGACCCCGATAATGCCGATTCGGACGATGCCTACAACCTGCAACAGTCGCTTATCGCCGTTGGCTCGGGCGGCTTCTTTGGTAAGGGCTTGGGCCATGCGACGCAGTCGGCCGGCGGCTTTCTGCCTGAGTTCCACACCGACTTCGTCTTCGCCTTCCTGTCCGAGACCTTTGGCTTTTGCGGTTCCTTTTTGCTCCTGTGCCTCTACGTGCTGCTGATCTTTTCGACGATTCGCGTCGCCTTTAAGTGTGAGTCGCTGTTCTTGCGTCTTTCGTGTGTGGGCATCGTTGGCATGTGGGCGTTCCAGACCTTCGAAAACATCGGCATGTGCATCGGCATGATGCCGATTACCGGTATTCCGCTACCGTTTATTAGCTTCGGTTCGTCTTCGATGATGATTCAGCTGCTGACGGTGGGTATCGTACAATCCATATGGCGGCATCGTTCGGGCGCCGCGTAACCGCTGGAGGGGTTTGCTATGATAATTCCCGTAGATAAGCTGACCCGCGCTTTTAAGATGGGCGCGTCCGTTAAGAAGGATTCCGATACGCCGGTGCGCGTCTCGGTCTATCTGGATTCGTCCGCCTCGCGCTTTCTTGCTGAGACGGTGCGTGACGCCTTTGTGCCGCAGACGACCTCGGGCATTGTGCGCGTCGAGCGTCTGGGGGAGGAGCGAATTGCTCCAAAGACCGATACCGATGTGGTGCTGGTGCTCTCGTGCGGCTCCGACCGCTTGGAGAGTGCCGTGCAGGAGCTCGTGATCGCTGGCGCGCCCGTGTGCGTGCTTGCCGAGTCTGCTGTGGAGGTGCCGTTTATCGAGGAGTCCACGCCCATGCTCGGCGTGGTGGCGGCAACCGATAAGACGTATCTGCTCGAGACGCTTGCCCGCTGGATTCTCGATCGCACCGACAAGGAAACGGCTTTTGCGGCGAATTTTGCCTTTATGCGCATCGCGGCAGCTAATCGTATCATCACCTCGTGCGCGCTCACCAATATGGCGACCGGTGCGCTGGTGTTTTTGCCGGGCGCCGATTATCCCGTTATGGCGCTGGCGCAGGTGGGCATGCTCTTTGAGCTCGCTGCCGTCTTTGGACGCGGCATTAAGCCTGAGCGCGGCTACGAGGTCGCGGGCGTGCTTGCCGGCGGTCTTGTGATCCGCGCGGTCACCCGCGCGCTCGTCAAGCAGACGCCGCATATTGGGTTTGCCGTCAAGGCGCTCACTGCTGCCGCGGGCACCTATGGCATGGGCCGTGCGCTCGTTTCGCTCTACGAGCGCGATGTCGACTACAGCCGTGCCAACGAGGTGGTCACTGCCACGTTCTCCCGCGTTCGCGATCTGGTGACCACGGTCGCGGGTGCTACCCGTCCTATGGCGTCCTACCAAGACGCATCCGATCTCGCTGCTTAGGGGTTTTCCGTTGCGCGTTCCGTATCAAGACTGCTTTCATTTAATTGAGCCGCTGCTCGCCAAGGTCGAGAAGCCGAGTCGCTATATCGATCACGAGTGGGGCACGCTTTCCAAGGCCGATGCCGACTACCGTTGCTGCCTGATCTACCCGGATGTGTACGAGGTTGGTCTGCCCAACCAGGGTATCGCCATCCTCTACAACATCCTTAACCAGGCCGAGGGCATCTCCTGCGAGCGTGGCTATGTGCCGTGGCCCGATATGGGTGACGCTATGCGCGAGGCAGGCATTCCGCTGCTCTCGCTCGAGGGTGCAGCGCCGGTCGCTTCGTTTGATATCGTCGGCCTGCATGTGCCGCACGAGATGGCGGTGACGAACTTCCTCGAGGCACTCGACCTCGCTGGCATTCCGCTGTTAGCGGCCGACCGAGGTGAAGACGACCCCATCATCATCGCCGGCGGCCCCTCGGTGTACAACCCCGAGCCGTACGCGGCCTTCTTCGATGCCATCCTCATCGGCGAGGGCGAGGAATCGCTGCTCGAGACCTGCCAGCTGCATCGCCGCCTGCGCGACGAAGGAGTTCCGCGCGCGCAGATTGTTGAGCAGCTTGCATCCATTGCCGGCAACTACGTGCCGTCGCTCTATGAGGTTCGTCACGACGAGCCCTGCTCGCCGCATGGCTACACCGTGCCGCGCGAGGGCAAGGATGCGCCGACCGTGGTCTACAAACGCGTCGTCGAGGATTTCGGCGCCACGAATCCGCTGTCGCAGTCGTGCGTGCCCTATGCGCAGCTGGTTCACGATCGCCTGTCTATCGAGATTCTGCGCGGCTGCGCCCGCGGCTGTCGTTTTTGCCAGGCCGGCATGACGTATCGCCCGGTGCGCGAGCGCTCGGCCGACCAGATCGTCTCGTCGGTGATTCAGGGTCTGGAAAAGACCGGCTATGACGAGGTGTCGCTGACCTCGCTCTCCACGACCGACCACTCCTGCATTCGTGACGTGCTCGGCAGGCTCAACCGTCGCCTGGAGGATACGGGTATTCGCGTGTCTATTCCGTCGCAGCGCCTGGATTCGTTTGGCGTGGATATGGCCGAGTCGGTCGCCGGCGAAAAGAAGGGCGGCCTGACGTTCGCGCCCGAGGCCGGCAGCCAGCGCATGCGCGACATCATTAACAAGAACGTGACCGAGGGGGACCTGGACCGTGCGGCCAAGGCGGCCTTCGAGGCCGGCTGGAACCGCATGAAGCTCTACTTTATGATGGGCCTTCCCGGCGAGCGCGACGAGGACATCGTGGCCATCGCCAATCTGGCCGATCACGTGCTGGAGCTCGGTCGTTCCGTGGTGCCCAAGGCTCGTCGCGGCTCGATCTCGGTGTCCATCTCGGTTTCGGTCTTTATCCCCAAGGCTGCCACGCCGTTCCAGTGGTGCCCGCAGCTCGACTACGACGACGTCAAGCGTCGCCAGAAGCTGCTCATCACGAGCGTTCGCAACCGTGCCGTCCGCGTGCATTACCACGATGCCGAGACCTCGCTCATCGAGGCCGCGCTCTCCCGCGCCGGTCGTGACATGACGCCCGTCATCATCGATGCTTGGCGCTCGGGGTCTCGCTTTGACGCCTGGGTAGAGCATTTCTCGCTCGATAACTGGAAGGAGGCTGCTGCCAAAAACGGCATCGACCTCAATGAGCTCGTGCACCTGCCCTACGAGTTGGACTGGCGTCTGCCGTGGGAGCATGTGAGCCCCGGCTGCACGCGCGGCTTCCTCGAGCGCGAGTACCGTCGCTCGCTCGAGGGTGTCACGACTCCCGACTGCACCCGCACGTCGTGCACCGGCTGCGGAATCTGCCCCACGCTCCACGCCAAGAATGTATTGATGGGTGATCGCGCATGAGTGAGCGCCTGACCGACAACCCCACGCTCTTTAGACTTCGTGTTCGCTATGGCAAGCGCGATCGCCTTAAGTACCTGGGCCATCTCGAAGTAATCCATACCATTGAGCGCATCGTGCGCCGTGCGGGACTTCCCTATGCCGTCACGCAGGGCTTCTCTCCGCACATGCGAGTGGGCTTCTCTTCGGCGCTACCGGTGGGTACGTCGTCGATCTGCGAGTGGTATGACCTGTTTATGACCGAGTTCGTGGCGCTCGACGAGGCGTTTGGGCGCCTAGCTGCGGCGTCTCCGGCCGATCTGGCGCCCATCGAGGCGGCGTACATCGACGTGCGCACGCCGGCGTTGACGGCGCAACTCACGCGTCTGTCGTATCGCATCGACCTGCACTTGGATCCCGAGGCGCCCGTAAGCGCCGACGAGGTGCGTCGTGCGATTGACACGCTGCGCGCGGACCATAGCATCGACTACGCGCGCGGCAAAAAGAGCAAGCGCTTGGATTTGGATCACACGCTCGTGGGCTATGAGCTCACGGCGGGGGAGCGCCCGGACCATTTGGTGCTCATGCTCGACACCCATGCCGACAACGAGGGCTCCATGCGTCCGGAAATTTTGCTTTCCGCTGCTGATGTTTTGTTGCAGGGCTTGACCCCGGGCGTGGATGCACCTATTGTTTCCACCGGTATGCAAGACCTCGTGACCATCTGCTCCTACGATGTCGAGCGTCAGAATCAAGCATGCGAGGACGACGAGGGCCGACTCGTCAGCCCCATACCTGTGCGAACTTGTGGATTTGCTCCACATACTCGTTGACGGGGGTATTTTCGCCTGCTACTATATTCGGCTGTTGCACTAACTGATGCATGAAGGGCAAGTAAACATGTACGCAATCGTTAACACGGGCGGCAAGCAGTACAAGGTCGCCACCGACGATGTCATCACCGTCGAGAAGATCGAGGGCAATGAGGGCGACAAGGTCACCCTGCCGGTCATCTTCCTCAACGATGGTAAGAAGATCGTCACCGATCCCGACAAGCTGGCCAAGGCCAAGGTTACCGCTCAGATCGTTGAGCAGTTCAAGGGCGAGAAGCAGCTGGTCTTCAAGTTCCACAAGCGTAAGCGCTATCGTCGTCTGAAGGGTCACCGTCAGCAGCTCACCAAGCTGAAGATCGTGAAGGTCCAGGCTACGTCCCGCGCCAAGAAGGCTGTCAAGGCAGAGGCCGAGGCTGTTGCCGAGGCTCCCGTCGCCGAGTAGATTACACTCGTAACGAAAGAGTAGGTATACACAATGGCACACAAAAAAGGACTCGGTTCCTCCCGTAATGGCCGTGACTCCCGCGGTCAGCGCCTTGGCACGAAGCGCTATGCCGGCCAGACGGTAACCACGGGCACGATTCTCGTCCGTCAGCACGGCACGCACATCCACCCGGGTGAGAACGTTGGCCGTGGCAAGGACGACACGCTGTTCGCGCTGGTCGACGGTACCGTTGAGTTCCACAAGGGTATCAAGCACAGGGTCAGCGTACGCCCGCTCGCGAACGCGTAATTCACCCTTCATAGAGCACATATGTGGGAGGCACTTGAGTTTTAGGATTCAAGGGTCTCCCTCTTTTTGTAGGAGGCGATTCTGTTGTCACAGTTCACCGATATCAGCCGCATTAACGTGTGCGGCGGCGACGGCGGAGCCGGATGCATGTCGTTTAGGCGCGAGGCATTTGTCCCCAAGGGCGGCCCCGATGGCGGCGACGGCGGTCGTGGCGGCAATGTCGTCATCCAGGCCGATGCTCAGCTGTCTTCGCTGATCGATTACCGCTTTAAGCATCACTTCCGCGCCGAGCGCGGCACGCACGGGCAGGGTGCCCGTCGTAACGGTAAGAGCGGCGAGGACCTTATTCTCAAGGTTCCCATGGGTACCGTGGTGCGCGAGCTCGACCCCGAGACGCAGACCCCGATGTTCGAGATTGCCGACTTGGTGCATGATGGCGAGCGCGTCGTTGTGGCGCCCGGCGGTGCCGGCGGTCTGGGCAATACGCACTTTGTGACGTCGGTGCGCCGCGCGCCCGCATTCGCCCAGCTGGGCGAGCCGGCCGAGGAGCACTGGATTGAGCTCGAGATGAAGCTCATGGCTGATGCCGCGCTCGTGGGTTTCCCCTCGGTGGGTAAGTCCTCGCTCATTGCGCGCATGAGTGCCGCCCGACCCAAGATCGCCGACTATCCGTTTACCACGCTCGTGCCGAACCTCGGCATGGTGCGTGCCGGTGAGTATTCTTACGTCGTTGCCGACGTTCCTGGTTTGATCGAGGGCGCGAGCGAGGGCAAGGGCCTGGGCCACCAGTTCCTGCGCCACATTGAGCGCACGGCGCTCATCATGCATGTCGTCGACATGACGGGCGGTTTTGAGGATCGCGACCCGGTTGAGGATTACCGCATCATCAACCGTGAGCTCGAGCAGTATGGCGCAGAGCTCTCGGAGCGCCCGCAAATCGTTGTCGCCAACAAGTGCGATGCGCCGGGCACGGCCGACAAGATTGCCGACCTCAAGCGCGCCGCGCTCGACGATGGACATATGTTCTTTGCCGTGTCCGCCGTGACGGGCGCCGGCCTCAACACGCTGATGCTTGCCGTGGGCGAGCAGGTGGCTAAGCTGCGCGCCGAGCTGGCGGTCTTCGATGAGCCTGTCGATCTTCGCGACGAAGAGTGGGAGCGCCGCCGTCTGCAGCGCGAGAAGCGTTTCCGCATTGTCCAGGAAGAGCCCGGTGCCTTCCGTGTGGTCGGTCGTGCCATCGAGCGCATGGTCATCCAGACCGACTGGGAAAACGAGGAAGCCGTCATCTACCTGCAGCACAAGTTTGCGCGTATGGGTGTTGACGACGCGCTCGAGAAGGCCGGTTGCCATGCGGGCGACGAGGTCCGCATTTGCCAGCGTGCCTTTGACTTTGAGGGCGCTGAGGACTTCTCGGAGTACGAGGAGCTCGAGGACGCTGGCGAGGACGTTGCCGTTGAGGCCATTGACGTGGCCGATGCTGCGGATGAGGGCGTCGAGGTTGTCGATGCGGCGGATGCCGCGGACGATGCCGAGACCTCGGAGGGCGAGTAAGCCATGTCGCTGCGCGGTGGAATCGGTTTGCCCGAGCTGCCCATAAAAGAGGGCAAAGAGTTTCGGCTTGGCATTATGGGCGGCACATTCGACCCGATTCATTACGGGCACCTGGTGACTGCCGAGCAGGCGCGCGAGTCGCTCGACTTGGACGCTGTGCTCTTTATGCCGGCGGGCTCTCCCGCCTTTAAGCTTGACAAGCCTGTGACGCCTGCCGAGGACCGTTATGCCATGACGGTCCTCGCCACCGCCGCGAACCCGGCCTTTTTGGCGAGCCGGTTCGAGATTGACCGTCCGGGCGTAACCTATACGGCCGATACGCTTCATGCCCTTCGCGACTTTTACCCGCCGCAGGTAAAGCTCTACTTTATTACGGGCGCCGACGCGATTATCGATATTGTGACCTGGCATGATGCCGAGCGAATCGCTGAGCTTGCTACCTTTATTGCGGCGACGCGACCGGGTTTTGATATCGATACGGCGCGTGCCCGAATCAAAGAGTCGGGGCTGCCGTTCGATGTGCGCTATATTCAGATTCCGGCGCTGGCGATCAGCTCGACGAACATTCGTAAGCGAGTTGCCCGCGGCATGAGCGTGCGCTATCTTACGAGCGAGTCTGTGCTCGGCTACATTCGCAAGCGCAGTTTGTATGTCGATCTGGGTCAAGAAGATTTTGAGTGATGGGGGCTACGTTGTCGGTAGAGGATCAGTTTGAGGGCGATGAGCGCGCGCTGCTCAAGCGCATTCAAGAGCTGCTCGATGTTCGCATGAAAGATAAGCGCAAGCGCTATGTGCATTCGCTGGGTGTTGCCGAGACCGCACTTCATCTGGCCGAGGTCTACGGCGTTGACCGCTTTGATGCCGCTGCCGCCGGCTTAATTCACGACTGGGACAAGGTGCTTTCCGATGATGAGCTCGTGGCCCGCGCGCTTCACTATGGCATCAAGGTTGTCGGCTCTCCTTCCGCCGCGACGCCGCTTTTGCATGGCCCTGTTGCCGCCTATGAGCTTCCGCAGCTTTTTCCCGAGCTGTCGCCGGCCGTTTTCCAGGCTGTCGACCGTCACACCGTGGGTGCCTGCGACATGACGCTGCTCGATATGGTGGTCTTTGTGGCAGATGCCATCGAGCCCAACCGTCACGGCGACTATGCCCATGCGCTGCGCAAGATGGTGGGGAAGTCCTCGCTCGACGAGTTGTTCTTCTCCTGTTTTGCGCAGGGTCTGGTCTATGTGATCCAGTCCGGGCGCTATCTTTATCCCACGGCTATTACGATTTACAACCATTACGCCCAGCTGCGCTAGCTCGGGTGTGTCTAGAAAGAGGTATTCCATGGCCGACGAGACCATGACTGACGAGCAGATTCTTGAAGGTGTGGAGCACAAGAGTTTCGTTGCCACGTCCGACCGCACCGCCGCCTCGCTGTCCGCGAGCGGTGTCGCCGCCGAGGATGTCGCCCGCGCCGCCGCGCAGGCCGCCTACGACAAGAAGGGCGAGGACGTGCAGGTGCTCAACCTGACCGAGCTTTCCGACGTGTGCGACTACTTTGTGCTTGCCACCGGTACCAACAACCGCCAGGTCGATTCGATTGTCGACGAGATCGAGGAGAAGGTCGCCGAGGCTTGCGGTGAGCATCCGTTCTCCATCGAGGGCCGCGAGCAGAAGATCTGGATGCTCATGGACTACGGCTCGGTCGTCGTCCACGTCTTCACTCCCGAAGCCCGCGACTTCTACCGCCTTGAAAAGCTCTGGGGTGACGCCCCCCAGCTTCCCCTCGACCTCCTCTAGTAGTTCATTTGGGACGGGCTTTTTAGCTAACCTCTACCGTTCGCCGGGCAGTTGCATCATTCGCAGCTGCCCGGCTTCTTTTTGTCATAGGGACTAATCGTTGAAGCGGGATTGGCGGCCGAAGGATAGGGCAGTGTCGCCGAACTTGTCTCGGACGGCGTCGATAGCGACTGAGAGGTCGCGACGGTCGCTGGATTGGGCGCCGCGATCATCGACTTCACAGAACAGGTCGGTCTGGATGCCGCCCTGATGATCGAAGTCGCTCATGCCGATGCCCGCCAGGCGCACATGCATGCCTTCCTGCCAGATGTTGTCGAGCAGCTCGAGCGCCACCGCCACAAAGATGTTCTCATCGTCGGTCGGATGAGGCAGCCGGCGCTGTGCCGAGCGACCGCTTCCATACGAATACTTGAGCTTGAGCGTCACCGTGGCGCCCGTCAGTCCCTGACGGCGCAGGCGGCGTCCCACTGACTCGCCCAACAGCGCAATCGCCGCTTCGATGTCCCCGCGCTCAGTCAAATCTTTCGCAAAGGTGCGCTCATTGCTCACCGATTTAACCTCGCGCTCTTCATCGAGACTCGTGACTTCGGAGATTTCAAGTCCCAGCGCACGCTGACGCATACGTTCGCCGTTGACGCCAAAAATAGAGGCCAAGGTGGATTCCGGCGCGCGTGACAGCTCGCCGAGCGTGTAGATGCGCATACGGCGCAGTCGCTCCTCGGCCGAGCGCCCGATGCCGCTCATGGCAGATACCGGCAGCGCGGCCAAAAAGCGCTGCTCGGTTCCGGGGCGCACGATGGTCAGCCCAAACGGCTTATCACGCTCGCTTGCGATCTTTGCGACCGTCTTGTTGCAGCCCACGCCAATGGAGCAGGTCACTCCCAGCGCTGCCACGCGGTCGCTTATACGCCGCGCAACCAGTAGCGGGTCTTCGGGCGCAAAGCGACCCGGTGTGATATCGATAAAGGCTTCGTCGATGGATACGCGCTCAACGCGCGGCGTCTCCTCGGCAAGAATTGCCATGACCTGCGCGCTCACCTCGCGGTAGCGATCAAAGTGCCCGTGCGTCCAAATGGCTTGCGGGCACAAGCGTCGCGCCTCGGCCGAGGCCATGGCAGAGTGCACGCCAAAGCGACGCGCCTCATACGAACACGTGGACACGACGCCACGCGAATCGGCGTCTCCGCCCACGATGAGCGGCTTTCCGCGCCACTCGGGGTGGTCGAGCATCTCCACGCTCGCAAAAAACGCATCGAGGTCCATGAGGCCCACCGCCGGACCCGTCCAGGGGGGCGGCGTGACGCCCATGGCATCCTCATAACCGTATGTATGTTCGCGTCTTTCCATGTCATGAGTATACCGCGCAGCTCATGTGGGGTGCGTGTATGTGCTTGCAAATCCCGAATTCTTGTCTAAGATATGGATTTGCCCTCGACTACACCGAAGAAGTTGGTCTCACGGACTTCACCTGCCCGCGTCGATGGCGTATTATGTTCAACTGTTTGTTTGTAGTTGCAGCCTAAAGCTGCTTGGTTGGAGGAGTTTCCTTTGGCAGTCAAGATTCGCCTTGCTCGTCACGGCGCTAAGAAGCGTCCGTACTACCGTGTCGTCGTCGCCGATTCCCGCGCCCCGCGTGACGGTCGTATCATCGAGGAGGTTGGCCGCTACAACCCGATGACCGCCCCCAAGACCATCAACCTCGACCTCGAGAAGATCGCCGACTGGCAGTCCAAGGGCGCTCAGCTCACCGACGCCGTCGCCGCTCTGGTCAAGGCCGCCAACGAGGGCGAGAAGACCGAGACCGTCGTCAAGAAGTCCAAGAAGCAGCTCGCCAAAGAGGCCGAGGCCGCTAAGGCTGCCGCTGAGGCCGCTGAGGGCGCCGAGGAGTAAATCGTGCCTGAGGTTGACGCTGCACAGCTCGAGGGTGAGGCAATGCTCTCAGATCGCATCGCCGATCTCGTCGAATATCTCGTTGTTCAGATCGTCGACGACCCGGATTCCGTGAGCCTTGAGGTCATCGATGGTGACGACGCCTCTACGATCGAGGTTTCTGTCGCCGAGGATGACGTCGCTAAGGTCATCGGCCGTCGTGGCCGTACCATCAAGGCCATTCGCACGCTCGCCCGTGCACTGGCCGCTCGCCTCGACACTGCTGTCGAGGTAGAGGTTCTGGGCTAGGACCTTGAGGTCCCAGTACAAAAACATCGCCCGTGTGGTCAAGCCGCACGGAAGGAAGGGGGAGGTCCTCGCGCAGCCGCTGCGGGGGCTTCCTTCTGTATTAGAGCCGGGTATGCGCGTCGCCCTGACGCCGCCGGCGCTCAAGCGCGACCGCTTTTGCACGGTCGTGTCCGTCACCGATACGGGCGATGGCGATCTGGTCTCGTTTGAGGGCATTGACGACTTGACGGCCGCCGAGGGCATCACGGGATGCTATGTGTTGGCAAATCGTGACGATTTTGAGCTCGATTCACTCGACGCCGCCTATACCGACCTGATGGGTCGCGAGGTGGTCGACGAGCGCTTCGGTTCGCTCGGCACGATCGTCGAGATCGTGTCGACGCCCGCTAACGATGTTTGGGTTGTCGAGGGTGATCGGTACGGCGAGGTACTGATTCCCGTGATCGAGCAGGTTGTGCTCGATCTTCCCGACACAGGAACAATTTCCGTCCACGTTATGGACGGCCTGATCGATATGGACAAGTAGGGAGGACAACATGCTGATTGAGACCCTTTCGGTCTTTCCCGAGATGTTTGAGCCCGTCATGTCCACATCGATTTTGGGCCGCGCCCGCAAGGCCGGCCTTTTTGATTTTAAGGCGTATAACCTGCGCGACTGGACGCACGACCGCCATCGCACCGTCGATGACGAGCCGTATGGCGGCGGGCAGGGCATGCTCATGAAGGTCGAGCCTATCGCCGAGGCCATCGAGGCCATTAGCGCAGAGGGTCCCAAGCCCACTGTGGTGTTCTTTACCCCCTGTGGCGAGCCTTTTACGCAGCATGTGGCCGAGCGCCTGCTCAAAAGCGAGCGCCTGCTGTTTGTGTGCAGTCGCTACGAGGGCGTCGACGAGCGCGCATACGCGTATGCCGATGAGCGCCTGTCGATCGGCGATTACGTGCTCACGGGCGGCGAGCTTCCCGCTATGGTCGTTGCCGACGCCGTCGTGCGTCTGATTCCCGGCGCCCTTGGTGACGAGATGAGCAACGTGGACGAGTCATTCTCGACCGCCGAGGACGGTGGCCTGCTCGAGTACGCGCAGTACACCCGTCCCGCCGAGTTCAATGGCGAGGGTGTGCCTCCGGTGCTCGTGAGCGGCGATCATGCCAAGGTTGATGCCTGGCGCCGCAAGAATGCCATCGAGCGAACCTGCCGCTGGCGTCCCGACCTGATCGAGACGGCGCGCCTTACGCCCCAGGAGCGCGCATTCGCGCAAGAGATTCTGGACGCGTCGTATTCACAGAGCGAGGAGTGAGAATGGTTCCATCGCAGCATTCCGTGCTAAAGGGTGCCTTTGAGTGGATCGTGGTCGTCGCGATTGCACTGGTCGCCACCTTTTTGGTTCGCTCATTTGTGGTTGAACCCTTTGTGGTGCCTACCGGCTCCATGGAGTCCACGATCGAGATTGGCGATCAGATCCTGGCGCAAAAGGTGAGCCTCGAGCTCGGTCAGCCCGTTAAACAGGGCGATATTGTGGTATTCCACAACCCCGATGGCACCTCCGAGCACGATGTTCTCGTCAAGCGAGTTATTGCCACGGCCGGCCAGACGGTCGACCTTCAGGACGGCAAGGTCGTCGTCGACGGCCAGGCGCTCGATGAGGACTATACGACCGGCATGAGCTGGCCGCTTTCGGTCCAGGCCCCTGGCGCTCAGGTGAGCTATCCCTACACCGTTCCCGACGGGTGCGTGTGGGTGATGGGCGACAACCGCGAGAACTCTGCTGACTCCCGCTATTTTGGCCCGGTCGACCGCTCCGACTTGATCGCCGTGGCGCTTGTGCGCTACTGGCCGCTCAACCGTATCGGCGCTATCGACTAAAAACCGCTATAGTACAGTACCTAACCGTGTAATCGTTTCGACGAGGGGATATTAGAGGCATGAACGCTTCATCGCTTTCCTTCCAAGACATCATCCTGCGCCTCCAGCAGTACTGGGGCGAGCAGGGCTGCGTCATTATGCAGCCCTATGACTCCGAGGTCGGTGCCGGTACCTTCCATACCGCGACCACGCTGCGCTCGCTCGGTCCCGCCGAGTGGCGCACCTGCTATGCGCAGCCCTGCCGCCGTCCCGCCGACGGCCGCTACGGCGAGAACCCCAACCGCATGCAGCACTACTATCAGTTCCAGGTGCTCATCAAGCCCTCGCCGGTCAACGCCCAGGAGCTCTACCTGGGGTCTCTTGCCGCTATCGGTCTGGACCCCAACGACCATGACGTCCGTTTTGTCGAGGACGACTGGGAGAGCCCGACCCTGGGCGCCTGGGGCCTTGGCTGGGAGGTCTGGCTCAACGGCATGGAGGTCACGCAGTTTACGTACTTCCAGCAGGTGGGCGGCATCGAGGTCGATCCCGTGCCCGTCGAGATCACCTATGGCCTGGAGCGTATCGCCATGTACGCCCAGGGTGTCAACTCCGTCTACGACCTGGTGTGGAGCTATCTGCCCGACGGCACGTCCATGACCTACGGCGACGTGTTCCTCGAGAACGAGCGCGAGTTCAGTGCCTATAACTTTGAGGTCGCCAACGTCGAGATGATGCGTCAGAAGTTTGACGACTACGAGGCCGAGTGCCATTCCTGCCTGGAGCGCAAGCTGCCGTTGCCCGCATACGACTGCGTCATGAAGTGCAGCCACGCTTTCAATCTGCTCGATGCCCGCGGCGCTCTGTCTGCGGTCGAGCGTGCCAACTACATCCTGCGTGTCCGCGCCGTCGCCAAGGCGTGCTGCGAGGCCTATATGGCCGAGGTCGCCGGAGTCAACGAGAATGCCAACCAGGAAGGCGAGGTGGCGTAAGCCATGGCAGACGCTAAGGATTTCCTGTTTGAGATCGGTACGGAGGAAATGCCCTCCGCACCGCTGAACAATGCCGTCAAGCAGCTTGGCACCATGATCGCCAAGGGTCTCGACGAGGCCGGTCTGGCCCACGGCGAGGTCCGCGTGATCTCGAGTCCGCGTCGTTTGGCTGCACTCGTGGCCGACGTCGCCACCGCGACCGATGAGGTTCACGAGGTCAAGCGTGGCCCCGCGGCCAACATTGCCTTCGACGCGGACGGTAACACCACCAAGGCCGCCCAGGGCTTCGCCCGTAAGTTCGGTGTGGCTGCCGAGGATCTGGTCCGTCGCGAGGACACCGACGGTCGTGAGTACGTCTTTGCCGAGAAGAACATTCCTTCCGCTCCGGCTACTCCGATCCTGACGGCCCTGTGCGAGAAGACCATCGCCGGCCTGCAGTGGCCCAACTACCGCTCCCAGCGCTGGGGCCACGAGCACGCGACGTTCGTGCGTCCGGTCCGCTGGATCTGCTGCCTTTTGGGCGAGGACGTCGTGCCCGTCACCTTTGCTGACGTGACGAGCGGCAACACCACGCGCGGTCATCGCGTCTTGGGCGCCGGCGACCATGTTGTCGCCAGCCCCGCCGTCTACGAGCAGGTGCTCGAGGACGCCGGCGTGCTTTCTGCCGAGCGTCGTCGTGAGGCCATCCTTGCCGGCATCGCCGAGGTCGAGGCTGTTCGCCCCGGCTGCCATGTTGATACGCCCAAGAAGGTCTTTGAGGAGGTCATCAACCTCTGCGAGTGGCCGACGGTGCTCGTCGGTACCTTCGACGAGGAGTTCCTCAAGGTCCCGCACGAGATTATCTGCGAGTCCATGCTCACCAACCAGCGCTACTTCCCGATCTATGACGGCGAGGGCAAGCTCACGCGTGAGTTCGTGGTCGTTTCCAACAGCAAGCCCGAGAACGCCGAGCGTGTGATCGACGGCAACGAGCGCGTCGTGCGCGCCCGCCTGGACGACGCCAAGTTCTTCTACGAGGAGGACCTGAAGATCTCCCTCGACGAGTTCCGCGAGCGTCTGGCCAAGGTCGCCTTCCAGGAGAAGCTCGGCAGCGTGCTCGCCAAGTCCGAGCGTGTTGAGCAGCTCGCGCTCGCCATCGCCCGCGAGGCCCATCTGGGCGCCCACCTGGCCGCCGACGCCGCTCGCGCCGCTCACCTGTGCAAGGCCGACCTGGTGTCCAACGCCGTCGTCGAGTTCACGAGCCAACAGGGCGTGATGGGTGGTTACTACGCGACCGCGATGGGGGAGAACGACGAAGTCGCCCACGCCATTCGCGACCACTATCGTCCCCGCTTTGCCGGCGACGAGCTGCCCGAGGGTACCGCCGGCTGCATCGTGGCCTGCGCCGACAAGCTCGATACCATCGCCGGTATCTTTGCCATCGGCGAGCCTCCGACCGGCTCTTCCGACCCGTACGCGCTGCGTCGTGCCGCTATCGGCATCATCAACATCCTGCGCGACCGTCTGCCGATCGACCCCACATCGCTGATTGACTTTGCCCTTGAGCTCTATAGCGAGCAGGGCATTGAGTTCGACGCCGCCGAGGTCGCCCAGCAGGTCCGCGACTTCTTCCACGGCCGCCTGGTGAGCATGGCCCGCGACGAGAAGATTCCGGCCGATACCGTCGCCGCCGTCTCTGCGGTGCATATCATCGCCCCGTCCGTCTTCTTTGCCCGCTGCGCTGCCCTCGACGAGGCCCGCAAGAACGACGCTGAGACGTTCGACAACCTGGCTACCGCCTATGCCCGTGCCGCGCATATCTCGAAGCCCGAGCTGGGCGCGGAGTACGACCGCGCCCTGATGGGCGAGGCCGAACTCGCGCTCGCCGACGCCTCCGAGGCTGCTCAGACCGCTGTCGATGCCGCCCTTGCTGCCGAGGACTACCCGGCCGCATTTGCTGCCCTCGCCGCCCTGCGTGCCCCCATCGACCGCTTCTTCGACGAGGTCATGGTCATGGACAAGGACGAGCAGCTTCGCGATAATCGCCTTAAGCTGCTCAACCGCTTCGAGGCCGTTTTCTCCGGCATCGCCAACATTGGTGAGCTTGCCCGCAAAAAGTAAGCCAGCCTGCGCATAAGCGCAAAAGGAGCCCCGCATGGATTGCCCGGTCACCGCTCGTCCCACCGTTATCGTTATCTCCGATTCGCTCGGCGATACCGCTTGTGAGGTGGTGCTTGCGGCGTCCGGGCAATTTGATGAAGGGGCTTTTCGTCTCTTGCGCCTGCCCAAGGTGACCTCGGTGGAGCAGGTCAAGTCATTTGTGGGGCCGCGCGTCGATGCCGACCATCGCGATGTCGCCGTGTTCCATACCATTGTCGATCCGGCGCTTCGCGCCCGCGTGCTCGATTACCTGGGTATGCTGCATATCCGTTCGGTCGACCTGATCGGCCCGACGCTTGCCGTGCTGTCGTCGCTCATCGGTGTGCCGCCCAAGTGCGTTGCGGGCGTGATTCACAAGACCGATGACCGCTATTTCCATCGTATCGAGGCCATGGAGTATTTCGTTGAGCACGATGACGGTCGTGGTTGCGACGATCTGTCGGGTGCCGATATCGTGCTGCTGGGTGTGTCGCGTACATCCAAGACGCCGCTGTCGATGTATTTAGCTTATCAGGGCTACAAGGTCGCCAATGTCCCACTGGCGCATGGCATGGAGCCGCCCAAGTCGATTTACGAGGTTGACCCGATGCGCCTGTTCGGCTTGATTTCGACCGTCGATGTGATTTCCGAGATTCGCGATAGCCGCTTGGGCGACGACTACGCCCGCGCCGTCGCAGGCTCCTATGCCGAGCCCGAGAGCGTGCGCAGCGAGCTCGAGGAAGCCCGTGCCCTCATGAAGCGCCTAGGCTGCTTTGTGGTACGTACCGACGGCAAGGCGATCGAGGAGAGCGCCTCCGAGATCATCAGCCACTTGGAGGAAATCCAAGAAGCCCGTGCCCGCCGCGCCGCCCGTCGCGCCTAATAGTAGTAGCATTTTGATAAAGCGATTTAGCAAATACATCGCATCTGACCTGTATTTTTTTGCAGTGGTATCTTCATAAGGTAACCACCTTTACCTACCGTTTACCGCCAGTTTTAGCACGTTTACCAAACCGCGCACCCTCTGCTCAAGCCCGCTCAAAACCCGCCGTATAGTTCCCTCACGGCCCGCATCCGGCGGGTCGATTCGTTACCACGGTCGTGCGCGAGAGTGCATGGAAGGGGAAGTATCGTGAGCGATTGCAAGAGGGTTTACCGTTTTGGAACCGACGCCCAGGGCACCTGTGTCACCGAGGGCGACAAGTCCATGAACTTCGTGCTTGGTGGCAAGGGCGCTAACCTTGCCGAGATGAGCCGTATCGGCCTGCCGGTTCCCGGTGGCTTTACCATTACCTGCCAGACTTGCGTTGAGTACTCCGGCGCCGGCAACGTGTGGCCGGAGGGCGCGCTCGACGAGATCGTTGCCGCCGAGGTCGACCTCGAGGCCCGCTGCGGCAAGAAGCTCGGCGATGCCTCCGATCCGCTGCTCGTGTCGGTCCGCTCGGGCGCTCCGTTTTCCATGCCCGGCATGATGGATACGGTCCTCAACCTGGGCCTCAACGACGATTCCGTCCAGGGCCTTATCGCCCAGACGCAAAACCCGCGTTTTGCCTGGGACAGCTACCGTCGCTTTATCCAGATGTTCTCCAACGTCGTCATGGGCGTCGACGCCGACCTATTCGAGAACGCCCTGACCCAGGCCCGCCTGGTCGCCGGCGTTCGTGTCGATTCCGAGCTTTCGGCCGAGGACCTGCAGGAGCTCGTCGAGACCTTTAAGGGCATCTTCTCCGAGAACGTCGAGGCGACCCTGTATCCCGAGCTCGAGGTCGCCGACGGTAAGCCCGTTTTCCCGCACGATCCGGAGCTCCAGCTGCGTCTTGCCATCCAGGCCGTCTTTGGCAGCTGGATGAACGAGCGCGCCTGCATCTACCGCAAGCAGCACGGCATTTCCGACGAGCTCGGCACCGCCGTCAACGTCCAGGCCATGGCCTTTGGCAACAAGGGCGAGACCTCTGCGACCGGCGTCGCCTTTACGCGCAACCCGGCCGACGGCACCAAGGAGTTCTATGGCGACTTTTTGGTGAATGCCCAGGGCGAGGACGTCGTCGCCGGCATCCGAAACACCGAGCCCATCGCCGACCTCAAGACCACCTCGGGCCTCGAGTCCGCAGGCGAGGAGCTCGAGCGCGTGTTCCTGACGCTCGAGGATCATTACCGCGATATGTGCGATATCGAGTTTACCATCGAGCAGGGCAAGCTCTGGATGCTCCAGACCCGCGTGGGCAAGCGCACCGCCACTGCCGCCCTGCGCATTGCTATCGAAATGGTCGAGGAGGGCCTCATCACCCGCGAGGAGGCTGTGAGCCGCATCGATCCCGCGCAGCTCGACCAGCTCCTGCACCCGCAGTTCGACGCCTCCAAGAAGTACGAGGCCCTGGCCAGCGGCCTTAACGCCAGCCCTGGTGCCGCCGTGGGCGAGGTCGTGTTCTCGAGTGATGACGCCGTCGCGCGTTCCGCCGAGGGCCACAAGGTCATTCTGGTCCGCTGGGAGACTAACCCCGACGACCTGAAGGGCATGGTCGCCGCCGAGGGCATCCTGACCAGCCACGGTGGCAAGACGAGCCATGCCGCCGTTATCGCCCGCGGCATGGGTACGCCCTGCGTTTGCGGCGTTGAGCGCTTCCACATTGACGCGGCAGAGAAGGTCGTGCGCATCGAGGGCAGCGACCGCGTGCTGCGCGAGGGCGATGTCATCTCCATCGACGGCACCCAGGGTATCGTCGTCGACGGCGCGGTCGACCTGGTCTCTGCAGAGCTCACCGGCGAGCTGGACACCATCCTGTCTTGGGCCGATGAGATCCGTTTGGACGAGACCGACGGTCACGCCAACCACGTGCGCGTCAACGCCGACAACCCCGAGGATGCCGAGCTCGCGCTCGAGTTTGGCGCCGAGGCCATCGGTCTGTGCCGCACCGAGCACATGTTCCTGGGCGATCGCAAGAACATCATCCAGAGCTTTATCCTGTCTGACGATGAGGCCGTGAAGCAGCAGGCCCTGGCCGATCTGCTCAAGGTTCAGACCGAGGACTTCCTGGCGATGTTCAAGACCATGTCCGGTCGCGATGTGGTCGTTCGCCTGCTCGATCCACCGCTTCATGAGTTCCTGGACGATCCTCGCGAGCTCGAGGTCGCCATCGCCAAGAAGGAAGCTGCTGGCGCCAGTGAGGAGGAGCTCGCCGCCCTGCGCGCCCGCCTGCGTCGTATCGATGGCATGGTCGAGTCCAACCCGATGCTCGGCCTGCGCGGCGTGCGCCTGTCCGTCGTCTTTGGCGACCTGCCGCTCATGCAGGTCCGCGCCGTCGCCACGGCTGCCGCCCGCCTTATCAAGGAAGGCGTCGACCCGCGTCCCGAGATCATGGTGCCGCTCGTCTCCATCACGGCCGAGCATGTCCAGACCCGCGAGGTCATCGAGCGCGTGATCGCCGAGGTTTCCGCCGAGGAGGGCGTCGAACTCAACATTCCCGTGGGCACCATGCTCGAGCTGCCGCGCGCCTGCATGGTCGCCGACGAAATCGCCCAGCACGCCGACTTCTTCTGCTTTGGCACCAACGACCTCACCCAGACGACCTTCGGCTTCTCCCGCGACGATGCCGAGGCCAAGTTCATTCCGCTGTACCTGCACAAGAAGATCCTGAAGGACAACCCCTTCGAGACCATCGACACGGCGGTGCTGGAGCTCGTGCGCTTGGCCGTCGAGAAGGGCCGCGCCACCAATCCCGACATGCACTTTGGCGTGTGCGGCGAACACGGCGGCGACCCCAAGTCCATCAAGGGCCTGTTTAACGTGGCCGACGTGGACTACGTGTCCTGCTCGCCCTATCGCGTGCCCCTCGCGCGCCTGGCTGCCGCCCAGGCCAAGCTCGAGGCCAAGCGTTCCTCCTAACGTTTTGGGTTTAGACGCCTAGCGTAGCCCCCTTCATGCCGCCCGTCTCATTCGTGAGACGGGCGGTTATCATGTGCGGGTTTTGTCTTTTTGTCTGCGTAAAAAAATGTTCTTGCAGCAGAAACCCGCGCGTGTATACTCGAATACGTTTGTTCAACTACGTGCCGGCCAAGGTGGTACGGCACCTCTAGAAGAGTAAGGAATTGCACATGGATTACATCCGCGCAATCGAGCGTCAGCAGATCCGCGAGGACATTCCTCAGGTTCGCGTCGCCGACAACGTCAAGGTTCACTACCGCATTAAGGAAGGCGACCGCGAGCGCATCCAGGTCTTCCAGGGCGACGTCATCCGCATGGCCGGCGCCGGTGCCCGCGAGACCTTCACCGTCCGCAAGATGTCCTTCGGTGTCGGTGTTGAGCGTACCTTCCCGCTTCACAGCCCCAAGATCGCCAAGCTCGAGGTCGTTCGTCATGGTCGCGTCCGTCGCGCCAAGCTGTACTACCTCCGCGACAAGGTGGGCAAGGCTGCTCGCATCCCCGAGAAGCGCTAAGAAGATCGCAGCGTCTGTCCACTCGTTTGGACACAAGGGTCACCTTCGGGTGGCCCTTCTTTTTATCTGATTTGCATGCAAGGAGGGCCTGGTATGGCCAACATGACGAGCTCGGTTTCGGCATCGCAGGTTGCCGGTGAGTTGGCGAGCGCTACGTTTGAGGAGATTCCCGCCCTCGTGGAGCATTATCGCGAGGATCCGCGCCAGCAGGTGATCAAGGCTTGCGAGCGTGCCCTCAAACGCCATGCCAAAGAGCTTGCCGAGCGCGAGCGCGTCAACGGCATGTATCAGCTTATGCATGAGCTCGGCGGTGATGGTGTGGTCGTGGGCGTCGACGAGGTGGGCCGTGGCTCGGTAGCGGGTCCCTTGACCGTGTGTGCCGTGTGTCTTCCGATGGAGCCGCGCATCTGGGGCATCAACGATTCCAAAAAGCTCACGCCCGCGCGCCGCGAGCTGCTCTCGGTGAAGATAGCCGAGGTCGCGACGGCGATTGGTTTTTGCCATATCGCTCCTGCGGATATCGATGAGATGGGCATGGCCCGTGCTATCCGTACCGCCGTTGCGGGCGCCGTGGCCGATACGGGGCTCGAGCCCGATTGCGTGCTTATGGACGGTAACCCCTTGGGCGCCGTTCCCAACGAGCGCGATGTGGTGAAGGGTGATGCCAAAATCGCCTGCATCGCCGCGGCGTCCATCATGGCCAAGGTCACGCGTGACGAGATAATGGTCGAGTACGACGCCGAGTATCCCGAGTACCATCTGGCCGAGTCGAAGGGCTATGCAAGCCCCGAGCATATCGAGGCCATTCGCAAACATGGACTTTGTCCACTGCACCGCGTGAGCTTTTGCGGAAACTTTCTGCAGACTGAGCGCCTTTTCTAGGTCAATTGTGGAGACAGGGACCTCAGGGGTTTTATAAACCTGCTGGTAGCGGGCCGTATGCAACACCATTGCTGCGTACGGCCCGTTTTTTGACGGTATTTGGTCAGCTTTTGGTTTGCTTCCGGTACTTACCCGCATGAAAGGTGCCCTCATCATCGGGGCAATGCAGCGTGCGGGAAAGGAGACCCCATGAGTGCCGCAAGCAAAAAGAGCAAGACGCAGCAGCTCAAGGAGCGTTGGGAAAACGGCGAGCTCGACTGCGGGGCGATGACGCCCGAGTTTATCAAGGGACTCAGTCCCCGCGAGCTGGGCATGCTGGGCGAGCTGATCACCATCGACTACTTTAACGAGCGCGGCTACACCTTGCTGGAGCAGGGTTATCGTTGCACCGAGGGCGAGGCCGATCTGGTGCTGCTCGATGAGCTCGACGATGTCGTGGTGATGGCCGAGGTCAAGACCAGACGCGTCGCACTGGATTGCAACACGCGGGTCTTTCCCGAGGAGGCCGTGGACGTCCAGAAGCAACGCCGCTACCGCCGCATCGCAAGCTGCTATCTCATGGAGCATTATCCGCTGAAGGCGATTCGCTTCGATGCCGTGGGTGTCACCATTCGCGGCGGGCATATCGCCGAGATCGAGCATCAGTACAACGCATTCGATTGGCAGGTGTCGTGATGGCGTTCGAGACGTTTGCCGTTCACGCGGCCTGCATCCGCGGCGTCGAGGCGATTCCCGTCACGGTCGAGGTCTCGCTTGCCGGCGGCGTTCCGGGTATTCAGATGCTCGGCATTCCGAGCATGGAGGTGATGGAGTCACGCGGTCGTATTCGCTGCGCGATGCGCTCCGCCGGGTTCGAGATCCCGCGCTCGGGCATTACGGTCAATCTGGCGCCTGGCGATATTCGCAAGACCGGTAGCGGCTTTGATCTGCCCATCGCCATCGCGGTATTGGCGGCCGATGGTCAGATTCCCCGCGACAACCTCGATCGTTGTCTTATCGCTGGTGAGCTCGGCTTGGACGGTACGGTGCTTCCCGTCAAGGGCGAGGTGGCGTTTCAGCTGCTGGCTCGCGACATGGGGCTGTCTTTTATCGCCGGCAGGTCCGATCAGCATGTGCCGCTTGCGGGCGTGGATTGCGGATTTATCGATCATTTGTCTCAGCTTGCCCATGGCATGGGCGATGCCGCGCGGCACTACTTGGATTCTGAAGTGCTCGAGGCGACCTTTGAGCCCGAACTCGACTATGCCGACGTACTGGGGCAGGAGGTCGCCAAGCGCGGCATGGCACTGGCGGCAGCGGGTGAGCTCGGTTTGCTTATGATCGGGTCCCCGGGATCGGGCAAGACGATGCTCGCGCGTCGTATGACCGGCATCCTGCCCGAGCTTTCCGTTGAGGATCAACAGGAGGCGCTGTGCATCCATTCGGTCTTGGGTGAGAACATCGATGGCTTGTTGGCGGGGCACCGGCCCTTCCGCAGTCCCCACCACAGTATTTCGACCGCAGGCCTTATCGGCGGCGGGCGCCCGGTGCACCCGGGTGAGATCAGCCTTGCTCATGGCGGCGTGCTCTTTTTGGACGAGCTTGCCGAGTTTCCCACGGGTGTGCTGCAGACGCTGCGTCAGCCCATCGAACGCGGCTATGTGAGGATCGTGCGCGTCGACGGGGCCTTTACCTTCCCGTCGCGCTTTCAGCTGCTGGCTGCGAGTAACCCTTGCCCCTGCGGCTTTTTGGGCGATCGCGAGGTGCCGTGTCGCTGCTCGGCGGCGATGGTCGAGCGCTATCGGTCTAAACTGTGCGGTCCTTTGGCCGACCGTATCGACATGATGATCGATGTGACCCGTCCCGACCCCCAAGTGATTATCGAGGGTGCGGAGGGTATGTCGTCTGCCGAGTTACGTGACTACGTTGTGCGCGGTCGCGCTTTTCGCGCTTGGCGCGAATCCCGTATGGACGATGCGGATGCCGAGGCCGAGGATGACGAGACACGGTCCATTGACGGCGTCGTTTCGACCTTTGAGCTCGATGATGCGGCAGAGAAGTGTGTGCTCGGCCTGTCGAAGCGCACACATCTCACGGGTCGCGGCATCGTGCGACTGGTGCGTATCGCGCGTACAATCGCCGACGTCGCCGAGAGCGAGCAAGTGACGCAGGACCACGTGCTCGAGGCAGCGATGTACCAGGGAAGGAGGGACCAATGATGGCCGAGGGGACCTACGAGCTGCATCCAGGTGATGCGTTGTATCCCGAGACCGTTTTGGAGCTTTCTGATGTACCCCAGACGCTCTATGTGCGCGGCAACCCCGAGGTGCTTTCGACGCCCGCGCTCTCCATCATCGGCGCGCGCAAGGCCTCGCCGTATGGTCTTGCCGTGGCAGAGCTTGCGGCAAAGGTGGCGGTCGAGGCGGGAGTGACGGTAGTTTCGGGCGGCGCGGTCGGTTGTGACCAGGCCTCGGGTTGGGCTGCGGTCAACGCTGGCGGCAAACACGTCGTGGTGCTGGGGACGGGCGCCGACGTGGTCTATCCGCGCTCGAGCGCGGGGCTTATTACGCGCACGCTCGATACGGGTGGCGCGGTCGTGTCGATCTCCCCGTGGGGCATGGGTCCGCGCAAGTTTGCCTTTCCGCGCCGCAATCGCGTGATCGCGGCCCTGTCGCAAGCCCTCTTTGTATCCGAGGCGGGTATGCCTTCCGGGACGTTTTCTACAGCCGAGGCTGCTATGGATTTGGGGCGAGAACTTCTCGCTGTGCCGGGGTCGATCCTATCGCCCGAGTCGCGTGGCACGAATTACCTCATTGCGAACGGTGCCTGCTGCATCATCGACGAGGAATCTATCGAGATGGCTATCTCACGCATCTACGGCACCCTGCGCTACTCGCGCCCCGATGCTCCCGGCATTGCCGACCTGGATCCAACACAGCAGACCGTGATGCATGCGCTCATCGCCTCTCCGCTCAAGGTCGACGACATCGCGGCGCTTGTCTCGCTCGATGCTGTCGGCGTACTCAAACTCTTGGGTTCGCTTGAACTCGAGGGCCTTATCGAGCGCATGATGGATGGAAGGTATGCGCCCTCCAAGTTTGCCCTTCACGCCCAGACGCCCTTCGGTCACAATGGAAAACGTGTCAATTAGAAAGGTGTTTGCAGATGCAGTTCGATCAGGTGACGGTTATCGGTGGCGGTCTGGCGGGTTCGGAATGCGCGATCCAGCTGGCAGACCGCGGTTTTGCCGTAAAGCTGTGCGAGATGCGCCCCCAGGTGAGCTCCCCGGCTCACCATACCGATCACTTGGCAGAGCTCGTCTGCTCCAATTCGTTTAAGTCGACCCGTCCGGATTCCGCGGCTGGTTTGCTGAAGGCCGAGCTTAAGCGCATGGGTTCAGTCCTGCTCGATTGCGCCCATCGCGCGGCTGTTCCCGCCGGCGGTGCCCTGGCGGTCGACCGCGTCAAGTTTTCCGAGCTTGTCGAGGCCGAGGTTGCCGCCCGTCCCAATATCGAGGTCGCGCACGGCGAGGTCACGCAGATTCCCGAAGGTCACGTGGTCATTGCCGCCGGCCCCTTGTGCTCGCCGGCGCTGAGCGAAGAGGTCATGAAGCTCGTCGGTGGCGACGCCCTTGCGTTCTTCGATGCCGCGGCGCCGATCGTCGATGCCTCCACGCTCGATATGGACGTGCTGTTCTCGCAGTCGCGCTACGAGGAGCAGGGGAGCGGCGACTATCTCAACGCTCCGCTCAACAAGGAGGAGTACGAGGCCTTTATCGAGGCGCTTACCACGGCCGACCGCGTGGTGCTCAAGGACTTTGAGGGCGGCGATCTGTTCCAGGCCTGCCAGCCTGCCGAGGAAGTTGCGCGCACCGGCAAGGACGCCATTCGCTTTGGCGCCATGAAGCCCGTCGGCCTCACCGACCCGCGAACCGGTCGTCGTCCCTGGGCGGCGATTCAGCTGCGTGCCGAGAATAAGGAGAAGACCGCCTATAACCTGGTGGGCTTCCAGACCAACTTGACCTTTGGCGAGCAGAAGCGCGTCTTCCATATGGTGCCGGGCCTGGAGAACGCTGAGTTCTTCCGCTACGGTGTCATGCACCGTAATACCTTTGTCGACGCCCCGCACGTGCTCGATGGCACCTTTGCCGTGCCCGGCACCGGCGTGCGCCTGGCCGGTCAGATCACCGGCACCGAGGGGTACATGGAAGCCGTGGCGACCGGTCTGCTCGCGGCGCTCAACACCTATGCCGAGGCTATCGGCGTCGCGGGCGTCGAGTTGCCGCGTGTGGGCGCCCTGGGTGCGCTCGTGGGCTATGCGACCGATCCTGCCACCGTGGGCTATCAGCCTATGCATGTCAACTTTGGCCTGGTGCCGCCACTCGAGGATGGTAAGCGCCGCAGCAAGCGCGACCGCTACCAGGCCTATGCGGACCGTGCGCTCGAGTCCCTTGATGCCTATCTGGCCACTCGCCCCGATCTATTTGGAGGCGACCGGTCATAGCCTTTGACCTGTACGACACCGTCGACTCTTTTATCGCCTATATCGCACGCGTCGAGGGGCTTTCTCCCAACACGGTGACGGCCTATGGCTCGAGGCTGGAGCGCTTTGCTGCCTGGTGCGAGCGTGAGGATATTGATGCTTTCGCTGCCGACGTGCGCACCATTCGTCGCTATCTTGCTGAGCTTTCGCGTGAGCAGGTGGCTCCCCGAACGCTTGCGGCGCACCTGTCGGCTATTCGATCTCTCTATCGCTGGATGGCTGCCGAGGGGGTCGTGGAGGGCGATGTGGTCTCGGCAATTTCCTCGCCCAAGCTCCCGCGCGATCTACCTGGTGTGCTGACGACCCAACAGGTGGAGGCGCTGCTCAAGACGCCTGATACCTCAATACCCGCGGGACTGCGCGATGCGGCGATGCTCGAGCTGCTCTATGCCTCGGGCGCCCGTATCTCTGAGCTCGCAGCACTCAATGTGGAGTCCATTGCGTGGTCCGAACGCACGCTGCGCCTGTGGGGCAAGGGGAGCAAAGAACGTATCGTCCCTCTGTATCGTCGTGCGCTCGAGGCGACGCGTCTCTATATTGAGGAGGGAAGGCCGGAGTTGCTCGCTCAGGCAAAGCGTCGTGACCCCACTACCGGGCCGCATCCGTTGCTTATATCGGCGCGCGGTAATCGCATGAGTGCCGCCATGCTCAGGCGGCGGTTTCATACGCTGGCGACGCTCGCCGGCATGCCTGCCGACATCGCCCCGCATGCGATGCGCCATACCTTTGCGACCGACTTGCTCGAGGGCGGTGCGGACCTGCGCTCGGTTCAAGAGCTGCTGGGCCATGCGAGCCTGTCCACGACGCAGATCTACACGCATCTCACACCCGATCGGCTTAAGCGGGCTGTGGCTCAAGCCCATCCCCGCGGCGAATAGTGGCTGGGACGTCCCGCGCCGCGCTCAGGTGTGTGGTTTTGATTGCGGGTTGGCAGGAAGATGCATTCCTGCTATCATTCATCGGGTTGCTTCACGGCAACAGGTTTTTATCACGCACGCGCGGCTACTTCATACCGTGGTGCCCGGGCTTTGGTAGCACATGTCCGGGTTGGTTTTGGAGGATGACCCCGCGCGGAGGCAAACCACAGGAGGTTTAACATGGCTACCAAGATTAATATCCGCACCCTGCTCGAGGCCGGCTGCCACTTCGGTCACCAGACCCGTCGCTGGAACCCCAAGATGAAGCCGTTCATCTTCGGTGAGCGCAACGGCATCTACATCCTCGACCTCAAGCAGACCATCCTCGACGCCGATCAGGCCTACACCTTCGTCAAGAACGTCGCCAAGGGCGGCAATGTGCTATTCGTCGGCACCAAGAAGCAGGCTCAGGAGGCCGTCAAGAACGCTGCTGAGCGCGCCAACATGCCTTACATCAACCAGCGTTGGCTCGGCGGCATGCTGACCAACTTCGTCACCATCCGCTCCCGCATCAACCGCATGGAGGAGCTCGAGGCCATGGTCGAGGACGGCCGCATGGCAGTTCTCCCCAAGAAGGAGCAGGCTGTGCTCGGTAAGGAGCTCACCAAGCTCCAGACCAACCTCGGTGGCGCCCGCGACATGAAGGGCCTGCCCCAGGCTCTCTTCGTTATCGACACCAAGCGCGAGGAGAACGCCATCAAGGAGGCTCAGCGCCTGAACATCCCCGTCGTCGCTCTGATCGATACCAACTCCGATCCCGACGAGGTCGAGTACGGCATCCCCTGCAACGATGACGCTATCTCCGCTGTCACCCTTATGTGCGAGCTCATGGCCGACGCCTGCCTCGCTGGCTCCGGCAAGGAGCAGGTCTCCGAGGCCGAGATGGCCGCTGAGCCCAAGGCCGAGTAAATCAGTCTTAGTTAATTCTTTTTCATCTCTTTGAAAGGAACCACAATGGCCCAGATTACCGCCGCTATGGTCAAGCAGCTCCGCGAGATGACCGACTCCCCGATGATGGAGTGCAAGAAGGCTCTCGTCGAGGCTGACGGCGACATGGACGCCGCTGTCGACGTTCTGCGCAAGAACGGCCTCGCCAAGGCTGCCAAGAAGGCTGGCCGTGAGACCAACGAGGGTGCTGTCGCCGCGTTCGTCTCCGAGGATGGCAAGACCGGCGCTCTGCTCGAGCTCTCCTGCGAGACCGACTTCGTCGGCTCCAACGCCAAGTTCACCGGCTTTGCTTCCAAGGTCGCTGAGGTTGTCGCTACCACCGAGCCTGCTGACGTCGACGCTCTGCTCGAGAAGCCGATGGGCGAGGAGACCGTTTCCTCCGAGCTCACCGAGATGATCCACATCATGGGCGAGAACATGAAGATCTCCCGTTTCGCCGCCCGCAAGGCTGAGAACGGCGCTCTCGCTTCTTACATCCACATGGGTGGTAAGATCGGCGTTCTCGTCGAGTTCGCTTTCGAGAAGGCCGAGACCGCTCAGGCCGAGTCCTTCAAGACCTTTGCTCACGACGTTGCCCTTCAGGTTGCCGCCGTCGCCCCGATTTGCGCTACCCGCGATCAGGTTCCGGCCGAGACCGTCGAGCACGAGAAGCAGATCTACATGGCTCAGGCTGCCGAGTCCGGCAAGCCCGAGGCTATCCAGGAGAAGATGGCTGTTGGCCGTCTGGAGAAGTTCTACAAGCAGTCCGTGCTCACCGAGCAGGAGTTCATCAAGGACAGCTCCCTCACCATCAAGAAGTACGCTGAGCAGGTCTCTAAGGAGCTCGGCGACACCATTACCGTCGTTGCCTTTGACCGTCTGGTCCGTGGCGAGTAAATAAGTTCTTGTAGCTGGTAATGAGCAGGCTGTGGGTTTTACTCACAGCCTGCTTTTTCATGGCTCCCCGTTAAGCCTTTGATATTATGTTGTGAGTCTAATTAAAGGAGGATCGCTTTGTCCGACATCCGATATAAACGCGTGCTTCTGAAGCTCTCCGGCGAAGCGCTGATGGGCGATGGCAACTACGGCATCGACCCCAAGGTTACCGATCATCTTGCCAAGCAGGTCAAGGAGCTGCTCGCCGTTGGTCATGAGGTTGGCGTCGTTGTCGGCGGCGGCAACATTTTCCGCGGCATGGCCGGCGCCGCCGGTGGTATGGACCGCGCCCAGGCCGATTACATGGGCATGCTCGCTACCGTTATGAACGCGCTTGCCCTGCAGGATGCCTTTGAGCACAACGATGTTCCCTGCCGCGTGATGAGCGCTATCCAGATGAACGAGATCTGCGAGCCCTATATTCGCCGTCGCGCCATCAACCACCTGTCCAAGGGCAACGTCGTTATCTTTGCCGCCGGATCGGGTAATCCGTACTTTACGACTGACACCGCCGCGGCCCTTCGTGCCTGCGAGATCGGTGCCGAGATTCTGATTAAAGCCACCAAGGTTGATGGCATCTACGACAAGGATCCCGTCAAGTGCTCCGACGCCGTCCGCTTTGACAAGATCACCTATCACGAGGTGCTCGTTCGCGGCCTGCAGGTTATGGATTCCACGGCTACGGCTCTTTGCCAGGACAACCGTATGCCCATTTTGGTCCTCAACATCGATGGCGAGGACACCGTCAAGCGCGCGCTCGCGGGTGAGCCCGTCGGCACGCTCGTCTATCAGGAGGATTAAGCATGGCAGAGAACATCACCGCCCACATGGACAAGTCACTCGAGTCCCTCAAGCACAACTTCTCCAAGGTCCGCACTGGCCGCGCCAACGCCAACATCCTGTCTGACATCACCGTCGACTACTACGGTGTTCCCACGCCCGTCACGCAGGTTGCTGCCGTTAAGACCCCCGAGGCCCACATGCTGCTTATCGAGCCGTGGGATAAGGCGCTCATCAATGCCATCGTCAAGGCCATCAGTGCCTCCGACCTGGGCATTACCCCCAACTCCGATGGTACCGTCGTACGTCTGCCGTTCCCGGCTCCCACCGAGGAGCGTCGTCGCGAGCTCGTTAAGGAGTGCCGCGAGTACGCCGAGCAGGCCAAGGTCTCCATCCGCAACATCCGCCGCGACTTTAACAACAAGCTCGAGCGCGACGAGGAGCTCACCGAGGACGACGTCCGTCGCGAGCAGGCCAAGGTCCAGAAGCATACCGACGAGTATGTTGCCAAGGTTGAGGAGCTTCTGAAGGAAAAAGAAGCCGAGGTCATGGAGATCTAAGGTGCAATACGACGAGCATAAACTGGTCGAGTACTTTGCCGACGCCCCTGCGGGCGTCGGTTTTTCCGACCTTGACCTCAATAACATTCCGCACCATATCTCGTGCATCATGGACGGCAACGGCCGTTGGGCCACGGCGCGCGGTCTTGCCCGCACCGAAGGCCACAAGGCCGGCATCGTCTCGCTGCGCGAGATCATTACCGCCTGCGTGCGCCTTGGCGTCGACGTGCTTTCGGCCTATGCGTTTTCGACCGAAAACTGGAATCGCCCGCAGCACGAAGTCAACGTTCTGATGCACCTGTTTGCCAAGACGTTTATCGATGAGCTACCGCTGCTTAAGCGCGAGAACGTTCGCGTTGTCTTTTTGGGCGATATTTCCGCGCTGCCCAAGAAGACCCGCGATGTCTTTGAGCGCGGCCTTGCCGAATGCGCCGACCATACCGGTATGACGCTGGCGCTGGCCGTTAACTACGGTGCCCGTGCTGAGATCACCCGCGCTGTCCGCCAGATCGCACTTGATGCCGCCGCTGGAAAGATCGATCTTGCCGCTATCGACGATGATATGGTTGCTTCGCACCTGTACACCGCCGGTCTTCCCGATCCGGAGCTCGTGATTCGCACTTCTGGCGAGTTGCGTCTTTCGAACTACCTGCTGTGGCAGGTCGCCTATTCCGAGTTCTATGTCACCGATACCTATTGGCCCGACTTTGATCGTTGGGGCCTTGTCGACGCCATTTTGGCCTACCAGGGTCGCGACCGTAGGTTTGGTGGACTGAGTAAGACCGAGGAGGCTTAATCGTGTCCGAACGTCCCAAGGCATCCGCTCCCAAGGCGCCTACTTCCGCTAGGCCAGCGCGTAAGGCTGCCACTGCAGGAGCGCCTACAGCGAAGGGCGGCTCCGGTTCGTGGCTGGCGGGCTTTATCACCCGTGCCGCCGCCGGTATCGTCTATGCCGTTGTCTTTATCCTGTGCCTGGTTTTGGGTATTGTTCCCACGGCCATCTTCGTGTCCGTCATGAGCGGTCTGTGCTGCTATGAGTTCTTCCGTATGACGAGGCTCGATGGCAAGGTTGCCAACGAGCGCCTTGGTATCGCTGCCGCCGTGCTCTTTCCGCTCTCGGCACTGGGCGATTCGCTGCTGTTGAACGCCCTGCTGTTCGCTTTGATGCTTGCGGTTGGTATCTGGTATGTCTGGTCTCCGCGCACTCGCATCTCTGATGTTGCCGTGACGCTCATGGGTCCTATCTACACTGGCTTTATGCTGTCGGCCATCGTGCTGTTGCGCGATGCCGTGCCCGGTTTTGCCGGCGCCCTGCTTTCGGTGGGCGTTTGCGCGTCCCTTTGGGTCTCCGACTCGTTTGCCTACATCGTGGGCAGCCGCATCGGTAAGCATAAGATGGTTCCCAAGATCTCTCCCAAAAAGAGCTGGGAAGGCTTTGTCGGCGGCATTTTGGGCTCTGTCTTGATCTGGCTCATCCTGTGGGCAACGCACTTCTACAAGCTGAGCCTGCCCTATGCACTGCTGTGCGGCGTGGTCGTCTCCATCCTGGGCGTTATCGGCGACCTCATCGAGTCGCGCATCAAGCGCGGTGTGGGCGTCAAAGATTCCGGCAATCTCATCCCGGGCCACGGCGGCATGCTCGACCGCAGCGATTCGCTCATTTTTGGCTGCATTACCGCGCAGCTGCTGCTGATGATCGGAGGCGTGCTGTAATGGCGTATCAGACCACCTACGGACCCGACGGGCGTCTTCGTGTTGCCATTCTGGGCTGTACGGGTTCTATCGGCGCTCAGGCGCTCGACGTGTGCCGCCAGCATGCCGATCGCCTGCAGGTGACGGCGCTGTCCGTTAACTCCAGCACCTCCGAGCTCGTTGCCGCTGCCCGTGAGTTCTCGGTTCCGGCTGTTGCCGTGGCGGACGCCTCTCATGGCGCCGACGCGGTGCTGCAGGAACTGCCCGAGGGCACGGAGCTCGGCGTTGGCGCGCAGGCCGTGTGCGAGCTCGCATGCCGCGATGATGTCGACTGCGTGCTCGTGGCCATCGTGGGCGCTGCCGGTCTCGAGGCGAGCCATGCTGCCCTGACCTCGAACAAGCGTCTTGCCCTGGCCAACAAGGAGTCGCTCGTCGTCGGTGGCGATCTGCTTATGCCGTTGGCGCAGCCGGGCCAGCTTATCCCGGTCGACTCCGAGCATTCCGCCATCTACCAGTGCTATCTGGGCGAAAATCCGCGCGAGGCTCACTGCATTTGGCTTACCTGCTCGGGTGGCCCGTTCTTTGGCCGCACGCGTGATGAGCTCGATCGCGTGACGCGCGCCGATGCCCTGGCGCATCCCACGTGGGCTATGGGTGCCAAGATCACGATTGACTCCGCCACCCTCATGAACAAAGGTCTGGAGCGTATCGAGGCCATGCATCTGTTTGGCTGCGATCTTGATTTCATTAACGTGGTCGTGCAGCGCCAGTCTAAGATTCACTCCATGGTCGAGTTTGCCGACGGATCTGTGATGGCGCATCTCGGCGCCTCCGACATGCGCATTCCCATCCAGTTTGCCTTCTCGTATCCCGAGCGTTGGGATACGCCGGCTCCGCGTATTGATTTCCGTGAGTTGGGGCAGCTTACCTTTGACGCGGCCGATATGGATACCTTCCGCTGCCTTGCGCTGGCCGAACGTGCCGGCAAAACGGGCGGCACCATGCCATGCGTGCTCAATGCCGCCAACGAGGTCGCCGTCGATGCCTTCCTGCATGATGGCTGCAGCTTTACCGATATCGACCGCATTGTGGAATCCTGCATGGATGCTCACGATGCGCAGACGGTCGATTCGTTTGAACAGCTTCGCGACATCGATGCGTGGGCGCGTGAAAAGGCCGCGCAGGTGCTTGCCGCAACCCGTTCTTAACCCATAAGGATTGCTTTTTCGTTTTATGGATACTGTTCTGAGCGTTCTCTCATCGGTCTTTTGGGGCCTGCTGATGCTTTCCGTCCTCGTGTTTTTGCACGAGGGCGGCCACTTTTTGGCGGCGCGTGCCTGCGGTGTCCGCGTGACTGAGTTCTTTTTGGGCCTGCCGTGCCGCTTTGATATCCATCACACGTCGCGTCGCATCGGCACTAAGTTTGGCGTGACGCCGCTGCTGCTGGGTGGCTATGCCGCCATCTGCGGCATGGATCCGACCGATGTCTCGTGTGCCGATCGCGTGCTCGCTGCCATTTATCACCACGGTCGGGTGACGGTGGCCGATCTTGCCGTCGAGCTCGAGCTTTCCGAGGAGGATGTGCTCGAGGCCTGTGCTTTGCTGTTGGGCTGGGGCTCCATCGCTCCCTGGTATGAAGAAGGGGAAAAGCCATCGCCCAGTTACTATCCCACCAAGTACCAGACCCTGCCGCGTGACGCGGCGGGTTACACCACCTTTGACGGCCGTCGGTTCGATCGCGAGCATGCGACTGCCGAGGGCGATGTATGGGAGCTGCCGTGCGGCGAGGCCGAATTCCTTGCACGCGAGCGCTCGCACACCTATTTGGGCCAGGGCTTTGTCAAGCGGGCCTTTATGCTGCTTGCGGGCATTATCGTCAATATCCTGACGGGCTTTTTGCTCCTTATGAGCATCTATTCCATCGCCGGTGTCACCGTGCCGGTGGATACTAACGTGATCGGTCAAGTTGACGAAGGCTCGATTGCCGCCGCGGCGGGAATCGAGGGCGGCGACGCGATCATCTCGGTCGACGGAGTATCGTGCTCTACCTGGATGGACGTTTACGATGCCATCGGCAAGGCTGCCGGTAAGGACGATATCGCCATTGAGTACGAGCGTGACGGCAAGCAGCATACGACCACGGTTGCACTTAAAGAGGGCGAGCGTCTAGGTGTGTATGCCTCTACGCAGGTGGTTCGTTTAGACCCCATCACGTCGGCTCGCCTGTCGTTCTCCTATGTCGTGCAGACGGCGGAGGGCGTGATGCGTCTGCTCCAGCCGCAGCATACGATGGAGATTCTCGATCAGTCCTCTTCGATCGTGGGTATTAGCGTTATGTCCTCACAGGCTGCTGCTGCCGGCCCTGCCACGTTCCTTTCGTTTGCCGCCCTCATTTCGTTCTCTCTTGGCTTTATGAACCTGCTGCCCATCCCGCCACTTGATGGCGGCAAGCTGGTCATCGAGATTATTCAGAAGATTGCGGGCCGCGAGCTTCCGCTCAAGGTCCAGACGATTGTGAGCTATGTGGGCATCGCGCTCTTTGCGCTGTTGTTTGTCTATATGCTTCGTTCCGACATCCTTCGATTTATTCTGTAGGGGAGTGTTTGGATTGTCTTTATCCCATCCTTTGCCTCGCGAGCTGACGCGCCCCGTGCATGTGGGCGGCGTGCAGATCGGTGGCGGCGCGCCGGTGGTGGTCCAATCTATGACCTGCACCGATACCGCTGATGCCCAGGCAACGCTTGCGCAAGTGTGCGCGTTGGCGCAGGCTGGCTGCGATATCGTGCGCGTGAGTGTGCCCACCGAGGCCGCGCTTGAGGGTTTCCGCACCATCTGTGCCGAGTCTCCGGTGCCGATTGTCGCCGATATCCACTTTAACCATAAGCTCGCCATTGGCGCCGTGGAGGCCGGTGCCGCCAAGCTGCGCATCAATCCCGGCAATATCGGCGATTGGGCCAAGGTTGACGCGGTGATCGATGCTGCGGGTGCCGCGGGCTGTGCGATTCGTATCGGCGTCAACGCCGGTTCGCTTGAGCAGGATATCGCCGAGCGCGACGACCTCACGCAGCCCGAAAAGCTCGTGATGTCGAGCGAGCGTTTCGTCAAGCATTTTGAAGACCGCGGCTTTACGAACATTGTGCTTTCGGCCAAGGCCCATAGCGTGCAAACGACGCTCGATACCTATCGAGCCCTGTCCCGTGAGATTCCCCACGTTCCGCTTCACCTTGGCGTAACCGAGGCGGGTACCAAGCTGCAGGGCACCATCAAGAGCTCGGTGGGCCTTGGTATCCTGCTGTCTGAGGGTATCGGTGACACCATGCGCGTCTCGCTCACGGCCGATCCAGTTGAGGAGCCGCCGGTCGCCTGGGGAATTTTGCAGTCGCTGGGCCTGCGTCGCCGCGGTCCCGAGATTGTCTCGTGCCCCACGTGCGCCCGCTGTCAGGTTAACCTGATTCCTATCGCCGAGGAAGTAACCGAGCGGCTTAAGTACTATACCGCGCCGCTTTCGATTGCCGTCATGGGATGTGCCGTTAATGGCCCCGGTGAGGCTTCTGATGCCGACCTGGGCGTTGCTTGCGGACGTGGTCAGGCCCTGCTCTTTTCGCATGGCCAGATCATTGGTAAAGTAGCTGAGGATCAAATTGTCGACGCGCTTATGGCCGAGGTCGACAAGCTTATTGAGGAGAAATAAATGACCCGAGCAATGTATATGTCTAAGCTCTATGCGCCGACGCTCAAAGAGGATCCGGCCGACGCCGAACTTGCAAGCCATCGTCTGCTGCTTCGCGCCGGTATGATCCGCAAGGAGGCCGCCGGTCTCTATTCCTATCTGCCGCTCGCTTGGCGCTCGATTCGTAAGATCGAGAACATCGTGCGCGACGAGATGGACGCTGCCGGCGCCCAGGAGCTCATGATGCCCATTATGGTCGATGCCGAGCTGTGGCGTGAATCCGGCCGCATCGATGCCTATGGCAAGGAGCTCGTGCGCTTTGACGACCGTCATGGTCGCGAGTTTGTGCTGGGCCCCACCCACGAGGAGACCGTCACCGCCCTGGTGCGCAATGAACTGCGCTCCTATAAGCAGCTGCCTGTCAACCTCTACCACATTCAGGACAAGTTCCGCGACGAGTTCCGCCCCCGCTTTGGTCTGATGCGCGGTCGCGAGTTCATCATGAAGGACGCCTACAGTTTCTCCGCCACGCAGGAGAGCCTGCAGGAGGAGTACGACAAGATGAAGCAGGCCTACGCTAACATCTGCGAGCGCTGCTACATCAAGGCCCTGCCCGTCGTTGCCGACTCCGGCGAGATCGGTGGCGATACCTCCGTCGAGTACATGGCTTTGGCCGACGCCGGCGAGGCTTCTCTCGTCTATTGCGATGACTGCGGCTTTGCTGCCGATGATGAGGCTGCAAGCACCAAGGTCGTTGTGACCGAGGCCCCCGGCGACGGCACGCTTACTAAGGTCGAGACTCCGGGTATGGGCACCATCGAGGCCGTTGCCAAGTTCTTCGGCTTCCCCGAGAACGGCACGCGCAAGTCCCTGGCGCTCATCGATGCCGAGGGCAAGCCCGTCGTGGCTATCGTTCCGGGTGATCATGAGCTCAACGACTGCAAGGCCGAGCATGTCTTTGGCAAGGGCTATCGCATGATGACCGACGAGGAGCTCCAGACCTACGGTCTGCATAAGGGCTTTATCGGACCGGTTAACCTGCCCGAGGGTATTCGCCTGGTGTGCGACGAGAGCCTGCGCGAGTCCAAGCAGTGGGCCTGCGGCGCCAACGAGGTCGATTATCACTTTACCGGCGCCTGCCCCGAGCGCGACTTTACCGCCGATGAGTGGGCCGACCTGGTCACCGTCGTCGCCGGCGATCCCTGCCCGCACTGCGGCAAGCCGCTCTCTGCTGCCCGTGGCATCGAGGTCTCGCAGGTCTTCCAGTTGGGTACCAAGTATTCCGAGGCCATGGGTGCCACCTTTATGGATGAGGACGGCAAGGAGAAGCCGCTGATCATGGGTTGCTACGGCGTGGGCGTGTCCCGCTCGCTCGCTGCCGTCGTGGAGCAGCACAATGACGAGCACGGCATCGTCTGGCCGGTCTCCGTTGCCCCGTACGAGGTCGCGGTGATTCCGCTTGACCCCAAGAAGGAGGAGTGTGCGACCGTCTGCGGCCGAATCGTCGAGGGCTTGTGTGCCGAGGGTATCGAGGTTGTCGTCGACGATCGCGACGAGCGTCCCGGCTTTAAGTTTGCCGACAACGACCTTATGGGCTTCCCGTATCAGGTCGTTCTGGGCAAGCGTGGCCTCAAGAATGGCACGGTGGAGCTCAAGGACCGTGCTACCGGCGAGCGTGAGGACGTGGCGATTGACGAGGTCGTCGATAAGGTCGCCGAGCTTGTGAAGGCTGCCCGTCGCTAATCGACGTTTCTGCTATTAGATGCAATTACAGGACTGTCCCGTATCTCTCTTAGGATGAGATGCGGGGTAGTCCTTTTTGTTGCTTGAATCAGCTCGACGGGTAAAGGAAAACCCCACAGCCCATATTGAGCTGCGGGGTTTCCTTTGTGCCTCCGATGCGAAGTGAATCGCTCAGATATTACTGATAATCGACGACGTCGATCCAGTTCTTCAGGAACTCATCGTTCACATTGCGCTTGCGAGCAAGCTCGGAAGCGGCGACGATGCTCGTCCACTGACGCACGACCTGCATGGGCATGTCGGCGCGGTCGCAGTAGAGCTCCAGGTAGGCCTCGGCCTGATCCTTGCTGTTGAGGGCAAAGAGCAGGTAGGTGGTGGCAACGTCGGCAGCAGGGGAGCCCTGGGTGGCGTGTGCCCAGTCGCAGACGTACAGCTGGCCGTCGTCGCCGACGATGACGTTGGAGGGGTTGAAGTCGCCGTGGCAGACCTTGAACTCCTTGGTCATGCCGTCCAAGCGCTCCTGAAGGTTGTAGCGCGTGGTGGCATTGAGCTGATCCAGGCTGTCGATCATGCGGGCGAACTTGTCGCGCTGACGGTTGAGCAGCGGGGAGGTGTAGCCGTGGATCTCGATCTGGAGGTCGACGAACATCTCGAGGTACTCACCGAAGCGCTGGGGCTCGGCAGTCATCTTCTCGGCAAGGGTGGTACCCGGGACCTTCTCGGTCACGAGCGCCCAGCCGTTGGCGTTCTCGAGCTGGGAAACCTCGAGAGCCTTGGGGCTGCGGATGCCGCACTCATTGATGCGGGCAAGATTCAAAGCCTCGTTGAACACGTCGGAGACGGGCTTGGTCTCGTTAAAGACCTTGACGATCTTGTCGCCCAGGTCGTAAACGACCTTGTTGCCACGGCGGACGAGCTCGGTCTTGGAATCGGGTAGCAGCATGGTTGCATCCTTTCAACGATGCGATAGAAGCGACGGCGGGGGTGTGTGAAACACCCGTGCACCCCCGCCGTTAAAAACCGTGCTAGAACTAGCAGACGGCGTAATCCTGAGGCTCGCGGCCGTAGTAGGCGTCCAGATAGAGCTCCTTGATCTCGCTCATGAGCGGGTAGCGCGGGTTAGCGCCGGTGCACTGGTCGTTGAATGCCTGCTCGGTCATCTCGTCGAGGGTGTCGAGGAAGTACTGCTCGTCGACACCGTAGTCGGCGATGGTCTTCTTGACGCCGATGAAGTCCTTGAGCTCCTCGAGCTTCGTGATGAAGTTCTCGAAGACCTCCTTGTCGTCCTTGCCCTCGATGCCGCAGTACTTGGCCATCTCGGCGTAGTTGTGCAGCGCGTTGGGGTAAGGATACTGAGAGAAGGTACCCATCTTGACGGGAGCCTCGGCGGCGTTGTAGCGCATAACGCGGGTCAGGATGACGGCGTTGGCGATGCCGTGGGGCAGGTGATGGAAAGCGCCGAGCTTGTGGGCCATGGAGTGGTTGAGGCCCAGGAAGGCGTTGGCGAAGGCCATACCGGCCATGCAGGAGGCGTTGTGCATCTCCTCGCGGGCGTGCGGGTCCTTGGCGCCGTTCGTGAAGCTGGAGGGCAGGTTCTCGAAGACGAGCTTAGCAGCGCGCTCGGAGAGGCCCTTGGTGTAGTCGGAAGCCATGATGGAGACATAGGACTCGATGGCGTGGGTCATGACGTCGATGCCGGAGGCAGCGGTCAGGCCGCGCGGGGCGGTCATGCAGTTGTCGGCGTCGACGATAGCCATGTTGGGGAGCAGCGCGTAGTCGGCGAGCGGCCACTTGATGCCGGTCTCCTTGTCGGTGATGATGGCGAACGGCGTGCACTCGGAGCCGGTACCCGAAGAGGTCGGGACGGCGACGAAGTAGGCCTTCTTGCCCATCTCGGGGAAAGTGAAGATACGCTTGCGGATGTCCATGAAGTCCATGGCCATGTCCTCAAACTTGCACTCGGGGTGCTCGTACATCATCCACATGATCTTGCCGGCGTCCATAGCGGAGCCACCGCCGACGGCGATGATCACGTCAGGCTCAAAGAGAGCCATCTGCTTGGCGCCGCGACGTGCGCACTGCAGCGACGGATCGGGCTCGACGTCGTAGAAGCAGTCGTGGGCGATGCCCATCTCGTCGAGCTTGGCCTCGATGGCGCGGGTGTTGCCATTCTTGAAGAGGAACTGGTCGGTGACGATGAAGGCGCGCTTCTTGCCCATGACGGTACCGAGCTCGTCGAGGGCGACGGGCGTGGAACCCTTCTTGAAGTAGACCTTCTCGGGAGCGCGGAACCACAGCATGTTCTCACGGCGCTCGGCCACAGTCTTAACGTTGATCAAGTGCTTCACCCCAACGTTCTCGGAGACGGAGTTGCCGCCCCAGGAGCCGCAGCCCAGGGTCAGAGACGGCTTCATGCCAAAGTTGTACAGGTCACCGATGCCGCCGTGCGAGGACGGGGTGTTGATGACGATACGGCAGGCCTTCATGACGTGCTCGAACAGGCTGATCTTCTCGGCCTGGGCGGGGTGCACGTACAGAGAGGCGGTGTGGCCCGGGCCACCGGCGAGCACCAGGTGCTCGGCCTTGTCGACTGCCTCCTGGAAGTCCTTGGCGTGGTACATGGCCAGGACCGGGGAGAGCTTCTCGTGGGAGAACTCCTCCTTGGCGGGGTCGGTGGAGGTGACCTCGGCGATCAGGATCTTGGTCTTGGCGGGAACCTCGATGCCTGCGAGCTCGGCGATCTTGGCGGCAGCCATGCCGGGGATGCGGTGGTCGAGAGCGCCGTTCTTGAACATGGCGGCACGCAGAGCCTCCATCTCGGCACCCTGCTTGACGAAGTAGCAGCCGCGCTTCTGGAACTCGGCCTTAACCTGGTCATAGATGGTGTCGATGACGGTCACGGACTGCTCGGAAGCGCAGATCATGCCGTTGTCGAAGGTCTTGGAGTGGATGATGGAGTTGACGGCGAGCAGCACGTCGGCGGTGTCGTCGATGACGACCGGGGTGTTACCGGCGCCAACGCCCAGGGCGGGCTTGCCCGAGGAGTAGGCGGCCTTGACCATGCCCGGGCCACCGGTGGCGAGGATGATGTCGACGTCGCGCATGACCATGTTGGTCAGCTCGATGGAGGGGACATCGACCCAGCCGATGATGCCCTCGGGGGCACCGGCCTTGACGGCGGCGTCAAGCACGAGCTTAGCGGCGGCGATGGTGCACTTGGCGGCTGCCGGGTGCGGGGAGATGATGATGGCGTTGCGGGTCTTCAGGCTGATCAGCGTCTTGAAGATCGCAGTGGAGGTGGGGTTGGTCGTCGGGATGACGGCGCCCACGATGCCGATGGGCTCGGCGATCTTGGTGATGCCGTAGGCCTCGTCGCGCTCCAGGACACCACAGGTCTTGGTGTTCTTGTAAGCGTTGTAGATGTACTCTGCGGCGTAGTGGTTCTTGATGACCTTGTCCTCAAGAACGCCGCGGCCGGTCTCCTCGATGGCCATCTTCGCCAACGGGATACGAGCCTTGTTGGCGGCCATGGCGGCCTCATAGAAGATCTTGTCGACCTGCTCCTGCGTGTACGTAGCAAAAAGCGCCTGGGCCTCTCGCATCTGAGCGAGCTTAGCCTCAAGCGCCTCTACGTTGTCCACAATTGCGGGAGTAGTGTTTTCCGGTGACTTTTTCACCATTTGTGTCTCCTTGCGATCGGAGATTTACCCTACGTCTTGCATGATAGCAAGAAATAATTCGGTAAACGGTAAGATTCCCGTAAAAGGCACACTAAAACGCTTCAATAAACTGAAGCGTTTTAACTAAAACTATCTGCCAGTGCATCGCCCCGCTCATTGGGGACAGACTTACATGAGTGGTTTCACTCATTTGGGACAGACATCGATTTGCGATTTTGTCGTTTTGGGCCTGTTTTTGTTGCTGATTGGATATAAATAGGTCACAGGCTCAGCATTTCGCGTTCCTTCTCTCCTTTTAGGTGTTGCCTGTACGGCTTTGAAAGGAGAGACCATGCCCCGATGCGCCCGCAAAATTTCGCTCACCGGCTATTACCACGTCTTTGACCGCGGTAACTCCAAACAGATCATTTTTGAAGATGATTCCGACCGCTATCGTTTCCTATCGGACATATCGGACAGGTTTGCGTGCCATGACGTGGCGGTGTTGGCCTGGTGTCTTATGGACAACCACTTCCATTTGATGGTTGATGACCCATATGACAACCTTTCAAAGGCAATGCAGTGCGCGCTGACGGCGTATGCCAAGTATTTCAATGGGAAAACGGGAAGAACGGGCCATCTGTTTGACAATCGCTATTCGCGGGTCGCGGTTGAGTCGGACACGCAGGCAGTACAGCTGCTCGACTATATTCATCTCAATCCCGTGAAGGGTGCGCTTGACTCGCTCGAGGCGTACCGCTGGTCAAGCTATAAGGCGTATCAGCTGGGCTATGATCCCTTTGACATCTGTGATGCGACCCCTATGCTTGATGTTGTCGGAGGCTCCCGTCGCTATTGCGAGCATCTCAAGAAAGTTGCCGGGCGCATCTGGTCAGTGGAGGTTCTTCCGCGCCGGCGGATCCCCGATGAGGAGGCCCTTTTCGTTGCGCGCGAAGTCCTGACGAGCATAGATCCTGCGTTGCTCAAGGCCCTGCCACGCCCCGAACGCGATGCCTGCCTGCTGAGGCTCAGGCGGGCACATCTCACGGTCAAGCAAATTGCCCGTATCACCGGTATCGGCGCCACAAGCGTGACCAAGGCTACTGCAGGCTGGAAGGATGCAGCGTGAGATAGGGGCCGGAGCCGATCGGGACGCCGCATGCGTGCGTCATGTCTGTCCCCAATGCGTGAAAACACTCATCTAAGTGTGTCCCCAATGAGTGCAAAAAGGCGCCCTCCGTGGGGGAGGACGCCTTTGGTAAGTTCTATATGAACGCGAGGTCTTTGACCCGGAGAGTCCGAGGTACTTGTTGGTAAGACCTTATTTAGGAGCGCGCAACCTTGCCAGACTTGAGGCAGGTGGAGCAAACGTTCATCTTGCGACGGTGACCATCGACGACGACGTAGACGCGCTGGATGTTGGGGCGGAACTTACGGTTGGTGACGCGGTGAGAGTGGCTGATGGAGCGACCGGCAACGGGGTGCTTACCGCAAACTTCGCAAACTTTGGACATAACTGACCCTCCTTGGGCGACAAACGAACATGTCGCGTTAACAAACAAGCCTGAACTATAGCACAGAAGCAGCTCCCTGTGCGTAATCTACACAGAGATATTTCTCTTTTGGCGATAGTGCCCACGCCACGGCCCTGGACGTAGTCCGATTTGCGTGCAGCAGAGGGGATTATGCCAGCTCGTGCGTGCGTTTTCAAGCTCGTCCCACAAATATATATAGGTTTATGGAGCACCTGCGCCCGTTTACGGATTGCCCTGTATTTATGCTCGCAATTAAGCTCGAGGTTGGCTACACTATCCCTTGACCATTAAAGGGGTACGAGATACCCACATGGAATTACATAGCTGCCAAAGAGCAGCCCTTCCTGTGGGTGTCTGGTCCGCTTTAAGCGGTCGGGCATCTATTTTTTTTTGACTGTGTCAGCAGTCAAGACATGTGAGGAAGGAGATCGATGGGCACGACTTCCCCCAAGGCGGTCATCATGGACGAGACCGCCGTCAATCGAGCGATGACCCGTATCGCGCACGAGATTCTCGAGCGCAACGAGGGCTGTGAAGACCTCGCTCTGGTCGGCATCGTCACGCGCGGCGACCTTCTGGCAAAGAAGCTCGCCGAGGAGATCAAGGAGATCGAGGGCGTCGACGTTCCGCTCGGCAGCCTCGATATCAGCTTCTACCGCGATGACTATGCGACCAATTTCGCTCCCGCGATCCACGCTACCAACATTCCCTTCAGCGTCGACGGCAAGCGCGTCGTGCTGGTGGACGACATCCTGTATACGGGCCGTACCATCCGCGCCGCTCTGGACGCCGTTATGGACCTGGGCCGTCCGAGCCGTGTTGAGCTGGCAGTTCTCGTTGACCGTGGCCACCGTGAGCTCCCCATCTCGCCGGACTTTGTCGGCAAGAACGTTCCCTCGTCGCATGAGGAGAACGTGCACCTATATATGAAGGAAGTCGACGGCCACACCGCCGTCGAGATTAACGACGTCGCGCCGGGTTCCCACGTGGGCTCCGCGCCGCTGGGAGGTGAGTAGTACCGTGGCGTTCAACCATAAGCACCTGATCGACATTACCGAGTACTCCGAAGAGGACATCAAGCTCATCCTCGAGACCGCCAAGGCGTTCTCCGAGGTCAACGAGCGTGCGATCAAGAAGGTCCCCACGCTCAAGGGCAAGACCATCGTCAACATGTTTAACGAGCCCTCGACGCGCACGCGCAGCTCCTTCGAGCTCGCCGAGAAGCGTCTTTCGGCCGACAGCCTCAACTTTGGCGGCTCTTCGACCTCCACGGTCAAGGGCGAGAGCCTCGTCGATACCGTCGAGACCCTCAACGCCTATAAGATCGACTGCATCGTCGTGCGCGACAAGCACGCCGGCGCGCCCTACATCGTCACGCAGAACTCGCCCGCGAGCGTCATCTGCGCCGGCGACGGCAAGCACAACCACCCCACGCAGGCCCTGCTCGACCTGTACACCATCTGGGAGCACAAGGGCGACTTCCACGGTCTGAAGGTCGCCGTCGTCGGCGATATCGCGCACTCCCGTGTCTGCGGCTCGCTGATCCCCGCCCTTAAGATCATGGGCTGCGAGACCTACGCCGTCGCCCCCGGCACGCTGCTGCCGCCGGCGCCCGAGGTCCTGGGCTGCGACCACGTGACGAGCGACCTCGATTCCGTCCTGCCCGAGCTGGACGTCGTCTACATGCTGCGCGTGCAGCAGGAGCGCCTCGAGGGTGCCCCGTTCCCGACCATTCGTGAGTACCACAAGCTCTTCGGTCTGACCAAGGACCGCGAGAAGCTCATGAAGCCCGACGCGATCATCTGTCACCCGGGCCCCATCAACCGCGGCGTCGAGTTCGACTCCTATATGGCCGACCACCCGCAACGCTCCGTCATCCTGGAGCAGGTCTACGCCGGTATCTGCGTGCGTATGGCTATCCTGTATCTGCTGCTTGGAGGTGCCGATAATGGCCTTGCTTCTTAAGAATGCCCACGTCGTCGACCCGTCCGTCGAGCTTGACGGTGTCGTTGACGTCCTGATTGACGGCGATAAGATCGCCGAGGTCGGCGAGAATCTCGCCGTCGAGGGAGCCGAGGTCCGCGACCTTTCCGGCAAGTATCTCGTCCCCGGCCTGGTGGATATGCACGTGCATCTGCGCGAGCCTGGCTACGAGGTCAAAGAGGACATCGAGAGTGGCACTCGCGCTGCTGCCAAGGGCGGCTTCACCGGCGTGTGCGCCATGCCCAACACCGATCCCGTCACCGATAACGGCACCGTCGTGGAGTTCGTCAAGTCCCGCGCTGCCGAGGTCGGTCACTGCCGCGTCTATCCGTCGGGCGCCATGACCCGCGGTCTTAAGGGCGAGGCTATGTCCGAGATGGGCGATATGGTCGCCCACGGCGCCGTCGCCTTCACCGACGACGGTCGTGGCGTGCAGGGCGCGGGCATGCTCCGTCGCTGCATGGACTACGGCAAGATGTTCGGCAAGGTCTTTATGAGCCACTGCCAGGACGAGGACCTGGTCGGCCACGGCCAGATCAACGAGGGCAAGGTCTCGACCCGTCTGGCTCTCGAGGGCTGGCCGGCTGCCGGCGAGGAGCTCCAGATCGCCCGCGACATCGAGATTGCCAAGCTGACCGGTGCCAAGCTGCACATCCAGCACATCTCCACCGCTCATGGCCTGGAGCTCGTGCGTGCCGGTAAGGCTGCCGGTGTCCAGGTGACCTGCGAGGCTACCCCGCACCACATGTTCCTGACCGAGAACGACCTGGACGAGACCTACAACACCTCGCTCAAGGTCAATCCGCCGCTGCGCACCGACGAGGATGCCGAGGCCATCCGTCAGGGTGTCATCGACGGTACCGTCGACGCTATCGTTACCGACCACGCTCCCCACACCCCGTGGGAGAAGGCCCGCGAGTTCGAGCTCGCGCCCTTTGGAATGATTGGCCTCGAGACTTCGCTGTCGCTCGTGCTCACTGAGCTGGTCAACACGGGCAAGATGAGCGTGAGCCGCATGGTCGAGCTCATGGCCATCAAGCCGCGTGAGATTCTGGGCCTCGATCAGGTTCAGGTCAAGGCGGGCTCTGTCGCCGACCTGACCGTGTTCGACCCCTCCGCAACCTGGACGGTTGGCGAGGACGGTTACGAGTCGCGCGCCGAGAACTCCGGTTTTGCCGGCCGCACGCTCACCGGTCGTGCCACCGATGTATTTGTCGGTGGCAAGCAGACGCTCGCCGACGGCTGCATCTGCTAGCATAGCCTTATCGCTTTTGTGCGCGGCGCCCTTGCGGTGCCGCGCTTTCTGTTCGTTTAGACCATGCAACCGCATGGGGGATTGGAGCGTCTATGCCCACACCTTCCACTGCACGCATGCACGACTTCGAGGTCGTCTCGAACCGGGAGATCGCCGACGGCATCTTCTCGCTCGTCATCTCGGCCCCCAAGCTTGCAAGTGCGCTCAAGCCCGGTCAGTTTGTGAACATCGCCGTCCCCGGCGATGCGTCTTCTCTGCTTCGTGTGCCCTTGAGTTTCTACCGCGCCGACGCCGAGGCTGGCACCGTCGAGCTGTGGTACGCCGTCGTGGGCGACGATACCCGCCGTTTGTCCCAGATGGGCCCTGGCTCCACCTCTAACCTGTTGGGCCCCGGTGGCCGTGGCTGGATGGTACCCGAGGGCACCAGGAAGGCACTGCTCGTCGCCGGTGGCATCGGCGTTCCGCCTGTGCTGTGTCTTGCCGGCATGCTTGCCGAGCAGGGTGTTGATGTGGACGTGTGCCTGGGCTTTGGCACCGCTTCCAAAGTCGTGGGTGTCGATGAGTTCCGCGCGCTGGGCGCCACGGTTAACGTGTGCACCGACGACGGTTCGCTCGGCACGCACGGTTTTTGCACCGATCCTGCCGCAGAACTGCTTGGCGAGGGCGGCTACGACTACGTGGCCAGCTGCGGCCCCGCCGTCATGATGAAGAAAGTCGCCGCCGCTGCCGCTGAGGCCGGTGCGTACTGCGAGGTGTCGCTCGAGCGCATGATGAGCTGCGGCTTTGGCGCCTGCAACACCTGCAATGTCGAGACGGTCGACGGTATGAAGGGCGCCTGCATGTGCGGCCCCGTGTTCGATGCTTCCAAGGTGGTGGTCTTCTAGTGGGTACCGTGAACATGGCCGTCGATTTCGGCGGCGTCAAGATGCAGAACCCCATCAACACCGCAGCCGGTACCTTCGGCTACGGTTGGCAGTTCCAGAATTTCTTCGATGTTTCCCAGCTGGGCGCCATTACCACCAAGGGCTGTGCCGCCGAGCCCTGGCCGGGCAACCCTGCGCCTCGCATGGCCGAGATTCCTGGCGGTATGATCAACTCCGTGGGACTGCAGAACCCCGGTGTCGCCGCCTTTGCCCGTGAGTCCGGCCCGTGGCTCGAGCAGCTGTCCAAGGACGGTTGCCAGGTCATTTGCCAGGTTGCCGGGCACTCCGTTGACGAGTTTGTCCGCGCACTCGAGATGTATGTCGAGCTGTGCCCCTGGGCTGCCGGCTACGAGATCAACGTGAGCTGCCCTAATATCGCCGCCGGCGGTGCCGCCATGGGCTCCACGCCCGAGGGCGCCTCTTCCGTTATGGCTGCTTGCCGCAAGGTGACCGATAAGCCGCTGTTCGTGAAGATGGCGCCGGTCAACGTCGCCGAGATCGCCAAGGCCCTCGAGGCTGCCGGCGCCGACGGCCTTTCGGTCATCAACTCCATCCAGGGCATGGCCATCGACGTCCATACCCGCAAGTCCCGCGTGGCCAAGCCCAAGGGCGGCCTTTCGGGCCCGCTGTGCCACCACATCGCCGTGCGCATGGTCTGGGAGGTTGCCCAGGCCGTCGATATCCCCATCAACGGTGTCGGCGGTGTCATGACTGGCGAGGATGCGGCTGAGTTTATCCTGGCCGGCGCCACCTGCGTGTCGGTCGGCATGGCCAACTTCGTCGATCCGTGCGCTTCGCTTAAGATCGCGCATGAGCTCGAGGCCTGGGCCGAGTCCCAGGGCGTAAAGGACATCAACGAGCTGGTGGGTGCTTTCGAATGCTAGAGAATGATGCCCGCGACCGTGTTATCGTCGCCCTCGACTGCGACCGTGAGCGCGCGCTCGAGCTCGCCCACGAGCTTTCGGGCCATGCCGCCTGGCTCAAGGTCGGCATGACGCTCTATTACGCTGAGGGTCCCCAGATCGTCAAGACCTTTAAGGACCTTGGCTTTAAGGTCTTCCTCGACCTTAAGTTCCATGACATTCCGCATCAGGTGCGCGGCGCTGCCCGCTCGGCCTCGCTTGCCGGTGCCGACCTGCTTTCGGTCCACGGCCTGGGCTCGGGTGCTATGCTCGCTGCCTGCCGCGAGGGTGCCGAGGAGGCGCGTGAGGACCGCGCCAAGCTCGTCGCCATCACCGTGCTCACGAGCATGAATCAGGATGCCTTGAGCGAGATCGGCGTCGAGTCTCCCGTTGCCGAGGAAGCCGCCCGCTTGGCAAAGCTTGCCCAGACCAACGGCATCGATGGCATCGTGTGCTCACCGATGGAGGCTCACGACATGCGTGAGCTGCTGGGTCCTGATGCCCTGATCGTGACTCCGGGTGTGCGTCCGGTGGGTGCCGCCCTTGGTGACCAGTCCCGCGTGGCGACGCCTTCCCAGGCTATCGAGCGTGGCGCAAGCCACATTGTGGTGGGCCGTCCCATCACCGGTGCCGACGATCCGGTTGCCGCCTTTGACGCCATCGTCGCCGAGCTGGTCGAAAACGTTGCGTAAAAGATTCCCCTAAGTCACCACTTTTGGGTCTCATTAGCACAAAATAGCCCCTGTGCCTGCGTAAACTTTCCCATCCTTTGTGTGGAATCGCAGGTCAGGGGCTTAACTTTGGGCGCAGTATATTGCACTTTTTGCGGGTATCGTCTAACCTATGGAGCCGCGATTAGGCATTTTGTACGTTCTACGTGCTAAAATGCCAATTATTGAATCAGATATAACCCAACTATTTGGAGGTACGAATGGCACTCCCTCAGCTTACCGACGAGCAGCGCAAGCAGGCTCTTGAGAAGGCTGCTGCCGCACGTCACGCCCGCGCTGAGCTTCGCGAGCAGATCAAGAAGGGCGAGAAGTCCCTCGAGTCCGTGCTCAACTCCGATGACCCCATCGCTTCCCGCATGAAGGTTTCCACCCTCATCGAGTCTCTCCCCGGTTATGGCAAGGCCAAGGCCGCCAAGATCATGGAGGAGCTCGGTATCTCCGCTACTCGTCGCGTCCAGGGCCTCGGTGTCCGTCAGCGCGAGCAGCTCCTCGAGCAGCTGACCAAATAAGTGAGCGCTCAGGATTCCAAGCTCTTTGTGATTTCTGGACCGTCAGGCGCAGGCAAGGGTACGCTCGTCACTCGTGTGCGCGAGCGCCGCTCGAACCTGGGTCTGACGGTTTCGGCTACCACGCGAGCACCACGCAAAGGTGAGGTCGACGGCGTCAACTACTTTTTTCTGACGCGCGAGGAGTTCGACCGCCGCGTGGCAAACGGTGATTTTGTTGAGTGGGCCGAGGTCCACGGTAACTGCTACGGCACGTTGGTGAGCGAGGTCACATCCAAGCTCGCCTCGGGCTCGTCTCTGATTTTGGAGATCGATGTCCAGGGCGCCCTGCAGGTGAAGGAGCGTTTCCCCGAGGCCGTGCTGATCTTTATCAAGCCGCCTTCGCTTGAGGTGCTCCGCGAGCGTCTAGTCGGTCGCGGTACCGAGACGCCCGAGACGATTGAGCTGCGTATGGCAAACGCTGCCGATGAGCTTGCCCTTGCCGACCGCTACGACGACGTCGTGGTGAATGACGATCTCGACCGCGCGACCGATGAGCTCGTTCGCGTTCTCGATATGCATGAAAGGATCTGAGGTCCGTGTCCGTTGTAAAGCCTTGCATTGACGATCTTCTGGAGAAGACCGATCACAACCGCTTCCTGCTCGCTTCGCTTGCCTCCAAGCGCGCCTGCGACATCAATAGCATGCTGCGTGGCCAGCACAACCGCGTGCTTGCCGTCCAGGATGTTGATGACATCACCATCGGGCTTTCCGGTGCCGATACCATCTCGATGGCTATGGACGAGATTGTCGACGGCGACATCTCTTACGACGAGGCCCGTTACGAGAAGGCGCTCGGCCACAAGGTTGCTGAAGCCTAAATGGCGGCTCGCGTCTGCCTAGTCCACTATCACGAGGTTGGGCTGAAGGGCAAGAACCGCGCACATTTTGAGCATATCCTCATGGATAACATCAAGGCGGCCTTGGCCGCCTTTTCCGTGAACGCCGTGTCTCGAATTTCCGGTTATATCCTCGTGACCTTTAACGAGCATCAGGCCGACGAGGCGGCGCGTGTCATCCGCACCGTCCCCGGCGTTGCTCGTGTGTCTTTGGCGTATCACACCAACCGCGACCCGCAGGAGTACTGCGCCGCCGCCGTGAAGGCGCTGCGCGAGTTTGGTTCCTTCGATTCGTTTAAGGTGCACGCCAAGCGCTCCAATACTGACTATGAGCTCACCTCGATCGATATCAATCGTCAGGTGGGCGAGGTACTGTGTGAGGCCTTCCCCGATAAAAAGGTTCAAATGCACGACCCCGATGCAATGGTGCACGTACTGGTGGTCCAGGGCAGCGTTTATGTGTACGCGCGCTCTGAGCGCGGCGTGGGCGGTCTGCCGGTGGGTTCTGCCGGCAAGGTCGTGACGCTGCTGTCGTCGGGTATCGATTCTCCGGTGGCGACCTGGATGCTCGCGCGTCGCGGCGCGGTGTGCGTGCCGGTGCATTTCTCCGGTCGTCCGCAGACGCCCGATACGAGCGAGTATTTGGTGCAGGACATCATCCGTGCGCTTGCGCCGGGTGTCCAGATCGGTCGTCTGTACGTGGTGCCGTTTGGCGACTGCCAGCGTGAGATTTCGGTTACCTGCCCCAGCAACCTGCGCGTGATCATGTACCGCCGCATTATGTATTCGGTTGCTGAGCGCATTGCACACATCGAGGGTGCCAAGGCTATCGTTACGGGCGAATCGCTTGGGCAGGTTGCCTCCCAGACGCTTGAGAACATCATGGCCGTCAACGAGGCCGTGAAGATCCCCGTGTTCCGTCCTCTCATCGGTTCGGACAAGCAGGAGATCATCGCACGTGCCGAGGAGATCGGTACATTCGATATCTCGACTGAGGCCGCTCCCGACTGCTGCACGCTGTTTATGCCGCGCCGTCCCGAGACGCACGCTAAACTCGATGCCGTGCATGAGGCCTGGGAGTTGTTCGATCATGAGGAGATGATCGAGCGCCTGCTTAAGCAGACCGAGTACATCGACTTCGAGAGCAACACGTACAAGGCCCCTAAGACCTTAAAACGCAAACATTCGGAGCTTGCTCCGCGTGAGATTTACCAAGATCACGAATAAATTTGTGCATAGACCGACGATGCGCCTGCATCGTCGGTCTTTTGCTATCTGGGCATTAGGCGATAAACGGTTCATTTGTCGACGTTTGCCTGAATAAATGGACATTATTGCGCAAGGTTTTGGTCAGCTTTTGGTTTGACCGCGAAAACCGGTTTTGGGGCGTGGCTGTTGCGGAGCTCCTTTCCTGACACGATGGTGTTGGGAGGTTTTGCTATGGCGCAGCGCGAACAACATGAACGAGTCAAAAAGATGGACCGCTGGGCGGGCAAACTGCTCGGTCATAAGGCAGTGGTGATGGCGATACTGGTCGTCATTGCGATGGCGAGTGGACTGGCAATGGCGAACCTTGGCGGCAGTGCCGGCGGCGTGTCGTTTGAGCGTACTGATGGTTCGGGCTCGTTAGTGGAGCCGGGATCCGGCGATGCCTCGAGCGGAAAGACATCCGAAGGCTCTTCGACTAAGGCTTCTGCCGCGGCAGAGGTCTATGTCGATGTCGATGGCGCCGTTGTGTCGCCCGGCGTATATCGTCTCAAGGACGGCGCGCGGGTGGCTCAGGCGATTGATGCCGCCGGCGGGCTGGCGCCCGAGGCAGACGTCACGGGGCTCAATCGGGCATCTAAGGTCGTCGATGGACAGAAGATTCACGTTCCAACGGTAGGGGAGCAGCAGGCGTCCATTGCGGAAGCCGGTGTTGATGTTGGGGCTTCCGCATCGTCGGGCGTTAGTGGCGCAACAGGTCTAGTAAACATCAATACGGCAAGCGCAGAAGAGCTGCAGACGCTCTCGGGCATCGGCCCCTCCATGGCCCAGTCGATTATCGATGAGCGGACAAAGAACGGTGCTTTCGCCTCGGTTGACGATCTGATGCGTGTGTCGGGAATCGGCGAGAAGAAGCTTGCCAAAATCAAAGATTGCATCTGCGTATGAGTGCGACCGAGCGCGAGCACGTGATGCCTCCGCGGCCCCTGATTCCGTGGACGATGGCCCTGTGTGCCGGCATGTGCATGAGCTGCGTCTTGGTGCTCAACATAGCCGCTGATGCGCTGCTGAGGGAGCGGGCGCCGGCGGTCGGGCCGCTATGGGCCATTCCCGTTGCGGCAGCGGTATTCGTTGTGCTGGCTCAATCTTGTGCGCGGCTTGCCCCTTGGAAGCGGTGGCTGTATGCCGCTTCCGTCGGTCTCGTGGCGGGAGCGGTCGTCTCGGCGTGGTGGGCCGTGGACGTGCTCAGTGCCTCGAAGGCGCTCGATGGTCGAGCGGCAAGCAGCCTCGAGTTTGTCGTGCAGGGTGACCCATCCATAAACGACGACGTGTATTCCTATACCTGCGAGGCACGCGCGGACGGTAAGAACTTGGCAACGGTTCGCCTATCGTGTGATCGTGAGCTCAAGGTCGGGGCGCACGTGCGTGTTATCGGTCGCGTTTCACGTTTTGAGAACGATGCATATGGACGATCGCGCGTGCTCCGAGGCGAGGTGCGCAAGGTTAAAGCCGTTCGGATTGTGTCGGTCGATGAGGGTTCTCCGGGGCCGCTGCTTCGGCTGCGAAATGGGCTGCTTGCGTCCATCGCGCCTGCGACCGACCCGGCGCGTGCGCTCATAGCCGGTGTCGTCTGCGGTCGTTCGGCCGAGCTGCGCGTCCAGCCGGCGGGCGACTGGTTTTCGGTGACGGGAACGGCGCATCTTATCGCCGTCTCGGGCAGCCATTTGGCCATCGTGGGGTTTGTAATCGAGGGTGTATTGCAAAAGATTCGGTGCCCACGTTGCCTTCAGCGGGCGATATTGGCGATAACGCTTGTGGGTTACGCTGCCTTTACTGGCGCGTCTCCCTCGGCCGTGCGTGCGTGCTGTATGGTGTTCGCGACGCTTGTCGTAAACGGCGCGGGGCGTCGCCGGCACGGCCTTTCGGCACTCTTCGTAACCATGTCCATCTTTGTGCTACTGCGGCCGACGGTGCTGTTCGAGATGGGCTTTCAGCTTTCATGTGCCAGCGTCTTTGCCATTCTGTGCTTTTGCCCCTATGCGACCTACGCTTTGAGTGAGCTGGGTGTGCCATCGGGCGTTGCCAGCATGCTTTCCGTCACGCTGTGCTCGCAACTGGCGACACTTCCCATTACCATTCCTGCCTTCGGTACATTCTCGCTCATTGCTCCGTTGGCAAATGCGGTCATCGGTCCGGTTGTGAGCGTATTGCTCGCTGTGTCGATCGTGCTGGCTCCCTTTTCGCTCGTGGGACCGTTGCGGACTTGGGCTCTCGTTGTGCCCATGATTGCCGCCCGTTGCGCGCTGTTCTTCGAGCAGCTGTTTGCCGCCATGCCGGGTGCATCCGTGGGCGTGCCGCCCGATAGCATGTGGATTTACCTAGTGCCGTGTTTGCTGGCGGTTCTGCTGGTCTGGTGGCCGCGTCCCCGTGTACGTCCTATGGCGGTGGGGCTTGCATGCCTGGTGCTCTTGGCTGCGATTCCGTACGTCTATTGGGATCGATTTGCTCCGCCTTCGGTGACGGTGCTCGATGTGGGCCAGGCCGATGCGATTCTTATCCGCCAGGGCGGCACAGTAGCGCTCGTCGACTGTGGGCTCGACGAGCGTGTGGTGGCGGCGTTGGTTCGCAATAACGTGCACCATATCGATGCCGTCTTTGTGACGCATTGGGATGAGGACCACTGGGGTGGTCTGCCTGCCGTGCTCGAACAGTTTTCGGTCGGAACGATTGCCGTGGCGGCGGATGCGCTGGAGGATGCCCCTGCCGAGGTATTGAACCGACCTGGCGTGGAGTATCGGCAGGTGCGCCGTGGGGATACGGTCGATATCGGCTCATTTTGCGCCCGCGTGATGTGGCCATTCGAGTCCGTGGATGGCGAGGGAAATGAGGATTCGCTCGTCCTGCTGCTCTCTTATGTTCAGGAAGGCAAGGGCCTTCGTATGCTCCTCACCGGTGATGCCGAGCTCGACCAAGAACGGGAATTCGCGCAGGAGGTGGGGGATATCGATGTCCTTAAACTTGGGCATCACGGCTCCAAGGTTTCAGTCGATGGCGAGTTGCTGGGCGTCCTGAAGCCCGAGCTTTCCCTCGCGAGCGCGGGCGAGGGGAATCGATACGGCCATCCGTCCGATGCCTGCATCGATGCCGTTAAGGAAGCGGGCGGCGTGTTCACGTGCACCATCGAACACGGCGACATTACCGTCACGCCGACTGTGAATGGCTTTGCGATGCGATGCCAGAGACCGTGACGACGTCGTTGGCGTGTGGTGGGCCCCTGGGCTAGAATGGCACGGAACGAATGCGAAGGCCTGCGGGAGGGGAGCGCAATGTCCGAAACCGGTCTGCTGCCGGCATATCTGATCGTCGGTACCGACGGAGTCAGGCGCGATCACGCCGTCTCGCGTATGAAAGCGCGTCTGGAAAAGTCGGGTATGGTCGAGTTCAACCTCGACGAGCGCGATATGACCAAGGACCCCGATATCGAGTCTATTATCGGATCGCTTAACACCTTTCCCATGGGCAGCGAGTTTCGCTTAGTAATCCTTGATGGCTGCTCAAAGCTCGCCAAGGCGGTCTCGGAGCCGCTCGTTGGGTATCTGGCGAGTCCCAGCCCAACAACGGTCTGCCTCATCATCGCCGACTCGCTTGCCAAGAACACGCGCCTGTATAAGGCGATCGCCAAGATCGACAAGAAGGCCGTGATCGATTGCTCCGGCACCAAGCGCTGGGAGCTACCGCGCCGTGTGCAGCAGATGGCGACGCAGCACGGCAAGTCGATCTCGACGGCGGCCGCCGAGGAACTCGTCTCGCGTTCGGGTGAAAACACTCGCATGCTCGATAACGACTTGGCTAAGCTTGCCCAGATGGTCGAGGCGCCCCAGATTGAGCTTGCCGACGTTGAGCGCTGGATTGTACGTACGGCCGAGGTTCAACCCTGGGACTTCCTCAACGCCGTCTCGGCTCGCGATATGCGGCGATCGCTCGAGCTCTTTAAGCTTTTGCCCTCCAAGAGCTACGTGTGGACTTACACATTGCTGTGCGGCCGCATCCGCGAGCTTATCGTTGCCAAGGCGCTCGATGCGCGCGGACAGGGTCGTGAGCTGGCCGCAACGCTCAAGCTCCAGTCCTGGCAGGTCAAGAATCACCTGACCTGGGCACGTCGCTTTTCGATGGCAGAGCTCGTCGCAGCGCTCGAGGGTGCGGTCGATGTGGAGCTCGCACTGAAGGGTTCGGCCGATTCTCAGACCGCGCTTTTGCTCTGGATTACGAACACTTTGAGAAAATCGTGATGATACCTGCCTATTTGACAAATTCGTTCTATCCCTTTGAGGGGGAGCGTGCTATAGTAGGCGCTTGCATGACCTCACCGTGTCTCAGAGGTGTCATACATTTTTTGCAAGGAACTCGAAAGGAACTCCAGAAGTGGCAAACATCAAGTCTCAGAAGAAGCGTATCCGCACCAATGAGGCAGCTCGCATGCGTAACAAGGCTGTCAAGTCCGAGCTCAAGACGCTGACCAAGCACGTCCAGTCCGCCGTCGCCGAGGGCGACGCCGAGAAGGCCCAGGCTGCCCTCAAGACCGTCACCAAGCGTCTCGACATGGCTGCCGCCAAGCATGTTATCCACAAGAACCAGGCTTCCAACCGCAAGTCCGGTCTTGCCAAGCTCGTGAACAGCATCAACGCCTAAGTTGTAAATTTCACACCACACAGATTACGCGCATAAATGGAGCCTGTTTTATGGAACAGGCTCCATTTTTTGTATCGCTCGGGTAAGATAGTCCGCATGAATACTTCAATTGACATTTCCCACATCCGCAACTTCTCAATTGTTGCGCACATCGACCATGGCAAGTCCACGATCAGCGACCGCATCCTCGAGCTCACCCATACCGTCGACGAGCGCGACATGGAGTCGCAGCTGCTCGACACCATGGATATCGAGCGCGAGCGCGGCATCACGATCAAGTCCAATGCCGTTCGCGTGTCCTATGACGCCGATGATGGCGAGACGTATCAGTTCAACCTGATCGATACGCCGGGCCACGTTGACTTTACCTACGAGGTCTCGCGTTCGCTGGCCGCCTGCGAGGGCGCGGTGCTCGTCGTCGACGCCACTCAGGGTGTTGAGGCACAGACCGTCTCCAACGCGACGCTCGCCATGAACGCCAATCTGGACATTGTGCCGGCCATCAACAAGATCGACCTGCCCTCGGCCCATCCCGATGAGGTTAAGACCGAGATCGAGGACGACCTGGCGATTCCCGCCGATGATGCCGTGTGCGTCTCGGGCAAGACCGGCGAGGGCATTCACGATCTGCTGGAGTCCATCGTCTTTTTGATTTCGCCGCCAAAGGGCGATGCAAACGCTCCGCTCAAAGCGCTCATTTTGGATTCGTACTTTGACGAGTATCGCGGTGTGGTGGCTACGGTGCGCGTCTTCGATGGTTCCATCAAAAAGAGCGATACCCTGCTTATGATGCAGGCCAAGGGCGACTTTTTGGTCGACGGCGTGGGCGTCAAGCGTCCTGCCGAGACCCCGGTCGACGCGCTGACGGTCGGCGAGGTGGGCTACGTGGTCACGGGCCTGAAGGACCCCGAGGCCGTTCGCGTGGGCGATACCCTTACGTGGGCGTCGAACCCCTGCCCCGAGCCGCTTCCGGGCTACCGCGAGGCCAAGCCCATGGTCTACACGGGCCTGTTCCCGATCGACAACAAGGACTACGAGAATCTGCGCGACGCCCTCGATAAGCTGCACGTCAACGACCCGTCGTTGGTGTGGGAGCCCGAGACCTCGGTGGCGCTCGGCTTTGGCTTCCGCGTGGGCTTCCTGGGCCTGCTGCACATGGAAGTCGTCAAGGAACGCCTGGAGCGCGAGTTCAACCTGGACCTCATTGCCACGAGTCCCTCGGTCGACTATCACGTCTACAAGACCGACGGCGAAATGATCGATGTCCGCAGTCCGCAGGACCTTCCCGAGGCCACACGCATCGATCGTATCGAGGAACCCTACCTCAAGGCAAAGATCATCTGCCCGCCTGAGTACACGGGTGCCGTCATGCAGCTCGCCATTGAGCACCGCGGCGTCACAACCGATATGATCCACCTGACGAGCAAATCGGTCGAGATGCGCTTCGATATGCCGCTCGCCGAGCTCATCTTGGACTTCTTCGATCAGCTCAAGAGCCGCACCAAGGGCTATGCCTCGCTCGACTACGAGTTCAACGAGTACCGTCCCTCCGAGCTCGTGAAGCTCGATATTTTGCTTTCGGGCGACGAGGTGGACGCGCTTTCGTTTATCGTCCATAAGGACAAGGCATATGGCCTGGCCCGTGGCTTGTGCGACAAGCTCAAGGAGATCATCCCGCGTCAGCTGTTCGAGGTGCCCATCCAGGGTGCTATCGGCAACAAGATCATCGCCCGTTCCACCGTCAAGGCGCGTCGCAAGGACGTTCTTGCTAAGTGCTACGGTGGCGATATCTCGCGAAAGCGCAAGCTGCTCGAGAAGCAGAAAGAGGGCAAGAAGCGTATGAAGGCCATCGGATCGGTCGAGGTCCCGCAGGAGGCCTTTATGGCGATCCTCAAGGTGGACGAGTAGGTCTATGGCTCTTTCCGAATATAGTCTGCGGCTGCTGGGCGCCTATGCCGAGCAGCCGTTCCTTATGGCTCCCATGGCGGGCGTTACCGACCCCGCCTATCGCATCATGTGTCGCCGCCGCGGTGCCAACCTTGCCTACAGCGAGATGGTGAGCGTGGCAGGCCTTGCCTATGCCAGCAACAAAACGTGGCGCCTGGTGCTGCCGGCCGACGAGGAGCAGCAGATTTGCGTGCAGCTCTTTGGCTCCAAGCCCGATCAGTTTGCGAGCGCCGTCGCCGCCGTCGAGGAGCGCGTTGGCGATCGCCTGTCGCTCATCGATATCAATATGGCATGCCCCGCCCGCAAGGTTGTCACCAAGGGCGAGGGTTCGGCGCTCATGCGCACGCCCGACCTGGCCGAGAAGATCGTCGAGGCCACGGTGGGCGCGGCGCACGTGCCCGTGACCGTCAAGATTCGCAAGGGCTTTTATGCCGAGGACCGCAATGCCGCGACATTTGCCCAGATGCTTGAGGGCGCAGGGGCTGCCGCAGTCGCCGTGCATGGTCGTTGCGCCACGCAGCTCTACACGGGCCAGGCCGATTGGTCGGTCGTCGATGAGGTTGCCGATGCTGTCGAGATTCCCGTGATTGGTTCGGGCGATGTGTTCTCGGCCGAGGACGCTGCTGAGCATCTGCACGGCTCGGGTGCCGGCGCGGTGTTTATCGCGCGCGGCATCTACGGCAATCCGTGGGTGTTCGGCGATGCCCGAGCCCTTGCACTCGATGGCACGCCGGTTCCTTCTCGCTCCTCGGTCGAGCGCCTGGAGGCTCTGCGCGAGCACCTGACGTTGACGCACGAGCTTCTGCCGCTCATGTCGCGTGCTCGCACGTACGCAAGCTGGTACTTAAAGGGCATGCCCCATGCCGCCGCCTGGCGCGCTCAGGTGGTGCGTTGCTCTACGTACGAGGAGTTTATGGCGCTGGTCGATGATATCGAGCGCGACGTGGTGGCCTGCGAGGCCGCGCTTGCCGCCGGCGAGTCGGTGCCTGCCCATCCGTTGGAGGCCTAACGGTGGCCGTTACCGCGCTGTACGTGCACGTGCCGTTTTGCGCTCAAAAGTGCCGGTACTGCGACTTTGACTCGCGCAGCTTTGCTGCGTGTGATTTGGATGCCGCGCTCGATTCCTATTTTGAGCAGTTGTATGCGCGCCTCGATTCCTTTGGCGACGCCGGGGCGCTTGCGCAGGTCCGCACGGTCTATACTGGCGGCGGCACGCCATCGCTGGCAGGGGAGCGCCTGGTGGAACTTGCCCGGCGTATCTCCATGTGGTGCAAACCCGTTGAATTTACTTGCGAAGCCAATCCTGAGTCCCTGACCGCTGAGCTCGCCACCGCGCTTGCCGAGGCGGGTGTCACGCGCATCTCTCTGGGCGTGCAAACCCTCGACAATACCGAGCTGGCTGCTATTGGCCGCATTCACGATGCTAATCGGGCACTTGCGGCTATCGCGACGGTGAAGGATGTTGGGCTCGATGTGTCGTGCGACCTTATGTGCGGGCTTCCCGGACAGACTATGGCGAGCTGGCAGCATACGCTCGATGGCGTGCTTGAGGCGGCCCCGCACCATGTGTCGGTCTATCCGCTCACGCTCGAGGAGGGCACGCCGCTTTACCGCATGGTGTGCCGTGACGAGTCGCTTGAGCCCGATGAGGATTTCCAGGCCGCATGCATGGACGTTGCGCGCCAGCGGCTGAGTTCGGCCGGCTACCATCCGTATGAGGTGGCGAGCTACGCGCTCGATGGGCATGAATGTGCCCATAATATCGCCTACTGGACTGGTCGGGGCTACCTGGGCCTGGGTCGTTCTGCCGCGGGCATGCTCGACGACGAGGATTTCGACCGCTTGGCTGGACTGTTTCCCGGCGTGGCTCCCCGTGGTGACTTTCACCGCGTGCGTTTGGTACAACGCGACGATGCCGCGACGATGTTTGATGCCGAGTATCTGTCGCGGCGCGAGGCGGCGGCCGAGGACCTGATGCTCGCTTGTCGCATGACGCGCGGTGATGATTCCGACCTGTTGGTTCGCGCGTCTCGTGTCATCCCTGCCGATGAACTGGCAGCGGCTTGTGATCGCGCTCTTGAGCTTGGGCTTGCCACTTGGGTGCCCGAGCACGGTGATACCCATGCGGGGCCTATCGCCTCTGTCGATGTCATCGCTGGCCGCACCTGTGCCCGTCTGGCGCCGACCCATCTGGGCTGGCTCGATGGAAATGTTCTGTTCGAGCTGTTTTGGGATCTAGCTTAGGCCGCTCGGGTAGAATTACCGGAATATATACGCTGCTGTGAGCAGGAGGTTGCCGCGCATGGCGACGATGAACGAAAAAGATTACTACGAGATTCTGGGTGTCTCCAAGGACGCCACCTCGCGTGATATTCAAAAGGCCTTCCAGCAAAAGGCCCGTAAGCTCCATCCGGACGTCAATAAAGAGCCGGATGCCGAGGAAAAGTTTAAAGAGGTTTCCGAGGCCTACGCCGTGCTTTCGGATGAGCAAAAACGTGCGCGCTACGACGCCATGCGTTCTGGCAATCCCTTTGCCGGTGCTCCTACGGCTTCGCCCTATGGTGGCGGCTACGCCGGCAGCACGGGCTATGGCAATCCCTTTGAGGGCGGCTTTCCCTTTGGTGGCGCCTGGGGCCAGCAGCGTCGCGGCCAGGCTGCCTACAATCCCGAGAACGGCGCCAACGTGGTCGTCGATATCAAACTCGACGCCAAGGAGGCCAAGGGCGGTGCCCGCAAGACCGTCCGCTACACGCGCTTCGATACCTGTAGCAACTGCGGCGGCTCGGGCTCCGTTTCGTCTGAGCATGCCCATACCTGCCCGAGCTGCGGTGGCCGCGGCCACATCGACGTCGACCTGTCCTTCCTGTTTGGTGCGGGCACGTTCCAGTCGGTCTGCCCCGAGTGCGGCGGTTCCGGTAAGGTCGTGGCCGACCCCTGCCCCGATTGCGGTGGCAGCGGGCGAACCCGTGTGACCTCCGAGCAGACGATTGAGTTTCCTGCCGGCACGCACGATGGCGACGAGGTCCGCATTGGCGGCATGGGTCATGCTGGCACCAACGGTGCCGCGGGCGGCGACCTGGTCGGCCGCGCCCATGTTGAGGCCGAGCGCTTGGAAGGCAAAGCTCGTACTGGCTTTTACTTGATGGGCATTGTGGCGCCGTTTTTGGTGCTGTCGGCCATCTCGGGCGTGTTCTCGGCCTTTGCCGTGATGTGCTTTATTCCGTTTACCATGGGCCTGTTCATGGTGCTTTCGGACGGTGTGCTTCATCGCAGCCTGCTGTGGTGGAAGCGCGGTGCGATGCAGTTTGCCAACGGTTTTGCCAACGGCTTCATGTTCGCGCTCGTGTCGGTTTGGTTCGCGAGCTGCTCGCAACGGGCCATGCTTTCGCCGTATCAAATGCAATAACATCAAACCCTTTGTTTGCGGTCGGCCCAGCTTGGGTATAGGACGCACTGTGACAATAATGAAAGTCGGAAGGATTCGGTCGTGTCGGAAAATAGGGATTACTACGAGGTGCTTGGCGTCGACAGGGATGCCGACGCGCGGACGATTAAGCGTGCGTTTTTAAAGAAGGCCCGTACCGTACATCCGGATGTTTCGGACGATCCCGAGGCCGAGGCCAAGTTCAAGGAGCTCAACGAGGCCTATTCCGTTCTTTCCGATGAGCAGAAGCGTGCTAACTACGACCGTTACGGCACCGCGGACGGCCCCGGTGGCTCTGGTTATGTCGACATCAACGATATCTTTGGTGGCATGGGCATGGACGACCTGTTCTCGTCGTTTTTTGGCGGCGGTGCCGGCGGTGGCGCCCGCAGCCGTCGTGAGCGTCGTCGCGGACGTGACATGGCCATCTCGCTTTCGGTGACGCTCGAGGAGGCGGCGCTCGGCTGCAAAAAGACGATCAGCTATGATCGCCTTGCTCCTTGCGAGGACTGCAACGGTACCGGTAGGGCCGAGGGTGCACAGGAAAAGCAGTGCAGCCGTTGCCACGGCACGGGCTATGTCACGACGGTCCAGCGTTCGTTCTTGGGCCAGGTCCAGTCCTCTTCGCCTTGCCCCGACTGCCACGGCGAGGGCACGGTCATCGATCATCCCTGCGAGACCTGCGATGGTCAGGGCCGCACGCCTTCCCACGAAAAGATCGACATCGATATTCCCGCCGGCGTTTCGACCGGTCGCCAGCTGCGTGTGAGCGGCTTTGGTGAGGCCGGTCTTCGCGGCGAGCCTTCGGGCGAACTGATTGTCAACGTGCGCGTTGCCGACCATGAGCGCTTTAAGCGCAACGGTGACGACCTGTACCTGGTGAGCGATATCTCGATTGCGCAGGCTGCGCTCGGCTGCGAGATCGAGGTCGAGGGCATTATGCCCGACGAGGTCGTTAAGGTGACGGTTCCCGCCGGCGCCCAGTACGGCGACACCGTGAGCGTCAATAATTATGGCATGCCGCGCATTGGCGGTGGCGGTTCGCGTGGCCGCCTGATCGTGCAACTGCGCGTGGTCGTTCCCACCAATCTTTCCAATAAGCAACGCGAGCTGCTCCGTGCTTTTGCCGATGAGATGGGCGATGACGTCGCTTCCGGTAAGAAGTCGGTGACCGACCGTATCAAGAGTGCCCTCGACGATATCCTCGATTAAGGAGCCCGCGTGCTCGCACCCCATATTTCCGTCGTCAACCTCGGCTGCCGTGTCAACCGGGTTGAGTCTGACCGTATCACTGCCGATCTTATGCGCTTGGGCTTTGCTATGGTAGAGCCCCAGAATGCCGATCTGATCGTCATTAACACCTGTGCCGTTACGGGCGAGGCCGAGGCCAAGACCCGTAAGGCCGTCCGTCATGCGCTGGCCCATCCAAACGAGCCTTATGTGCTCGTGACCGGTTGCGTGGTCAATTTGCATCCCGAGGAGCTGTTGGAGCTTTCGGATCGCGTGATCGCCGAGCCGTCCAAGATCGATGTCGCCGAACGTGTCTGCGAGGTGCTGGGCGTTGAGTCCGATAGCGTTCCCGCCTGCAGCGATGGCGAGGTGGTCGATGCGCTCGGTCGCTCTCGCCTGGGCGTGAAGATCCAGGACGGCTGCAACCATCGCTGCACCTATTGCATTGTGTGGAAGGCCCGCGGCCCCGAGCGTTCCGTGCCCGTCGAGTCCGTTCTCGAACAGGTGCGCGAAGCCCAGGAGGCCGGCGTGCCCGAGGTGGTGCTGACCGGTGTGAACCTGGGTGCCTACGATGGCAAGAGCGCGACCGACGAGCATGTCGAAATCGATGAGCTGCTCGAGGCCATCATGGAGCGCACGACTATTGCGCATGTGCGCATTTCCTCGGTCGAACCCATGGATATCTCTGAGCGCCTGCTTAAGGTTATGGCGCGCTATCCGCAGCGTATTGCCCCGTTTTTGCACCTGCCCGTACAGTCCGGCTGTACGGCGACGCTGCATCGCATGGGTCGTCCCTATAGTGCCGAGGCCTTTGAGGACACGGTGCGCATGATTCGCGCCATCCTGCCGCAGGCGTCTCTTTCGTGCGACGTCATCGTCGGTTTTCCTGGTGAGACGGACGAGGAGTTCGAGGAGTCGCTGGCGCTGTGCCGCCGCGTGGGGTTCTCGCGTATGCACGTGTTCCGCTACAGTAAGCGTCCCGGTACCCTTGCTGCCGACATGCCCGACCAGGTGCCGCCCGAGGTTATGGCCGAGCGCAGCCGCCGTATGCGAGACGCGGCGCAGGAGCTCGCTATTGCCGATGCTCGTCATCGCGTGGGCACTGTCGAGCGTGCCGTGCTCGAGTATGGTGACAACCTGACGCTCGGTTCGTTCCATCATGCCCGTCTTGACGATACCTGTGGACTTACAGCCCCGTGCCTGCTCGATGTTGCTATCATCGGAGTCGATGATTCCGGCTTGGTCCATGCGCGCAGGGAGGTCCATGGAAGCCTCGAAGATTAGACTTACCGTTCCCGAGGGAGTTGATCCCTCGCGTGTTTTGGGCGCCGGCGACGGCGTCCTTCGTGCGCTCGAGAGCTTGGTTCGCGCTCACGTGGTCGCCCGTGGCGATAGGATCTCCGTGAGCGGCGACCCGGACGAGGTCGAGCTCGTGGCTCGCTTTTTCGAACATGCTTTTCGCGAGGCGGCGGCCGGTCGTACCCTGTCTGCCGACGATGTCTCGCGTTGCCTGGCCGTCTTGCGCGACGGCGAACATGAGGCCACATCGCTTCGCGATGACGTGCTGCTTTCATACCGCGGTCGTGTCATTCGTCCCAAGACGCTTGGGCAAAAGCGCTATGTGGATGCCATTCGCTCGCATACCATCACCTTTGGCTTGGGTCCCGCCGGTACCGGTAAGACCTATCTGGCCATGGCGCTCGCCGTTGCCGCGCTCAAGCGCCATGAGGTGGGCCGTTTGATCTTGACGCGTCCGGTTGTCGAAGCAGGGGAGAACCTGGGCTTTTTGCCCGGCACCCTCGAGGAAAAGATCGATCCGTACATGCGCCCGCTCTACGATGCCCTTTTTGACATGATGGATCGTGAGCGCACCGATGAGCTTATGGAGCGCGGCGTGATCGAGATCGCCCCGCTCGCCTACATGCGCGGTCGTACGCTGAGCGATGCTTTCGTGGTGCTCGACGAGGCGCAAAATACTACGCCCGAGCAGATGAAGATGTTCCTGACACGCCTTGGATTCAACTCCAAGTTCGTGATTACCGGCGACCTCAGCCAGCGCGACCTGGTGGGTCGTCGTGGTGGCTTGGCGGATGTCGAGAAGATTTTGGGCCGTGTCGACGATGTGGCGTTTGCACACCTGGAGCGCGCCGATGTGGTGCGCCATGCCCTGGTGGGTCGTATCGTCGAGGCATACGATGCTTATGATGACGTGCGTGAGCAGCGCTCGCGCGACCGAAAGGAGTCCCGTTGAGTGTATTGATCAGCAACGATGCCGAGCTCGATACGCTGCTCGACGCGCAGGAAGTGGAGCACATCTGCGAGGTTGTGCTTGCCGCCGAGGGCGTTGAACGTGAAGTCGAGATTTCCCTTTCGTATGTCGACGAGGACGAGATGCACGAGCTCAACCACGAGTGGCGTGGCATCGACCGCACCACCGATGTGCTCTCGTTTGAATGCGACTCGGCCTTTGACGAGGATATTCCCGCCGACGAGACGCTCGAGCTCGGCGATATCATCTTGGCCCCGCAGGTCATTGCCCGTCAGGCCCCCGGCTTTGGCAATAGCCCTGCCGACGAGTGCCGCCTGATGCTCGTACACGGCATGCTGCACCTGCTGGGGTATGACCATATCGAGGACGACGAGGCCGAGGTCATGGAGGCCCGCGAGGACGCCATCCTGCGCGATCTGGCGCTCGAGCGCGGCGAGGACCCCAAGCTAGTCCACGTCGGCCCCATCACCAACCACGCCCACGACTAGGAGCCGTCTATGATTCCCGGATCGAACAAGGACCATCCGTCCTTCTTAAAGTCGTTTTCTTACGCCATGGAGGGTTTCGTCACCGCCGTCAAGACCGAGCGCAACATTAAGGTCATGCTCGTGGCGGGCGTGTGCACCGTCATTGCCGGCTGCATCGTGGGGCTCGACATTGCCGAGTGGGCCACGATTATCATCTGCTGCGGCCTGGTGATTCACGGCGAGCTGTGCAATACCGCCATGGAGGCCATTGTCGATCTGGCGACCCAGGAGCTCCATCCGCTGGCAAAACGCGCCAAGGACATCGCCGCCGCCTCTGTATACGTTCTTTCCATCACCGCCGCGATTGTGGGCTTGCTGGTATTTGCCCACTCGCTCGGCTTTATTTAGAAAGGGATTCCCATGTCCGACAATATGCAGCCTACCGATGAGATTTTGGACGACGAGTCCCCGGATGCTAAGGCGACCGAGGCCTATGAGGAAGTCGAGGAGTTCGACCCGTTTGAGGGCATGAGCGACGAAGAACTCGACGCCCTGTGTGACGAGGATGATGCCCCCATGGGCTTTGGCGACGTTGAGCCCGGGTTCCGCAGCGGCTTCGTCGCCCTGGTCGGTCGTCCCAACGCCGGCAAGTCCACGCTGCTCAACGCCTGCTATGGCAAAAAGGTTGCCATCACCTCGCCGGTGGCCCAAACGACCCGCCGCCGTATGCGCGCCGTCGTCAACCGCCCCGGCTACCAGCTGGTCTTTGTCGATACCCCGGGTATCCACAAGCCCAAGGATGGCCTGGGGTCCGAGCTCAACAAGAGCGCGCTGTTCGAGCTGAACGATGTTGACGTCGTCGCGTTTTTGATCGATGCCACTAAGCCTATCGGCAGGGGAGACGCCTGGGTTGCCGAACGCGTCAAGAATGCTCGCTGCAAGAAGGTCCTGGTGCTCACCAAGGCCGACGAGGCCGACCCCGCACAGGTCATGGAGCAGCTCAAGGCCGCCCATGAGCTCATGGAATTTGACGACGAGATCGTGACGTCGTCGGTCAAGAACTTTAACGTCGATGCCTTCATCGAGACCGTTGCGCACTTTTTGCCCGAGGGTCCGCGTTGGTTCCCCGAGGACATGGGTACCGACGCTTCCGATGAGACGCTCGTTGCCGAGTTTGTGCGCGAGAAGGTCTTGCGCCGCACCCGTGATGAGATCCCGCACTCCGTGGGCGTGATTTGCGATGCGCTTGAGCAGACCAAGAAGGTGCTGCGCGTGCACGCCACCATTTACGTCGAGCGCGAGGGCCAAAAGGGCATCATCATCGGCAAGGGCGGCGAGATGATCAAACATATCGGCATCGACGCCCGTCGCGACCTTGAGCGCATCTTTGGCACCCAGGTCTTTTTGGAGCTGGACGTGAAGGCCAAGGCCGGCTGGCGTGACGACGAGGCCCAGATTCGCCGCTTTGGCTATAACGCCGAGGATTAGGGACACGCGGCGCGAATGGCAGGTTCTCGTACATATCGCACGAAAGTGCTCGTGCTCGATAAGACGAAGCTCAAAGAGACGGACCTGATCCTGACGATGCTTGACGAGCGGGGTCGGCAGGTTCGTGCCGTGGCAAAGGGCGCCCGCAAACCCGGTGGACGCCTGGCTGCGCGCTGCGAGATGTTCTGTACCGTTGATCTGCTGCTTGCGCATGGACGGTCGCTCGACGTGGTTTCCCAGGCCGAGCTTATGGAGGCGCCGCTCGGCGCTGCTCCCGATTACGAGATGACATGCGCCGCAAGCGCGATCGCCGAGGTCGCGCGCGTGTGCTCGTTCGAGGACGCCGAGGACCCGTTTACCTTTGCCATAACGCAGCGAGCGCTTGCCCTGGTGGGCAGCGGGCTCGACGCGGCGCATATGGATCTACTTGTGGCGGCATATGTCTTTAAGCTGCTGTCGCACGTTGGCTATCGACCCGATTTTTCGGCCTGCGTGCTGTGCGGAGACCCCATGCTGTCGTATTTTTCGCCCCAGGCGGGCGGTCTCATGTGCGGGTCGTGCGCGTCGAGCGTTCCGGGTGCCGAGCTGGTGTCGACCGGTGAGGTCGCGTGGCTGCGCGCCCTCATGTCCATGACCTTCGATGCGCTTATGGTCGAGAGGATCGACACGCATACGGCGGCGTTCTTGCTCGGGCTTTCGCATGTGTGGGCTGCGACGCACACCGATCAGCGCCTCCGTGCGATGGAATTCATGTTGGGTCGGTGATGATGCGCAGGCACGGGCTGCTTGTGGTAACATACCGACCTGTTGGTACCTCGACCTTGGTTGCTCGCTCCACCGGCGGCTTCCCAGTCCGAGGCGAATCGAGTCGCCCGTGGGCGACGCAAAACGAAAGGTGAAACAATGACTGTTTCCAAAGAGCGCAAGGCGGAGCTGACTGCCCAGTTCGGTAACACCCCGGTCGATACCGGCAACCCCAAGGTTCAGGTCGCCATCCTGACCGAGCGCATCAAGGAGCTGACCGAGCACATGAAGTCCCACCAGAAGGACTTCCACACCCGTCGTGGCCTGCTCATGCTCGTCGGCCGTCGTCGTCGTCTTCTCTCCTACATCAAGAAGAACGACATCGTCGAGTACCGTGAGCTCATCAAGGCTCTGGGCATCCGCGACAACATCCAGTAGGATTTGTACATGCTAAGAGCGTCCTGCGCAGCGGGGCGCTCTTTTTGTGTAAGGGCGTGAACAATCACGCTCTGAAGCGTGGCGGGGGCAGGGGGCCCGCGTCACATGAGAAGCCCGCAGGCAAGGGGCCTGTGGGGTAAAGGAGAACAATGACACTCGTATCCAAGACCTTTGAGCTGTACGGCAAGACCTACACCTTCGAGTCGGGCGAGCTTGCCAAGCAGGCCACCGGCGCCTGTCTTGTCAAGCAGGGCGACACCACGATGCTCGACACCGTGGTCGTCTCCAAGGAGCGCAAGAACTACGACTTCTTCCCGCTGACCGTCGACTTCAACGAGAAGATGTACGCCGCAGGCCGCATCCCGGGTGGCTACCTCAAGCGTGAGGGCCGTCCCAGCGAGAAGGCCACGCTCACCGCGCGCATGATCGACCGTCCGATTCGCCCGAGCTTCCCGGACGGCTTCCGTAACGAGGTGCACATCGTCGCCACCTCGCTCGTCGCCGACCAGGTCAACCCCTTCGATGTCATCAACGTCATGGGTGCATCCCTGGCCATGACGCTCGGCGGCGTGCCCTTCGAGGGCCCGCTTGCCTGCGTGCGCATCGGCCGCAACGTGGAGACCGGCGAGTTTATCGTCAACCCCACCTATGAGGAGCGCGAGAACTCCGATCTGGACCTGGAGCTGGGCGGCTCTGCCGACTTTATCTCGATGGTCGAGGCCGGCGCCGAGGAGATCTCCGAGGACGACATGCTCGCCGCTATGAAGTTTGGCCAGGAGGCCCTCGCTGCCTTCTGCCAGGCCCAAGTCGAGTTTGTCGCCGAGTGGGAGCAGGTCAACGGCCCCATCGTCAAGAAGGAGTACCCGCTCGACCAGCCCGTCGAGGAGGTCCAGGAGCGCATCTTCGCCCACTACGACGAGATGGCGGCCGCCCTCCGCGACGCCGACAAGCTCTCCCGTATCGGTAAGGTCGAGGCTCTGAAGGAGTCCATCCGCGCCGAGTTCACCGAGGAAGAGCAGGCCGCTTGGGAGCGCGAGATCCCCGTGGCGCTCAAGAAGCTCGAGAAGAAGGCCATGCGCACCATGGTCGTCGAGACCGGCGAGCGCGTCGATGGCCGTGCCGCCGATGAGATTCGCCCCATCATGGTGAAGGACAACTACCTGCCGCTCGTTCACGGCTCCGGCCTGTTCCAGCGTGGCCAGACCCAGGTGCTTTCCGTCCTGTCGCTCGGCATGCTCAACGAGGGTCAGCGTCTGGATACCATCGAGCCCACCGAGGGCAAGCGCTACATGCACCACTACAACTTTCCGCCGTTCTGCACCGGCGAGACCGGCCGCATGGGCAGCCCCAAGCGCCGCGAGATCGGCCACGGCAACCTGGCCGAGCGCGCTTTGCTTCCGGTGCTCCCCGACGAGAACGAGTTCCCCTACGCCATCCGCGTGGTCTCCGAGGTCATGGAGTCCAACGGCTCCTCTTCGATGGCTTCGACCTGCGGCTCCACGCTCGCCCTTATGGACGGCGGCGTGCCCATTAAGCGCCCGGTCTCCGGTATCGCCATGGGCCTGATCCAGGAGGAGGGCAAGACCGTGGTCCTGTCCGACATCCAGGGTCTCGAGGACTTCCTGGGCGACATGGACTTTAAGGTCACCGGCACCACCGAGGGCATCACCGCCCTGCAGATGGACAACAAGGCCACCGGCCTTACCTTCGACATCCTGGCCCGCGCCCTGCAGCAGGCCAAGGAGGGTCGCGCCTTCATCCTGCAGAAGATGCTCGATGTGATCCCCGAGCCGCGTCATACCACGCGCAGCACCGCCCCGCGCATCGTCTCCATCCAGGTTCCGACCGATAAGATCCGTGACGTCATCGGTTCCGGCGGCAAGGTCATCCGCGGCATCCAGGACGAGACCGGCGCTTCGGTCGACATCCAGGAGGACGGCACCGTCTTTGTCGGCGGCACCGGCGAGTCCGTCGATCAGGCTGTCGAGCGTATCAAGCTCATCATCAAGGTTCCCGAGCCGGGCGAGGAGTACACTGGTCGTGTGGTCTCCATCCAGCCCTTCGGTGCCTTCGTGAACCTTCTGCCCGGTAAGGACGGCCTGCTCCACATCTCCCGCGTCGCCAAGGGCCGCGTGGAGAAGGTCGAGGACGTCCTCAACGTGGGCGACGAGGTCAAGGTCGTCGTCATCGAGGTCGACGACCGTGGCAAGATCTCGCTCGATCGTCTTGACAAGCCTGAGGCCCCGGCTCGCGCCGAGGGTGCCTCCGAGGGCGACGGCGAGCACTTCCAGCGTCGTGAGCGTCCGCGTCGCGAGCGCTCCGAGCGCAGCGACCGTCCGCGCCGTCCCGGCGACAACGGAGGCCGCAAGCCCCGCCGCCACCACGACGCCGAGTAACAGCCGTACATAACCAGCACCGCAAGGGCGACTCCGGACAGGGGTCGCCCTTTTGCTTGCGCCCGGGAGGGCCGCATATGAAGTTTCCTGCTCTACAGTCCTGCTCACGACGGAGGCCACATTAAGTGGCCTCCTGTTCGTGCGGAGCTCGCGATAAACTTCATCAGCGCCCGCCCCACGGGAAACCGGCGGGATAGACCAGTTCAGATGGGGCTTTGATGCATGGGTGGTCTGTTGTTGTGCAAATGGGTATCATATTGTGGTTATCGCATCAACTCTGTGATGCATGTTTGTACGTTCCCGGCGGTCGGTTTGCCAGAAGCGCCCCGTCGGTTGTTCCAGACCCGTTTCGAAGAAAGGAAACCACACTAACCTATGGCAGCTAAAAAATCATCTCCCTTGAAGATCATCCCGCTTGGCGGCCTTGACGGCATCGGCAAGAACATGACGGTCTTCGAGTGCGGCGACGACATGGTGCTCGTCGACGCCGGTCTTATGTTCCCGGATGACTCCCAGCCCGGTATCGACCTGGTGCTTCCCGACTACACCTATGTTCTGGAGAACGAGGAGAAGCTCCGCGGTATCATCGTCACTCACGGCCACGAGGACCACACCGGTTCGCTTCCGTACCTGCTGCAGGACCTCAACAACAAGGTGCCCATCTTCTCGAGCAAGCTGACGCTCGGTTTTATCGAGGGCAAGCTCTCCGAGTTCCGCATCCGCGCGCCTAAGTTCCGCGAGGTCAAGGGCGGCAGCCATGTCAACCTCGGCGGCATCTCGCTCGACTTCTTCTCGATGACGCACTCCATCCCCGGCGCTCTGGGCGTGTTCATCCGCACCAATCAGGGCACCGTTATGCACACCGGCGACTTTAAGCTCGACCAGACGCCCATCGATGGCGTCACGCCCGACTATGCCGCTATCAGCCGCTTTGCCAAGCAGGGCATCGACCTGCTGCTTTCCGACTCCACCAATGCCACGGTTCCCGGCTTTACCAAGTCCGAGGCCGAGGTTGGTCCCAACCTGCTGCACGCCATCAAGAACGCCCCGGGTCGCGTGTTCGTCGCATCGTTCTCGAGCCACATCCATCGTTTGCAGCAGATCTGCGATGCCGCCCGCAAGTGCGGCCGTAAGGTCGTTGTGACCGGTCGCTCCATGCTCACGAACACCCGCGTGGCGCGCGAGCTCGGTTATCTCAACATCGATGATGCCGATATCATCGATGCCTTCGATATTGATAACCTGCCTGACGACAAGATCGTCGTCATGTGCACTGGTTCGCAGGGCGAGCCGCTGTCGGCCCTGTCCCGCATGGCCAATGGCGAGCACAAGACGCTCTCCATCCACGAGGGCGATACCGTTATCCTCTCGGCAACTCCCGTTCCTGGCAACGAGAAGGCCGTCCAGCAGGTCGTCAACAGCCTGGCCAAGCTCGGCTGCGACGTGTGGGATAAGAACCGCGCTCTCGTCCACGTCTCGGGTCACGGTAGCCAGGAGGAGCTCAAGCTCCTGATGGCCATGGCCAAGCCCACGTATTTTATGCCGGTTCACGGTGAGGCCGTGCATCTGCGCGCCCATGCCCAGCTGGCGCGCAAGATGGGCATCAAGGACGATCATATCTTTATCCTCGATAACGGCGACACGCTCGAGATGCGCGGTGGTATCGTCAAGCGCGGTACGCCCGTCGAGTCCGGTGTCGTTTACGTCGACGGCCTGCGTATCGGCGATACCGACCCCATCGTCCTGCGCGATCGCCAGAAGCTCGCCAACGACGGTATGGTCACGGCCGTTGCCATCGTCTCCCTCAAACACAAGAAGATCGAGGCCATCGAGTTCTCGGGCCGCGGCGTCTCGTTTGCCATCGACGACCAGTTCTCCGAGGATGCCTCCGCGTCCATTATGAAGACGATCGAGAAGGGTAAGTTTAGCTTTACCAGCAGCGGTTCCGATGCCATTCGCAAGGCCGTGCGCGATTCGCTCTCTAACTTTATCTGGAGCCGTACGCGCACCCGTCCGATGATCATCCCGGTCGTCATGGAGGTTTAGTTTGGCGCGCGGATCTGCACAAAACGCCAAAGGCAATAAGGCCAATAACCAACCGGCATCTGCTAAGGGTGCCGGTTCCCATCTGCGTGCCAATAAGGGCCACGAGTCCGAGTTCGATGAGTTTGAGCCCTTGGTCGAGCCTTCGGCCAATCGCGATATCGCCGGTGTGGTCATCGCCGTTTTGGCGATCGCGTCCTTCATTGCCGTGATCTCTCCGGCAACAGCGCCCGTGACGGCTGCGGTTGCCGGTTTCTACCACCTGGGCTTTGGTCTGGGCGCCTACGTGCTGCCGATCGTCATCTTGCTGTTTGCCGCCACGCTCTTTTTGGGTGAGGACTCGCCGCTCAACGTGCGCTCTGTCGCGGGCGGCGCCGTGGTCTTTATCACCGTCGTCTCCATTCTTTCGCTGATGGTGCCGGGCACGAGCGATTCGTGCGACCTTATGTTTACGCCGCAGAACCTTTCCGTGTCGGGCGGCTACATTGGCGCCTTTATCGCAAGTGCCTTGCAAAACGCCCTGGGTAAACCTATCGCCATGGTTGTCTTGCTGGGGCTTGTCGTCGTTGGTTTGGTCATTATCGGCTTTTCGGTGGGTGGCGTTTTGCGCTCCGCACGCGATCGCGCTGCCGATTTTGCCGAGCGTCGACGTGCCGATGTCAATGCGAGCCCGTGGGGCGATGAAGAGGCCCTGTCGGTTCCCGGCGTCGCCCGTCCGCACCTGAGCATTCTGCGCCAGAAGGGGACTGACGCCGCGGTGACCACGGTCATGGGTGGCGATGTCGACCCGGTTTTGGATGATGACGAGGACGATGACCCGTTTGTCGACGTATCCGAGTCGGTTGAAGCCGAGCGAGCCAAGACCACGCTGTTGCCGCGCCGCCATGCCAAGAAGGGCAAGTCTGCGCCTAAGCTCAATACGAGTGAGCCCGACCCGTCTTGGTCCGATAGCGAGATTGAGCTCACCGAGGGCGATGACGAGGACGACGAGGGTCCGATTGAGACCGCAAAGACAACTTTGCTGCCGCGTCGCCATGCAAAGCGCGGCCAGGTAACCGGCCAGCTTTCGATGGAAGACGACTCCGATAAGATCGACGAGTCCGAGCCGCCGTTTGTCGTGAATCCCGTCTCGGCCGCACCTCAGATTCCCGACTTCCTGAAGCATCCCAAGGTTGCCGGTGCGCCTGCCACGAGTGCTATCGAATCGGCTGCGGCTCGTGATGGGGGAGTGGACGACGGCGCCGCAGATAACGAGGGCGAAGAAGAGGACGGCCTCAAGCTTCCGCCGCTCGAAATCCTGCATGCCAACCCGCAGTCGGCTTCCGCCGCGTCTTCGGACAAGGAGCTGGAGCAGACCGCTGAGTCACTGCAATCCACCTTGCTTGAGTTTGGCCGCAGTGCCCGCGTGGTCGGCTGGATCGCCGGCCCCACGGTGACGACCTTTAAACTGCAGCCCGGTGAGGGCGAGCGTGTGAGCAAAATCTCGAGCCTCGAGGACGATATCGCGCTTTCGCTCGCTGCCCAGTCGGTGCGTATCTTTGCCCCGATCCCCGGCACCTCGCTCGTGGGCATCGAGATTCCCAACCGCAAGCGCCAGAACGTCAATCTGGGCGACGTGCTGCCCTATGTGAAGGGCGGTCCGCTCGAGCTCGCCATCGGCCGCGACGCCGAGGGCACGCCGGTTGTCGCCGACCTCGCCAAGATGCCTCACCTGTTGATTGCCGGTACGACCGGTTCTGGTAAGTCGGTGATGATCAATTCCATCATCACGACATTGCTCATGCGCGCCCTTCCCGAGGACGTTCGCCTGATCATGGTCGACCCCAAGCGCGTCGAGCTTGCGGGCTATAACGGTCTGCCGCATCTCTATGTGCCCGTGGTGACCGAGCCCAAGCAGGCCGCGAGCGCTCTGCAATGGGCTGTGTCCGAGATGGAGCGTCGCCTGAAGGTCTTCGAGCGTCTCAACGTGCGTAAGATCTCGACCTACAACGAAAAGCAGGCTGCTGGCGAGTTTGAGCATTACGACAATCCGCCGCAAAAGATGCCCTACCTTGTCATTATCATTGACGAGCTCTCTGACCTGATGATGGTCGCCGGTAAGGATGTCGAGGCCTCGATCGTGCGTATTGCACAGCTGGGCCGTGCCGCTGGTATTCATCTTATCGTTGCCACGCAGCGCCCCAGCTCCAACGTGGTGACGGGCCTCATCAAGGCCAACATCACCAACCGCATCGCCTTTAACGTCGCCACGGGCATCGACTCGCGCGTCATCATCGATCAGATGGGCGCCGAGAAGCTCACCGGTTTGGGCGACATGTTGTTCTCCAAGGTCGACTGGGGCAAGCCCCGCCGTATCCAGGGCTGCTTTGTCTCGGACGACGAAATCAACGAGATTGTCGAGTTCGTCAAGTCGCAGAGCGAGCCCGACTACCACGAGGAGATTCTGTCCGCCGTGGCGCCAGCTTCCATGTCCATGGCTGGTGGCGGCGGCATTGTCCGCACCGGAGTCGCCGAGCCGCAAGACGATGATCCGCTCATTTGGGAAGCCGCCCATATTGTGGTGGAATCGCAGCTTGGCTCCACATCTGGCCTGCAACGTCGTCTGAAGGTTGGCTATGCGCGTGCCGGGCGTATTATGGACATGCTGGAAGAAAAGGGTGTCGTCGGCCCGCCCGACGGTTCTAAGCCGCGCGAGGTCCTGTTGGACGAGGAGGGGCTTGCCGCGCTGGAATCTGTCGACGCCGAGATGGCACGTGAAGATCGTGAGTTTGGAGGATTCTGATGGCTGCACGCTTTGGTGACATGCTGCTCGAGCAGCGTCGCCGAATGGGCCTTTCCATTCAGCAGGTCGCCAACACCATCAAAATCAGGCCGCAGATCATCGAGTTTTTCGAGACCGGTAACTTTGCTTCGATGCCGCCGCGCGGCTATGCGCAGGGCATGATTTCGAGCTATGCTCGCTTTTTGGGCCTCAATCCACGCGAGGTCGTCAATGCCTACTTTGACGAGCTGATGGCATACGAGCGCGAGACGTCGCAGCAGGGCGGTCGTTTCCAGGACGCCGCCGGCTACGTCAATTCGCGTTCCTCTGTCGATAACGGGCGCTTCCTGATGGTTCAGGGCGGTCGTTCGACTCGCTATGGACAGCGTCCTCAGCAGGCCGGTTATATTACCGAGACGGGTTCGGGCGAGGAGATTCGCTCGCAGCGTGACCGGTTCCGCAGTACGCCGATGCCCGAGGACCGTGCACTTCCCGCTGCCCGCGGCGTGGCGCGTGACCCTCGTGCCGGCTACGGCGACGGCGGCTATTCCGATCGCGGTCACCGTGGTATCTCCACCGGACGCTCTCGCAGTGGCTATGCGGACGCCGATACCACGCAGGTGACGCCGCGTCTTCGCTCTCAACCACAGCCGTATGGCCAGCGCTCTTCGGCTCCGCGTGCGGGCCAGCGTGGCTATCAAGGCCGCGGTGAACTTGTGCCCCGCTCGGGTCAGCGCAGCCTTCAGGGCCAGGGTGGCTATTGCGGCCGTTCCGATAGCAATCGTGGCCGTATGCCTCAGGGAGGCGGCCGCAGCAGTTCCAGTCGTGGACGCGGCGGTTCCCGTGCTCCTCAAAACAACGGGCTCGATCCGCGTATCGTCTACGCCGGTATCGGTGCCGTGGCGTTGCTGCTGATCGTGCTCATCGTGGTACTTCTGCGCGGCTGCGCATCTTCGACGCCCGAGACCACGCCCGAGACGCCCGCTGTTACCAAGACGACGACCAAGAAGTCTTCTAAGAAGACCGAAACGGTCGACGAGGACGAAGACACCGATGAGCCGACTGACGAGTCGACTGATTCGGACGCCGCCAAGACGACGGCCAAGAAGGAAGAGAACGAGGTCACAAAGGTTAAGGTCTCCGTTGCCAAGGGAAAGACCGCGTGGATTGAGGTCAAGGTCGACGGAAAGTCGGTCTATGGCGCCCAGGCGACTGGCCCCTTTGAGCAGGAGTACACGCCCGAGTCCTCGATCGAGATCACCACGTCTAAGCCTTCCGATGTCACCGTTACCAAGAACGGCGAAAAGGTCCGTTACGATACCAAGACCTCGGGCGTGGCGCGCGTGACGATCACCGTTCCCAAGAAGGAGACGACTGATTCCGAGAATGGTGAAAGTTCTGATGGTGCCGACACCACCGATGGTACCGACACCACCGACGGCACCGATGCCCAGTCCACGGATGGCGCCGATACCGCAACTGACGGCCAGACGCCCGCCGATTCTACCGACTATTCGTACGATAGCTACTAAGCCGCTCGTACGCGAAAGGAAACATCATGGCTAAAGATTCCAGCTTCGACGTCGTGTCCGAGGTCAACATTCAAGAGGTCGACAACGCCTTCCAGCAGACCACGCGCGAGATTTCCCAGCGCTATGACCTGAAGGATTCCGGCGCCACGATCGAGCTTTCGAAGGGCGACAAGCTCTTTACGATCAACGCCCCGGCCGACTTTGTCTCCAAGCAGATCATCGATGTCCTGAGCTCCAAGCTCATCAAGCGCGGCATCGACCTCAAGGCTGTCTCGTGGGATGCTCCGCAGGCGGCATCGGGCGGCACCGTGCGCGTGCTCGGCCATATCGTCGAGGGTATCGACCAGGCGACCGCCAAGAAGATCAACAAGGACATCAAGGACCAAAAGCTCAAGGTCAAGGTGACTATCGAGGCTGACAAGCTGCGTGTTTCCTCTGCTTCGAAGGACGCGTTGCAGACCGTGATCCAGTTCCTGCGCGACCAGGACTACGGCCAGCCGCTGCAGTTCACCAACTACCGCTAATATCATTCGAAAGGACTGCTCTCCAACATGGATACACCGTTGGGCTCCGTGCTCTACATCACCCTCGGGTGCGCTAAGAACGAGGTTGACACCGACCGCATGCGTTCTCTTTTGACCGCCGCGGGCTACGAGGAGGCATTCGACCCACAGGATGCCGATATCGCCATCGTCAATACATGCTCGTTCCTCGCCTCCGCAACGTCCGAGAGCATCGAGACCACGCTCGAGCTCGCCAACGAGGTTCAGGACGGCGTTCGTTCTTGCCCCATCGTCATGTGCGGCTGTGTGCCGTCGCGCTATGGCGACGACCTGCCCGATGAGCTGCCCGAGGTCGCTGCCTTTGTGAAGGCCGACGAGGAGGACGGCATCGTGGCGGTCATAGATGGCGTGCTGGGTGTCGAGCGTGAGATTGCCGCCTATATTCCGCAGGTCAAGCGCACCGTCGAGGGCGCTGTCGCCTACGTCAAGATTTCCGATGGCTGCAACCGCTTCTGCAGCTTCTGCATGATTCCCTATATTCGCGGTCGCTATCATTCGCGAAATGCCGAGAGCATTATCTCCGAGGTGCGCGACCTGGTTGCCGGTGGCGTGCGAGAGGTCGTGCTGATCGGCCAGGACACTGGCATCTGGGGCACCGACTTTGCGGATGGTGACGTCGCCGAGGGCTCGCCGCGCAATCTGGCGCAGCTGCTGCGCGCCGTAGCCGAGGCCGTGCGTCCGCAGAACGTCTGGGTCCGTGTTCTCTACCTGCAGCCCGAGGGCATGACCGACGAGCTTATCGAGACGATTCGCGATACCCCCGAGGTGCTACCCTATATCGATATCCCCGTGCAGCACTGCGACGCACGCATCCTTAAGGCCATGCGTCGCTCCGGTTCGCGCCAGGAGCTCGAGGACCTGTTCCGCGATCTGCGTGAGCGCATCCCCGACATCGTGATCCGTTCCACGGCCATGGTCGGCTTCCCGACCGAGACCGACGACGAGTTCCGCGACCTTATCGACTTTATGGACACCGTCGGCTTTGACTACACGAGCGTCTTTGCCTACTCGCAGGAGGAGGGCAGCCTGGCCGCCAAGATGGAGGGCCAGGTCGACGAAGAGGTCAAGCTCGAGCGCGCCCAGGAGGCCATGGACCTGGCCGAGTCGCTCGGTTTTGCCGCCACCGCCGCACATGTGGGCGAGCGCGCCCAGGTGATCGTCGACGGCATCGAGGAGACCGAGGACGGCGCCGAGCTGATCGGCCATGCTTGGTTCCAGGCGCCCGATTCCGATGGCGCGGTGCACTTGGACGCCAGCGAGGCGTCCGTGGGCGATATTCTGACGGTCGAGTTTACCGATAGCTTCTGCTATGAGCTTATCGGCCATGTTGTGGAGTAGGAGAGCATCGTGGCAAACGAGAGCAATAAGGAACTGACGAGTGTCTGGACGCCCGCCAATATCGTGACGTGTGTGCGCATCGTCTTTATCCCGGTGTTCATGATCGTGTCGGCGCTTTCTCACACGAGTGTTGCCGGTACAGATTGGAGCACCTTCGACGGCCCGCTCGCCGCCGCTGCCTTCATTCTGTACGTCATCCTGTCGTGCACCGATAAGGTTGACGGCTACCTGGCGCGCTCGCGCAACGAGATTACCGACTTCGGTAAATTCTTGGACCCCATCGCCGACAAGCTGCTCGTGTTCTCGGCCTTGCTGCTGTTCTTGGACTTTGGCACCGTAACCGTGTGGTCGGTGTTCATTATCCTGTTCCGCGAGCTGCTGGTGAGCGCCCTGCGCATGGTTGCGAGTGCCGCTGGTGTGGTCGTTGCCGCCGATAAGCTTGGCAAGTACAAGACGGCGACCACGATGGTCTCCATCTGCGGTTACCTGTGCGTCTTTGCGATGGCCGGCTTGCACCTTGGCCCGCTGGCGCTGACGCTCGGCATCTACTCGGTGTCGCGCTTCCTGTATGCCGTTGCCGTTGTCCTGACCGTTATCTCGGGCGCCCAATACTTCTGGAACTGCCGCAAGATCGTCTTTTCGGTCTAGGTCCTGGTGGGTATGACGGACTCTTTTGATCAGATTTCCGCACATAACGAGGAGCTGGCGCGTCATATTGTCGAGCGCGCGAGCGCTCGGGGCGTGACGGTTTCGACGGCTGAGTCGCTGACAGCGGGTATGATCGCCTCGACGATTGCCGACATCCCGGGCGCCTCGGCGGTGCTGCGTGGCGGTGCGGTGACCTACTGCGATGAGATCAAGCATCGCGTTTTGGGTGTTGATCAGGAGACGCTCGACCGCTATACCGCGGTGTCGCATCAGACCGCGCGCGAGATGGCGGCGGGTTCGCTGGAGCTGTACCAGAGCGATATTGCAGTGAGCGCAACGGGTTATGCCGGCCCCGGCGGCGGCACTGAGGACGATCCGGCTGGCACTTTCTATATTGGCTGGGCGTATCGCGCGGCTGATGGGGAAGTGCCGGTCGTGGACTCTGTGCGCTGCCACTATGAGGGCGACCGTTCGTGTGTTCGTGCCCATGCGGTCGCGGAGGCATTGGGACGCATTGCCCTTGTGCTCAACTCTATGGAATAGACGTGTTTTAAGGGGCCTTAAGGCCCCTTAATTGTGGAGATAGGGACCTCTGACAAATTCAGCGTTTTTGCTGGTCATAGGTTTATTTTCGCCTTCCTTGCTTATATTTGGCCCTATGTGGTCAAGCATTTGGTCAGTATTTGGTCGGCGTTTGGTTGGGTTTTGGAAAGACTGCCTGCATATGATTTATCTGAACGGTTGACCACGAACAGCCGTTCGTTTATTATCGATGCAGGTTGTTAAGAGGAGGGCTATTCATGGCCAAGAATTCAGGTCCCGTACGTACCGTTCATGCTCGCACGACGGGTAAAGAGCGCGATGAGATGATCGCCACCACCAAGGCCGAGATCGAGAAGAAGTTCGGTCAAGGCTCCATCATGAGGTATGGTGACGGCGGCCCCGAGCTCGAGGTCGAGGCCATCCCCACGGGCGCTCTGGCACTCGATGCCGCTCTGGGTATCGGCGGTGTGCCGCGCGGCCGTATCGTCGAGATTTACGGTCCTGAGTCCTCCGGTAAGACGACGCTTTCGCTCGAGATCCTGGCCGAGGCCCAGGCAATGGGTGGCGTGGTGGCATTTATCGATGCCGAGCACGCGCTCGATCCCACGTATGCCGCGCGCATTGGCGTGGATATCGACGAGGTACTGATTTCCCAGCCTGATACGGGTGAGCAGGCGCTCGAGATTGTTGACATGCTCGTGCGTTCCGGCGCCATCGATGCCATCGTCGTCGACTCCGTCGCCGCGCTGACCCCGCGTGCCGAGATCGAGGGAGAGATCGGCGATACCACGGTCGGTTTGCAAGCTCGTCTGATGAGTCAGGCGCTCCGCAAGCTCGCCGGCTCGCTGTCCAAGTCCAACACGACATGCATCTTCATTAACCAGCTGCGAGAGAAGATCGGCGTCATGTTCGGCAACCCCGAGACCACGACGGGCGGCCGCGCCCTTAAGTTCTTCTCTTCGGTGCGTATCGACATTCGCCGCATCGACAGCATTAAGCTTAAGGATGAGGTTATCGGTAACCGCGTGCGTGCCAAGGTCGTTAAGAACAAGGTGGCAGCTCCGTTCCGTTCTGCTGAGTTCGACATCATGTACGGTACGGGCATCTCTAAGGAGGGCTCGATTCTGGACATGGCTGTCGAGTGCGGCATTTGCAAGAAGATGGGCTCCTGGTTTGCCTATGGCGAGGACAAGCTCGGCAACGGTCGCGAGGCCGCCAAGGCGTTCCTGCGCGAACACCCCGATTGCGCCGACGAGATTGAGCATAAGGTCCGCCTTGCCTGCGGGCTTGAGTTTGATGACGATGCTCCGTCCGAGGTCGAGCTGACCGATCAGCCTGCGCCTGAGGAGTTTGACGAGCTTTACGCCATCGATGGTTCCGCCATGCTCGATGATGACGACGAGTAGCGGTTACGCTCATGTCGTATACGGTGACCGAGGCCACGGTCGTCTTTCCCGATAAGAAGGCGGCCTCCTCGTTCTCGAGCGGGTATGCGTCCAAAAAGCCTTGCGCACATATCGATTGTGAGCTTGAGGGCGGTTTTGAGCGGTCCATTTGGATTCCCGTGCGGGTCGCGCGCCTGTATGTCAAAAATCGCCCCGATCTTCCCTGTGATTGGGATAACTTTCGTGAAGCGGTGCAGCTCATCGAGCGTAAATGTGCACTTACCATGGTGACTGAGATGCTATCGCGACGCGACCATGCGACGGGTGAGGTCTGTGACAAGTTGGCACGCTACGGCTTTCGCCAGCCCGCAATTGATTTCGCCGTCCAGCGCGCCACAGAGTATCGCTTTTTAGATGAGAACCGCTTTTGCTCGTACTTTATCGAGGAACGCAAACGACGCGGCTGGGGACAGCGCAAGATTGAGACCGAGCTTAAGCGCCGTCATGTCGTACTCGATGACATTCCCGGTTATCCCGAGGATTATTTTGCCGTCGAAGACGATTTGGCGCGTGCGTCAGCCCTGCTCGCCAAGCGGCGTGTTCCAGAGACGTGCGGATTCGAAAAACTGGTTCGGTTTTTGATGGGCAAGGGCTTCTCGTATCACATCGCTGCCGATGCCGTTAAGGCACGTCTTAATGCCGAACGCGAGGAATGTGCGGTTTAGGCGTATGCGTTTTGTGGCCCTGCCGTTCACCGCGTTTTAGCCGCCGTGCTGGGGCCATTTATTTGACAGTTGTTGTGGTTCAACGTACGATAAACACTGTCATTTGCTTTGTGATATGTGCTCATCTGTGATGAGTTTGTTTATATGTTTATCTGTATCCGACCCGCATAAGCTGCGCCCATATTACTCAAATGTCGCGAGCCGTTCGTAAGGACGGTTCGCTTTGTTGTGTAACGAATCCATAAAAAGGAGTGAGCATGCCTATCATCGCAGCGCTCGTTGGCATCGTTTTGGGTGCCATCGCCGCTATTGCCTACATGCGCACCGCCAAGCAGGGTAGTCTTCACGAGGCCGACGAAAAAATCCAGTCGGCACACGCACAGGCTGAGTCCCTGATCGGTGATGCCAAGCGTCAGGCCGAGACCCTCAAAAAAGAGGCTCTGCTCGAGGCTAAAGAGGAGATCATCAAGAACAAGCAGGCCGCCGAGGCCGAGGACAAGCAGCGTAAGAACGAGATTCGTACGCTCGAGAACCGCGTGATGCAGCGCGAGGAATCCCTCGATCGCCGCAACGACGCTCTCGACAAGCGCGAGCATCAGCTGTCCAGCCAGGCCGGTCAGGTCGAGAAGCGCTCCCGTGAGCTCGAGGAGCTCTGCGCAAAGCAGACCTCCGAGCTCGAGCGTATCGCCGACCTTACCCGCGAGGACGCCCACAAGGAGCTCCTCGATAAGGTTCGCGGCGAGGTCACCCACGAGGCCGCCACGATCATTCGCGAGTCCGAGCAGCAGGTTCGCGCCGAGTGCCACAAGACCGCCCAGGAGATTCTGTCTCTGGCGATTCAGCGCTGCGCTGCCGACCACACTGCCGAGGTCACCGTTACCTCCGTGCACATTCCCTCTGATGACCTCAAGGGCCGTATCATCGGTCGCGAGGGTCGCAACATCCGGACCTTCGAGCAGGTTTCCGGCGTCAACCTCGTGATCGACGACACGCCCGAGACCGTCGTTCTTTCGAGCTTCGACCCGGTCCGTCGTGAGACCGCCCGTGTCGCCCTCGAGAACCTCATCGCCGACGGCCGCATTCACCCTGCCCGTATCGAGGAGATGTATCACAAGGCCGCCGACCTGGTTCAGCAGCGCGTGCGTGAGGCTGGCGAGCAGGCTGCCTTCGATACCGGCATCCACGACCTGCACCCCGAGATCGTCAAGACCCTTGGTGCCCTGCGCTACCGTACCTCGTTTGGTCAGAACGTGCTTCAGCACTCCCTCGAGGTCTCTGATCTGTGCGGCGTGATGGCTTCCGAGCTTGGCCTGGACGTTGTGACTGCCAAGCGTGCCGGCCTGCTGCACGACCTGGGCAAGGCAATCGACCATGACGTCGAGGGCCCGCATGCCGTCATCGGCGCTGAGCTGGCCCGCCGTTATGGCGAGAAACCCGTTATCGTCCACGCTATCGAGGCTCACCATGCCGATGTCGACCCCAACACGGTGCTCGATGTCCTGGTACAGGCCGCGGATGCAGTCTCTGCCTCTCGCCCCGGTGCCCGTCGCGAGTCTGCCGAGAACTACATCAAGCGTCTTGAGAAGCTCGAGGAGATCGCCAACTCCCATGACGGCGTCGAGCGTACTTATGCCATGCAGGCTGGTCGCGAGGTCCACGTCATGGTCCAGCCGGACAAGATCTCCGATGCCCAGTCCACGGTTCTGGCTCACGATATCGCCCATCAGATCGAGGAAGAGATGGAGTATCCCGGTCAGGTGCGCGTCGTCGTGATTCGCGAGAGCCGCGCTGTCGATATCGCTAAATAACATGAGCGACGCGAACGAGCTCATCTCATTTATCGCGTCGATGTCGGGGGAGGGCAACCTTCGCGTCGAGGAGAACCTTGGCGAGGGGTATGTCCGCCTCCGCGTTTCGGAGGCCGAGCGGCGCCAGGCTAAGCACGACATTCAGCATGTCGAGGACATCGTCATCGAAATGCTCCGTAATGCTCGCGATGCCGGCGCCGACAAGGTCTATCTCGCCACGACCAAGGAAGATGGCGTCCGCACGCTTGTCTTTCTGGATAACGGTTCGGGCGTTCCGCAGGATATGCAAGAGCGAATCTTCGATGCCCGCGTTACCTCTAAGCTCGAGAGCATGAAGATGGACCGTTGGGGCGTTCACGGTCGCGGCATGGCATTGTTTTCGATCAAGCAGAACACCGACGAGGCCCGTGTGGTCACGTCCGGCGTCGATCTTGGTTCAGCCTTTAAGGTGAGCGTTGCGGCCGACCGCCTCAGTGAGCGTGCCGATCAGTCCAGCTGGCCCCAGGCCGTCAAGGGTGAGGACGGACGTTATGTCTGTGCTCGCGGTCCGCATAATATTATTCGTGCTGCTTGTGAGTTTGCGCTCGAGGAGTTGCGTGGTTGCGATGTCTATCTTGGTTCTCCGTCTGAGATTGCCGCGACCCTTTATGCTCAGGCGTCAAGTCGGCTCGATACGTCTCGTCTCCTGTTCATTGATGATGAGAGCGAGCTTCCGGTTGTCGATCGTTTAGGTCTTGCTTCTGATGCCGAGGACTTTATCCGTATCTGTTCGGGTTTGGGTCTTGAGATGTCCGAGCGCACGGCCCATCGTATTTTGTCAGGGCAGATTAAGCCCGTTCGCGGTGTGACCGCGCGTCTGCTGCGCGAGCGTGATTCGTCCTCGCATGCGCCTGCTCCTGTCGATCTCGCGAAGGATCGTCGCGGGCTACGTATTGCCAAGGATGACATGGCACAGTTTTCGCGTGCTGTGGAGCGCGACTTTAATGATCTTGCTGCCCGGTACTATCTCAACCTTTGCGGCGACCCAAAGATTCGTGTTTCGCGTGATCGAATCACAGTGACCTTCGATCTTGCCAAAGAGGAATAGTGCCTTTACCGAGTCCACTCGGTACGATACAGTTATTGCAGTTAAAACGTACTTTTAAATGCAGGAGTTTCTTCATGGATTGCCTGAAGGTATCAAGCAAATCATCGCCCGCGTCCGTTGCCGGCGCCATCGCCGGCATGGTCAAGGATGGTGTACCCGTCAACATCCAGTGTGTCGGCGCCGGTGCCGTCAACCAGGCCATTAAGGCCGTTGCTATCGCGCGCGGTTTTTTGATTCCAACCGGTTTTGATATTTCCTGCGCGCCCGTGTTCTCCGACATCCTCATTAACGGGGAGTCGCGCACGGCCATCCGCCTTTCTATCTACGTTCACCAGATCAATCGAGCTGCTATGGATAACGTCGTCATGGATGATGTTAAGCCTGTGGCATAGCTTCTGCTTGCCTTGTTTCGCTCCCCATCGTTAGGACTTATGCACATGGACCAGCGTTCCGTACGCGATATTCTTGCCGGTAAAACCTACTTTATCCGCACCTTTGGCTGCCAGATGAATCAGCACGACTCCGAGCGTGTGAGCGGTCTGCTTGATTCGTATGGCTGCCTCATGGCGCTCGATCCCGCGCATGCCGATATCGTTGTCTTCATGACGTGCTGCGTGCGTGAGGCCGCCGATACTCGCCTGTACGGTCAGTGCAATTCCTGCAAAAGCCTGCCGCCTTCGCCTTCGGGCAAGCGCGTGGTTGCCGTTGGCGGCTGCATCGCGCAGCGCGATGGCGAGGGCCTGCTCACCAACGTCGATAACGTCAATGTCATCTTTGGCACGCATTCCATCGCGCATGTGGCCGAGCTCATTGCCGAGGCGTTCCTTGATGGTAAGCGTCATATCCGCACCAATGAGCATGAGGATATGGACGCCATGAGCATGCCGTGGCATCGCGAGACCCAGTATCACGCCTGGGTGCCCATCATGACGGGCTGCAATAATTTCTGCACTTATTGTATCGTGCCGTACGTGCGCGGTCGCGAAAAGAGCCGCCCCTTTGAGGAGATTGTCGACGAGGTGACCGGTTTGGTGCGCCAGGGCGTGCGTGAGATTACGCTGCTGGGCCAAAACGTTAACTCATATGGTCGCGATCTGTTTGGCAAGCCGCGTTTTGCCGATCTACTGCGTGCCGTGGGCGATACGGGCGTGGAGCGCATCTTCTTTACGTCTTCGCATCCCAAGGACCTGTTGCCCGAGACCATCGACGCCATGGCCGAGACGCCTGCCGTTATGCCGCAACTGCACCTGGCCGTCCAGTCAGGTTCGACGCGGATCCTCAAAGAGATGAATCGCCGTTATACACGCGAGGACTATCTGGGCCTGGTCGATCGCATTCGCAACCGCATGCCCGATATCGCGCTCTCGACCGACATTATCGTTGGCTTCCCGGGCGAGACTGAAGAAGACTTTGAGCAGACGCTCTCGCTTGCCGAGACGGTCCGCTATGCTCAGGCCTATACCTTCATCTATTCCAAGCGTGCCGGTACCCCGGCCGCCGAGATTGACGATCCTACGCCGCATGAGGTTATTCTCGAGCGTTTCAATCGCCTGGTTAAGGTTATCGAGACCACGGCACACGAGTATAACCAGGGCGAGCTTCATACTGTGGTTCCCGCGCTCATTGAGGGAACGAGTAAAAAGAACGATGCGGTCCTGCTGGGCAAGAGTCCCAAGAATCAGACCGTGCATGCGCCTATCCCCGAGGGTTACAGCATCGATCAGCTTGTTGGCAAGATCGTTGATGTTGACGTTGACGTTGCCAAGACCTGGTATTTGTCCGGTTCCGTTGTGGGCGAGCCGCGCTAATGGTTTCTCCCGGGGCAGGTCTTTCCGCCGTTGCGATCGTCGGTCCGACGGCGGTTGGTAAGAGTGATGTTGCCGACCGTTTGGCAGCTCGTCTTTCGTCCGAAGTGCTGTCGTGCGATGCGATGCAAATCTATCGCGGCATGGACATCGGTACCGCAAAGATGGCGCCCGATGAGTGCACGGCGCCGCTGCGTCTCGTCGACATTGTAGAGCCGGGTGTGGCATATTCTGCTGCGCTTTATCAGGCTGACGCCCGCGCGCATGTTGAACGTCTCCTTGGTTCGGGTTGCCTGCCGGTTTTTTGCGGAGGTACGGGGCTGTATCTCAAGGCCGCCCTCGATGAGATGGACTTTCCCTCGGGTGAACTTGAGGACGATCGGCGTGCGGGCTATCAGGAGCTTGCCGAGCGTATTGGCGAGGAAGAACTGCATGCCTTGCTTGCCGAGCGCGATCCAGAATCGGCTGCTGTTATTCATCCCCATAACGTGCGCCGTGTGATTCGTGCGCTCGAGATGCATGATGATGGCGTCTCCTATGCGCAGCAAAAGTCGCAGTTTAGTGTTCCGCACGAGCATTATCATGCCCTATGGTTTGGTCTGACGCGTAATCGCGAGGTGCTCTACGAGCGCATTAACCAGCGCGTCGATCTGATGTTTGGGCAGGGTCTTGTCGATGAGGTCCGCGGTCTTATGGGCCAGGGGCTGGGAGATGCCTTGACGTCGATGCAGGCAATTGGCTATAAAGAGATCATCGATGCTTTCAATGGCGTGATGAGCATGGATGAGGCTCGCGAACTCATTAAGATGCGTTCGCGTCGTTATGCCAAGCGTCAGCTTTCGTGGTTTAAGCGCGATGACCGTATCGTGTGGTTTGATATGGATGAATGTACGATCGATGAGGTCGTTGAGGATATCCTGCATCGTATTGAGGCTGCCTAATGGCCCGTTTCTCCCTTGTTCCCACGGCACCCGAGCCCGAGCGTGCCATTTTAGTTGGTGTTGAGTGGCGCGACAATGCATGGCCGCTCGATCGCTCGCTTGATGAGCTGGAGCGTCTTGCCCACACGGCTGGTGCCCAGTGCGTGGCACGCTTGTCGCAGCGTTTGGTAAAGCCGTATCCTAAATCGTTTATCGGTTCCGGTAAGGTAGAGGAGCTTTGCGGCCTGGTACATCGCATGGATGCCGATGTCGTTATTTTTGACGACGACCTGACCCCCTCGCAGCAATCCTATTTGGAGAAAGCCGTGGGCGAGCCGGTAAAGATTATCGATCGTACAGCACTGATCCTGGATATCTTTGGCCTGCATGCTCAGACGCGTGAGGGACGCCTGCAGGTACAGCTGGCACAGCTTCAATATTTGTTGCCTCGCCTGCGTGGCATGTGGAGCCATCTCGCCAAGGAGCAGACGCGCGGCGGCATCGGCTCACGTTTTGGTCAGGGCGAAAGTCAGCTCGAGGTCGACCGTCGCCTCATTCGTAATAAGATCGCTGCGCTTCGTCGTGAGCTCAAGCAGGTTGAACAGCGTCGCGATGTTCAATCCAAGAGCCGCATTGAGTCACCGGCGTTTCGCGTCGCGTTAGCCGGTTATACCAATGCCGGTAAATCGACGTTACTCAATCGTCTGACCGGCTCTACGGTACTTTCGCAGGACAAGCTGTTTGCTACGCTCGACCCTACGACGCGTTCGTATCGTCTGCCCGGCGGTCGCGGCATGACGATTACCGATACCGTCGGCTTTATTCAAAAACTGCCGCATGGTCTTGTCGATGCCTTTAAATCGACGCTGTCCGAGGTTTTGGGTGCCGATCTAATTCTCAAAGTCGTAGATGCGTCTGACGAGGACTATGAGCGGCAGCTGGAGGCTGTCGACCGCGTGCTTGATGAGATCGGCGCCGGAGAGCGTTTAACGCTTACCGTATTCAATAAAATCGATCTTCTCGATAGCGTCGATCGATTGAGTTTCCGTCGTCGCTATCCGGAGGCCGTTCTGTTCTCGGCTCAAACGGGCGAGGGGCTCGACGATCTCGTCGACCGGATTGCTCGCGAGGCAGCTGCCACCGATGTGTTGCTCTCCGCTGATATCCCGTATCGTGAGGGCGCTCTCATCACGCTGGTGCATGAGCAGGGAACCCTTCTGCATGAGGAATATCTCGAGGACGGCGTTCGCATTGTGGCGAAACTGCCGGCTCGTATTGCACCGCGGCTCGAGCGCTATCGTACGGAATAAACGATTTCTAGCACGCCTAGAATGACTGGCTGATGGAGCAGGTAGAACGGTAAGGCATGCCGACCCAGGACTGCGAGCGCCGGGATAGGATTGGCGTATGCCCATGCTGGCGCTTCGAGACTTGATGCTTGTGCTGCCTGGGCAGCAAAAAAGCCGGTAAGGTACATAAAGGCAAACGGTATGAGCGGATAGTAATCTCCCGAAACAAAACCCAGGCCTGGGAATCCAAGCCATGCCAGGTAGGGGAGTGGGTAGACCGCCTTTGGAATGCCCCAGGTTAGGGCAAAAAGAACAAGGCACGCTGCGATGCCCCATGAGCCCGGTAATTTTTGGAGTAACGGACGGGTGAACGCAACCACCGCGGTGCACACCGCCATGCAATAAATGATGCCAAAGTTCACTGAATCGTCGACCGATACGAGCGTTGTTGCGATCCAGACGACCAAAGCTGCGGCAGCGTACTTAGCCGCTCGTTTGGCATTGTTGCGTGAGAGCGTGCACATCCAACCCGCGATAAACAAAAATACCCAGCTGATGCTGGCGCGCCAGACGTCTTGAAAGACAGTCTGGGTAAACCAAGGCATATCCCAGCCGTACAGGTAGGCGAGATCATAGCAAGCGTGAAAACCTGCCATAGAAATCATCGTAAACCCGCGGACGGTATCAAAGATGGTTATGCGTTTTTGCATTACGAGAATCGGCGCATCAAGCCGACGACTTTGCCCAGGATAACGGGATTCGTTGCATAGATAGGTTCCATGGTGTCGTTCTCGGGCTGCAAGCGCACACGCCCCTGCTCCTTGTAGAACGTCTTGACGGTCGCCGAACCATCAATCATGGCCACGACAATTTCGCCGTTCATGGCACTCTTTTGTTCACGGACGATGATGTAATCGCCATTGAAGATGCCGACATTGATCATTGAGCTCCCATGCACCTCAAGGATAAAGGAACCCTGATCAGTGGCGATTTCGGTCGGGATAGTAAACGTGTCTTCGATATTCTGCTCTGCCAGAATGGGAATCCCAGCCGCGACGCGACCAACGAGCGGTAGCGAGACCGTTCCGCGAGGTGCGGTGGGCTCGTCAGATTTGGAAATTGAGACAGAGGAACCATCCTCGTTAAAGAGTTCCAGGGCGCGCGGTTTGGTGGCATCGCGCTTGAGTAGCCCGCGCGCTTCAAGGGCAGAGAGATGGGCGTGCACGGTGCTGGGGGAGGAAAGGCCCACGGCAGAAGCCATCTCGCGCACGCTGGGCGGATAACCCTTCTCCTGCTGATATTCCTTGATGAAGTCGTAAATTTGCTGCTGACGCTTGGTAATTTTGCGAGCCATCAGGGCATCCTCTCTACCCATGTCAAACAAATGTTCGAATTTTGCTTGACAGGAACAACTGTTCGAAGATAATAATAACCGAACATTCGTTCTCGCGCTAGACATTTTTGTCCGCGCGGCTTGATAAAACTGTTCTCAGCAAAACACGCGAGAGGAGAACATGATGAACGTAACGAATATGGTCCAGGGAAACCTCGCCCTTAAGCTCGAGACGCCTGCAGAACCCACTTTTACGGTTGTTCAGGGTGGCCGCTCCGGCTTTCAGCCTTTGACCGTAAAGCCTGCGCGCAATCAGCAGGCTGTAGTCGCGCCGGCCCGCGTTGCCCTGAAGGTTCCGACGATTGTCGCCGTCGCCGTTGCGCTTACGCTCTTCTTTGTCCTCGCTATGTCGGTCTTTAGCACTCGTCACGCCGCGTATGCCGAGTCCGTTTCCAACATTACCTACGAGACCATTCGCGTTCAGCCTGGCGATTCTCTTTGGTCGATTGCCGAAGAATATCCAATCGAAGGCCTTTCCACGCAAGAGACTTCCGACATGATCCGTAGCGTCAATCATCTGGAGCACGGTTCGCTCGCCGCCGGTGCGCATCTTAAGGTTCCTGCTCGTTCGTAATCATTATCGCGCTGCGCATGGTACCCTTGTTATCGTTTAAGAGGAGGTACCATGCGCTGTCCCAAATGCGGCAAGGCACATACCCGCGTCGTTGATTCCCGTATGCAGGAGTCAAATAACACCATTAAGCGCCGTCGCGAATGTTGCTCGTGTAACTACCGCTTTACAACGTTTGAGCGATGCGAGGACCCTATCGAGGTCATTAAGTCAGATGGAACTAAGCAGCGGTTCGATCGCAATAAGCTTCTTGTCGGCTTGATGCGCGCCACCATCAAGCGCGATATCGACACTAAGAAGCTCAATGAGATTATCGATGACATCGAGGTCGAGCTTCGCTCTCGCACGCTGACGGCCGTCACGTCCCATGAGTTGGGTGACATGGTGCTCAAGCGCTTGGCCAAGATCGACAAGGTTGCGTACATCCGTTTTGCCTCGGTCTACCGCGATTTCAAAGACGTCCATGAATTTCTGCAAGAGCTCGACAAGCTAAGGTGATTCCATGTCCAACATTACCGTCAACATAAGGCGTCTCGACCCCACCGTCGAGCTTCCCAAATACGCCCATCCCACCGATGCCGGCTTGGATCTACGCTCCAACGAAGACTGCGTCCTGAAGCCCTTCGAACGCCGTCTGGTCTCTACGGGGCTGGCCATCGCCCTGCCCGATGGCTACGCCGGCTTCGTCCAGCCCCGCAGCGGCTTGGCCATCAAGCAGGGCTTGTCTATAGTCAACACGCCGGGCCTCATCGACGCTCACTACCGAGGAGAACTCAAGGTTATCCTCATCAACCTGGATCCCACCAACGACATCCAAATCAACAAAGGCGACCGCATAGCCCAACTCGTCATCCAAGAAGTCCCCACGGTCAACCTCATAGAAGTAGAAGAACTAGACAAAACCGACCGAGGCAACGGAGGCTTCGGCTCCAGCGGCATCGCCTAGGGCGCTCGTATCCCTCCCGCCCGGGGCTTACCTATATCATTCCATGCTCAAACATTCTCGCGGCGCTTCGCTCGCTGTGAAACTGCGCGTGGAACGATATAGGTAAGCCCCGGGCGGGCGGCTACTCGCTTGAAACAATATTTACTTTTCTAGTAAGTCGATGCGATAAAGGGACGCCTCCTTTGTCGCATCGACTTACTGTATTTATATTTTCTGGTTCCCCTTTGCAGATTCTACTGGAGGGGAATCTGGTATAGCTGCTAGTACGTAAACGCAGCTTACCTGCGGGAGGCCCCTATATATCGTCCCACGCGCAGTTTCGCAGCGAAGCGAGAATGTTTGAGCATGGGATGATATATAGGGGCCTCCCGCAGGTAAGCGGACATAAAGACGCTAGCGGATATGCGCAGGTTTTCCGCCCCAGTAGAAGCGGCAGAAGGCTCTTTTGCGCTTTTGGGGTTTGCCTACGAGCTCCATGGTTGCGATGGCTATGTCTTCGGCTGCGTGGGGGCGGCGTAGTACTTCGCCGTTGATGAGTAGCGCTTTGAGTGATTCGGGATGGTCGTGCAAGTGACGTAGGGTAACGATGAGTTCTCGTGCCGTGGTGACATGCATGCTGGCGCCCATGCCGGTGAGCATGGTGGTGTTGGCCTTTTCCTGGCCGTATGATTTGCCCAGCAGGATCATCGGCAGATGTGCGCATAGGCACTCGGTGACGGTGAGTCCGCCCGATTTGAGAATTGCCAGGTCGCAGCCGTGCATGAGGGCCGCCATGTCGTCGACATAGTCCAGCACCGTGACGTTTTCGAGCTTCATGGCATCGAAGAGCGTCTTGAGGCGGGCGGCGTATTCCTTATCCTTGCCCGGCAAAAAGACAAAGTGCATGTCTTCGAAGCTGCGTAGGAAGGGGAGGGTGCGGTCCATCTCCGCGCGAAAGCGAACGTACGGTTGAGGCAAGCTGGCACCGGCCATTACCAGCACGACGGTCTTGTCGGTGGGGAGGTTGAACTTAGCTAGCTCTTCCTCGCGACCGTAATCCGTGTCGAATCCGGCGCGAATGGGAATGCCGGTAATGCGAATCTTTGTTTCGAGCACCTTGCGCGGACGCAGCGTTTCGGCCATAAATTCGTTGGCAACACAGAATAAATCGGTGTCCTTGTGGGGCCACCATCCCTCGACTTCGTAGTCGGTCGGTACGCAGATGACCGGATAATCGATACCCGTAATTACGCGGGCGCCCACGGCAACATTGGCTGCCGTGATGTGCGTTGCAACCACGGCTATGGGCCTGCGGCTACGAATATATTCGTTGAAGGCGGGGAACATAATTCGCGACCATGCCGTTCCGCCACCCCAGAGAAGATGTCCCGTAAGCGTATATCGCCAGGTCAGGTCGTAAATGGGGCGCGTGGCTCCCGTAAAAGAAGCCGCGGTCTTATTGCCGTCGAATTTAATACGTCCAAAATCAAGGATATCGAGCACTTCAATCTCAATATCCTCGGGGATGCCATTGGTGCCGCGGATGAGGTCGAATGCCTGCGCTATCGCATTTGCGGCGGCCTTGTGGCCCGAGCCAACGGAGGCGTGCACGATGGTCACGAGAGGTTTTTGCTGAGCCAGGAGCGTGGTTTGCTCCGATTGGGGAGTGCTGTGCGTGAGCAGGGGAGCGTCGTCACTCGTCTGCGCCTGGTCCATCGATAACTCCCCTTCAGCTTTGTAATACGGATTTATCATTGTAGTGCATGAGTGTCACGTTCACGTAAATTTGGGTACGAGCGCAAAGAACGACAACGTTTCGACGAAAGGACGCTTCATGACTACCGATAAGCCGATCGATGTTGCGATTATCGGTGGCGGCCCCGCGGGCTATGCTGCCGCCATTTATGCTGCGCGTGCCAACCTGACGACGACCGTGATTGAGCAGGGCATGTCGGGAGGGCAGATCGCCACAACCAATGAGGTCGAGAACTATCCGGGTTTCCCGCTCCTGAGTGGCGCCGAACTTGGCGAGCGTTTTCAGCAGCATGCAGAGGGCCTGGGAGCACAGGTTACATGGAGCATGGTTACGGGTATCGATTACGATGCCGATGCAGCGTTGTTTACGGTGCATCACGATATGGGCGATACGCTGGCCTCGAGCGTTATCGCTTGCATGGGTGCCACGCCGCGTCCGGCAGGTTTCGCAGGCGAGGATACGTATCGCGGTCGTGGCGTTTCATATTGCGCAACATGTGACGGCATGTTTTTCCGCGGCAAGCAGGTTTTTGTAATCGGGGGTGGCAATTCGGCATGCGAAGAGGCGCTGTTCCTGTCCGACATTGCCAGCAGTGTGACCATCGTGCTGCGCCGCGACCAGTTCCGTGCGCCCGATGGTGTTGTTCAGAAAGTACTCGCAAAGGACAATATTACAGTTAGGTACCAAACTAGTATTGTGGAGCTATCGGGCGAAGCCATGCCAACGACGATTACCTTTAAGGACAATGCATCTGGGGAAACTCATGCCGAGTCATTTGAGCCCGGCTCGTTTGGCATCTTTGTCTTTACGGGGACGCAGCCACATACCGAGCTTGTTGAGCATCTCGTCGACCTGGCTCCCGACGGCGGCATTGTCACCGACGATTCGATGGCCACCCGTACACCTGGTCTATTTGCCGCTGGCGACATCCGTTCCAAGCGCTTACGCCAGGTTGTGACCGCCGTTTCTGATGGAGCCATAGCGGCAACATGCGCATACGCGTTTCTCCGTGGATAAGTACGATAATATATCTTATGTAAGGTTGCTATCAATTAACTATATGGCGGGACGATGCATCAGTGCACTTTCCCGCCAATTTTCTTGCCGGCTATGTGGTATGCAAAACTAGATAACCTAGAATACAATATAGAAAATGAACGGAGGACCTTTATGAACCACGTTAAACACGTTATTCCGATGTCCGATTCGTCGGTCAGTATTAAGCCTGAGGATATTCAGCCCACTGTGCTGCCCGATGCATTTATTCAGTCCGAAATCGTGCGCAAACTCAATACGTTGAGTCTGCCGCGCTATGACCAGTTGCCCAATGTGACGCTCTATCGCGACCAGGTTATTGAGTATGTTGCGCTGTGGATGGAGCCGCTGTCCATTTGCGTTGAGCAGCCCGTCATTACGCCATCGATGATCAATAACTACGTGAAGGTCGGCCTGGTGCCTGCTCCGGTCAAAAAGCAATATGGCCGCGAGCAGATTGCCCGTCTGATCGCTATTTGCATCTTTAAGCAGGTGCTACCTATTGCTGCGGTGCAGGCACTCTTTAACATTCAGCGATTGAGCTACGATGCCCCGACGGCCTTCGACTATGTGGTTGATCAGCTCGAGGCATCGATTCGTTCGGCGTTTTCCGTCGAGCAGACGCCGGTTCCCGATACGGCGCATCAGGTAACGCGTGAGTCGCTGCTTGTGCGCAGTGCGGTTTCATCCTTCGTTTCGAAGGCGTACCTGATGAGCTATCTAAAGTTTAATGGGTTTAATAGCTAGCCGACGTATAAAACGGGCGGGACAAAGAGCCATCTGTCGCTTTGTCCCGCCCGTATTTTTGCTTGGTTGGACTTTATTTGCCCGAAGCTACGCCCATGCCGTAGCCGATGATGAGGCCGTGCATCTCGGCGTAATAGGAATCCAGGCCGTTGCAGGGCATGATGATGGTCTTGGAGCCGGGCCAATGCTCGACTATGCGGTCAGTAAGCGCCTGGGCTCCAGCTTCGTTCTCAACGTGATCGATGATGACCTCGCCGCCCGTAAAACCCTCGGCTTCCATGGTGTCGATGATCTTGTTGAGCATCTTCTTTTCGCCACGCGTGTGCCCGACGAGTTCGATTTTACCGGCCTCGCTCGCCGTGCCCAAAATGCGGATATTGAGCTTGTTGGCAATGACGCCGGCTGCCTTAGGGATACGTCCGGCTTTGGCGAGGTTTTCGTAATTGCACAAACTGAAGAGGATTTTGCTGTTCTGTTCAAGGCTATCGAAGTATGCGCAAGCATCCTCGAATGAGACATCCGGGTTGCTTGCAAGATAGCGGTCGAACAGCAAGAAAATGAGATCCATTTTGCCGCCAGCTGCGCGTGAATTGACTAGATGAATCTGTCGGTCGGGCTCCTCGGCAAGAACCATATCGCGAGCCGTAGCTGCCGCATTGTAGCTGCCCGACACGCCCTCAGAGATCGGCATGCAGATGGTCTTGTCTGCCAATTTGAAGAGCTCGACCCACTCCCCTACGCTGGGACAAGCGCTCGAAGAAGCGTTCGTCTCCGCCTGAACAGCGCAGTTGAGCTCATGTACATCGAGCGAAAGGTCATCGACGAATTCACGCTCCCCCACTCGGATCTTAAGGGGTGCAAATGCAAAGGTGGTATGAGGTGCGGTTGGCTGCCAATCGCGAAGATTGCAGCTCGAATCGGAGATAAGCGCCCAGCTCATTGAGGGTCCTTTCTATTTGTTCCTCAACAATTATAGCCGTCTTTTGGATTGATTTGACGGCTATCTAGTTTTGAATACTAGATAGCCGTTCTGATCTTAAGGCAAACTGTTGGGGCAAAAAGAATGGGCCTCGTGACTCAAGATCGCGAGGCCCACGTTCGTTCGCTGTAGAAATAAATTAGTAGCGCACGAATATGTAATTGTTGTTCATGCCGGCGGCAACGGAGCTGATGATGACGCCCGTTTTGTAGTCGGAAGCATGGATCATCTGACCATTACCGATATAAATGCCGGTATGGTAGGAGTTAACCACAACATCGCCGGGTTGCGGATCGGACACACGGGTCCAACCCATGAAGTCGACCGTGGTGCCCAGACGGCAGTAGCGTCCCGTGAGGCAATAGCTTACAAAACCGGAGCAGTCAAAGCTGTTCGGTCCAATGCCGCCCCAAGAATACGCATAGCCGAGCTTGCTGTATGCACGCGAGACAACAGAACCGCCATCGACGGACTGGCTCGGAGCAGAAGGCGTCGGAGCCGGAGCAGGCATGGAGGGCTGCGGCGTCGGAGCAGGTGTCGGCGATGGAGCCGGAGTGTTGCCGCCCTGGTTGTTGTTATTGCTGGTCTGACCACCGTTGTTGGTGTTCTCGGTCGTACCGGCAGTCTCGTTGCTCACCGTGGCCTTCTCGGCAGTGCTGGCGTTAATGCCCGCCTGCAGCGCGGCGTTGGCCTCGGCCTCTGCGGCAAGCTCGGCCTGCAGCTGCGAATCCAAGGAATTTACGACGTTCTGGGCTTCAGCCTGCTGAGCGTTAAGCTCGTCGACCTTCTTTTGCGTGGCGGCGACGTTCTTCTCCTGCTCGGCCTGCTTATCGGTGAGCTGCTGCTTAAGCTCCTTGACCTCTTGAATGGTCTGGGCCTGCTTGTCGGACACCTTGCCGTAGTAGAACAGACGGTTGAGCATATCGCCCAGATCGTCGACACCCGTCAGGACCTGAAGGAGACTCAGGCCGCCGGTCTTGTACTCACCGGCAACGTAGCTCGAAAGCTTTGCCTGGCCTTCGGCGATCTCTTGCTGCTTTTGCGTAATCTCGCCTGCAGTCTGATCAAGCTCCTGCGTCTGTGCGGAGAGTTCATCGTGAATTTGCTGGGTTTGCGTGCCGATCTGCTCGAGTTTAGTACGAGCAGCGGCAAGGTCGGATGCGGTATCGGCGTAGGCCGGAGCCACGAGGCCCAGGCCCAAAACACAAGCGAGGGTTGCCGTAGCAGCGCAGCGTGCCATGTTTCTGTGCGTGTTTGCTGTGCGCATGTAGCTTCCTTTCCAGTAACTAAGGGTAACGGCTAGTCCACCGTCACCAGGCTAAAGAGCTCAACATCGTCGTCAGTCGGCGTGAGCTTCTTGCGCGGGTTGAGAAACGCAAGCTCAAGGATACAACCGTAGCCCACAAGCTTTGCGCCCATATCACGCACCAGTTTACCTGTTGCCTCGACGGTTCCGCCCGTCGCGACCAAGTCGTCCAGAATCAACACGGTATCTTTAGAGCTGATGGCATCGGCGTGAATCTCGATAGAATCCGTTCCATACTCGAGCTCGTAGCTCTCGCTTATCGTCTTGCGCGGCAGTTTGCCGGGCTTACGTGCGGGTACAAAGCCGGCACCTAGGGCGACGGCCACGGGCACACCGACCATAAAGCCGCGGGCCTCGGGTCCTACGACCTTGGTAATGCCCATATCGGCAAAATGCTCGGCAAGGGCATCCACCATGGCCCTCAGGGCCTCGGGATTGCCAAAGAGCGGTGTGATGTCCTTAAAGACGACTCCGGGCTCGGGATAGTCGGGGATATCGACGATATGAGATTCGAAGTCGTACATGGCGTGACCTTTCATGGATTGCCGGGTGGACGGCGATTATTTACCCGTGTTAGCAGACGGGTTATGCGAGGGGACGACGACCTTGGACGGTTGCACGAGCGACTCCTCGTGCGCGGCAACCGCGGGGACGCTTGCCCCATCGCTTTTAGCCTTGGTGGATTCGGAACGTGCAATCTCCTCATCGAGTGCATCAATGTCGGCGTCCTCGACCACGGCGTTGAGCGACTCAAAGACACGGTTCTTAAGGAGCGCGGTATGCACACCCTCGGTGAGGTCGTGCAGCTTCTTAAAAGCGCGCTCGAGCTTGGCGTCGCGCTCATCATCAGAGGTATCCATGCCGAGCATGCTCACGAGAACCTGCTCAAACATCGAAGACTCGCGGTTTGCCGACGATACGTACTGACGCAGGTTGCGCGGCTCAATGTGGAAGCGCGACAGCTCCGAGCAGTAGCGGATAATCGGGAAATCTCTGCCATCGACGAGCTCTCGGTTCTGCGGGCTCTTGATGATGCGGATAAGATCGTTCTCGGCAAGGGAGCGGATAAACGAAATCTCAACACCGAGCATGTCGGGGATCGTCTCGATGGGGTGCAGCTTTTGCTTGGTCTCCTTGGGCTCCGTCTTAAGCGGAACATCGGACAGAAGACCCACCTCGTAAGCCAAAGTGGACAGGTCCGTTGCGTTTTCCAAGCGCTGCTTAATGACGTTGAGCGGCATGTAGCGGGTCTTCTGCAGGTGCAGGATGACCTCGAGACGGTCAACGTCTTCCTTGGAGTACTGGCGATACCCCTTAGGCGTTCGATGAGGGGTGATGAGCCCCTCATCTTCTAGAAATCTTATTTTTGAGTTCGATAGATCGGGGTATGCGCCTCGAAGTAGATTGACGACTTGGCCGATACTCAGATAGTTGCGTTCGGCCATGCCCTACTCACCGGTTTCGATGCGCTCCGGCGTGCTCTCGTGGTAGATGAGCGTAAACGTACCGATCTGGACGGAAGAACCATCGTGCAGCGGGGCCGCGTTGACAATGGCGCCGTCGACCCAGGTGCCATTGAGCGAGCCCAGGTCCTCAATGCGAGCGCCGAGGCCCTCGCGAATAATGCGCGCGTGGCTACGCGAAACGGTCATGTCATTGAGGAAGATGCCGTTCGCAGGATCGCGGCCGATGGTGGTCACGTCGTCCTCGAGCTCAAAGGCGGCACCAGTCTGCGGACCCTTGACGATGGACAGAACGGGTGCGGTGATGCGCACGTTGGCCATGAGGTCGGGAACGGTGACGTCGCTTGAAGGCACGCGGAATACGCAGGTAGCGTCAGCAGTCTTATCATTCTGAGGCATATTGTTAACCATGTTGTCCATGACAACCCCTAACTTATCGCGGACGTGCCGCAAATAATGAACCGTACGTAATCATACCCCAACGAATCAGTCTTCGATTTCAGGGTTCAGAAAGTCGATGTCCTCGTCCTCGGGATGCGCGAGAGCCTGTTTAATGGCCACTCCGCCCTTAATGGAATAGATGACAGCCGTGAGCATGGAGAAGATCACGCCGCCGTACACAAAGAAGATGCCGAGGGGCACCGAGCTTCCGTTGAGGCCCGGGAAGGCCGTAAGGGTTGAAGGTAAAAGATGCAGGCCGTCAATAACGGGGAACCCGAGCAGCATGAGCGAGAAGCCGGTCATGAGCAGTGCAGTGGCAATCTTTCCGGGAAAGACGACATCGATGGGGCGACGGTGATAATGACGCACGATAAGCGTGCCGATGCCCAGATAGATGTCGCGGCCAATAATGAGCACGCAGACCCAGATGGGCAGCTCTCCGCGGACCACCAGCCCAAGTACGCCGGTGAACAGCAGCGCACGGTCGCAGATGGGATCCATGACCTTGCCGAGCCACGAGACCGTCTTGGTCATGCGGGCGATCTGACCGTCCATCCAGTCGGTAGAGGCGGCAACGGCGTAGATAACGATGGCGATGACGCGGTTGTTATCCGTCACAAACAGGTACAGAAATACCAGGGTGAGGATCAGGCGCGTAAAGGTGATGAAATTGGAGATCGTAAAGATCTTATTCGACGGGTAATCGGAAGTGCCGATAAGCTCCTTTTTGATCTTCTTTTTGATGCCCACAGGACTCCCCCGCTGGTTAACGACAAAACTTTCGATACTATACCCGTTCCGGCGATGTCTATCCAGCGTATGCATAGAGAGTCCAGACATATGGAGGATGCTACTGGGTTGTGCGGGATTCTGCATTTGTGTACATCAGCCTCCAAATATGACATTTTTCGGCATCTTTGATGGCTGATGTACACGTTTTGATTCGGTGATTACATCGATCGGGAAAGTTGTTGCCTTAAGCAAATTAATCATGATGTGCGGGTCGAGAAGGGTTGGCGCCAAAAGAGCCCAACGGCCGTTACGGCTTCGTTAGAAACGCGCCCCACCATGGATGGTGAACCCGAAAGGTAAGGCGCGCGGGCATGGTGAATCGGCCCGCGCGCCCGGAAGAGAAAGGATAAACCCATGGGTTATATGCTCGAGACGCGCGGGCTCACCAAGCGCTTCGGCCGCGGCGACCAGGCGCAGGACGCCGTGGCCGACGTGAGCCTTCATATCCGCGAGGGCGAGGTGTACGGGCTGCTCGGCCCCAACGGCGCCGGCAAGTCGACAACGCTCAAGATGATCTGCGGGATGCTGCGGCCGACGGCCGGGGAGATCCTCTTTGCCGGGCACGCCTGGCGCCGCGAGGACCTCTACGCAATCGGCAGCCTCATCGAGGAGGCGCCGCTCTACCCCAACCTCACCGCGCGAGAGAACCTGCGCGTGCGCACCACGCTGCTGGGCCTTCCCGAGAGCCGCATAGATGAGGTGCTCGCCGCCGTGGACCTCGCGGACACCGGGAAGAAGCGCGCCGGGCGCTTCTCGATGGGCATGCGGCAGCGCCTGGGGCTCGCACTGGCGCTGATCGCCCGGCCACGCCTGCTCGTGCTCGACGAGCCCACCAACGGCCTCGACCCCATCGGCATCGAGGAGCTGCGCGACCAGATCCGCGGCTTCGCGGCGGCGGGTACGACGGTGATCGTCTCGAGCCACATCCTCTCCGAGGTGCAGCAGATGGCGGACACCATCGGCATCATCTGCGGGGGGCGCCTCGCCTACGAGGATGCGCTTCGTCCCGGACAGGACCTCGAGGAACTCTTCATGAGCTTCTGCCGGGAAGGGCGACGAGCGCGCGGGGAGGTGGCGGCATGACGGGTGAGAAAGGCGGCCTGCTCGCGGGCCTGCGCGCCGAGGCCCTGAAGTCGCGCCACGCGGCACCGGTTCGCCTGGCCGTGCTCATGGCGCTGCCGATGCCGCTGCTCGGCGCGATGCCCTACTGGGGCGTGCAGATCTTCAGCGCGTGGAACTACTGGTACGCGCTCTTCCTGCCCGTGTCTCTATCGCTCGTGGTGGCGTGCGTCGCGCGGGCGGACGCTCGCACGCGGATGCGGGGGCTTCTGGGCCTGGGCTTCCCGCTCGGGCGAGCCTGGTGGGCCAAGGCGCTCTGGTGCCTCGCGCTCTGCACGCTCTCGAACCTCGTGGTCTTCGGCATCTACCTCGCGGGATCGGCGTTCTCCTCGCAGGGCCTCACGGCCGCGGGCACGCTCACGATGCTCCTCTGCGCGCTCGCCAACACGGTGACCGCGGCGTGGATGATCCCCGCAGGGCTCTTCCTCACGGCGCGGCTCGGCATGCTCGCGGGCATCTTCTGCCCGCTCGCCGCGCAGCTCGTGGGTGGGTTCGCCTGGTCGCTGATGCCGCTGCCGCAGCTCTTTCCGCCGTCGGCGAGCATGGTCATCCCCACGAGCTTCATTCCCGTGCTGCCGAGCGGCGAGCCGCTCGCGGCGGACATGGCGCTCGGCGGGGCGCTCATGGCGGACGGCGTGCTCACGCTGGCGGGCCTTGCGGTCTGCGCGCTCGCGTTCGCCGCGCTCACGGCGGCGGGCGCGGCCTGGTTCGCGCGCTCCGAGGAGAGGTGATGGCCATGACACGACTCTCCGACCCGACGCCGCGCATGACTCTCCCGCGGGCCCTGCTCTCCGAGGCCCTGCGCCTGGCGCGCTCCCCGCTCGCGGCGGTGCACCTCGCCTGCGGCCTGGCGGCCGGTCTTGCCTGCGGCGAGTACTTCTCCGTAACCCGATGGGACCCGGCGCTGGGCGCGGACGCCTACGCCCAGTTCCTCGGCGCCCTCATGCCGCTCATGTCCGCCATCGTCTGCGGGCTCGCCGTGGACGAGGAGCGCGCTGCCGGCCGCCTCGCCAACCTCACGGCGGTCCCCTCGCGAGGGCGCGCCGTCGCGGCGAAGCTGCTCGCCCTTGCGGCGCTCGG
>CABQSB010000007.1:0-107767 GCA_902466735.1 uncultured Collinsella sp.
GTCGATCGCGAGTTCCGCACGAGCCGGAGAGCACTTAATGTGCTCTCCGTGCGAGCCAGGACTGTCCGAGCAGGCGACCTTATATATTTGCCCTCCCCGGGGCTCCTCGCCAGTCCCCCTCAGCTAGTTCTTCAGCGAGTTCAGCGGCGCCGGGAAACGTCCACCGCGATGGGCAAGCACGGTGCCGGCGTTGGGGTTCACCGGCATGATGGGCGCACGGCCGAACAGGCCGCCGTACTCGACGCAGTCACCCACGCCCTTGCCGATGGCAGGAATCACGCGGACGGCCGTGGTCTTGTTGTTGATGACGCCGATGGCCATCTCATCGGCGATGATGCCGGCGATGGTCTCGACCGGGGTGTCGCCGGGGATGGCGATCATGTCCAGGCCAACGGAGCACACGCAAGTCATGGCCTCGAGCTTCTCGAGCGAAAGCGCGCCGGCTTCGACGGCGGCGATCATGCCGGCGTCCTCGGACACGGGGATGAAAGCGCCGGAGAGACCGCCCACGCTGGAGCTGGCCATAACGCCGCCCTTCTTGACGGCATCGTTGAGCATGGCGAGTGCGCAGGTCGTGCCCGGGCCACCGCAGGTGCCAACACCGATGATCTCGAGGATGCGGGCAACGGAATCGCCGATGGCAGGCGTAGGCGCCAGCGACAGGTCGACGATGCCCTTCTCGACACCCAGGCGACGGGCGGCCTCGCGGCTCATGAGCTCACCGGCACGGGTGATCTTAAAGGCGGTCTGCTTAATCTTCTCGGCGACCTCCATCATCGATGCGGAATCGGGCAGCGTCTCCAGGGCTGCGGCCATAACGCCGGGGCCCGAGACGCCTACGTTGATGACGGCGTCGGCCTCGCCACCGCCGTGGACGGCGCCCGCCATAAACGGGGAGTCCTCGACCATGTTGGCAAAGCAGACAAACTTGGAAGCGCCGACGGAATCCTGGTCGGCCGTGAGTTTAGCGGCATCGATGATGGTCTGGGCGGCCATGAGCACGGCATCCATGTTGATACCGGCGCGCAGGCTGGCGACGTTGACGCTGGAGCAGACGCGGCTCGTGGTGGCGAGCGCCTGGGGGATGGACTGGATGACGCGGCGGTCGGCGTCGCCGATGCCCTTCTGGACGAGCGCGGAGAAGCCGCCCAGGTAATCGATGCCGAGCGTCTCGGCCGCGCGGTCGAGGGCGTGCGCGATGGGGGTGAGGTCCTCATCCTTGCAGCACGCGGCGATCTGGGCCACCGGGGTGGCGGAAACGCGCTTGTTGACGATGGGGATACCGTACTCGCGCTCGAGGTTCTCGGCGGTCTCGACCAGATGCTCAGCCGTGTGCGTCACGTGGTCGTAGATCTTCGTGCACATGCGGTCGAGGTTCTCGTCACCGCAACCCATGAGCGAAACACCCATGGTGATGGTCCTGATGTCGAGGTTCTGCTCCTCAACCATGCCGCGGGTTTCCGCGATTTCTGCGGGCGTGATCGCCATCCTTGCGCTCCTATCTGCCAAAACGAGCATAGTCTTATCTATTCTAACGTGCCGCACGTGCCAAGTGACGCATGCGGCACGTTTTGGTGCACGGTTGTTTCCGTTGTGTTACTGCCCAAAGACCTCTTCGGCGATGCGCGCGCTTTCGGCGGCATCCTTGGCATAGTAGTCCGCGCCGATCTGCTTGGCGTATTCGGGGGTGAGCACGGCGCCGCCCACGATGATCTTGACGCCCGGAACCTCGGTATGGAGCAGCTTGATGGTCTCTTCCATGGCGACGACCGTGGTAGTCATAAGCGCCGAGAGGCCGACGAGCTTAATATCGCGCTCCTTGACGGTCTTGAGTACCTCCTGCGGATCGACGTCGCGGCCCAGGTCAAAGACGGTGTAGCCGTAGTTGTCGAGCAGCATTTTGACGATGTTCTTGCCAATATCGTGGATGTCGCCCTTGACGGTGGCCACGCAGATCTTGCCCTTGTCGGCGATCTCGCCGGCGGGCATCAGGCGCTTGATGGTGTCGAAGCCCACGCGTGCGGCTTCGGCCGAGGCCATAAGCTGCGGCAAGAAGAACTTGCCCTGGTCAAAGAGGACGCCAACCTCGTCGAGGGCGGGGATAAAGTGATTGTTGATGAGGTCCATGGCGTCGTGGTCTGCCAGCAGACGCTCGGTCTCGGCCGCGATCTCGCCTTTGCGGCCCGAGACGACCATGCGACGAATCGGGTCGTCGTTGCCGTCGGTGCCGGCGGTGCCAGCAGCGGGCGCGGCATCACTCGATGCGGCCTGAGCTGCTGCCGGGTTTGCGGCGATCTTATACGGATCGGTCCAGCCGGCGTAGCGCTCGATGTATCCGGTCGAGCCCTCGTCCTCAACGCTCAGGACGCGATAGCTGTAGACGGTGTCCATAAAGCGCTTGGAGCCCGGGTTCATGATGGGGGCATCGAGACCTGCGCCGAAGGCGGCAGCCAAAAAGACCGAGCCCAGCAGCGGGCGGGCAGGCAGGCCAAAGCTGATGTTCGACACGCCGAGCGCGCATTTGACGCCCAGACGCTCCTTGCACAGGGACATGGCGCGCAGGATCTGCTCGGCCTGGCGTTGATTGGTCGAGGCGGTCATGACCAGACAGTCGATGAGGATGCGGTCCGGGCCGATGCCGTAGCGGGCGGCCTCGGTCACGATGCGCTCGGCGATGGCGAAGCGGGCCTCGGCGGTATCGGGGATGCCGCCTTCGTCGAGCGTAAGGCCGACAACGTTGGTGCCGTAGTGGGCGACCAGCGGAAAGATCTCATCCATGATCTGCTGCTTGCCATTGACCGAGTTGATGATGGGCTTGCCGGCGTAGCGGCGCACGGCGGCCTCGACGGCTGCGGGGTCGGTGGAGTCGATCTGCAGCGGCAGCAGCGTGGAGCCTTGGAGCTGCTCGGTCGCTTGCTGGATGACCTTGACCTCGTCGATCTCGGGCAGGCCCACGTTGACGTCCAGGATATCGGCACCCTGCTCTTGCTGGCTGATGCCCTGGCTTACGACGTAGTCCAGGTCGCCGTCGCGTAGGGCCTGCTGCAGGCGCTTTTTGCCGGTGGGGTTGATGCGCTCGCCGATGACGGCGATCTTGTGGCCGTCGCAGGGGAGGTCCACGACCGTCTGGGCGCTCGTGACCGACATGCTGGGCTTGCGGTGACGCGTGCAGGGCGTGTGGTTGTCGATGAGGGTGCGAAGTGCCGCCATGTGCGCCGGCGTGGTGCCGCAGCAACCGCCCACGACGCTCACGCCGTCCTCAATCATGCCGGCGACGGCCTCGGCGTATTCGGTTGCCTGGATATCAAAGACGGTGTTGCCGTCGTCGTCCACGCGGGGCAGTCCCGCATTGGCCTGCACCATAACGGGCTTGTCGGTGACGGTGAGCATACGCGCGGCGAGCCCTCGGAGCTCGGCCGGTCCCTGGCTGCAGTTGATGCCCAGAACGTCGGCGCCGATGGCGTCGAGCGTGATGGCGGCCACCTCGGGGCTCGTGCCCAGGAACGTGCGACCGTCTTCCTCAAAGGTCATGGTGGCAAAGACGGGCAGGTCGGAGTTTTCGCGGCAGGCGAGGACGGCCGCCTTGATCTCGGCCAGGTCGGTCATGGTCTCGATAATAAAGAGGTCCACACCCGCGGCGACGCCGGCGCGCACTTCCTCGGCAAAGAGGTCATAGGCCTCGTCGAAGCTCAGGGTTCCCAAGGGGCGAAGCAGCGCGCCGATGGGGCCGATATCGCCGGCGACATAGTGGGCACCGGCCGCGCGGGCACAGGCGGCAGCGGCGGCAAAGACGTCTGCCACGGTAGCGGCGCCATCGAGCTTGTGGGCGTTGGCGCCAAAGGTGTTGGCGGTGATCACGTCGCAGCCGGCCTCGACGTACTGTCGCTGAATGTCGGTAATGACCTGGGGCTCCTCAAAGTTGAGCAGCTCGGGCAGAGCGCCGGCCTTCATGCCGGCCGCCTGCAGCATGGTGCCCATGCCGCCGTCGAACAGCAGGTGTCCCGTGCCCTCGATGGCGGCGCGCAGGCGATCGTCCTTAACGCGAAGGTCGTCGATCGTGCGCGTCTTGTACGTGGCGCCGTTGCGGCGCGCAGCATCAACGGGTGCCGCCAGCGCAGCACCGTCCAGATCATGAGTGATAAGCGGAGTAAACATCGGGGGCTCCTAATGGCTGGAATAGCAGGTGGTGTGGGCGGCGCGGAAGCGGCAGTGCTCACGCATGCGGCAGATATTGCAGGTGGGGCGGCTCTGGGCGTCGTGGACTTCGCCGTCAAACAGACCGATCACCGCGGTCACGCTCTTGGTGGGCATGAGCAGGCTGGTGGGCGTGACGGTAAGCCCGATGAGCCGCGTGGCGTTGAGTGCATCCACGATTGAGCGCTGGGCCGAGAGCGGGCAGTCGCCATAGCCGGGACTAAAGCGCCAGTTACCGGCGAGCCCGTGTGCAGCGGCCGCAGCCTTGACCTGCTGGTCCATCTGCTCGATGGCGGCTTCTACATAGGCAGAGCATGCGGCGTCGAGCACGGCGCCTTCCAGAGGCTGCTGGGCTCCCGTGGTACGCAGACGACGCTCGGCGTCCATGCCGAGGGTGCAGGCCATGAGCGCCGCCAGGCGGGCGTCCTTAAGGTGGCGATAGATATCACGACCCCGCAGCTCAACATTGGTGCCAACCAAGCGGATGCAGGGCTCGCCCTGCTCGTCGATGCTCGTGGCATCGACGGCAAACACGCGTCGCACGCCGCGGGGCTCGATATCCAGCTCCAGACGCTCAACGACAAGCTCAATTCGACGTGACAGCTCGGGCTCAATCTGCTGGCCGCCGTAGCCCAGATACCGCAGCATCTCGGCACGGTCGACACGAGGGTGGTGGGCAGCGTCGATACGGTAAAGCGCCGGCGACGCAAGGTCGGCCGGCACTTCTACAACGGTTGTATCGACGTGCGGTTTTTCCATTACCCCAGGCGCTCCATAATGGTCGCGGCGATTGCAGGACGGTTCATAGTGTACAGGTGCAGACCGTCGGCACCGTGCTCCTTAAGGTCGCAAAGCTGACGAGCAGCATAATCTACACCGGCCGCCTGCAGGCTCTCGGGGTCGTTCTCGTACTTGGCGAGGATCTTGATGACGGGGGAGGGCAGCGACGCACCGCACATAAAGACCATGCGGCTGATCTGCGACTTGCCCATAAACGGCATGATGCCCGCGGTGATGGGCACGGTGATGCCGGCCCTGTCGGCGAGCTCGCGGAAGCGATAGAAGCACTCGTTATCAAAGAAGAGCTGTGTCACGAAGAAGCTTGCGCCGGCATCTTGCTTTTGCTTGAGGTGCTCGACCGAGAGGTTGAGATCCTCGCAGGCAATGTGGCCCTCGGGGTAGGCTGCGGCGCCCACGCAAAAGCCGGCGTTGACGAGCTCGGGGATGAGGTCACGGGCGTAGGCGTAGTCGGAGGCGGGCTTGTCGTCCTCGGTCGCGCCAGCGGGCAGGTCGCCGCGCAGGGCCAGCACGTTTTCCACGCCGGCGGTGCGATACTCGTCGATCTTGGCGGCGATATCGGCGTGCGAGCGGCCCACGCAGGTGAGGTGCGCCACCGAGGGCGTATCGAATTCGCTCGTAATCATATGTGCAATGGGGGCGGTGGTGGCACCGTTACCCGAGCCGCCAGCGGAACAAGTGACCGAGACAAAGCTCGGCGAAAGCTTGCACAGGTTGCCTGCCACCTCGCGAGCCGTATCGAGGGTAAGCTCACCCTTGGGCGGGAACATCTCAAACGAAACGGGCGTGGTGCCCTGGGATGCTGCCTGCTTAAAAACCTCGTCGACGCGCATATCGTGCTCCTTTAGATGCCTGGGTGCGATGTGTTGTAAGGATTCTACAGCACCGCTGTGCCACGGTGGAGTTTTACTCGCGATTTAGGGATACCAATCAAAGATGCCTTGCTATCGTCATTGCCTATAGCAGAGCGGTCAATGTAGGAAAGGGCTATATTGAATGGTATCTGATGCGAAATACCAGTTAATAGAGCCCCATCCCAAATTGACTACCCTTAAACTATGGGGAGAGGTCTGCAATTTATACAGTTGATTGGCCATTAAGGGCGGCAGCGCCGCTGTGATGCGGTAACCTCATTGATTGGTTTCGCGACAGCAACATAACGGTAATGTTGCGGAAACACGGCGAGTCTAAGCTATGACTCGTTCGTTAGTAATCAACACCGCATCTCACGCGGTGCCGATACGAAGGGAGTTCCGTATGGCCGATCTTACTGACCGCTTCGGGACCATGGTGTTCTCTGAGGAAGTCATGAAGGACTACCTCCCCAAGGACATTTGGAAGCGCCTTGCTGCAACCCTCGAGGACGGTGAGCCGCTCGACCTGGATGTGGCCAACGCCGTTGCCCACGCCATGAAGGTCTGGGCCATCTCCAAGGGCGCGACGCACTACGCGCACTGGTTCCAGCCGCTTTCGGGTATTACTTCCGAGAAGCACGACAGCTTCCTCGAGCCCAACCACGACGGCACCGCCATTACCAAGTTTACGGGCAAGAACCTCATCCAGGGCGAGCCGGACGCCTCCAGCTTCCCCAACGGCGGTCTGCGTGCCACCTTCGAGGCCCGTGGCTACACCGCTTGGGATCCCACCAGCCCCGCCTTTATCAAGGACGACGTCCTGTGCATCCCCACGGCTTTCTGCTCCTACACGGGCGAGGCCCTGGACAAGAAGACCCCGCTGCTGCGCTCCATGACTGCGCTCTCGCGTGAGTCCAAGCGTGTCTTGGCACTGTTTGGCAAGACCCCCAAGAAGGTCGTTCCTTCCGTGGGCGACGAGCAGGAGTACTTCCTGATCAAGAAGGACGCCTACCGCAAGCGCAAGGACCTGGTCATCACCGGCCGCACGCTCTTTGGCGCTGCTCCCTGCAAGGGCCAGGAGCTCGAGGAGCACTACTTTGGCGCAATCCGTCCCACCGTCTCGTCCTATATGAAGGACCTGGACAACGAGCTGTGGGCGCTCGGTATTCCCGCCAAGACCAAGCACAACGAGGTTGCTCCCTGCCAGCATGAGCTCGCCCCCGTCTATGGCGAGGTCAACGAGGCCATCGACCAGAACCTGGTTATGATGGAGAAGATGAAGCTCATCGCCTCCCGCCACGATCTGGTCTGCCTGCTGCACGAGAAGCCCTTCGAGGGCATCAACGGTTCGGGCAAGCACAACAACTGGTCGCTTGGCACCGAGTCCGAGAACCTGCTCGACCCGGGCGACACCCCGCTCGACAACCTGCAGTTCATCGTCTTCCTCACCGCGGTGATCGAGGCCGTCGATAACTATCAGGAGCTCCTGCGTGCCTCCGTTGCCTCGGCCGGCAACGACCATCGTCTGGGCGCCAACGAGGCTCCTCCGGCGATTATGTCCATCTTCCTGGGCGACCAGCTTACCGAGGTCGTCGAGAAGATCATCGACGGCAAGGCTTCCGTCCACGCCACGCGCGGCGTGCTCGACCTGGGCGCCGACACCCTGCCCAAGCTGATGCAGGATAACACCGACCGCAACCGCACCTCCCCGTTCGCCTTCACCGGCAACAAGTTCGAATTCCGTGCCTGCGGCTCCGAGCAGAACGTCTCCGACTCCAACCTGGTGCTCGATGCCGCCGTGGCCAAGTCGCTCAAGTCCTTTGCCGATGCACTTGAGGGCACGCCCGAGGACAAGTTCCAGGACGCCGCGCTCGAGTACTGCAAAAAGGTCCTGACCGATCACCAGCGCATCTTGTTCTCCGGCGACGGCTACTCCGACGAGTGGCCCGTCGAGGCCGAGAAGCGCGGCCTTGCCAACAACAAGACCACGGCCGACGCTCTGCCTGCCTTTGTTTCCGATAAGGCCATCGCGCTCTTTGAGGAGACGGGCGTTCTGACCCGCGCCGAGGCCCAGTGCCGCTACGACTGCAAGCTCGAGAAGTACAACAAGCTCATGAACATCGAGGCTACCACGATGATTCGCGAGGCACGTCGTACCTATCGCCCGGTCATCACCGCCTATGCCACCAAGGTCGCTAAGGGCCTGGAGACAATCCGCGCCGCCGGTGCTGACGCTGCCATGCAGTGCGAGCAGAACACGCTCAACAAGCTCTGCAACGGCATCACCGCCATCAACGATTCCATCAAGGCTCTCGATGCCGTACACCAGAAGGCCGAGACCCTCGATGGCCAGGAGCAGGCCAACGTGTACGCGCACGAGGTTGTTCCCGCTATGGATACGCTGCGTGCCGCCGTGGATGCCATGGAGGAGATCGTGGCTGCCGACTACTGGCCGGTCCCGACCTACGACGACATCCTGTTCTACGTGTAGAACGTAACTGACATATCGTCACGGTATTGAGCCGGGGTCCGCATCGCGCGGGCTCCGGTTTTTGTTTGCGAAGGACGCTTTGGATCCCGCTTTGCAACTGATTCGCCCACGCAATAAGGGGTCGTGGGCAAAAAACGTCAAATATGAGTACTGTCACAAGCCCTGTAGCATTATCTTTTTGCAAAATATGCAGTGTTACGCAACATATGTCCAAGTACTTAGCTGATAAATGCCTGCAATTCCTCCGCCGTAGGACGCCTTGTGTCCAAATCGCCTTCTGATGGCATGAAATCGCTGTTACTAAATTGGTAACAGTACTCATATTTGCCATTTTTTGCCCACGGGCCCTTGGACGACAGTGTGATTTATGCCTTCGGGTTCGAATCCCGGCATATCGGTAGCAAAAAGCCCGCCACCGCGAGGGCAACGGGCTTCTCAATTTAAATGGTGCCCCCAGCGGGATTCGAACCCGCGATATCCACCTTGAAAGGGTGGCGTCCTTGGCCGCTAGACGATGGGGACAGCGGGAAAGAGTATAGCAGACTTTTTTGCCGGCGCGTATATCGTTGGCAAACTGGAAAACCACCACACAGGAGCCGACTCTCTATCCCGATTCTCAAATATCTCAATCTGTAACATCTGAGTGGGTAAATCGGCTCTACCTGTTACAGATCGAGACAAACGACGGGCGTCGGGACGAACGTCTCAATCTGTAACAGTACAACGACTTTTAACGGTCTAGATGTTACAGATCGAGACAAACTACCGTGGCGGGTCAAAACCACTACAAAGGTGCCTGTCTCCTTCGTCGTGGTGGGGTGCTAGGGGAGGAGCTTCATGGCGGCATCGTGAGCGGCGTGCTCGTAGGTGTCGTCGAGGGGCTTGAGCGGCAGCAGGGCTGTGGCTTGCGCATCGCCGCGGCGCTCGAGGGCGTGGGCAATGAGCCAGTCGGCGAGCTCGGGGTTCTTGGGCAGTGCCGGTCCGTGCAGGTACGTGCCGATGACGCCCTTGTAGATCAGTCCCTCAAAGCCATCGTCGCCGTTGTTGCCGGTGCCCGTGACGACGGACGTTCCGAGCGGCGTGGCATCTGCGTCGAGCAGAGTGCGGCCGCCGTGGTTCTCGAATCCTACAAAGGGCTCGGGTGCCAGGTCGGTCTTGACGGCGACGTTGCCGATCAGGCGGTCGGAGCCGCGTACGGTCTCGGCGGCAATGACGCCCAGGCCCTCGATGCGATTTTCGCCCATATAGTACGAACGGCCGAGCAGCTGATAGCTGCCGCAGATGGCGAGCAGCGAACCGCCGTCCTCAACATAGGCTGCGACCTTGTCTTTTTGGGCGAGCAGCTCGTGTGCCACGGCTAGCTGGTCGCGATCGGATCCGCCGCCCATCATGACGATATCGGCATCATGCAGATCGAGCACCTCGCCCATGCGGACCTCATCCACGCGAACGGGGATGCCGCGCCAGGCGCAGCGGCGCTCGAGGGCGATGACGTTGCCGCCGTCGCCATAGAGGTTGAGGGCATCGGGATACAGGTAGACGATGCGCAGCGGGCGCGAGAGCTCGACTGGCGCGATATCGGTGGGGACAGCGCTACCATCGGCGCGCGTTACGGCGTGGGAGGCGACCGAACTTGCATCGGTGCCTTTGAGCCCGTCGAGTTCTTTGACCAGCGGCGGGAAGGCCGTGTAGTTGGCGACGGCGTAGAAGGTGTCATCGGCGGCCTCGTCTGCCATGGCGCCAATTGCCTGCGCGACGTCCGAGATAATGGCGGCGTCGATGCCGGCGTACTTGAGGCGCACCTGCATATCGTGTGCACGCGTGCCGCCGGCAAAGGCGACAAGCCCCGAGGAATCGGCGATGCGCTCGAAGTCGACGTCGTAGATCCACGAGACATCGTGGCCGTCGGCGTCGTTGTCATTGAGGAAGAAAGCGCAGAGTCTGCCGTCTGCCGTCTTGATGGACTGGATTTGTCGATCGAAGCCTACGGGATTCTTGGCCAGGTTGGCCTCGACGGTGCGGCCGGCGATATCCCAGCGCCCCATACGACCGCCGGCAGGCACATAGGCATCGAGCGTAGGCTGTAGAAGCGCCGTGTTCACGCCCAACTCGTGTGTGGCAAAGAAGGCGGCGGCAACGTTATAGACCATGTACAGACCGTTGTAGCGCGTGGCGATGTGCGTTGCGGGTGCGTCGGTATCGGGTCCAAAGACAAGGTCAAAGCCGTAGCCGTCGCAGCCGAGTTCCACGCCCGTCACGCGACGGACAAGCGCAGGGCGGGCCCAGCCGCACGAGGGGCAATGGTAGGCGCCGAGTTGACCATACTGTACGTAGTCGTACTCCAACGGGGCGTTGCACTGCGAGCAAAAGCGCGAGTCGCTAATGCGGTCGGACTCGGTGCCCGTGGCGCCGTCGATGCCAAAGGCAATACTCGCGTTGGGAACGCGCGCGGCAATCGAGGCGCACAGCGGGTCGTCGGCGTTGTAGATGAGCGTCGTTGCCGGCGAAAGCTCCAACGCGTGGGCGATGACCTCCTGGGTGTGATCGATCTCGCCATAGCGATCTAGCTGGTCACGGAACAGGTTGAGCAGCACGAAGTACGTCGGCTTGAGCTTGGGCAGGACGCGCACGGTGTAGAGCTCATCGCATTCAAAAACGCCTACGCGCTTGCCACTGCTGGTGTGCTTAAGGCCGCCGCGGGCCTCGAGCAGAGCACCCACCACACCAGGCTCCATATTGTTGCCGGCACGGTTGCACACCACGGTAGCACCGCTGGCAGCAACGGCGTCGGCGATGAGGTTGGAGGTGGTGGTCTTGCCGTTGGTGCCGGTGATCACCACGCTGCGGTCGACCAGGCTCGCGAGGTCGCTTAGCAGCTCGGGGTCGATCTTCATGGCGATGCGGCCGGGGAGTACGCCGCCCTGGCGCTTAAGGACGGAGCGCAGCCCCCAGCGGGCGATATCGCTCGAGGCACAGGCGAGAGATGAGCGGAAGTTCATGAGGCCGTTCCTAACGTGAATGACATGGTCGTGGCGTTTGCGCCGTTAAAAGCCGTAACGGCGCGCAAATTCCTGGGCAAGCTGCGATACATCTTCGCAGGCGTTGGCCCAGGGGGCAAAGTCGGGGGTGTCCGAGATGATGCCGTCGGCTTCCCAAACTGCCTGATGCGAAAGGTCCCAGGGGTCGTGCGGTTCGGGCCGGCAGGGAAGATACGGCGTCTGGTACATGGGGTTCAGCAAAAAGAACGCGCCGCCCTCGCAACGGTTAGCGAACTCACGCAGCGCGCGCGTCGCCGGGCGCATCTTGTTTGTTTTGAACAGCAGAATCGTGCGGGCGAGCAGGTACCAAGGAGAGTTTTCGAGTGCGTCTGCCCCCATCTGTTCCTCGAGCTGGTGGGCTAGGGCAAAAAAGCCGTCCTGGTCTTCCAGGCGAGCGAGAGCGAGCAACACGGTGCCGGCAGCTCGGGTGGGATAGCCTTCTGCCTTAAGGACGCGGCGGGCGTAGTTGGCAGCAGCGCGGTAGCGGGCGCTTGCCATGCACAGCTGCGAGATGGCCTCGAGTGTGTGGAGCCACCCGATAAGGGCCGGCTCGCTCACGGTAAGGTCCGCTGCGGTGACACCGTCGGCCAAAACATTATTGGCCCAGTAGTGTGGGGCCTCCATGTCGAACCCGGGCACGCTTTGCCGCAGGTAATCGGTCGTGGTCGCTTCGAGCTTCATCAGGTCGCCCAGGCAGGCGTCGACGGGTGTGTCCGCCAAAATGATGGCGAGCAGCTGGGCATCGACCGCCAGCGCATCGACGCGAACGATCTTGAGCAGCTCATCGCGCATATCGTCGAACAGGCGGTTGCGCGTCTGCTCAAACTCCTCGTCGCTGCCCATGTCCTCGATGCGATGGAGCTCGTCGAGCAAATGACGATGCACGCCGGCATAGGAAAGCAGCGCCTGCGCATGCTCGGTCTGCGCGTACTTTTGAGGGTTAACGCTCACGTCGTTATGGACAAGTTCGCGTGCTGCATCGGTGAGTTCGGGGTGCGACGCAACGTAGGCGCGCTCCAGGTAGGCGGGGATGTAGACGCTCGGATCCATTAGAGGTCTCCTCCCTTAAACGGCAGGCCCTGCTCGGCCGCCCGCAGGATGCGCTCGTCGATCTGGGAACGCACGATATCGTTGGTGGCGACCCAGGCGGCGAAGCTGGCGTTGTCGGGGGCGCCCAAGCCCTCCTGCAGTACCGGCGTCGCCTCGGAGAGTGCAAGGACGAGCTCGTCGGTGGAGCCTGCACCCACGTTGACGCGGGCATAGACGCCATCGGGAAACTCGGTTTGGAAGTAGAGTGCCTCGGCCGCGTGCGGGCACGAGCGTGCAAGGATGCGCAGGTAGTGCTCGGCACCCTCGTAGTCCAGCTCGCGCCAGGCTGCGCTCATCAGTGCGATGAGCGTCCACGGGTCCAAGTCGCGCTCCGCGTCCTTGGGACGACGACGCAGCGGCGTGTTGGCGAGATAGGGGACGGAGTGGGCAGAGCGAAAGCGCTTGAGCTCCTCGGCAGGGTATTCGAGCTTCGCCATGGCGAGCATCGCGGTGTGGCGGACGCCGGCCGGATCGTTGGGGGCAAAGTCGAGGCTGCGGTTTGCAGCTTCGAGCGACATGCGATAGCGTCCGCTAATGAGGGCGCGCGACGCAAGGGCGGCAAGCCAGCGCAGGTAGGGGCGGCGCATAAGGTCGCCAGCGGCCTCGCGCTCGTAGGGGTCCTGCGCCGAGGCGATCTTGAGTGCCAGGTCGTGCTCCACCTCGTCGCACTTGGACACCAGATACTGCACGTATTCCTCGTTGGATTCGGCGGTGAGCGCCGTCAGCATGCGCTGGGCATCCCAGTTGGCCGGATCGAGTGCGGCTGCCTCGCAGAGCATGTTCTCGGCAGCTGCCTCTTCCTGCTCTGCTTGGGTATCGTCAGGGATAAAGGGAATGCGGTAATCGACGGCCTCGACCACCTTGGCAATGAGGTGCCCGGCGCGGTCGCGGTCGTGCACGATGAGCGGTGCGGGGTTGCGGGTGAATTGTTCCATCAGACGCTCTACGGCGGCACCGTCGGTGAGCGGGATATTGTCGCGGCGCAAGGCCTCAAGAACGAGGCGATGGCAATCCTCTTGAATGGGATCGAATGCCATGGGGCCTCCTTTGCTGCGGTTAGGGTTCAAATGTCTCTATATAAGGTTCTAGTTTACCCGCATGTGGCACACCGGGGGTGCCGCACTTGGACATGCACCTTTGCACCACGAAGACGGATGTCGCACAAATGTCGGCACCTTGGACGACTGAGTGGTATCACGGTGCCGCAAACGGTCGATTTTTGGCGGCGAACGGGGCGCATTTTGGAGGGGCACAGTCCTGCCCGGGATATGTGGTCAACCTTGATAAAACGTTTGCCCAGCTTGGGAGTATGAATGCCCCACAAGGGTCTTCAGGGATAGAAAAAACGTTTCATCATTGTCGGCTTTAGGTGAATAACTGACCAACCAGAACGGTAAAATAGTGTTTGTCTGAGCGTTGAGACGTTTAGACATCGCGCATTGTCATCGCCGGCAACGCGCAAACCGGTCCTAACGGAGCCAATTGGGTGCTCCGTTATATACGCAAGTCTAAGAGGGGCTTGTTTAGGAGGCACAGTATGGGACGTTTTACCAATCCTCGCGATCTGTACTTTGGTGAGGGCGCTCGCCACGAGGTGAAGAACCTCAAGGGCAAGAAGGCCATCATCGTTTCTGGCGGCAGCTCTATGCGCCGCGGCGGGTTCCTGCAGGACGTCGAGAACGACCTTAAGGAAGGCGGTTTCGAGGTCAAGCTGTTCGAGGGCGTCGAGTCCGACCCGTCCATCGAGACGGTCATGAAGGGCGCCGAGGCCATGCGCGAGTTCGAGCCCGACTGGATTATCGCCATCGGTGGCGGCTCGCCCATCGATGCCGCTAAGGCCATGTGGGTCTTCTACGAGTATCCCGAGGAGTCCTTCGATAACATCATCCAGCCGTTCAGCTTCCCGGAGCTGCGTCAGAAGGCTCATTTCTGCGCCATCTCCTCTACCTCCGGCACCGCTACCGAGGTCACCGCGTTCTCCGTCATTACCGACTACGCCAAGGGCATCAAGTACCCGCTGGCCGACTTCAACATCACCCCTGATGTCGCCATCGTCGACCCCGAGCTCACCTACACCATGCCCGCCAAGCTGTGCGCTCACACCGGCATGGACGCTCTGACCCACTGCATGGAGGCCTACGTTTCCACCTGCGCCTCTATGTTCACCGACGCCAACGCTCTGCACGGCATCCGCGAGATCGTCGAGTGGCTGCCCAAGTCCTATGCTGGCGACCATGAGGCCCGTCAGCACATGCACGAGGCTCAGTGCATCGCCGGTATCGCCTTCTCCTCGGGCCTGCTCGGCATCGTTCACTCCATGGCTCACAAGACCGGTGCAGCCTTTGAGAACGGCCACATCATCCACGGTGCTGCTAACGCCATGTACCTGGGCAAGGTCATCCAGTGGAACTCCAAGGACCCCCGTGCTGCCGAGCGTTACGCTTACGTGGCCAAGGAGATCCTGCACCTTCCCGGCGAGACCAACGAGGAGCTCATCGCTGCGCTCGTCCAGAAGATTCGCGACCTCAACGACCAGCTCAACATTCCGCAGTCCATCAAGGATTACGCGAATGGTGGCGTGAAGGTCGACGCCGAGAACCCGCAGATGGTTTCCGAGGAGGAGTTCCTCGCCAAGCTGCCCGAGATCGCCGCGAACGCCGAGACCGACGCCTGCACGCCGGAGAACCCGCGTGAGACCAAGGCTGCCGACTTCGAGAAGATCCTCAAGGCCTGCTACTACGACACCGACATCGATTTCTAATCGACTCTTGTTATCGTAACGAGGGGCTCCGCACGTATCTGTACGGAGCCCCTTTCTTTTTTCTTTTAGAGAATGGGATAAAAATGGCTGCAATCTTCAATAGCCCCAGCAAGTACATCCAGGGCCCGGACGAGCTGGCCAAGCTCGGCTCCTATGTCGAGCCGCTCGGCGCTAAGGCCCTCGTCATCGTGACACCTTCGGGCAAGAAGCGCGTCGGCACCAAGATCGAGGGTGGTTTTGCCGAGGCTAAGGCCGAGCTGCTGTTTGAGGACTTTAACGGCGAGTGCTCCAAGGGCGAGGTCGATCGCCTGGTTGCGCTTGCTCGCGACAACGATTGCGACATCATCGTTGGCGTCGGTGGCGGCAAGATCCTCGATACCGCGAAGGCCGTTGCCTACTACCTGGAGTCCCCGGTTATCATTTGCCCCACCATCGCCTCGACCGATGCACCGTGCTCGGCACTTTCGGTGCTCTACACCGACGACGGCCAGTTCGATAAATATCTCTTCCTTAAGGCAAACCCCAACATTGTCCTGATGGATACGACGGTTATCGCGGCGAGCCCGGTGCGCCTGACGGTTTCCGGTATGGGCGATGCGCTCGCAACCTACTTTGAGGCCCAGGCGACGCACGATGCCGATGGTGGCACTTGCGCCGGCGGCAAGGGCGGTATGGCCGGCCTGGCGCTCGCCAAGCTCTGCTATGAGACGCTTATGGCCGATGGCGTCAAGGCCAAGGTCGCGCTGGAGAAGGGTGCGCTCACGCCTGCCGTCGAGCATATCATCGAGGCCAACACGCTGCTCTCCGGTATTGGCTTTGAGAGCTCGGGCCTTGCTGCTGCTCATGCCATCCACAATGGCCTGACGATGCTGCCCGAGTGCCACGGCATGTATCACGGCGAGAAGGTCGCCTTCGGCACCATCGTTCAGCTGGTACTCGAGGATGCTCCGACTGAGAAACTCGAGGAAGTCTTGGGCTTCTGCATTGAGCTGGGCCTGCCGGTCACGATGAAGGAACTTGGCGTTGCCGAGCTTACGCGCGAGCAGGCCATGATTGTTGCCGAGGCCGCCTGCGCGCCCGATGACACCATGTGCAACATGCCGTTTGAGGTGACGCCCGAGATGGTCGCAAACGCCATCCTGGGTGCCGACGCTCTGGGCCACTACTATCTCATGGATGAGTAAATCAAGCTAAGGAAGGGGCAAAGCCGGAAGATGGCTTTGCCCCTTTTTGCTATGGTGCAAAGGGGGCAGGTTACTTTGCACCAATCGTTGTTTGATGAAGGGCGGATTCTCGTATGGCGCTTCCTATGGTTTATGGCGGTCCTGGCCGGTATGTTCAGGGGCCGGGCGAACTTTCGCGTCAGGGCAGGTATTTGTCATGGTTGGGCTGCGCTGCCTATGTCTTGTTTGACCAGGGCACCGAGGATCGGCTGTGCAGGCAGATTGTCGATGGATTTCTGGACGACGATCTGAGTGAGCCATTCTTTAAGATTTATGACGGTCCGTGTACGGAAGAGGCCGTTGTAAAAATGGCTAAGGAAGCCCAGGCTGAGTATTGCGACATGGTGGTGGGTATTGGCGGTGGCAAGATGCTCGATATCGCCAAGGCAGTAGCGTTTTATGCCGAGTTGCCGTTGTGCGTATGCCCCACGGCGGCTTCGATGGACGGTCCGTGCAGTGCGATTTCGGTGCTGTATCACGAGGATGGGTCGTTCGACCGTTACCTGATGCTCGAGAAGAATCCAGACCTGGTCGTGGTCGATACCAACGTGGTCGCGGCGGCCCCACTGCGTATGACGGTCGCTGGTATGGGCGATGCGCTGGCAACGTACTTCGAGGCGCGTTCGTGCGCCGCGGCGCACGGCGCCAACGAGCACGGTGGCGCGCCGGGGCACTTGGCCCTGGTTGCGGCTCGTGCCTGCTACGACACACTTATGGAGTGCGGTGTCGCTGCCAAGCGCGATCTCAAAAAGGGCCGTATATCGCCGGCGGTTGAGCGCCTGATCGAGTGCAACATCCTGCTTTCGGGCGTTGGCTTTGAGAGCGGTGGCTTGGCGTTGGCGCATGCCATCGCCAACGGCCTGACGATTTTGCCCGAGTGCAAGGCTATGCACGGCGAGGCCGTGGCGTTTGGTCTGGTGGTCCAGCTTCGTCTGGAGCGTGCGCCCGAGCTTGAACAGGTGCTCGAGTTTTGTCAGCGCGTCGGTCTGCCGACGACGCTCGAGGAGCTGGGCCTTGGCGAGATTTCCGATGCCGACCTGATGAGCGTTGCGGATGCGGCCTTAAGAAACGAACGCAATATGGCCAACGAGAAGGCCAAGGTGACCAAGCAAAAGCTCGTCGAGCTCATGCGCGAGGCATAGCTTGGCGTTTGATCGACCTTGTGCAATCGGGGCGGCGATAGGCCATAGGCTATTTGCCGCAAAGGTGCTCCGCGTGTAATTTGCCCGAGGCACGGGCCGATAGCGTATTATTATCTCTTGCTTGTTTGCACTGCTCAGGGAGGGGCCGCGCATGGCGCAGGAACACGATCTGTTTGATGACATTATCGAGATCAGCAAGGGTTTCGACTTTCTTAAAAACCCGCTTGGCGGCGTGACCGACGCGCTCGATCCGTCGGCGCCGCAGTGGAATCCTGCCGACTACAAGGAGCGTCCGCGCGGCAACACGATTCCGTGTCTGACCTGCAAAAACGAAAAGAGCGGCTGCACCGCGTGCATGGACGTGTGCCCGGTCAACGCCATCGAGGTCGAGGAAGACGCCATCGAGATCCTCGATACCTGCCGCAAGTGCGGCCTGTGCGCTGCCGCCTGTCCGACTGAGGCGATTATTTCGCCGCGTCTGGCGCCCAAAAACCTGTATGACGACATTGTCTCGGCAGCTACGAGCCACGAGACCGCCTACGTCACCTGCACGCGCGCCCTTAAGCGCATGCCGCGCGAGAACGAGGTCGTCGTTGCCTGCGTGGGCGATATTACGGCCGAGACCTGGTTCTCGGTACTGGCGGACTATCCCAACGTGAGTGTGTACCTGCCGTTGGGCGTGTGCGATAAATGCCGCAACACCGGCGGTGAGGACATTCTGGGCGAGGCCATCGCTACCGCCGAGGAGTGGGCCGGTACGGGCATGGGCCTGGAGGTCGACCCAAAGAGCCTCAAATGTCATAAGCGCCGCGAGTACGAGCGCAAGGAGTACATGGATAAGATTGCCCGCACCACGGGCCTTACCGTGACCAAGCTCAACCCGGCAACGGCGGCGCTGGCCTCGGTGACGCAGAAGCTCAAAGCCCACCGCCACCAGATTACCCAGCTGGAGCGCACGCTCAATACCATGTGCGGCACCACGACGGCCAAACGTCGCCGTACGCTTACGCACGGGCGACAGCTGGTGCTCTCGACGCTGCAAAACCATCCCGAGCTTGCCCAGAACATGCAGGTGAGCACGCCGGAGTGCGATTTTGACAAGTGCACGTCGTGCGGCGAGTGCGTCAATGTGTGCCCCACGTTCGCCTGCGATCTGGTGGGAAGCGGCCGCTTTGCACTGGAGTCCACGTATTGCTTGGGCTGCGGTGCCTGCGTCAAGGTGTGCCCTGAGCATGCGCTCAAGTTGGTTGAGCACGACGCGTCCAATCTGGTCGTCGTCGATCCCGAAGCCGAGGAAAAGGCCGCCCAGAAGGCGAAGGCCCATGAAGAAGCCCAGAAGGTCAAGGCCGAGGCAAAGGCCAAGCTCGATAAGATGCTCGACCAGGTGGAGAAGCTCGCGGACTAGTCAGCGACCCCTATCTCTGCTTCATTCGTGCCGCCGTGGCGTCCGGGTTAGCCCAGATGCTGCGGCGGCGCTATACTTATGCAGTTTGAAATGCTTGTACCAAAAGGAGCTGTCGTGTCCCTTTCCATCGGTATCGTGGGCCTGCCCAACGTAGGCAAGTCGACGCTGTTCACCGCGCTTACCAAAAAGACCGGCCTTGCCGCCAACTATCCGTTCGCCACGATCGACCCCAACGTGGGTATCGTCGACGTGCCCGATAGCCGCCTGCAAAAGCTCGCCGACATCGTTAACCCGGGCCGCATTGTGCCGGCGACGGTCGAGTTCGTCGACATCGCAGGTCTGGTGAAGGGCGCCAACGAGGGCGAGGGCTTGGGCAACCAGTTCCTGGCCAACATTCGCGAGACCGACGCCATCTGCGAGGTCGTGCGCTACTTTAAGGATCCCAACGTCATGCGTGAGGTGGGCCGCACGGGCGAGTTCGTCGATCCCGCCGGCGATGCCGACACCATCATGACCGAGCTCATCCTGGCCGACATGGGCACGCTCGAGAAGCAGCTGCCTAAGCTCGAGAAGGAGGCCAAGCGCGACAAGGAGCTCATGCCCAAGTTCGAGGTCGCCAAGCGCCTGCTCGCCTGGCTCAACGAGGGCAAGCGCGCCGCATCCATGGAGATGACCGACGAGGAGCGTGCTGCCGCCAAGGGCCTGTTCCTGCTCACCATGAAGCCCATCCTGTACGTGGCAAACGTGGACGAGGACATGCTCAACGAGGACCTGGCGCCCATCGATGGCGTCAAGCCGCTGCCCATCTGCGCCAAGATCGAGGCCGAGCTTTCCGAGCTCGATCCCGAGGACGCCGCCGACTACCTGGAGAGCCTGGGCTTGGAGCAGCCCGGCCTGGACGTGCTCGCGCAGGCGGCCTATAAGCTGCTCGGCCTGCAGTCGTTCTTTACGGCCGGCGAGATGGAGGTCAAGGCCTGGACGGTGCGTCAGGGTGCGACCGCTCCGCAGGCTGCCGGTGTCATCCACACCGACTTTGAGCGCGGCTTTATTAAGGCCGAGGTCATTGGCTATGACGACTACATCGAGCTCGGCGGAGAGCAGGGCGCCAAGGCCGCCGGCAAGCTGCGTATTGAGGGCAAGGACTATGTCATGGCCGATGGCGACGTCGTGCACTTCCGCTTTAACGTGTAAGGACGACGCACATGTTTAAATATGGCAAAAAAGCCGGCTACATGGGTATTGCGCTGCTCGTGCTTGCGGTGATTCCGCTGGTGGTCGCAGCGTGTGTTATCCCCAACATTGGTCCCGAGGTGGCAACAAAGTTTAATGCCGCCGGCGAGGCGACGCGCTGGGGCAAGAGCTACGAGTTGCTGGCGCTGCCGGTGCTCAACTTGCTGCTGAGCGTGGCGACGTATTTTACGGCGGGACGCCAGGCAAAGAACAATGATGACTCCGCCGCCATGGCGCGCATCGTGTGCGAGCGCTACCTGCGCAACGGTTGCATCACGGGTGTGTTCCTCAACGTGGTCAACGTTTACTTTATGTACTCGGCGATTACCGGAACGGGCTTTGGCCTTGGTTTCTAGCTTGTCCTTTTAGGCAACGAGTCTGCACATATATTCAATGGCTGCTGCGAGGCCGCCGCTCGATCGTGGTTTAAAGACCATGTCGGCGGCGGTCTCGTTTTCGTATCCGGCGTCACGAAGGGCGAGTGCGATGCCGGCTTCTAGAAGGAGCGGCAGGCCGCGTTGGCTGGTTGCGATTACGGCAGCCTGATTGAGCGGGCAGCTGTGCGTTTGGCATTGGATGGCAAGTTCACCTTGCGCCGGGCAAGGGACCAGAACGGCGGCGACGCGACTTGATAGCAATGCAAATGCTGTGCGCTCATCGGGCGAAAGATATTCTGCTTCAACGACGACGAGCTTGGGCGGTGCGCTGTTTGTGCGAAGCGTGGCTCGGTACATGCGGACCGAAGAACCCGACATAGAAAACTCCTGTGTATTCGGCAAAACGTAAACTATAGTTTACGTTTTTGTTCAGCTCCATTTCAAACTCGGCTGCATGGACGAACGTGCGAAACAGATTCTTGGCAGGCGGGTCGAAGAGACACGCAGGGACCTTGGTATCTCCAAGGTTGATTTTTGTGTGGCGACAGGAATCAGCCGACCCTACCTCGACCGAATCGAAGATGGGACGGCAAATTTCACGCTCAAGGTTCTATTTAAGATCGCGCCCGCACTCGGCATGACGGTGTCAGAGCTTCTCGAGGGGATCGAATAGGGGATACCCGTCGATAACTGTATTACGCCATCGGGATGCGGTCGTGGTTGACTTGGCTGTAGAACAGGCGCTGGATCTCGGCGGCATCGCGTGACTGGCCGAGTGCCCACATGGTTTTGGCCACGAGCGTCTCGGTTGTCATATCGTCGCCGCGCAGAATGCCCGGATGATCGGCGTAGGCACGGCCGACCTCATAAACGCCCAGATCGAGGCCCTCTTCGGGGACCTGCGTGGTCATAACGACGGTGCGGCCCGAATCGACCCAGCGGAAAATTGTCTCCTGGAATGACTCGCCGGACTCGCCAAACTCGGGAATACCGCCAATGCCAAAGGTCTCCAGAATCACGGCGTCGTAGCTATCGGCAAGGGCGTCCAGGATACCCGGGTTTACGCCGGGCGTAAGCTTGAGTACAAATACGCGCGGGTCGATGCTGTCGTAGAAACGAACCGGGTTCTCGTTCTGGTGAGTGCCATGGAGTCCGTTGCGAACGATGCGGTCGTTGCGGATATAAGCAATGGGCGGATAGTTGACGCTAATGAACGCGTTAAAGCTCATGGTACGCTGCTTGCGGGCGCGCGTGCCGGCAATGGCGACGCCGCCAAACACAATCGAGACATCGTGCGAGTGCTCGTCGAGCGCATAGAGCAGGCTCTGGTACAGGTTGAGCTTGGCGTCGGTAAAGGGATTGCCCATGGGCTTTTGCGAGCCGGTGAGCACGATGGGTTTGGGGCTGTCCTGAATCAGGTAGGAAAGCGCTGCCGCGGTGTAGCTCATGGTGTCGGTACCGTGCAGAATCACGAAGCCGTCGTGGTCGGCATAACCCTCGACGATGACGTCGCGGATACGCATCCAGTCACTGGGGCGCATATTGGTGCTGTCGATGTTCATGGGCTGCACGACGTCGAGCTCGCAGAGGCCCGAGATCTCGGGGACGCTCTGGGCGAGCTCCTCACCGGTCAGGGCGGGGGAGAGGCCATTGCCGTCCTCGGTCGATGCGATGGTGCCGCCCGTGGCGATGAGAAGGATGCGCTTCATGCTGGTATTCCTATCGTATTTGCCGCCGCAGAGGCGGAGTCGTTCGGCAGTATTGTGGCACAGGGCGTCCAATGTTCAAACGTATTACATCATCTGTAACGTTTGGTAACACTTCAATCGCCGTCAAATAGGGCCCCGGTCGTGCGTTTGCCGTGCGCTGATGGCTGCGAGGGACGAGAAACCCCATATAACGTGTACACTATGAAAGTTATTTTCGTTCATTCACGCGGGTGGGCACCGGCTCCCCGCCAACAAGAGGGGGAAACCATGGATCAAAAGGCTTCCGCAAAGGTCCTCGTACTCGACTTTGGTGCGCAGTACGGTCAGCTCATTGCCCGTCGCGTCCGCGACCTCAACGTGTATTCCGAGATCGTTCCCTGCGACATCTCGGCCGATGAGATTCGCGAGATGAACGCCTCTGCGCTCATCCTTTCTGGCGGCCCGGCCTCCGTGTATGCCGAGGACGCTCCGTCCATCGATCCTGCCATCTTTGACCTGGGCCTTCCCGTCCTGGGCTTTTGCTACGGCCATCAGATCACGGCCGTGACGCTCGGTGGCAAGGTCGGCCACTCCGAGGTGGGCGAGTACGGCCGCGCCACCATCATGCGCACGGCCGGCGCCAAGCTCTTTAACTCCACGCCCATGGAGCAGACCGTGTGGATGAGCCACCGCGACGCCGTGTCCGAGGTGCCCGAGGGCTTTACCGTTACCGCCAGCACCGACGTGTGCCCGGTTGCCGCCATGGAGTGCGTCGAGCGCAAGATTTTCACCACGCAGTTCCACCCCGAGGTCAAGCACTCCGAGTACGGTCAGCAGCTGCTGAGCAACTTCCTGTTTGAGATCTGCGGCCTGGAGCCCAACTGGAGCATGGACAACCTGGTCGAGACCATGACGGCCGAGTTCCGCGAGAAGGTCGGCGACGACCGCGTGATTCTGGCCCTGTCCGGTGGCGTCGACTCCTCCGTCGTGGCTGCGCTGGGCGCTCGCGCCGTGGGCAAGCAGATGACCTGCGTGTTCATCAACCACGGTCTGCTGCGCAAGGGCGAGCCCGAGCAGGTGGAGGAGGTCTTCACCAAACAGTTTGACGTCGACTTTATCCACGTCCACGCCGAGGACCGTTATGCCGAGCTTCTGGCCGGCGTGACCGAGCCCGAGGAGAAGCGCCGCATCATCGGTACGCAGTTCTGGAAAGAGTTCTTCGCCGTGGCGCAGCAGCTCGAGACCGATGGCAAGCCGGTCAAGTACCTGGCTCAGGGCACCATTTACCCCGACATCATCGAGTCCGGCGCTCGCAAGACGGGCGGCAAGACGGCCACTATCAAGAGCCATCACAACCTGATCCCGTTCCCCGAGGGCGTGCACTTCGACCTCATCGAGCCGCTCGATCACTTCTTTAAGGACGAGGTCCGCGCGCTTGGTCTGGCGCTGGGCCTGCCGGGCCATATCGTGTTCCGTCAGCCTTTCCCGGGCCCGGGTCTGGCCATCCGCATCATCGGTGCGGTCGACAAGGAGAAGCTCGAGATCCTCAAGAATGCCGACGCTATCGTGCGCGAGGAGCTCGACGCCTATAACCAGCGTCTGTTTGAGCAGACTGGCGAGCGCAACTCCGAGCACAGCTGCTGGCAGTATTTCGCGGTCCTGCCCGACATCAAGTCCGTTGGCGTTATGGGCGACGAGCGCACCTATCAGCGCCCGATCATCTTGCGCGCCGTGGAGTCCAGCGACGCCATGACCGCCGACTGGGCCAAGCTGCCCTACGACGTCCTGGCCCACATCTCCGGCCGCATCGTTGCCGAGGTCCCTGGCGCCAACCGCGTCTGCTACGACATCACGTCCAAGCCGCCCGCGACGATCGAGTGGGAATAGAACAGGCGTTCGATAAAATAATTTAGTATCAGATAGCGGGCACGGTTTCAATTGAATCCGTGCCCGCTGCTGTATGTGTGTCCTTGCACGCCCAATATGCGCCGTAAAAGCCGTCTTCTTCAACGTCCAAGTGAATGCGCTTCGTTTTTGCCTCTCAAAATCTTATTTTCACGATTTGCATTTTCATCCCGTTGTCACCGACCCTTGCGAGAAACCGGAAAAAGCCGTTGACAGAAGAGTCCCTCAAATCGTTGTAACCCAGCATATAGCCGCGACTTGTGACCTGCAGACGGCTGTCCCACGCGCCGATTTCCCTGGCGGCATCCGAAACCGCAAAATATGCCCCCACATCTTTGATTTTTGCAGTCTTAAGCCATGTTTTTGCGATCATCTTTACTGCCGTCCGATTGGCAGCATCAAAGACCAGCACACCGCCGGGGAAAGCGTCCGCCATCCCCCGCACCAATTCCCGGACCTGCTGGGTCAGAAAGTAATAGAACACCCCGGAGGCAAAGAATACCGCCCCGCCGGAGGCATCGATTTTGCTAAACCATGCGGTGTCTTTCAGATCGCAGGGGATATTTTGTTCTCGATCCCCGGCGGGCAGTAGCTGCTGCCGCAAGGCAATCACATCCGGGAAGTCCAGATTGTAGATCTTGCACTTACCGTTGTCGCAGGTTCTGCCGGTGTTGTCCAGCCCGCAGCCCAGATTGACCACCGCCGCATTGGGGTGGTCTTTCAGGTAATCCCGCACCTCGAAAGCGAGATCACCCTGCCGCATGGCCACCTCCAGCGCACCAAAGCGCTGCATCAGGCTGCGGGAGTTTTTCTCTGCCTCTGAAAAGTCGTAGTCGATCTGGCCGAGCAGACGAACCGCTGTTTCATCCTTGTAAAGGTTCGGGTACAGCTCCGTACACAGCTTCCGGGAATACAGCGGAAGGATCAGCGTCTCCTGCACGGTGTTTTTCTCAATTTTACATTTCATAGGTTTCTTCCTCAGTGAATAAAAACTGTCATAATTGCCGCCAGCACAGCCGCTATGACCGTCATGCCTAACTCATGTGCAGGATGGATGCAAAAATGCCCGTGCTTGATGCCCTTACTTCCGCGCCGTGGCGCAGAGCCACTTTTTCTTTTTGCGTATCTGCACCTCGTGAAAACCCGCCTGCTCCAGATACGCCTTTAATTCAATGTCCTTGTAGATGGTCATGCCGCCGATGATCTGCGTCCACCTCTCGTCCTTGTCCGTATCGCCATTGCTCTCGTTGCAGATGAGAATTGTCCCGCCTGGCTTCAGCGTCCGCCAGACCTCGCGGAAGCATCGGGGCAAATCAGGCCAAAAATAGACGGTCTCAAAGGCCGTGGCGGCATCGAAGTAGCTATCCTCAAACACCATATCCGCCACACTGCCTTGCAGAACGGCGCAACGCCCCTCCTGAATTGCAATTCGGTTGAGCTTTCTAGTCTTCTCCACGCTGACGGGCGAATAGTCGACGCCCTTGACGACGCCATGCGGGCATTTTTTCAGCAGCCGTTTTATGTTCGCCCCGCCGCCGCAGCCGCAATCCAGCACCTTGGCATTTGGCGCAAGTCGTAGAAATCGAAGTCCCCACCGCGCCACAGGGCTGTGGCCCAGGTTCATCATGGCAACCATAAGTTTTCCGCCGAGGCCCACGGGCTTGCGGGTGTTTTCAAAGAACGACATCTGGCCCCTCCGATTTCGTGCATTCCGCATAGGTCAACGGGAACGAGGCCTTCAGCACCGCGCTTTTCCGCACCGCCCAGCCGTTTTGACGCAGGAAACGCAGGTATTCCTCGCTCGTCCATCTGCTGTGGAGGGGAAATCCCGCCATGCTCATGAAAAAGGCTTTTGCCTTGCCGGAAACCGAGTTCCCCGCGTGGGTGAAGGTTGGCGCGATGAGCGCACCGTCGTCCTTCAGCACCCGCCTGATTTCTTGCAGGGCCTTTTCCGGATGCGGCACTATGTGAAGCGCGTTGGACGCGATCACCACTTCGAAGGACTTCTGCGCATAGGGCAGGCGGAACATATCCTGCACGGAAAAGTGCAGCTTTGCGGATTGATTGTCCCGCTTTGCTTCAAGGATCATTTTTGCAGAGGCGTCCGTAGCCTCGATGCGCGCCGCCGCATCCACGACGCTCTTTGCGACAAGCCCCGTGCCGGTGGCAACCTCCAGCACGGTCTTTGCTTTCACCACCGGCCGGATCAGCCCATACATCTTCTCATACGCCGCCCGGTCGTTTCGCATGAAACGGTCATACCGACCGGCGTTCTTGTCCCAAAAACCCTCGCGTTCGTGCATGGCTGTCGCCCCCAAACAGTTAGAGCCATCTAACTATAACACACGAATCATGCAGTAAGATGAGGCTAACCTTCTTTTCTTGGCTAAGACGCATCTCTTCGGTTTTCGCTTATACCGGCGCGAATCAGATACTAGGCTGGAGCTGAAGAAAGAGCTCGGCGGACAGGTAGGTCGATACCGGTTCCTGGAACGGTGATCAAGCCAATTACACCAGGGCCCTAGTCATTGAGTGGGAATAGAAAATTCCTTAGTTATGGGGGTATAAATTTGATTTCCTTTAGGATACACCCCCATAACTATATGAATTGACCTGCTGACTCCAATGAAGATTGGAGGGCAACTGCCAGGGGTGACGGCCCAGCGAGTGTTATTTTGCGAGCTATGCGCGTTGAAAGCGACCTTTCGTGGTATAAACTGCTTGCCGGAAGCCGCGGCTTTCAGAGTACGGCTTACGTGTACGTTTAACCTCCGTGGGCGACGGGGTGCCGCAAGGCGTAGAATATCGCCCACCTGTAGGGGCCTGCAGCGATGCGGGCCCCACTTCGTATGAAGAGGCGCAACCGGTGAAGGTCGTATCCATCTCCCAGGACTTCTTCGACCTCGTCGAGGACGACCGCGAGCTCATGCTTAAGCACAATCTCCCCTGCATCGTGGTGGTGAGGCTGCGTTTCCGCGGGAAGCGCAGGGACTTCGCCGTACCGCTGCATTCCAACATCGCCCCCAACGTGCCCAAAGACCAGTACTTTGCGTTGCCACCCCGCCCCACGACGCGCCTCGGCTGCCGCCACGGCATCCACTACATCAAGATGTTCCCCATAACCAAGTCCTACCAGCGCCGCTTCAGGACCGAGGGCTCGGCCTACTACGAGACGCTCCAGCGCATCATCGACGGCAACACCAAGCGCATTGTCTCCGAGTGCCAGGCGTACCTCGACCGCTACGAGTGCGAGGGAAGGCCCCACTTCGCCGTCGACATCGACCGTATCGTGGGGCTGCTGGAGGGCGAGAAGTAGGGCACTTCGGCTCAGTCTCGAGCCATGTGGAGTCGCTCCGCATTTTTGAACGCCGCGTGTGCGTCCCAAATACTTGAGAAACTTGAGAAACAAGCTATGAAGTGCAGTGGCTCGCCCGTGCCCGTGCATAGCCGTCACCATTAGCGTCTACGCGGCGTCGGCTTCAAGTGGAACTGGCCCCACTGCTGTATATGGTTTGCCTTGCTGCACATGGCGATCAATGCCCGCGATGCTTCTGCTTGCGCTTCAGCTTTCGCTGCTCGAAGCGCGCCTCCGCCTCATCCGCGCGACGCTGGCTTCTTGCTTGAGCCGACTCCCGCTTCATCGCTTCCCGCTGTGCTGCGAGCGCCTGTTGTGCCTTGGTGCTCACCGCGGGCCGCTTAAGGGCTTTCGCTGCCTCGCGAGCGCGTCGCTTGGGATTCTTCGCGGGCTTGCTTGTTTCCGTGGCCTCGTCACCGAAGAACGCGAGCTTCGCCCATTTGCTTGTAACGAATTGCAGGATTTCCTCATCGGACGGTTCCGCGCCGAAGACGATGCGGGCGGCGCCGTATCTGCCGTCCTCGACATGCTCCGCCAGCCCGACCCAGAATTGGCCGTCATGATATACGGTCAGGGTGGATGACACGCTGATCTGCATGGTTGGTTCCTCCTTTATGTAGATGACCATGCAGAGAAGGGACAACCAAGGAGGCAGGTTACTGATGCGGACTCCCGCACGCCCACGACTACCCGACGGGGACTGTGTTTTCATCTCTGGTGGTTGGATTGTAGCATGAGCGAATGCGCATTGACCTCGCTGCCGGCATGCTGTGACTGGTCGAGGGTTTTACCAGGAATGGGGAAAGCCGGCACAGGAGCTGCGCCCGGGCGATGTGGTCAACATCGCCCCGGGGGTGAAGCATTGACACGGAGCCGCGCCCGACGGCTGGTTCTCCCATCTCGCGCTGGAGGTTCCGGGCGAGGAGACCTCCAACGAGTGGTTGGAGCCTGTGAACGACGAGGATTATCTCAAAGCGACTAACAAAGAGGCTTAAGCACCGTCGCCCACCCGCGCCGCCGAGAGCAGTGCGCCCAAATCGGCCTGGATTGCCTCCGCCTTGCTTCCGAGCTGCAAGGGGGCTGAGTCGCCCGAGATGTTTACGCTCAACAGATGCGCATCCGGCAGCTTTGCGGCCATGCTCCAGAACGGGAGCGTGATGATGCCGGGGGTCATCTCGCCCACGCCAAGCTCCAGCAGCAGCACGCGGCCAGCTCCGCGCTCGTGCGCGAAGCGCTCGTATCGTCCGAGGCTCTCGCGCCATGTCGCACCCTGCAGAAACGTGCCGTCGCGCACCCACGGTACAAGATACTGGTTTTCCGTGCGAAAACGCTCATGCCGCTAAATTGAGCGACCGCCTGTACTGCAGCGGGATCATCCGCCCGAGCGATTCCTTAATCCGTCGCCCGTTGCGCCAATCGGCAGAAGCCACGCGTGGACGCTAATCGCTCGAGCGAATCGTCGTCGGTTTCCGTTTAACGATTTCTTTTTCCGCTATTATCTGACCCTCGGACTTCCTCGTGATAGAAGTAGTCCACGATCACCGGATGCCCCTGGGGGACTCTGCCATAAGGCATTTCGTTGTCCACGAAGGGGCAATCGTACTTCTTGGCCATTTCCTCGGCTTTTACTTCAAGCGCTTCAAAATAGCTACGGTTGCGCTTGTTATAGATCTCATCGTAAAGCGGTACGAGATTGGGATGTTTCTCGGCGATATAATCCAGGATCGCTTTTTTGAAACCACCCCGAAGATTGAGATTTTCGAGCCAAAACAAATCGCACCGATCCTTTACTCGCTCAAAAATCATCTCAAAATCCGTGATGCCGGGAAATACCGGGGACACGAAGCAAACCGTACGGATACCTTCGTCATACACCTGCTTCATAGCAGCGATACGACGCTCGATGCTCGACGCGGAGTCCATATCGTTCTTGAAGTTCTCATCCAGCGTGTTGATCGACCATGAAACGGTCACTCGTCCAAGCCTCTTCAGCAGATCGATATCCCGTACCACAAGATCGGACTTTGTGCAGATCAGAATATCTGCATCGCTGCCAATCAGCTGCTCCAGGAGTTTCCTGGTATTTCCGAATCGCTCCTCCTGTGGATTGTAGCCATCCGTCACAGAACCGATAACCACCCGCTGTCCAGCGTATTTCTTCGGATTCTTGATTTCCGGCCAATGCTTCACATCAAGAAAGGTGCCCCATTCCTCCTTGTGTCCGGTAAAGCGCTTCATAAAGGAGGCATAGCAATACTTGCAGGCATGCGTGCAGCCTACATAGGGATTGACCGAGTAGCCGCCTACCGGCAGGCTGGACTTGGTCATGATGTTCTTTGCTTCCACCTCATTGATGAGGATTCCATCGATCACTTCCGCCATGTTCTCTGCACCTCCAGCACTCTTTCGAATTCTTCCGGCAATTCCTGAATCATGTTTTCGTCCCCTATGACAGAGACGAGGTCTTCCTTCATAAACATTGGAATGCCAAGCGCGTGCGCCTGGTCCGTCAAAGACCATGCCCACTCCGGTTCCGTATGAACCTTCCTGCTCTGCGCCCCGGTCATGGTACCGACGACGATCCAGTTGATTCCGGAAAGGTCGACCGTACCGGGATCGTCGAATAGCGGCTCAAAAGTAACGAAGAAGTGATTTGCTTTGACGTTTTTCCGAAGGGCGTCGATACGCCACAGCTCCGCTTTCCTCGTCACCGTAACGCCGAACCATGCGTTTTCCAGGTCGGTATCTAAATCCAGCAAATCGGGTCTCTTGGTCAGGAACAGGAACTGATGCTGTGGATTCTCATGGATCTTTGCAAATACCTCGTCTCGCCATTCCAGCTTCCACCCGGAGAGATCGCTCATGCCGGTAAGGAGAAAGTTCTGCGGGCGTTTCTTTTCCATCATCTTGAGCTTGCTCGGGAAGAACGCAGGATCAGCGAAGTCGTCAATCATATGCCAACGTTTCACATTGTTACGGGCATAGCAATATGGACACCCCACCGTGCAGCCGATGACGATATTCATATTCTGAATCTGATTTTTGATGCAGATGCTCATAACGCCTGCCTACCTGCCTCTCCCGTAAACACGCAATCAGCCTCCCCCACCTTGCGGGCAAAAGCCTCGATATCTTGCTTGCAAGCAGCAGGCTCGCAATCGCTCAAATCGTATGACGTGCCGCCGTTTCGATAGACGGCCCGATGGGAAAACGATCGGCTGACAAGCCCGATGCCGAGCTTCTCGCACAGGGTCATCCGTGCTCCCTTTCAGCTATAAAAAACAGGTGTTTATAAACAGTATCCTTGTTGATTTTCGCAGGGGCAATGAACAAACGCGTGCACCTGTCGATAAACGAACAGCTACTGGACATTGTCAAACGGCTCAGATTGGAGAGGCGATGGGAGAAACCAAGATCGACCGCCGGCGGCGCTACACCCTCTCGGTCATACAGGAGGCGTTCTTCGCGCTGCTGGCCGAGGTCGGCTTCGCGAAGATGACGGTGGCGGACATCTGCCGCCGCGCCGAGATCAACCGGGGAACGTTCTATCTGCATTACGAGGATAAGTACGCGCTGCTCGATGCGCTTATCGACGAGGCATTGGCAGCGGCTCCCCCGCTTGAGGGGGTTGAATCGGCAACGCTTTGCCAGCGTCCGCCGGCAGACGACGATTATCGCCTGCTTTATTCGGACAGCGACTCATACGCTCGCGTAGCCCAGCGCGTCATAGAACGCGGAGCGGAGCAGATGGTTCCCTGGGTCATGGAGAAAACAGGGCTTTCACGCGAAGACGCCTTCCTGCTCTTCGTCCACAACGTCCAGGGCAATCTGGCCGTCAACCGCCTGCTCGGCTGGAGACGAGGCCCCGAGTTCACCCATGCCCAGGAGCTGCTCAACGCCTATTCCGAAGGGGGCTTACTGGCGGTATCCGCTCTTCGCGATTCCGATAACCCATCGTGACCTGCGATTCAGGAATACCAGCCTCCGAGCCCTCTCGTTCGGAGGCTGCGGCTAAAACCTCATTGCGCGTCTACCGCTCCGCGTTACTCGCCACCTGCCCGCGCCACCGAGAGCAGGGCGCCCAAATCGGCCTGGATCGCCCCTGCCTTGCTTCCAAGCTGCAGCGGAGCCGAGCCGCCCGAGATGTTTACGCTCAAAAGGTGCGCATCCGGCAGCTTCGCGGTCATGCTCCAGAACGGGAGCGTGATGATGCCCGGGGTCATCTCGCCCACGCCGAGCTCCAGCAACAGCACGCGGCGATCGCTGCGCTCGCGCACGAAGCGCTCGTATCGTCCGAGACTCTCGCGCCATGCCGCACCCTGCAGAAATGTGTCGTCGCGCACCCACGGCACAAGCTGCCAGCCGCAGTGCGGGCATCGGGGGATATCCTCGCTGAGGACCTCGAACCCCGCCATGCCCGCGAGCATGCGTTCGACGTAGGGGCTCGCGTCGAAGAGCTCGTCGCAGCATGGCTGCTTGCATTGAAGGTGCGCGAAGCTTCCCTGATAGTTGCAGATCCTCTCGGTGGGAAACGTCTTCTCGACTTGGGTGTCCACATTGGTGCTCAGGATGAAGTAGTCCTTATGGCCGATGAGGGACCGTAGGTCGAGATAGGGCTGCGAGGCCAGCTCGCGCAGCATGAAGTCGATGTATCGCGCATAGTATGCCCATTGCTGCTCGAGGCTGGGGTAGAGGTGGTAGAAGCCGTCGAAAAGGCTCTTGAAGCCAAAGGTTTGCTGCCAGTCCGCCATTCCTGCGCGCGCCATGCCCGCGCGGTTGTAATGGTTGAACCCGGCGGCGCTCGACATGCCCGAGCCGATGCCGACGATGATGGCGTCGGCATCGTCGATAAGGCTTCGAAGCCTACGCGCTTCTCTTTCTAGGGGTGGCATCGGGCGATCTCCTCGAAAGCCGGGGCCATATCGCCGTCAACGAGAATCGTCTCGCACGAAGCGTCGGGCGTCATGGCCTGGCCGTAGTTGAACACGATGTAGGTGGCGTGCTCGCAGGCGTTCGCGATCTGGGCGAGCATGCGCTTTATGACGCCGTTGTGCAGTCCCACGCCAAGTTCGAGGATGGCGACCCTGCCGTTGCGATGGGCTTGCACAAGACGCGCGAGCTCGTCGAGCTGGGCCATGGCGAGGGCGTCTGGATGGGCGAGGCGCCGCTCGTCAACCGACGTGCGCGTGCTCCCCTCAGTCTCGAGCACGCGCTCCTCGTCGAACCCGGCGCGCGCGAAGTGCCCGTCGATGTTGCATGTGACCACGAAGGTGTCGGCGTGCTCCGTAAGACGCCGCAGCCCGTTCATGAGCGAGCCGGGCTCATATTCGAGATACTCCTTTTGATGGAACCGCTCGGCCCATCGGCGTCGCACGCTGGCATCCGGGGAAGCGAGCCCCTGCAGTATGCAGCCGATGCCGTCTGCCTGGGCGAGGTCCCCGTACGCCTCTTGGAAATGAGCATCGGCGCAGAAAAGGTTGAGCCCCTCCGCCATGTCGAGTCCGTTGCTAGCGCCGATGATGACAAGATCCGCTTCGGCTAGCGCCCTGCCTATGCGAACTGCTTTCGCCGTCTCCATGCGCTACCTCCCCAGCGTCTTGCGCACGTCGGCGAGCACGTCGGCGATGTCGGCGCGAACGGCGAGCCCCCGATCCTCGATCGCGCGGGGGAGAAACTGCGTCTTGTTGTTTACGGCGATGTAGCTGGCCTGCGGTAACTGCGCCGTGAGGGCCCAGAACGGCTCCTGGATAAACGCGGGCGTCATGCGGCCCACACCCAGCTCGAGGAAGAGGATCCTCTGCCGTGCGTGCGCGTCGAGCCATTCGGACACCTTGCGGTACTGCTCCTCGTAGAGTTCGCCCTGCAGGAAGTTGCCGTAGCCGCGAACCCAGGGGAACGCCTCTGCCCCGCAGTGCGGGCAGCGCGGCACGAGCTCTGTCGGAACCTCAAGGCCGTCTCCCATGGCCTCTACCATGTTGGAGACCGGCTCGACCGTATCCCACACCGCGTCGGTGCAACAGCGGGAGCACTGAAAGAAGCGGTGGTCGCCTTGGATCTCTGCCACTTTCTCCCAGGGATAGAGCTTCACAAACTGCGTGTCCTGGTTGGTGGTGAGCACGAAGAAATCCTTCTCGGCGAGAATGGCGTCGAGGTCCTTGTAGGGCTTGCGCAGCGGGGCGTTGAGCGTGGTGTCGAGGAAGGTGGCGAGGTATCCCCAGCGCGCCTCGGCGGTGGGCCAGCGGTAGAACGACCCCTCGAAAGCGCCCTTGAAACCGTAACGCTCGGCGAATTTGCCGAAATGCTTGCGATAGGTCGCGTTGTCCTCGTAGTAGAAGTCGCCGCCGCCCGCCGCGGAGAGCCCGGAGGCCCCGCCCACCAGCACGCAATCGGCTTCTTCGATCATACGGGCGAAGTCCTCGATTTGCTGGTCGTAGGGCTCGGGCTCGCGGTCACTCAGCTCATAGGGCGTGCTGCCGCTGCGGTAGGCGGCATGAAGGGAAAACGATCGGTTGGTGAGCTCGATAACGAGCTGCTCGTACAGGGTCACTGGATACCTTCTTTCAGCTATTATAAACACGTGTCTATAAAAAGTATCCATGTCGATTTGCTTAAGAGCAATGAACAGCTTCGGCTTGCTGTCGATAAACGAGCGTTTGCCGGGCATTGTCGAGCGTTGCAATTGGAGGGGTAATGGAAGCGGGGAAGATCGATCGTCGCCGACGCTATACACTCTCGGTCATACGGGAGGCGTTCTTCGCGCTGCTGGCCGAGGTCGGCTTCGCGAAGATGACGGTAGCGGATATCTGCCGCCGTGCCGATATTAACCGTGGCACGTTCTATCTGCACTACGAGGACAAGTTCGCCCTGCTCGACGCGCTTATCGACGAGGCCTTGGCGGCGGTGCCGCCGCTCGAGGGAACGGAGGCGGGTGCCCTCTGCCAGCGTCCGCCGGCAAACGATGACTATTATCTGCTCTACTCGGATGACGACGCGTACGCCCGGGTGGCACAGCGCGTCGTCGAGCGCGGCGCCGAGCAGATGGTTCCCTCGATCATGGAGGAGACTGGGCTTTCGCGCGAGGACGCCTATCTGCTCTTCGTCCACAACGTCCAGGGAAATCTCGCGGTCAACCGCCTACTTGGTTGGAGGCGGGGACCCGAGTTTGCCCACGCTCAGGAGCTGCTCAGCGCCTATTCCGAAGGGGGCATGCGGGCGGTATCGGCTCGTCACGATCCCCGTAGTTGATCTTGACAGCGTGCCATTTCAGGCAGGCGACGTTGCTATGGCCCCTCTTTGGTTTTCGATGTTGTATAAGGCAATCGCAATCGCCTTGAGCTTCTTTAGGGAACTTGAGCAAGAGATATGGCCTGCTGGCGATTGATTAACCCCATTTGTTTTGGTTACAAGAAAAAATGCTGCGCGCCTGCAGCATGAAGGAGAGGGAATCCTATGAATATCGTTGTATTGAGCGGCAGCCCGCGTAAGGGCGCCAATACCGATACCATGGTCGAGGCGTTTGCCGAGACCGCGCGTGAGGGCGGCCATACGGTCGAGGTCATCCGCGTTGCCAGCAAGAAGATCGCCGGCTGCTTGGGATGCCAGTACTGCTTCGCCCATGAGGGCGTCTGCGTGCAGAAGGATGACATGGCCAACGTGATTGAGTCGCTGAAAGACACCGACATGGTTGTCTTCGCTTCGCCTATCTACTGGTTTGATATCACTGCGCAGGAAAAGACCGCCATCGACCGCCTGTACGCCTTCGGTGCCACGGGTTTCCCGTTCACCAAGACGGCCCTTTTGCTCGATAGCCACAGCGAGGGTGTCTATGATGCGGCGATTGCCATGTACAAGTCAACCTGCGCGTACTGCAAGTGGGAGGACCAGGGCATTGTCACCATTAGCGGCATGACCGAGCGCGACAGCATGGCCTCATCGCCCAAGTTGAAAGAGGTGCGCGAGCTCGCTCGCAAGCTGGCCTAAGGGCAAGAAGAACGCATGGCAATCAACACTAGCTGAAATGCTTGCTGCCCTTACCAAGAGGATTGCTGATTGCCATGCGTTGAAGTCCTTGCGGACAATCTTGGCGCGCTAGGAGGCCTTCTCGCTCAGGAACTCCCTGAACGCGGGGATGTCGAAGCCGACGAGGCCACGTCCACGTTCCCCGATAACGCCGTCCTCGAGGAGGCGGCGTTTGTATTGACTTGCATAGTTGCTGGCGACGCCCATACGCTTGGCAATTTCTGAGACCCTGCTGGGGCCAGAATCGGGCAGCATCGCGAGCAAAAACTCAATGTCTTTGTCAGAAAGCTCTCGATAGGTCGTTTCGAGAATACGATCGCGTAGCTCCATACGGGCAAGCAGAGAACCCTGCCGGACATCGGATGTACTGATTTGGGGCGAGTTTTCCGAAACATCCCAAGTGCGATATCCGACGAGCTGCATCATGTAGGGAAATCCGTCGACGGCCTTCACGGCGTCCTCGAGCGCTTCTGGCGTGATTGAGCGTCCTCCTGCTTCAATGGTTTTACGAAATGCATTTGCAATCTCAACATCAGTGATTCGTCCCAGCTGATGATACTGGGAGCGTCTGAGGAACGAGACGGAATCGTTGCGCAGTAGCGCCGATACTTTGTAGGGCAGTCCTGCCATGAGTAGGGCAACTTTTTTACCTTCGCGTACAAAGTGCTGGTAAACAGAGGCAAATTGAAGCATTTCTTCGAGATCGACGGTGACTTCATCGATGGTGATGAGAAGTCCGATGTCATGTTTTTCGAGTTGCTTGAAGATGCCATTCATGCGCGTGCGCCAGTTGCCCTGGGCCTCTTGAGCATATGTCCAATCGATGCCCACTGGACCAATTTGAACGCCGTTTATGCGCGCGTGAGGCTGTGAGAGGTAGCTATCTGCGGCTTCTTTGGTTCGCTCGATAATATCTTCGAGCATGCCTGGCATGGCGGAGACATTTGCTGCGATCCAGTCGTGCTCAAGCGCCGTTTCTGAAAGGAGCGAGAGAAGCGCCGTCTTGCCCGTTCCCCTTGCGCCAGTAAAAATGGTCGACAGGTTGGGATCTCCCGGGCCATTGATAAAGCCACGGTTGATGTCACGCAGGATATGCTCGCGACCCGCTAGAAAGGGAGGGACGCTTCCAAATGTTGGGGTAAAGGGGTTCTTGCTGTACTCCATGGTAGCTCCTTTGCAGGTTTTGCTAATTTTTGCAAGTTTTGCTAACTTTTGCAAGTTTTGCTAACGACTGACCAAAGGGCATCGAAGTAGTGACGCTGACATTTTTTACGCAGAAAAATAAGCAGAAATCAATTTATCTGCGTTAAAAAATAGTTGAGAAGAAAAAACGACGAGTCCCGGGCGCAATGCCGTTGCGTTCCGGGCCTCGTCGCTTTGCGAAGTATCTAACGATCTCGTTGCCGTGGTACCTAGTCAAACAAACTCGGCATGTCATTTTCCTTCATGAGGGCGCCGGCGGAGGGCAGGCTCTGCGCGGTGAACTTCTCGGCCGAGACGCCGGCGCCAAGGATTTCCTCGGTCGTGCCGACGGTGGTGACCGAGCGGCCCTTCTTGGCCGTAAAGGCCTGGACGCCCTGCGTGTTGGTGGTCGTCTTGGTCTTGAGCAGCGACGTGTTGAAGTTCATCAGGCGGTAGTCGCTCGAGACCAGCGCGAGGTCGCGGTCCTCCTTGAGCACCTGCGCATACAGCAGCTTGCTGCCGCCGTAGATGGCGTTCTTAAGGCGCTTGCGGTTGGTCTTGGTAACGTATCCAGAAAGCGCGACACGCACCACGCGGCCGTTCTCAAAGACGAACAGCACGTCGGCCTTGTAGTCCTCGGGGTCGATGACCCAGATGACGCTCTCGTCGGGTTCCATCTCGAGATCGGTCGGAAGGTACGAGCCCAGCTGGGCCGACTTGGTATCCTCAAACGCCGCGACCTTGCACTTGTACACCTGGCTCTTGTTGGTAAAGACCAGCAGCTCGTGCGTGTTGGAGGACGGGAACTCGATAAAGGGTTTGTCGCCGTCCTTGTACTTGAGCGTGGTCGCCTTCTTGAGCACGCGGTCCGTCATCTTCTTAAGGTAGCCATCGCGCGAAAGCATGATGGTAACCGGGTACTCCTCGACCTCGGGCTCCAAGCTTACCTCGATAACCTCATGGGGCTCGATCCTGCCCGTGCGGCGCGGCATCACGTACTTCTTGTTAACCGCGGCCAGCTCGTCGCTGATGACCTTCTTGATGTTGTCCTCGCTCGAGAGGATCTCCTCGAGTTCGGCGATCTCGCCCTCGAGCTTGGCAATGTCCTTGGTGCGGTTGAGGATGTATTCCTCGTTGATGTTGCGGAGCTTGAGCTCGGCGACAAACTCGGCCTGGGTCTCGTCGATGTCGAAACCCTTCATAAGGTTGGGTACAACCTCTGCCTCGAGCTTAGTGCCGCGGATGATGGCGATGGCCTTGTCGATGTCGAGCAGAATTGCCTCAAGGCCGTGCAGCAGGTGCAGACGCTCGGACTTTTTGCCCAGGTCAAAGTTAATGCGGCGACGCGTGGACTCAATACGCCACTTGACCCACTCGTGCAGAATCTGGCGCACGCCCATAACGCGGGGGTAGCCGTCGACCAGCACGTTGAAGTTGCACGAGAACGAATCCTGCAGCGTGGTTGAGCGATAGAGCTTGGCCATGAGCTTGTCGGGGTCGACACCGCGCTTAAGGTCGATGGCGATGCGCAGGCCCGAAAGGTCGGTCTCGTCGCGGATGTCGGCGATCTCTTTGACCTTGCCCTCCTTGGAGAGCTTGACAATGCGCTCGATGATGACATCGGTCTTGGTGGTGTAGGGAATCTCGTAGACCTCGATGATGCGCTCTTCGGGAATCCAGCGCCAGCGGGAGCGAATCTGGAAGCTGCCAAGGCCGGTCTCGATGATCTTTTCCATCTCCTCGCGGCGGTAGATAATCTCGCCGCCGGTCGAGAAGTCGGGCATGGGCATGTACTCGAGCAGGTCGCAGTCGGGATCCTGCAGGTAGTGCATTGTGGCGGTGCAGACCTCGTTGAGGTTGAAACCGCAGATGTCAGAAGCCATGGCGACGCCGATGCCCTTGTTGGCCGAGACGAGGATGTTGGGGAACGTGGTGGGCAGCAGGCGCGGCTCCTTCATGGCGCCGTCGTAGCTGTCGACGAAGTCGACCGGGTCCTTGTCGATGTCCTTGAAGATCTCGGCGCTGATGGGGGAGAGCTTGGCCTCGGTGTAACGCGAGGCGGCGTAGCTCAGGTCGCCCGAATAGTACTTGCCAAAGTTGCCCTTCGACTCCACGAAGGGGGCAAGCAGCGCTTCGTTGCCCGTCGCCAGGCGCACCATCGTTTCGTAGATCGCGGCATCGCCGTGCGGGTTGAGCTTCATGGTCTGACCCACGATGTTGGCGCTCTTTTGGCGCTCGCCCTTGAGCAGGCCCATCTTGTACATAGTGTAGAGCAGCTTGCGGTGCGAGGGCTTAAAGCCGTCGATCTCGGGGAATGCGCGCGAGACGTTGACGCTCATGGCGTAGGGCATGTAGTTGACCTCGAGCGTCTGCGTGATCGGCTGGTCGGTGACCTCGGAGTGCAGGCCGATGACGTTCTCGGCGTTGACCTGCTTTTTCTTTGGCTGGTTCTTCGTCTTCTTCTTTGCCACGATTTCCTCTTGAACTTCTTATGGGCCGTCGTTATCGATTTGCTGCTATTGCAGGTCCAGCTGGTCCAGGTATTCCTTGCCGTGCTCGGAGATATGGCGCTTGCGGCCCGCCTCGTCGTTGCCCAGCAACAGGTTGAACATGGTTTCCATCTTGGTGACGTCCTCGGGCTCCACCTTGATCAGGCGGCGCGTCTCGGGGTTCATGGTGGTGAGCCACATCATGTCCGGATCGTTCTCACCAAGACCCTTGGAGCGGTTGATGGAGCACTTCTGGTCGCCGATCTCCTTGAGGATGCCGTTCTTCTCGAGCTCGGTGTAGGCAAAGTAGGTCTTCTCTTTGCAGTTGATCTCGTAGAGCGGCGACTCGGCGATATACACGTAGCCCTCGTCGATAAGTGTGGGCACCAGGCGGTAGAGCATGGTGAGCACGAGCGTGCGGATGTGGTAGCCGTCGACGTCGGCGTCCGTACAGATGATGACCTTGTTCCAGTTGAGGTTATCCAGGTCAAAGGCACCAAGGTTCTTGATGCGCTTGTCCTTGATCTCCACGCCGCAGCCCAGCACGCGCATAAGGTCCATGATGATGTCGGACTTAAAGATGCGCGGGTAGTCCTCCTTCAGGCAGTTGAGGATCTTGCCGCGGACGGGCATAACACCCTGGAACTCGGCGTCGCGCGACGTGCGGATGGCGCCTGCTGCCGAGTCGCCCTCTACGATGTAGATCTCGCGACGGTTCTTGTCCTTGGAGCGGCAGTCGATGAACTTCTGCACGCGGTTGGCCATGTCGGTCTTTTGCTGCAGGTTGGTCTTGATGCTCTGGCGCGTCTTTTCGGCATTCTCACGCGAGCGCTTGTTGATGAGCACCTGCTCCATGATCTTGTTGGCGGCGTCTTTGTTCTCGATCAGATAGGTCGAGAGGCGCTCCTTAAAGAATGCTGTCATCGCCTGCTGGATAAAGCGGTTGTTGATGGCCTTCTTGGTCTGGTTTTCGTAGGACGTCTGGGTGGAGAAGCAGTTGGTCACCAGTACCAGGCAGTCCTGGACGTCTTGCCACTTAATGCCGCTCTCGTTTTTGTTGTACTTGCCCTGTTGCTTGATGTAGGCGTCGACGGCGCTGGTCAGAGCACTGCGGGCCGCCTTCTCGGGCGAACCGCCGTTCTCGAGCCAGGAGGAATTGTGGTAGTACTCCTGCATCATGAAAGTGCGCGAGAAGCACATGCAAGCAGTGATTTTTACGTTGTAATCGGGCAGGTCCTCGCGATCGCGACCGCGACGGTCGGCCTCGATAAAGAAGGGCTCGGTAAGGTAGTCGGTACCGACCTTCTCGAGCACGTAGTCCTCGATGCCCTTGGGATAGCAAAAATCCTCTTCGGAAAACTCGCCATCGTCGCCCTCGATGCGCAGGCGGAAGGTCACGTTGGCGTTGACCACGGCCTGACGGCGCATGGTCTCGCGATACCAGTCGTGGGGAATGCTAATCGAGGTAAAGACCTCAAGATCGGGGCGCCACTTGATGGTGGTGCCGGTGCGGTTCTCGTCGCTGGGCTCAATCTCGAGTGCCTTCTTCTTGGCGCCGACGACCTTGCCTTTCTTAAAGTGCAGGGAGTACTTGTTGCCGTCGCGCCAGACGGTGACGTCCATGTACTCGGAAGCGTACTGGGTCGCGCACGAGCCCAGGCCGTTGGTGCCGAGCGAGAAGTCGTAGTCGCCGCCCTGGTTGTTGTTGTACTTGCCGCCGGCGTAGAGCTCGCAGAAGACGAGCTCCCAGTTAAAGCGCTTCTCGGAAGGGTTCCAGTCGAGCGGGCAGCCACGGCCATTGTCCTCTACCTGAATAGAGCCATCGCGAAAGGCGGTGAGGGTGATGAGCTTGCCGTAGCCCTGGCGCGCCTCGTCAACGGCGTTGGACAGGATCTCGAAGGCGGCATGCGCGCAACCGTCGAGTCCGTCCGAGCCAAAGATGACGGCGGGGCGCAGGCGTACGCGCTCCTCGTCCTTGAGCTGGCGGATACTGTCGTTACCATAGTTTGCGGTGTTTTTTGCCATACTCGCTCTCTCGGTGCTCCTTTGCTGCGTTTTAGTCATATAGATAGTCAAGGTAGCATAGCCCAGGCCTTGGGCGATTCCAACCAACACGAATTCCATCGAACAATAGTTCGATTAGATAATGGATGCTTGGGATGCGGGTGGGGTCTGTCCTATTCAAACATCTGCGGCAGGTCGATGAAGACGGTTCGATCGCTTTCGTCAGCTTCGAAGCCCGAACGGGAGAAGAATCCGTAGCGATGGCACTTGAGCCCCGTTGCCTCGACTTGGGCGATTTCCTCGTCGACCATTTTTTGCGTGACGGGGGATTTGCGGAACTTTGCTTCGTAGAATGCGTAGCCCTCGGGGTCTTGCGTTACCACATCGAATTCGCCGCTCGTTTTGTTTGCGGGATCGTCGTACCAGTACTTGCCTATGGCATCGAAAGCCGGTTCGATCTTGCCAGTCCTGTTTTGCCGTACGAGGTATTGACGGCAGATCTCCTCGAACATATGTGGAGTGTAGTTTTCCTCGAAGTCTTGGGAGACGTGACGATCATAGAAGACTTCCGGGTCGAGCAGCTGACGCGCAGAAGCATTGCGGAAGACGTAGCGATAGTAAAAGAGCGAAAGTGGGTCCACCACAAAGTAGCCAGACTTGCGCTTATTCGTAGGGTCGTTGATGGGTGCACGCTTTTGGACGATTTCGAGTGACATGAGCTTGTCGAGTACGTCTGCCATGGCCGGACCGCTCGAGACGTGCGACTGTGCCAGCACGTCCCCCCAACGGGAGTAACCTTGTGCGAGAGCCCCGAAAACTTCGTTGGCGTTGGTCATCTTCGAGATCTCGGCGTTGAGATAGGACGGTACTTCGCTTTCTAAGCGGGCGCCAGGTTCTGTGACGAGCTCGATGATATTGTCGCGTACGCTTTGGGACTGATCGATGAGGCGATTGTAAAAGGGGATGCCGCCAAAAACGCTATAGAGCCGCACCTTGTCCTCGGGTGAGAACGCGGGATAGAACTTTGCAGCGTCAAAGTAATCCATGGGCTTAAGCTCAAGCGCGAGATCAATTCGCCCGTAGAGGGGGCTTTCATGCTCGATGAGAGATTTCATAATCTCAACATAGGAGCCGCACAGGACAATGTTTAAACGTGAGTCTTCCCTGTGAGCGTCGATTGAGGTCTGGAGAATGCTGTCTAAGCCTTTAACCGCATCTCTCAAGTAGGGGTATTCGTCGAGAACGAGGGTAATGTTCTTGTCTTTGGCTTGGGCAAACAGAAATTCGATGAGCTCGCGGATGCCCGTGAAGGCGAGCGGAGGAAAGCTTAGCGCTTCAGCAGCAAGGGCGGACAGACTCTCGAGGTTGTCTGCCTCGGAGGTTTGGCGGCACTCGTAATAGATCGTTGCGACGTCCGATAAATCGGTTAGCGCCTGCTTGATGAGCTCACTTTTGCCGACGCGACGCCTTCCGTAAATGAGAACATTGCGCTGCTCGGGCGCATTGAGTGTTTTCTTAATACGGGCGAGTTCAAGCTCCCTGCCAATGAATTCCACTTACTCGGTTCCTTCCGACTCGGTTTTGTCCGAGTTAATTGTATCGCATGAACAAGTTTATGCTCGAGTTTACTCGGACAAAACCGAGTCGGTTCTGTCCGAGTAAGTTTGAATAGCGAATCGAAATTGTTATGTCCACATGGCGATGGCGAACATGGTTTCCATAAGCGCCGCGTTCGCGCTTGTTATTGCCGCAATGCGCTGTGTCGCTGAGGCGCAGATCGTACCGCTCGAAAGCGTCTTTTGGTTGGCGAACCTGGCCACGGGCGTGTTCTGCGGTGCGACGATTTTCGCGGCCACGTTTGCTGTCCTGTGTGCAACGTTTTTCACGGCGAAAAGACGCCGTGCCAAGCTCGAGGCAGAACTCGACTCCTCAGACGACATCTAATGCGCAATGGGCCGGCTCTGGGTATCCAGAACCAGCCCATTTTGATGTTCGATTAGCCGAGTCGGCGCCTCTCACAAAAGTAAGTAGGAGCTAGCGAGGCCTATCCGAATTGACCTCATTGGCGGTGTCGGTTTCGAGCGCCGTGCGGCGGGCGCTGTAGGCGACGAGGCCGGCGCCTGCCGCGGCGAGTGCTGCAGCGGCTGCCGTAAGGGGAGCGTTGACATCGCCCGTGCCCGCAAGTGCGCCCGCTTTTCCGGAGCGCTTGTTATTGTCGTGGTCCTTGCCACTGCCGGAGCTGCTTCCGCCGGAGCCGCCGCCCTCGTCAGTACCGCCGCCACTTGAGCCACCATCGCCGTCCGCCGGCATCGGGGCGTCGTGAAGTCCTGTCGTATCCGCGCTATCGCATACGCCGACCTGAATTTCTGAGCGTTCGCATGCCGCGTCGGGCACATGAAGCTCGTGCAGTACGGCACCCAGCGCCGAGTTTGCGCCCGGTCGGATTTCCTTGAGCGTTACGGGATCGAGCGCCACCAGGTCACGCGCCTTCGCATGCAGCGTTACGCGTTTGCCCACTTCGTCGCTCCAACTCTCGGGGATAGCGAAGCTCATGCGGAACTGTGCCGTGCAACCCGGTGCCAGCACGGCGTTGCCGTTGTCGGCTACCAGCGGGTGCGTCGCAAAATGTTCGCCCAGCGTCTCGAGCGCGTACTTCACGTGTGCCATGTCGTTGGCCGAAGCGTCTCCGGCAAGCTCTGGATCGTAGATCGAAGCCATGCGCGCGTTCGCTCCGAATCCGATGGATGCGCTGGAGAACGGCTGGCTGGAGCCCTCTCGGTACAGATCGATCGTGCCGGCGGTCAGCAAAGTGTTGCCGTCGTTTCGCACCGTGACCATGAAGGATTCGCCTGCTGCTCCGGGCACCACCGCGCCCGAGGTGGCGACCGCGCCCGTCGGAGTGGCACACGCCACCAAGGGCACTTCGATGCCGTGCAGCTTTGCCTCGCTCTTCTCCGCGCTTACAATGTGCGTGGCGAGCGCGGAGAGCATGCCTCCCGACGTCAAAAATGTCGTTATCTGATCGACGGGATGGTCCAGCTCGCACATCACGAACGGTTCCGTGAACAGATCGCCTGCCAAGGTGCTGGCGAAGATGCGGAAGTGCTTGCCCATCACTGCTACCGGGTTGCCTTCTTCGTCGTAGGTTTGTCCCACCTTGCCATCGGTGTTCTCTACATAGAGCACGCATCTGCCGTTGTTGCTTACGCTAAACGATGCCGGGCCACAGCCTGCGGCACCCACAGGCTGCGTTGCAAATGCCGATGCGCCTCGCGTCCAAGTAATATGCTGCAGTTGCTCGTTGACGGTTGCCAAAAAGCCCGAATGTTGTGGCCACGGCACCGCATGGGGTACCGTGGCGTCCGGCGGCATAACGCCCCAGCCCGCAATGGACTGGCCAATCACGGCGTACGATGCGCAGCCGCAACCGTCTGCGGTCTCGTACGCAACGGGCACCACCATTTTACCGTTGATATTCTCGGGCTCGCCCAGCTCGATACTCGACGGTGCCTGCGGAAAGCGGAGAACTTGGCGGAACGTCAGGCTGTCGCCCAAATCATCCGACCACAGGGTGAAGCACTCCAGCGCAACCTCAGCCTCGCTGCCGAGCGCCTTTTCTGCGGTGGTTCCGCGGCGGTGGAGGTAGGCACCCGACAGGCGCCCGTCGACCAGCCGTGATACGCGGGCACTGCAGGCAATGGTAGCCATCCTCTTGCAAGCGGCCGCGCGAGATGCTGCGCCATGACGTATGCGACACCACGCGAACTCCGTCGTTGCTTATGCGCAGGCGCACGACGGACAGTATGCCGGATGTGCTTGCCGTATCGAAAAGGGTACTATCGCCGTCGCGTCGCTCGCCCGAGACCAGCAACACGTAGGCGTCCCGGTTTCCTCTTCCGTCCGCATATTCCACCACGTCGAAGTCGTAATCGTATATGCCGTCGCGCTCCACGTCGCCCTCGCCAAACCCAAGGGGAAAGTCCACGGGCGCGGGAGCGGACCACGTGCCGTTTGCCTTTGTGTGCACCACCAGGCGCGAGCGGCCATTGTCGCCGTAGCGCACCGAGGCGATACGGAACAGGCATTCTACGCCGGCAATCATTGCCAGCTTCATGTGAGCTTCGCTGAGCACGCCAGTAAACAGCACGTTGTCGTTCGAGGGCTTGATACCGCCACGCTCGTCTTCCGACACGCCGGCAGAATTGGCGTTGGGGTCCGCAGCGGCGTCCTTCGCCTGCCCGATATGGGTGTACGCATACATCGGCGCGGCGTTTTCGTCGTTCTCTATCAGTGCATGGACGAAATGCTCGATCTGTCCCGTGTCGTCGCTTTCTGCATCCGCCTCGAGCTCAATGCGCGTGACCGCTTGATCCCAATCGCGCACGACAGGCGCGGCGTTTACGGCAGTGGTCTTAACCTCGGCGCGTGCGAGCAGCTCGGCGTTGGTGACGATGGTGGCCGATGCGATAAATTGCGGCACGCCGCCCGCCTCGATGTTGCCGGGCGTGCCGAAGCAGGCATCCAACGTGTAAGGCGTATCTCCACCCAATGCGAGCTCAGAGCGCTGGAGCACATACTGGTTGCCATTGTTCACCGACATATTCCACGAATCGAGGAGTGTGGGCCACGACCCCGACCAAGCCTTGGTGGTCCACTTGAACATTACGAACTGGAGTATCACATCGACATCGACGTCTGCACCTACACGCAGTCGCGGAAGCTGGTGTCCATCTGCCTTCTCGTACCCAATGAACAGCGTGAGGGATGCGGCGCCGCGCACGGCAGACGAAGCGACGCCTGCAACGCCGGCTCCAAAGGTGACGGCAAGTCCGATCTGGATGGTGAACGAGCCCGACGTGTTGGAATAGTCGAGCGAAATGTTCTTGAAAAACGCCGCGCCGCTGCCGTGCGTGTGGGCACCCACAGCGAGCGCCAGCTTCGCCAGCACCCAAGGGTTGACGTTTAGGAAAAATGGCACCGGTCCTAGGGTAAACTGCTCGGTCCAATTGAGGTCGGTTCTTACCTGGAAGAGGGCCTTAATATTGCCGTATGCGGGGTCGTTGTTGTTACCCCAGGTTTTGCCCACCCAATCGTAGGCGAGCGAGCCGTACAGCTGTGTGGCGATATCCATCGTGAACAGCGGCGTGCAATGGTGGCGAAGGAGCTTGGTGTTTCTTGGATCGGTGCCCGAACCGGCACTCATACTTTTGTACTGATTCCACTTCCCCTCCATTTCGTCGAGGTAGCGGTTTGCCTGCTTGGCGCCCGACTCGCGCGGTGACTTCTTCCAGTACTCCGGATCCGGATTGCCCGAATCGTTCATATAGCTGGCTGGTTTGTATCCTCCGCCAAACAGCACGTATCCAGCAAACGAGAAATCGAAGAGGATCGGAAATGTGGGTATCCAGCACGTGAACTTATTGCCGCCGATGCCGGGAAACGCCGCGGGGAAATCAAACGGAGTGATCTCTTGGTCCATGGTGGTGGGAATGATGGTGGTCGAGCCCGATTCCGCCTTTGCGGCTGGCGCAGTGACAACGGCCATGGGGGAGGAGAGCGTGTAGGTTTTACCCTGATATTCGAGGACAAAGCGCAGCTTGCATCCTTCTTCCAGAAGGCTCGACGCTGCATCGAGGAACTTGTCTTCGAGTATGAACGTCGCCAGGTTATCCGCGCCCGATGCGCTGGCCTTGACTTGGCCAATCTGCGTGACGGTTTCGGATGAGCTGCCCGCGGCAGGCGTCACTTTGTTGATGCGCAGCGTTGCCTGTCCACCCTGTGGCAGATGTGCCTGCACGGTAAAGGCATGCGTATCGGGCTGTTCGTTTGTCGTGTCGTTCTTCGGCAATGCCATGAACGTGGCTTCGGCGTATTGGATGTCCCATTCGTCGAATGTGAGCTGGCGGAAGTACGGCTCGTCGTCGGAAAGCGGACGCGTGGGCGCGGTTATGGCGGTGCCGCCCTGGATACGCGCAAGGGGAATCTCGACATCACGGTAGCCCGCCATGCTAATGGAGATGCCGCCGTTAAAGTCGTACGCGTCGAGAAGCGTCGCCTCGTCCACGTAGCCTTCCGAAAGCGGCGCGACCTCAAAGATGGCCGTGCCCTCATCGTCGGTCGTGGCGGAGAGCTGCTTGCCCGCGGCATAACGCGACGCGAGCGTGACCTGCGCTCCCTTGACGGGCATATTCTTGTTGGCGACGTCGACCACGACCACACCAAACATGGTGCGCGAGAGAACGAGCACCCTGAAGGGGTCTTTTTCGTCGGCATAGGCTTCGGTGGGCGCGAACGGCAGCAGGAAGGCATTTTTGCTTCCCGGCACGCGAGGCAACATGATGCTCGCTAGCGAGGACGCTCCGGCAACAAGTAACGAACGGCGATCAAGCATTTTTGGCTCCAATCCCGCAAATATCGGTGGAAATAATCCAATTTTGCGAGATGGCGCCCCGTGGCGGTAGTGCCGTTCAAGGGCCAAAATGTCCAATTTAGGCGAGCGAAGTGCCGGGTTCCGGAACGCGTTCGATGCGCTTGGCAGCCCGGTCGCTAACGCAGCATATGCGCGACCAGCTCGGCGCGCGTGCCGATGCCAAGCTTTGCATATACGCCGGATAGGCGGTTTTTAACAGTGCCCGGCGACACGCCCATATGGCGTGCGATTTCGGCGTTGGTCCACCCACGGCAGGCGAGCATGGCCATGGTGAACTCCGTGGTCGTTAGATCGTCGGCCACGTCCTCGCCCGAATCGGGGTTGTGGATGCGCCGCCAGCCGTAGCTGAATCGATACGTGATCTCGATGATGCGAGCGAAATCGTCAGGGTATTGCGATTTTAAGCATGCCTCGATAAGCCCCTGCAAAAGGCCGTGGTGCTCGCCAATGAGCTCGATAAGGCCGTCGGGACGCGCAATGTCCCAAGCGGCTCCGAAGTGTGCCTTTGCGGCGTCGACGTCTTTGAGACTCATACAGGCCATCGAAGCCGACAAGTGCAGGAATAGCTCCGAGATGGGATAACTTCCCTGTTTCATGATCAGGGCGTTTTCTGCCATGCCCAGACTGCGGCCATATTCGCCGCGCAGGTACAGGGCATGCGCCATCACGTAGCTGGCGAACAGGCGCAGGCCTTCGGGCAGATGCGCCGCAAGCGGATAAAACTCTTCGGCAGAATACGGGGAAGGCAAGTGCAGCAGGACGCTCGCGGCGGAGGCGAACAGGATATGCGTGGCGTGGACGGCGGACGGTTCCTCGTCAGTTGGTATATCGAGGATGCCCGCAAGGCAACGGCGGGCATCGGCGATACGGTTGAGCGACAGACTGGCATATCCGCAGATAAGGCATGCGGAATAGCGCAGTGCGGGGTCGGTGGCGTCAAGATAGGGGCGTACTGTCTCGGCGGCGAGTGTGGCCTGTCCGCGAAAGTACAGCGCTTCTGCCGTGGCGATGGTGCGTGAATCGGGGTCGGAAATGCCTGCAACCGCAGCGTCAATCTGCCCCGGCACAAAGGCGGTGCACATCAACGGCATGGGAATGCGCGGGTAGCCATCGCAGTCCATCTTCCATCTCCCAACAGCTGGCAACATTAGCAGCCATTGTACTCCTGTTGTTCGGGACTGGAATTTGTGGTTATCGCCTACGATTATGCCGAACGTATAAAGGAAGAGTCTATTGGCGATGCTCTTAAGGTGGTTGTCGAGGCATGGCTGACCTTGGCATAAGGAAAAACTGCCGCCCCTGCAAAAAGCTCTGCCGAAGCGATGGGAAACGAACCTCGCTCTGCATATAATGAGGTCATATGACAGCGCGTTTGCATATGTGCGGCGCGTTCCATCGACCCGAAAAGGAGCCCTGCATGGATCCCAACAAGCGTCCCGACGATATGGTGCGTATCACCACTCCCGAACTTGCTCAGGCGTTCATCGACGAGCAGGTCACCGCAATCCGCGAGCAGATCGGTGACAAGAAGGTTCTGCTGGCCCTTTCTGGCGGCGTCGACAGCTCTGTTGTCGCGGCGCTGCTGATCAAGGCCATCGGCAAGCAGCTTATCTGCGTGCATGTGAACCATGGACTCATGCGCAAGGGCGAGAGCGAGCAGGTCATCGACGTGTTCCAGAATCAGATGGACGCCAACCTGGTCTATGTTGACGCGACTGATCGCTTCCTGGATAAGCTCGTGGACGTCGAGGAGCCCGAGGCCAAGCGTAAGATTATCGGCGCCGAGTTCATTCGCGTGTTCGAGGAGGAGGCCCGCAAGGTCGGTGACGAGGTCAGTTTCCTCGCCCAGGGCACCATCTACCCCGACATTCTGGAGTCCCAGGACGGCGTGAAGGCTCACCACAACGTGGGTGGTCTACCCGAGGACCTGCAGTTTGAGCTCTGCGAGCCCGTTAAGCTGCTGTACAAGGACGAGGTGCGCGTCGTGGGTCGCGAGCTCGGCCTGCCCGAGAACATGGTTGAGCGCCAACCGTTCCCCGGCCCCGGCTTGGGCGTTCGCTGCCTTGGCGCCATCACCCGCGACCGTCTTGAGGCGCTGCGCGAAGCCGACGCCATCGTGCGCGAGGAGATTGACAAGACAGGTCTGACAATCTGGCAGTATTTTGCCGTCGTGCCCGACTTCCGCGCCACCGGCGTGCGCGAGGGTAAGCGCGCCTACGACTGGCCCTGCATCATCCGCTGCATCAACACCGTTGATGTCATGACCGCCGAGGTGCCCGAGCTCGACTGGGCGCTGCTCAAGCGCATTACCGCCCGCGTCACCGCCGAGGTCCCCGGTATCTGCCGCGTGTGCTACGACCTCACGCCTAAGCCTGTCGGCACGGTCGAGTGGGAGTAAGCTAACTCAGCTGGTAGGCGACGAGAACTAGCAGATGTGACAAAGGGGCAGTCCCTTTGTCACATCCTCGATATTATGTGCGGGATGGTACGCCACGCGGCGTGCCATCCCGTTCGTTATTTTAATGAGCCGAGTGCGCGAGTGGGAAGAGTCACGAGCATGGTCGTTCCGCATGGCGAGCTTTCTTCGACCTCGATGGAGCCGCCGTGGAGTGCGGCAATCTCCCAGACCAGTGCAAGCCCCAGCCCCACGCCGCCATATGCCCTGCTGCGCGATTTGTCGACGCGAAAGAAGGGCTGGAAGATGCTCGTCTGGTATTGCTCGGGAATGCCCGGCCCCTGGTCGCGCACGCGTAGCAGCACGCGGTCGCCTTCGGCGCAGGCGTTGATTTGCACGGTCGAGTTGGGCGCGCTGTAACGTATGGCGTTTTCGGCCAAGTTGAACAGCAGCCGATAGATTAGCGTATCGCTGCCGATCGTTTGCGCGTCGCCCTCACTTGTAAGCGTGATGTCTTTTTGCTCGGCAAGGGGCGCCAGGTCCGTGAGTACTTCTTCGATCATCGGCGCCAGGTCAATCGCATCGTTGCAAGGGACACTGCGCAGCTCGCTCATCTCGAGCAGGGTCTTTGTCATGTGCGTCATCCGCTCGGTCTGCTCCTGCAGCAGCCCGAGCAGGCTCGCTGTATCGGCGTCGACGTCGGGGTGCTCGGCGCAAAACAGCTCAACCTGGGCCTGCATGAGCGCAAGTGGCGTGCGCAGCTCGTGCGCCGCATTGCCCGTAAACTGTCTTTGTGCGGAAAATCCCTCGTCAAGGCGGGCAATCATGTCGTTAAACGACGCGCTGCAGCGCCTGAGTTCAGAGGGCACGTCCTCGCTGATTTTTGTGTCGGCGAGGTTGTCGGGCCGCACGCTCTCGACTTGTGCCGCAAAGGAGCGCAACGGCTGCAACGCATGCCCGCTCACAAAGTAGGCCAGGACGCCTCCGAGCAGCGTCACCGCCGCAGTTATATACCAGCTCGTCGCGCCAAACGATTCTTGGGCGTCGTTCACGACGATGGTCAGCGCATCGTCGAGCTCTTTGTTTGTCGGGTCAAATGAGCTGGGCGAGGCCGCCTCCACCTTGCCGTGCGCCGATAGTTCATTGCCGATCGAGTCCATGTAGCGCATGCCGGAGTAGCCAACCAGGCAATTCATAAGTACGCAGGTCGAACATATCAGCAGTGCCGTCATTAACGTGATGCGCCACTGCAGCGACAGCCGCTTCATTTGCCGTCCTCCATAACGTAGCCTTCGCCGATTCGGTTGCGGATGGGGTCGTGCCCCAACGCACCGCGCAGCTTTTTGCGCAGCGACGAGATATGCACGCGGGTCGCGTTGCTAAAGCTGTTGACGCTGCTGTCCCATACATGCTCGATAAGCTCTTCCTGGCTCACCGGCCGCCCCTGGTTAAGCATCAGGTATTCCAAGATGCCGGTCTCCTTGCGCGTGAGGGATAGGGTCTCGCCGCCCACGGAGGCGAGGCGCGCCTTGGTGTCAAAGCTCAGCGATCCACAGGTCAGGACAACGTCGCTTTGCGTAAAGCGCCTGAGCGTGAGGCTGCGTATACGTGCCGCCAGCTCGTCAAGATGGAACGGCTTGGTGAGGTAGTCGTTGGCGCCCGCATCGAGCCCCGCTACCTTGTCGGAGACCTCGCCACGTGCCGAGAGCACAAGCACCTTGGTCTCACAATCAGTTGTCCTGAGTTGCCTGAGCACGGTCATGCCGTCGACATGGGGGAGATTGAGGTCGAGCACGACAAGATCAAAGGTCTCGACATCGAGCAGATCGAGGGCCTGCTGCCCGTCGTAGCAGCAGTCGACGCTATAGGCCAAGTTGCGCAGGCTGCGTGCGATCGCATCGCACAGTGCCCGCTCGTCCTCGATGACCAAGATGCGCATAACGTTCTCCTTGCATAGTCATTCACGCTTAACACGGATTTTATAGTCGGTATGGTCCAATGGGTCGCGAAACGAAAGGAGTGGTCAGATTGTTCAAAGCGATTAAGCCTGTGGCGCAGGTGGCTTTGCTGATCGTTGGGGTAGCCATGGTTGGCTTTGGAATTATGCGCGGCGAGGCAGATGCCGTGCTGGCCAAGGCAATCAGGCTGTGCTTGGAGTGTATCGGAATTGGATAAAAGAAAAAACACTGCATCGCATCTTTTGGCGAGATTCCGCGGATTGATTCAGGCGGCGGCGACGCTTGCGACCAATATTCACCTGCCTAACTTTGCCAAGGGCGGTATCTACCAGGGAGCGGGCAAAGCCGTCTGCGTGCCGGGCCTCAACTGCTACTCGTGTCCGGCGGCCTCGGGTGCGTGCCCCATCGGGTCGTTTCAGTCGGTGGTGGGCTCGTCTAAGTTCAGCTTTTCGTATTACGTCACCGGAACACTCATTCTGATCGGCGTGCTGCTGGGGCGTTTTGTATGCGGCTTTTTATGCCCGTTTGGATGGCTGCAAGAGCTTCTGCATAAGATTCCCGGCAAAAAGCTCTCGACGAAAAAGCTCAAGCCGCTCACGTACATCAAGTACGCCGTGCTGCTGTTTGCCGTGGTGCTGCTGCCCGTTCTGGTAGTCAACGATGTGGGCATGGGCGACCCGTTCTTTTGCAAGTACATCTGTCCGCAAGGCGTGCTCGAGGGCGCGATTCCGCTGTCCATCATGAATACGGGAATCCGTTCCGCGCTGGGAAAGCTCTTTACCTGGAAGCTCGCAATCCTCATTGTGGTTGCGGTGCTGAGCGTGCTGTTCTACCGCCCCTTCTGTAAATGGATTTGCCCCCTCGGTGCGTTTTATGCACTCATGAACAAGGTGTCTTTGCTGGGGATCCAGGTTGACCAGTGCAAATGCGTCTCGTGCGGCAAGTGCGCCAAGGTGTGTCAAATGGACGTGGACGTTACGCGTACGCCCAACCATGCCGAGTGCATTCGTTGCGGCAAATGCGTGGGCGCGTGCCCCGTCGATGCTATTAGCTTTCGCTATGGGCTGGGTGTGACGGGCGACAAACCCGCGCAGTCCACGCAAGCCTGCGAAAACAAATAGGTACCTATATAAGTTTCGATATAAACGGAGGAACCATGAAACTGTCAAAAATTGCGGCTCTGTTGATGCTGCCCGTGCTGGCGCTGACTCTCGCGGCGTGCTCTGCCCCCAAGGGCGACGCGAAGGATGCTACGAGCGGCGATGCGCAGATTGCCGAGCTCATAGCGCAAAAGCCGTCAAGTGCCGAGGAGGCGGCCGAGCTGTATCAGCAGCTGCTGCAAAAGGAAAACGAGATCTTTGCGAGCGATAACGCCCTATGGGAAAAGGTGTTCCTTGCGGCCAACAAAGACACCCCCATGATTGAGGACGGCAAGAACTACGGTGACTTCTTGCTCGATACCATCGAGGGCGCCAAGGATCAGTTTGCGGCTGACGAGCTTAAGACGCTTAAGGCCGGCGCGCAGCAGGTCAAGGAGATCGAGGACAAGCTCATGGCGCTGGAGAAGGAGTTCCCCGGATGTGGCAGCACGCCCGGCGAGGGGGAGAGCGTTGATGCCTCGACCGCGGGTATGACCAACGGCGAGAGCGGGGAGACGAAGTTCCCCAGCTTTAAGGGCAAGGACTTGGACGGCAACGATGTAAACAGCGACGAGCTGTTCTCCAAGAACAAGGTCACCGTCATGAACTTCTGGTTTACCACCTGCAAGCCGTGCGTGGGAGAGCTGGGCGATCTGGAGAAGCTCAACAAGGAGCTTGCCGAGAAGGGCGGCCAGGTCGTGGGCGTTAATTCCTTTACGCTCGATGGCAACAAAGACGCGGTGGCCGATGCCAAGGACGTGCTTTCCAAGAAGGGCGTGACGTATAAGAACATCTGGTTTAAGTCGGACAGCGAGGCCGGAAAGTTCACCTCCAACCTGTACTCGTTCCCGACCACCTACGTGATCGACCAGAACGGTAACATTGTGGGAGAGCCGATCATGGGCGGCATCAACTCCGCTGAGCAGCGCGAGGCGCTCAACAAACTGATCGATCAGGCACTCGCGAAGAGCGAACAGTAAGTCCGTGGGACAGACAACTGAAGGGGAGTCGCTGGAAACAGCGACTCTTTTTTCTGCTTCGGGGTAGCATCATGGGTATACGTCGAAAGGGCACGCAGCTTTTCGTGCATTGCCTGAGCGGTGCGCGAAGCAACCAAGCTGTGAGTTTTCTTAAGCGTTCTGGGTATGGCAGTGTCAAGAATATCGGCGGCATAAGCGGCTACACGGGAAAGGTGGTGCGTTAGCTATGAAGGTGGTTATCGTTGGAGGCGTCGCGGGCGGCGCATCGGCGGCGGCACGTTTGCGCAGACTCGACGAGCAGGCCCAAATTGTCATCTTTGAGCGCACGGGTTTTGTATCGTATGCCAATTGTGGGCTTCCGTACTACATTGGCGGCGTGATAGAAGAAGAGAGCGCATTGACGCTGCAGTCTCCCAAGGGCTTTTGGGATCGCTTTCGCATTGCGGTCAAGACGAGTCACGAGGTGTTTGCCATCCATCCCGATTCGCATACGGTCGAGGTTCGCAATATGCTGACGGGCGAGGAATTTGTCGAGACGTATGACAAGCTCATCCTGTCGCCGGGTGCAAAGCCGATTCGCCCTGCGTTGCCGGGCATCGACTCGGATAAAATCTTTAGCCTACGCACCGTTGAGGACACGCTGCGTATTCACAGCTATGTTCGAGAGCGGCGACCGAGCAGTGCCGTCGTGATCGGCGGCGGCTTCATTGGCGTCGAGACGGCGGAGAATCTGTGTGAGCTGGGGCTCCAGGTGACCCTTCTGCAGCGTCCCGTCCAGCTTATGAACAACCTGGATTACGACATGGCGACCCTTTTGCATACCGAGGTGCGTGAGCACGGTATCGATCTGCGCCTCAAGGCCGATGTGACAGGTTTTGAGGAAGTTGATGGCCGCGTTGTCACCCATGTTGCGGGCGATGACCCTATCGGAGCCGATATGGTGCTGCTTGCCATTGGCGTGGCACCTGAGAGCCATCTGGCGCAAGAGGCGGGGCTCGAACTGGGCATCAAGGGGGCTATTGTGGTCAACGACCGCATGGAGACCTCTGCTGCCGACGTGTATGCCGTGGGCGATGCCGTGCAGGTCACGCATCAGGTGACCGGCGAGGACGCGGTCATTTCGCTCGCCGGCCCCGCCAACAAGCAGGGGCGTGTCGTCGCCGATGTCATAGCCGGCATGGACAGCTGCTACCTCGGATCGTTGGGCTCATCGGTTATCAAGGTATTCGACTTGACGGCGGCAAGCACGGGACTATCCGAAAAGGCAGCACACGCGGCGGGAATTGACTGCGACAGCGTGGTCCTGTCGCCCGGTTCGCATGCGGGTTATTATCCGGGTGCAACGCCCATGACCATGAAGGTTGTCTTCGAGAAGCAGGGATTGCGCCTGCTGGGTGCGCAAATCGTGGGCATCGATGGTGTGGACAAGCGTATCGACGTTCTGGCGACTGCCATCCAGGCAGGCATGCGCGGCGATAGGCTTAAGGATTTGGACCTAGCATACGCGCCGCCGTATTCATCGGCGAAGGATCCCGTCAATATGGCGGGCTTTATGATCGAGAACCTCAATCGCGGCATACTGGCGCAGTGGCATTGGGAGGATGAGCCCAACTTGCCACGCGATGGCAGCGTGCAGCTGCTCGATGTTCGTACGGAAGGGGAGTATGAGCGCGGGCATATCGATGGTTTCGTAAACATTCCCGTCGATGATCTGCGCAATCGCCTGGGCGAGCTCGACCGGGCCAAGCCGGTCTACGTGATTTGCCAGAGCGGCATTCGCAGCTACATTGCTTGCCGCATTTTGGCGCAGCATGGCTTTGAGTGCTTTAACTTCTCGGGCGGCTATCGCTTCTTTGCAGCCGTGACTGAGGCTCGCCGCGGCAGCGCTAACGTTATGCCGTGCGGGTTCGAAAAGTAGCGCGCATTGGAATGTGACAAAGTGACAGCCTCTTTGTCGCATCGGGGATGTTATATGCGGGATGGTGCGCCATGCGGCGTGCTGTCCCGTTCGTTTTTTGGCGCGGTTCGTTACATTCCTCACTGGTATCGGCCAAAAATGAGGATAGAGTAGGACAAACGCGCCGAACGTGAACGGCGGGGGAGCGGGCGAGCGCGCCCGCGCGAGAGAGGTTGCCGTCCATGCTGGATCTCAGAGTTATTTGCAAAAGGTACGTTACGCAGTCGTTTACGCAGGTAGCGCTCGACAGCGTAAGCCTGTCTTTTCGCGATAACGAGTTCGTAGCCGTTCTGGGTCCCTCGGGTTCGGGTAAAACTACGATGCTCAACGTCATCGGTGGACTCGACCATTTCGATTCGGGCGATCTGCTGATCGACGGCATCTCGACCAAGGACTTCAACGACCGCGATTGGGATGCCTATCGCAATAATCGCATCGGCTTTGTGTTCCAGAGCTATAACCTCATTCCGCATCAGAGCATTTTGGAAAACGTGGAGTTGGCGCTTACGCTCACGGGCGTGGGGCATGCCGAGCGCCGCCAACGTGCGCGCAAGGCGCTCGAGGCAGTCGGTCTGGGCGAGCACGTTGACAAGCGCCCGAGCCAGCTTTCGGGCGGGCAGATGCAGCGCGTGGCCATTGCCCGCGCCCTGATCAATGACCCCGAGATTGTGCTGGCTGACGAGCCGACCGGCGCCTTGGACTCAACGACATCCGTACAGGTCATGGATTTGCTCAAGGATGTTGCGCGCGATCGTTTGGTCATCATGGTCACGCACAATCCCGAGTTGGCATACAGGTACGCCACGCGCATCGTCACCCTGGCGGACGGCAAGATCACCGACGATTCCGACCCCTTTGATGCTGCCGAGGCCGCGCGTCGCGAGGCCAAGCCCACGCGCAAAACCTCGATGAGCTTTGTGACAGCGCTGGGGCTTTCGGCGCGAAACCTTTTGACCAAGAAGGGCCGTACGGCTATGACGGCCTTTGCTGGTTCGATCGGCATTATCGGCATTGCGGCGATTCTGGCGCTCTCCAACGGCGTAAACGGCTACATCAAAAAGGTCGAGGAGGATACGCTCTCGAGCTACCCGCTCACCATTTCCAAACAAGATTATGACCTGTCGTCCATGATGGGCGGGCATGGAGCTACGGATGAGGAGGCGTCCGAGGACAAGGACGCGTCCGACGGCGCCACCGGCGGCAAGGCTCAGGGGACCGATAAGATCCCTGTGGTCACGGCCGTAAAGGATATGTTCGCAAGCGTTAAGTCCAACGACATGACGAGCTTTAAGGCATGGCTCGATGCCGGTGGCGACGGCATCGATAAAGAGGTCAACGCCATTCAGTACGGCTACGGTGTATCGCCGGTTGTCTATCGTGCCGGCAAGGGCGATGAGAAGCCTGTCCGGCTGGTGCCCAACGCTATGACTGAGGCCATGAGCGGAGGTGCGAGCTCGGCGGCAACGGTGAGCATGGAATCCATGGGAACGTCGGTCTTCAACGAGATGATTGACGACCAGAGCCTGCTCGACAGCCAGTACGATGTTGTTGCCGGCCATTGGCCTACGTCAGCCAACGAGGTCGTGATGGTGCTTTCGAGCCGCGGAACGGTGGGCGACTACACGCTCTACAGCATCGGTGCGCTGGATATCGATGAACTCAACGACCTGGTTAACAGCGCCATGACGGCCGACGGCAAGGTCGAGGCGCCCAAGACCGGCGCCGACTTTACCTACGACGATGCACTGTCCACGACGTTTAAGGTGCTGTCGCCGGCAGATGCCTATCGCAAAAACGAAGAGACCGGCATGTGGACTGACATGGCTGGCGATGCCGACTATATGGCGGCCAAGGTTGCCGACGGTATTGACGTGCGCATTGTGGGCGTGGTGCGACCCAACGAGACGGCCAACGCGAGCGCATTATCCCCGGGCATTGCCTATACGCATGCGCTGACTCGCCAGCTTATGCAGCGTGCTGCCGATTCGCAGATTGTGCAGGAACAGCTTACCCACCCCGAGACGGATGTCTTTACGGGTAAAACCTTCGACGAGCTGCAGGGCGAGGCCAAGCAAGGCGTGGATCTGAGCAGCATGTTCAGTGTGGACGAGGCGGCGCTGAAGAGCGCGTTCTCTCTCGATTCGTCTGCGCTCTCGGGCGCGGCCGGCGGTATGGACCTTTCTGGTATCGACTTGTCCGGGCTGGACATTGACCTTTCGGGCGTTGGGAAGGACATCGACTTCAGCGACATCATGGCCAAAGCGCCGGCTCCAGATTTCTCGGGCATTTTTGACGGTTTGGAGCTCACACCCGAGCAAATGCAGCAGGTGGGAACGCTTGTCAACCAGCTGTTTGAGGGCTTTATGCAGTCGGATCAGTTTAAGGTGCTGTCGCCCGAAGATCTTAAGGACGCGTCAAAGCTTGCTGCCGCATTCTCAGCGTACCTTGAGAATGATGCCGCGGCCCAGCAATACCTGGCTCAGCTCAGGGCACTCGGCGGCGATGCCCTGGCCGAGCGTCTGCAGCAGGTGATGGGCGACTATGTGCAAAAGCAGCTGGCTCCGTATTTGCAGCAGTCTATGGATCAGGTGATGAAGGCGGTCAGCGAGCAGATTGCGACGACGGTATCAACCCAGCTCAAGGCGGGTGCGGCAGGGCTCATGGACCAAATGGCGACGCAGATGTCTTCGAGTTTTGCCAACTTGGCGAGCGCCATGCGCGTGGATGCAAACGCCTTTGCTCGCGCTATCCACTTTAGCATGGACGCTGAGGACCTGAGTTCGCTCATGATGAGCTATGCCAAGGCGTCAAAGCTCACCTACGAAAACAATCTGGCCACGTTGGGCTATGCGGACGAGGCGGACCCCATCTCGGTCAAGATTTTCCCGCGCGACTTTGAGGCCAAGGAGCGCGTGCTCGATCACATCGATGCGTACAACAAGCAGGTCAAAGCCGCCGGCCATGATGAACAGGCGATCTCGTACACCGACTACATGGGTATCATCATGGGTTCGGTGACCGACATCGTGAACACCATCAGCTTGGTGCTCATCGCATTCGTGAGTATCAGTTTGGTGGTGAGCTCCATCATGATCGGCATCATCACCTACATCAGCGTGCTGGAGCGCAAAAAGGAGATTGGCATCCTGCGCGCGATTGGCGCGTCAAAGCGCAACGTGGCCAACGTATTTAATGCCGAGACCTTTATCGAAGGTCTCATTGCCGGCGTCTTTGCCATTGTCGTCGTGGTGGCTGTGAGCCTTCCGGTTAATGCCTGGGCGCTTGCGGCCAAGCAGGTACCCAATCTGATGAGCCTGCCCGTGCAGGATGCGCTGGTGCTTATTGCAGTTTCGGTGCTGCTGACGGTCGTTGCCGGCCTGCTGCCGGCCCGCAGCGCATCCAAGAAAGACCCTGTGGAAGCCCTACGCTCCGAATAATGTGACAAAGGGACAGTCCCTTTGTCGCATTGGGGGCCCAATTACCGTTCGGCACGTTAAGGGTCCCCGCTCCCCGCTTAACACTTGACGAAGAATCTCCATCTTTATATACCTATCGGTAGGCATATAGGTTGCATTGCCGATAGAAACGGAGTAACCATGACTCTCATCGCACCAGCCGAAAAGGACCGCCCCCGTGAGAGCGGCGCATTTGCTTGGATTGTCGTTATTGCGCTCGGTTTAATGTCTGCGGGAACAACCGGCACCTACAGCATCATTGCCGGCTCATTCATCGCTCCTGTATGTGAAGACCTGGGCTTTGACTACACTTCTTTCTCTTTCTATTTCACCGCGATTCTTCTTGGCCTTGCGCTTGGGCTTCCGCTTTTGAGTCGTTTCATTCCAAAAGTAATCGGCAAACCATGGCATATTTGCGTTGAACTCGTCCTTATTGCCGCCGGCGCCGCAATGGCGTTCTACACCGAGGTCTGGATGTTCATCGTCTCCGCCGCAGTGATCGGCATCTGCTTTTCGTTCACAACGGGTGTCTGCATGTCCGATGTCATTGACCAATGGTTCAGTAAATCGTCTGGTCTTGCCATCGGCCTTGCGTGGGGCGTTAATTCTCTCTGCACGCTGCTATTGAGTCCTGTCATTACACTGGTCATCGAGCAGCAAGGCTGGCGTACGGGTTACATCGTACTTGCGGCCGTTTCTGCAGCCATGATATTGCCCACAAGCGCATTTATCATTCGCCTTAAGCCTTCTGATCGCAATATGCTTCCGTACGGAGAGACTACCTCCGAAACCCATGAGAGCTACAGCGCCGATGAAAAGGAAGATGTCTCTTCGGGCATGGCGCTCCGCGATGCCGCGAAAACGCCATCTTTTATTCTCTGCGCCCTTCTGCTCTGCGTGGCGCAACTCACCTGCTGCATGAACCAGCTGTTCCCGACCTATGCAAGCGAGGTCGGCTTCAATCCCATCGTGGGAAGCCTAATGGTTTCGGCGGCTTCGCTCTCCGATATTTTCCTAAATCCCTTCGTAGGCAAAACATGCGACAAGCTCGGTGCTATTAAAGCAACGGTCGCATGGACGGGAGTCAGCATTCTTTCATTCCTACTTCTCATCTTTGGCGGAAGCAACGAGACCGTTTCCATCATCGCGGCCGGCGTAAACGACGTCATGTTCGCCATCGTTGGAACTGCAATGCCGATGATTCTCCTCTCGCTCTTCGGATCACGCGATTTTGGAAGGATCTATTCGATTATTTGCTCAGCGGGCTATGTTGTCGGAGCTTTCGGAATGCCAGTCATGATGAAGGTTTACGGTATGGCAGGGTCTTTCCAAGGAGTATTCGTCTTCTGTATCATCTGCAACCTTCTGATTGCGACATTTGCTTTAGTTTCCGGTATCCTCAATAAGACTACCGCGAAATAACCTGACCAACGAACTGCCCTTCAGCCCTGTCATTTGTCTCCGCAAGTTAAAACGAAATTGGGGCCGATTCCAACATAGCTGGAATCGGCCCCAATTTCTATTCAACAACTTTTGCAATCATCGCGAACACGGGTTTCGAACCATTCCGCGACCCCGCAAGTCGTCGCATCGCGCTTGCCAAGGTGCCTCTGTTATTACGCGCCTATTTAAACATGAGTTCGACGATCCCTGCCCAAACAGCCTTTTCATCGATGTCTTCATCTTGGGCAACGGTATTGCTCGCTCCCTCAAGTACGGTGTAAAGAATCTGCACGTACAGCATGACGTCTGTTTCATCGGAAAACGCGCCAATTTCTAGGCCATGGAGAAGGATGTCTTTAAGCGCGTCCATAGTTCGGTTGATCGCCGTTGCCTGACGTTCCTGAACTGCAGGGATTCGATTTGCCTGAATACTGACCTCGGCCAGCACGCGACGGCGCTTTTCATCACTACGATAGCCACCTATAACCGAATTGCCGAGCTCGATAAGCGCCGCCTTGAATCCGTCCCTATCGACTATTAGCGAGTAGTCGCGCTGATAGTCGATAGTCGGAAACATACTATCTAAGAGCGTGGTGAAAATATCCTCTTTAGAGGGAAAGTAGTAGTACACCGATGGCTTGGATATACCGACACGGTCGCAGATTTTTCCAATGGACGCCTTGTCGTAACCGACTTCTGCCACAAGATCATACATTGCGTCCAATATTTTTCCCTTTGTGCTCACGCTTCACTTCTCCATTGCAAATCACTTCCGCATTGCCAACATTATTAAGAATGGCAACGGAACATCAATTCGTGTCCAAACACGACCACTATAAACGGTGAACGGTAGGTATCGACAGGCGAATGGCAATTATACAAAAACACCTACCGAACGGTAGGTATAGTAGTACTATAGCTGGTGTAACCCCGCTATTGTCGCGGCCGGACAGCATTGCGGGAAACCCGACGGAAGGACCAACCATGTACGAGAACTATCGTATGCCGGGCGAGTTTGAGAAGCGCTCCAACGTCTATGTGACATGGCTTCCCGATTACATTCGCGCAGAGGGCTTCGATAATCGCCAGCCCTGCGTTGACGTAATTAAAGCTTTGCTTGAGTATGGCGACGTTACGGTCAATCTCAACTGTGGCACCCCCGGCTCCTACGAGGAAGCCTGCTCGCGCCTTAAAGAAGAAGGGGTGGATCTCGACCGTATCCAGATTACGCAGTTCGAAGACTCCAACTTCTACGTTCGCGACAACGGCCCCAGCATCATGGTCGACGACGAAGGCCATTCCTATATGGTCAACCCCGCTTGGACCTATTATGGCGTGTGGGACAAGAACTCCCCAGAGTGCCAGTCCGCACGCAGGGCAGCTGTTCACATGGCGGTTGCGCTCGGGTGCTTCGATATCGTCAATTCCGAAATGGTTTCGGAGGGCGGCGACCGCGAGTTTGACGGTCACGGCACCCTGATCGCCATCGAGGACACGGAATGCCGCAAGCGCAATCCCGAGTTCTCAAAAGAGGAAGTGGAGGCCGAGTACAAGCGCATCTACAACCTCAACAAGGTTATCTGGCTGCCGCAGCCTATGCTTGAGGACGACGACTATCGACTGGGCATCCTCGACGAGAAGGAAGATGGAACTCCTGTCTTCGGCATGAGCTTCGCCGCCCACATCGATGAGATGTGCCGCTTTATCACCCCGAACAAGATTCTTCTTGCCGAGGTATCCGATGAGGAGGCCGCCTCGAGCAAGGCGGGCGCGGAATCGCATCGTCGCATCGACGCCGCCTACGAGATTCTACGCGCCGAGACGGACTGGGAGGGCAAGCCCTTCGAAATCGTCCGCATGCCCACTGCCGAGCCGATCGAGGTTGTCATCGCTCCCGGCGACGAGGACTACGAGCTGTATAAGGGCTTCATCGACGAAATGGGCGGCAAGTTCATGGATGGCACCCCTTGGCCCGAAGGCCCCGTTCACTTTTATGCCGCAGCAAGCTACTGCAACTTCCTCATCTGCAACGGCGTCGTTCTTGGCCAGCGTTATTACCACGAAGGCATGAGCGAAGTCGTGAAGGAGAAGGACGAGCAGGCCAAGGCGGTTCTTGAGAGCTGCTTCCCCGATCGCAAGGTCATCATGATCGACTCTCTCGCGCTTAACCTGTCCGGCGGCGGCGTGCACTGCTGGACCAAGGACGTGGCCGCCAGCTGCTAGCAAGTTCTTAAACTTGCGCTGCCTGATCCAAGCGCCACATTTACAGTCCCCGAGGGATATCCGTGTTTCCCTCGGGGGCGCATTCGACACTTACCCATCAAACAATTGAAAGGAAATAGGCATGAACAACAGCCTTCGCGGTCGCGACTACCTCAACATCCACGATCTTTCCTCTGAGGATTTCCGTTACCTCATCGATCTTGCCTGGAACCTCAAGGCCCAGAAAAAGTCCGGTGTCGACCAGCGCTACTTCCCCGGCAAGAACGTTCTCGCCAACTTTGAGTGGGGCTCGACCCGCACTCGTTGCGCCTTTGAGACCTCTTGCAACGACCTGGGCATGGGCTTCACCTATCTGACCAACTCCCACATGGGCGATTGCGAGACCATCGAGGATGCCATGCGCGTCTTCAACGGCATGTATGATCTCATTGTCTATCGTGCACAAAAGGACGAGCAGTTCCTCTATGATGTCGCCGACTTGGTCGATATTCCAGTCATCAATGCCCTCACCCTCGGCGATCACCCGACCCAGATGCTCGCTGACGCTCTCACGATGGAGGAGCAGTGGGGTGGTCTGCGCACGAGCCGTGGCAAGAAGATGGCCTTCGTTGGCAACTGCGCCGGCGCCCCCGTGTGGTATGGCCGTCTGTGCGCGATGCTCGACATGGACTTCCTCGCCATCGGCCCCGACGACCTCCGTCACCAGATGTGCAAGGAAATGATCGAGGAGGTTGAGGCCTGCTACGCCAAGTACGCGCCTAACAGGACCTTCACCATCACCTCTGACCTTGATGCTCTGGACGGTGTCGACGTAATCGTTACCGAGGAGTGGCGCTACATCAACCCCGAGTGCGGCGACGAGGTTCTGGACCCTGACGACTACAACTCTTGGCTTGGCGACGCCGAGTCCCTGTACCCCTATCGCGTCACCAGTGAGCTGTGCAAGCGCACCAACAACCCCGACATCTTCTGCATGCACGAGCTCCCCTCTGTTCACAACGCAAATCACCGCGTTGGCAAGATGTTGCTCGACCAGTGCAAGAACGACCTGCATCGTGAAATCATCACCGAGGGCTTTGAGATTGCGGACGAGTGCTTTGAGGCCAACGCGTCGGTCATCTTCCGTGAGGCAGAGAACCGTCAGCACACCATCAAGGCCGTTATGTGCGCCCTTCTGGGTCTCTAGGAGCTGTATCAATGGAAAATGCAAAGTTAAAGAGCAGCAAGGTTTACGCATGGGTTCTCGTGATCGCGCTCGGCCTCATGTCTGCCGGTACGACCGGATCCTATAGCGTAATCGCTGGCTCCTTCGTCGCGCCCGTGTGCGAGGAGTTCGGATTTGACTACTCCATCTTCTCGTATTACTTCACTGCAACGCTCATTGGTCTTGCAGCGGCTCTTCCGTTTGTCGGAAAACTCATCCCCAAGGTTGTTGGCAAGTTTTGGCTCCCCGTCGTCGAGCTTATTCTGCTCGCCGCTGGCGCAGGCATGGCCTTCTACACCGAAGTCTGGATGTTCATCGCAGCTGGTGCTTTGATTGGCGTTTGTTTCGCCTTCACTACCGGCGTCGCCATGTCCGATGTTATTGACCAGTGGTTCAAAAAATCTGGCGGCCTGGCAATTGGTCTCGCTTGGGCAGTGAACTCGATTTACATGCTCATCATGAGTCCCGTCATCACCTCTGTCATTGAGGCTGCTGGCTGGAGGACTGGTTATTTGGTGCTCGCTGGCGTCTCCGCCGTGCTCATTCTTCCCGCTTCCATCCTGATTATCCGCTATAAGCCCCAGGACAAGGGCATGCTGCCCTATGGCTATGTCGAAGGCGAGACGGTCGCCGAGACCGAGGAGACGACCGAGGATAGTGCACGTGGCGTTAGCTACGCACGCGCTATTAAGTCGCCTGCATTCTTTTTCTGCATCGGCTTCCTCTGCCTCGTTCAGCTTACTTGCTGCATGAACCAGCTGTTCCCCACCTATGCCGCCGAGGTCGGCTTTAGCCCCATGGTGGGTGGCTTCATGGTTTCCGCCGCATCGCTGTTCGACCTGTTCCTCAACCCGATCGTCGGTACCACTTGCGATAAGTTTGGCAGCACCAAGGCCATTCTGAGCTGGCTCGCCGTCTCGATTCTCTCCTTTGTCATGCTCATGATGAGCAGCGGCAACTCGACGCTCAGCATTCTTGCTGCCGGTGTTAACGACGTCATGTACGTCATCGCCGGCACCGCTCTGACCGTTTTGGTGATGGACGTCTTTGGCTCCCGTGACTTTGGTCGCATCTTCGCGCTCATCTGCTCCGTGGGCTATATCGTCGGCGCCTTTGGCATGCCCGTCATGATGAAGGTATACGAGCTTGTCGGCTCCTTCCAGGGCGTTTTCATCTTCTGTATTGCATGCAACGTCATCATCGGTCTGTTCTTGCTGCTGGCAAAGAAGACTGGTAAGAGCCTCTCTTGGGACGAGTAGTTCGATTCGTCTTAGTCATACGCTGTAGGAGTTAATCTGCAGCAGCTTTAGGGCATCGGCTAACGCCGGTGCCCTTTTTCATGGAATGTGACAAAGGGACAGTCCCTTTGTCACATTGGGCGCCTAGCTCGTTTTGCCCACCAACGTGATACGGATGCTTGGATGGGTGTACTCGTCAAACTCGTCCTCGGGATCCGTATCAAACGAGTAATACGTTTTGATGAGGTCGTCACTCGTCCTGATAGAGATTCTCTCGTAGAGTGAGCCGTTCAAAAATGCCTGCCTAAACTCTTCGGGGAGTTTCTGCGGTGCCAAGAGCTCGGGGCTCACCGTCTTGACGTCTACGGTTTGGACGGCAGAGAACAGCTCGTCAAGGTCGCGCTCGATGCGGGCAAGGTTATCCTCGAGGCTCGCGCTGGGGTCGACCTCTGCCGCGTAGCTCACTTCCTTGAGTGTCCCCTTGTTGTCAAAGTCCAGATAGGTATAGGCCTTCTGGGTACCTGAGTCGCCTTCGTGCAGATAGCCGCGGACGTGATAGCCGTAATCTTGATATCGCTCGTAGGGGTCATCGGCGGACACGTACTCGCATGCGGGCTCTAATGCCTTGCGAGCGATGGCGATCTGCTCGGCCGCGGCCGCTGCGTTCTGTTGCATCTCGATGTTTCCCTGCGCCAGCTGCGGGATATAGGCACCGCACACGATCGCGAGGGGCAGCGCCACAAGCGCGACGATCCGCTTTTTTGCACGGGGGACGGGCACGCCACAGGCCTCTGCCATTGCCTTTGCGTTGGCAAAGCTTTCGGCAAGCACGTCTGCCGCGGTGGCGACGGCGCCTACGGCAGCGGCGACTTCTGCCGCACCGCCCAGGTTGCGTGCGGTCTCGTTGTCGCTGTTCTTGAGCAGGCGCGCGGCGGCCTGCGTGCCAATAACGCCCGCGATTTGTGCCGAGCGGTCTTTCTCGGACTGCTCGACGGCGAGTCGGCGCTGCATTTCTTTCCACTGCTTGCCGCGCATGCCAAAGCGCGGCGCGAGCGCGCAATAGCAGAAGATGATGAGCTCGATGGCGGTGAGCACCAGGGCGGCCATCATGCCCGTCTCCTGGAAGCCTTCGTGATGGAAGACGATGTCGTCAATCATTTCGAAGGGAATGATCAAAAAAGGCAGCACAAACGCCATGGCAAGCGCCGCACCGGCAACCTTGGGACAGATGCAGTATCGCTGGATGCGCTTGCGTTCTTGTTCGGAAAGTGTAGCCATAGCTGGTCCTTGGTGTCGTGGCGGTCGTTGCGGCGCATGGGGCGCGGGGCGCATCAGTTTGAGCTAGCGCTGGATATGAACATAGAGCAAGATGCTCATCGCGATGAGCAAGAAGCCTGCGATGTTAAACATCAGTGTGGCAAAGTTGCCCACGATGGGGCGTTCGACATAGCTTTTGTCTGGGTTGCCGGGGTTGTAGTACACGGCCATTTGGCTACCGAGGGGCCAAAGCTGCTCCGCGAGGGTGCCTAGGCTGGCGATGGGGCCTGTCTGCACGTGCAGCCAGCCCTTGGCGTCTTCGTGGGCGGTGGCTTGCGTGCGGATGGGGAGTCCCGACAAGCTTTTGGTCTTTATGCCACGGAATTGTTTTTTCGCGCGGTATTGCGTGCCGTCGACGGTGTATTCCAAAACGGGATTCATTCTGCCTTCACCCATAAAGCGATGGTCGATGACCGTCCCCATGGTCACGGCGGTACAGGCCTTGGCTTTCTTGCGGGCGGCGGCCTTCATGAGCATGCTCGCTCCGATAAACAGGATGCCGATGCCTCCAACCGAGATGAGCGCGAGCAGAGATATCTGCGAGGTGGTCACGGCGTTCTCCTTTGGCGCGATACCGTCATATGTGACCCAGTATAGAGAATCCCGCCATCGATGAGTTATTGCGGGGGGGGGGTCAATTCTGAATGTGACAAATGGACTGTTCCTTTGTCACATCGGGGACTGCGGAATCGAGGTCTAATACTTTTCCCGAGAAGTGAACGAGTGAAAACGGACTCCCGAAGCATCGACACTTTTGGCGTGCAATTTCCTGCGGTTTTGCCAGTCAAATCCTGCGGTTTTGACGCCTAAAAATGTCAATGCTTCGGGGGTCCAAATACAGCCGTTCACTTCTCGGGAAAAGTATTAGACCTCGAAATATGGGCGGCGTTCGCGAACGGCAACTAGCTTGCGTCCGGTAGCCGGCACTTGGGGCAAAGGGACTGCCCTTTTGCCCCTTCACCATTGCATCGTATCTGGTGTGGAAAAAATATCGCCTGCGTTCTCGCGCCTGCGAAGAGTTCCTGAACCGCTTGAATGGGATGTGACAAAGGGACTGTCCCTTTGTCACATTGATTTGAGAATGGATGTTGATGTATTTATCGCTGGCCCCTATGGAGGGGATTACCGGGCATGTGTTCCGTCGCGTGCATGCGGAGTGCTTCGGCGCGCTCGATTGTTATTACACGCCGTTTTTGCCGCCGCCGCGGGTGGGCAATCGCTTTGGCGGCAAGGCGTTTAAAGAGGTCGATCCTGCCAACAACCAGGGACTTAACGCGGTGCCCCAGCTGATGTCCAAGAATGCGGACGAGTTTGTGTGGGCGGCGCAGGTGCTTGCCGATATGGGTTACCGCGAGGTCAACCTCAACCTTGGCTGCCCTTCGGGAACGGTGGTCGCGAAGGGCAAGGGTTCGGGCTTTCTGCGCAATTTGGATGAGCTCGAGGTATTCTTGAGCGACGTGTGCGAACGCTCGCCCTTGCCGGTGTCGGTCAAGACCAGACTGGGGCTCGAATGCGATGACGAGTACGAACGCGTGCTCGACCTCTATTGCCGCATGCCGCTGGCAGAGCTGATCGTGCATCCGCGCGTGCAAAAGGACCGTTATACGGGCTCGCCGCGTAAAGAGTTTTACGGCGAGACGTTGGAGCGGGCGCCGTTTCCCGTGGCCTATAACGGCGACATCTTTGATCTTGAGGACATGGATGCGCTGGTGAAGGCCTATCCCGGAACACGCCACGTAATGTTGGGGCGCGGCTTGCTTGCGAATCCCGCGCTGGCTCGCATGGTTAAGGGCGACCCTGCCGCTACCGCCGCTGAGCTGCAACGCTTCCATGACATGCTGTTTGCGGCCTATGCGGACGAGATTGGGGGCAACGCAGTCTTTCGCATGAAGGAGTGGTGGTTCTACGCCAAATGCGCCTTCGCCGATCCCGCGACCGTTCACAAACTCGTACGCAAGACCAAAAAGGTCGATGAATACCGTGCCGCTGTCGACCGTGTCTTTCGCGAGCAGCAGCTTGCGCCCATCGCCCGCTTTTGTGGCTAAATGATCCCTTGGGGACGGAGAAGAACGGATCGCCTGTGCCGGACCCATGCAAAAAACTGTACGCCAGCATCCAAGGATGTCGAAAAATATCGTTTTTGGATGCTGACGTACATGTTTGGTTCGGCAGGGGGCTAGGCAATCATTGCATCGAGCGTGATGAGCTCCCTGAGTCGCTCCGTGCGCGTTTGCCCATGGCGTTTTGCCTTAGCGTCAAATGCTTCAAGAACCGATTCGCCCACACGTGCCGATAAAACAACGCTTGGTTCATCGGAAATCGGCGGCCTTCCCAACTTGACGGTGTGGCCCTTCGGCCACTCATCTTTTTCGTATGCCGCTGCGGCTTTTTCTAGCTCACCGGGGGCAAACCCCATCATCTTTTCGAGCTGTTTAGCGTCCATAGCGCCTCCTATCGATCGATTCCGATTTCCCTGAGCACCTTGCGCGTAGGAGGGACAAGGGCGTGGTAAATGATGTAACCATCTCGGTCGGGGCAACATCGAGCAATGAGCTCCATGAGGCGGTTTTTTCCATCAAGTCCAACGAGAACGTAATCGATGCCTCCATTTTCAAGATCACGCCTAAACCATGCGAAAGCGGAGTTCCAAGCGCAGGTAATATCCGTCTCTGTCAGCCCATGTTTGAGGGCATGGGGGTGGATTGCGATGAGCTCCATAGGGACCTCTCTTTATGTATACAGTTTTGTAGACAAAAATACAAGCAGTTAATACGGTTAAGCAGCCTGTTTTGGTTGGACTGTTGGTTGCATAGTTGGCACGAGAGGCTCTACCGCTTCTTCATTTCTTAGTTCGGTATGCGAGCGGCCGTTGAACTCCCAGAGGGGAGTGTTCTCATAGATTATCGAGAGGAGTTTGGAGACCTTGTTTATCTTCGCTTGTTCATAAAAATCGGGCCGTACGACGATCAATAGAAATTCGGCATCTTCGTTAATTTGTTGCACTGTCGGCATGCCGTTGAGACCAATAGAGCGCAAGAGCTTTGCCATAATGAAATCGAATTCGTCCTCTCTTGCGTGAAGGCTCGCGGCACTCAGCTTGGAATCCTTCAAGATATCCAGTTTGAGATTGTTAACAAACCGTGTGTAGGTGGCATATCCGCAGACAACGTCCTCATAATCGAGTTTTTTGATTGGATGCTGTTTATGGGCAGCGAATATGGCCGCCCTCCTGCTCTGAACACGTCGCTCGCGTAACGAACGCATTTCCTCGGTGTACTCGCTATGGCGTTCATATTTTCGATAAGAATATCCGTAGTCGTCGTAGTAATAAGGGTTGTTTTCGACTGTGTCATCAAGTTCCGGCGTTATGAGGTACAGCTCTCCGTCTCTGGATAACATGCAGGGGTTGTCGATGCGCCCCGACTCGTCTCTGATTTTCCAAATGGTTTCATTTACTTCGAATATCGAGACTGGTTTAGGAGCGCAAGAATTGTAAAGCTTAACAAACTTCTCAAGCGAGATGATTCCGCAAGCATCTGTATAAGCGCGTGCAAAGCGCCAAACTTCCTGGTTCGCTATGAGCTCGCGGAATTCCCTGTTGCTTGGAGCATCTTGTGGGCTTTGGTATCTGGCGTGAAGCGCGACGCGTGATGAGGACCATCTGTTGTCGGCCGCGACGTTCATGAGCTCCAGATGCAGGTACTCGTTTGTAATGCGAGCGAGTGACTCATAGTGAGTTAGGCCAAGCTCTGATCTAGGTGGCACGTCTTTGGGAACGGCGCGAGCGAACTTAATGCAGCGTGTGAGATAGGATTGTCCTAAGCGGGGACCATAATGCTTGTGTAGATGGCCGCCGACAGGGGAGAGCAATCCTTTGAGGTTGGTAACGGGGTATCCGGCGGTCTCTTGTTCGAGGCGGCGCCCGATGAGCAATGCCCCCTCAAGCGAAGTTTCATGATCGATACCCTTTTGATTAAGGCTCTTGGCTTCAACGATTCCGCTGATATCTGAGCAGGCGCTCGAAACGATGTCGGACGTAAAGGTTGGTATCTTTTTTGCCATAACGATGCACTCCTGTGTGACTCACGGATAACGGAAACGTTTGATTGTGAGTGTCGTTCTTTGCTGGCGACGACGAACAGGAGCGCAGCCTGTCTGAGATGGGCGAGTGCGGTAACCACCGATCTTACTTACCGAGCCCGCTCCGGCGTGTCATTGGGGACCTCCGCAGGAACTCTCGACTCATCTCATGCCTTGAGGTGAGTATAACATAGAGGGCAAACATATGTTCTATTAATTTGATAACTAGTCATAAGGTAGTCATTTAAGAACGTCCCCAATGACTAGATTGAAAAGCTGTACGTCAGCATCCAAAGATGTCGAAAAATGTCGACTTTGGATGCTGGCGTACATGTTTGGTTCGTATGGGTTCGGCTCGGTTGGCGCGAACTGGCCGCAGTGCGCGTGCTAGAGCAAATTCTCCTGCACCCACGCGATGATGTCGCCCGACTCGTAGAGTGGCGTGCCGTCAATGAACAGGCAGGGAACTTGGCGCTTTCCGCCGACGGCGATGAGCGTCTGCTCGGCATCGGAATCGGTCGAGATATTACGCTCGGGGATGGTCACGCCGTTATCGGCCAGGAAGCGCTTGACCTTTATGCAATACGGGCAGCCGGTCATAACGTAGAGCGCGAGCTCGTGATCAGTAGCCATAGGTCTCCAATCGGTTGAGGTTTCGATTGAAATACCCAAAGCCGCCGCGGTCTATGCACGCGTCAACGACGACTCGATTGCCTGTACCAGAAACGCCGTGGCTCCGGTGCCGCAGGGCTTGTCGTAGTAGTCAACAAAGCGCTGGTCGGCAAGATAACCATTGGCGAGGCCCAGGTATGCTTCGTCCTGGGGCTCGTGTCCCCAGTTAAGGCCAACCCATCGGCGGTGCATTGCGACAAGCTTGCGGGCTTCGTTACTCTTTGGATCGCCGTCGTCCATGGCAATCGAGAGCTGGCCTAAAATCGCGCGCTCGAGTTCTTTCATGTCGTTCCAGGTTTCGGGGTCCATGTCCAACAGCGCTTCGTTTGCCGTATCGATAGCCTCATCGCCATAGCGCGCCCGCGCCTCGGCACCGTAGCGGTCCTCGTTTTCGTGCACGGAGCGCCAGCGCTCCAGTTGCGGCAGCACGGCGCCCATGAGCGAGACGGCTTCATCGAGCGACATGCCGGTGCTTTGTGCCAGCCGCGGGGCACAATCTTCGATCATTGCCTCCATCGTGGTCTCATAGGTGTACTTGCCGCGGTCGTAGCACCACTTGCAGTAATGATCGGTCCTGGCGCCCGCGGCATTGGTGCCGCAGTCATCGGGCGTGAGTATCATGCCGCAGCTCTGGCAATAGTGCTCGGGCATTTCGAGCAGGTGCGACAGCGGTTCTCCGGTTACGGCGGCAATGAGCTTCATCATGTCGATGCCCGGGATGACTTCGCCGCGCTCCCAGCGGCTCACGGCCTGGCGCGTGACATAGAGCTTGGCGGCGAGCTGCTCTTGGGTGAGGCTGTTGGCACGACGGACGGCGATGAGTTTTTCTGCAAAGGCCATGATAGTTCCTTTCTGCTGCTTGCGGCTTTAAGCATACGCGGCGGCCGATGCCCTTCCAAGCAACCGTTGGTTGCAAAAAGGGCGGTCGTGGTGGGGGATTGCACGCAGCGTCCATGCCCTCATGCCGTACAATGACCGGCATGGAACCTATTGCACACATACATACCGACCTGCCGCAGAAGTTCGGCATTCCGCGCAACAGCTTTTTGGCGCCCCATCTGCAGGGGCGCATCGTCTTTGAGCCGGAATTTGCCTCCAATGCAGCGGTTGAGGGCCTGGACTCCTTCTCTCACCTATGGCTGCTCTGGCGCTTTGAAAACGGAACGCCCGGCGGCACGGCGGAAGACATCGCCGCCGATGCCAAGACGCAGGACAGGTCCGGCACCAACGCCAAGTGGTCGAAGACCGTGCGACCGCCGCGCTTGGGTGGAGCCGAGCGCGTGGGCGTATTTGCCACACGCAGCCCGTTTCGCCCCAATCCCATCGGTCTTACCTGCGTCAAGCTCGATTGTGTCGAGCTTACCGACGACGGCCCCATCATCCATGTGCTGGGAGCAGATCTGCGCGACGGCACGCCCATCTACGATATCAAGCCCTACATTCTGTTTGCGGACTGTCACCCGGATGCGACCGGCGGCTGGATTGAAGATGCGCCATGGCAAGAGCTCGACGTTGAGTTTCCGCATGCGCTGCAGGATATGGTCCCGCCTGCAAAGCTCTCCGGCTTGATAGAGGTCCTTCGCCAAGATCCGCGCCGCGCGGGCAGCAAGCACGAGCCAAACCGCGTGTACCACTTGGCTTACGCCGGGCTCGATATATCGTTTACGGTTGACGGAACCAGGCTGACGGTAACCGCCGTCGACGACGCGCAGGACTAACCGGCCATTTGTCCGCATTCCCATAGTGGTGCCGCGAGCATGGCTGCGATATTCAGTGGCTGCTCGACGAGGGGGCGCGTGTGGGCGTGGGCTATCAGGACGGCCGTCCGTTCCACGGACCCTGTCACATTCGCGTGAATCTGGCGCTGCCGCTTTCGCGTGTAAGGGAGGCGTGCGACCGCTTGGACCGCTACGTTTTTAATGCACGGTAAGTGAGCGCTGCATGCGGGGCTGTCTGCCAGATTGGCTGGAAGGCCCCGTATGGTAAAGCATCTGTAACCATTGAGCGCAAGCGCGGTTTTGTCTGCTATTATTCAGCTCTTGAGTCTGTAAACAGGATCGTCTGGAGCTCGATGAAAAGACCTCGTCGCTCGGCCGCCATATCGTTGTTTGTTGCGCTTGCAGTGGTGGGCGCCTTTGTCGTGGCGATAGCTGGCTGTTCCGGGTTGAATGATGGGGCCGCGGCGTCTGCATCAGAAGGCGCAGCCGCCTCGCAGGTCAAAGACGACAACCTTAAGACGCTCAACGTTGGCAGCGACCTCTATCCACCGTTTGTGTATAGCAACGAGTACGGCGATATTGTTGGCCTGGATGTCGATATTTTGACCGAGGCTTTGGCCCGCATTGGTTACAAGCCAAAGTACCAGCTGATCGACTGGGAAAAGAAGAAAGAGCTGCTGGCGAGCGGCGAGCTCGATTGCGTCATGGGCAGCTTTAGTATGACGGGCCGCGAAGGCGAGTATCGCTGGGCGGGGCCGTACCTTGCGAGCCGACAGGTGGTTGCTGTCGATCCCGAAAGCGATATCTACACGCTTGCCGATCTTGAGGGTAGGGTCGTGGCGGTCCAGTCCACCACCAAGCCCGAATCGATTCTGCTCAATCACACCAATGAAAACGTTCCGCAGATTAAGGAGCTCTACAGCTTTTCGGACCGCTCGTACCTGAACCCGGCGCTTGTCGAGGGCCTAGTCGACGCCATCGCCGCGCATGAGTCCTCGCTGCTCACCTACGAAAAAGACTATGGCGTGACGTATCGCATTTTGTCTGAGCCGCTGCTAGAGGTTGGTTTGGGCACCGCTTTCGATATCAACGACACACGCGGCATCGACGTTAAGCTCACCCATGCCTACCAAGAAATGCTTGCCGATGGCACCATGGAGCGCCTGGTGTCAAAGTATTTTGATGACCCTTCGCCCTTTTTGAATGTGGAGGGCCTGTCATGATTGATGCGTCCGACCACACCGCTCAGGAGCGGGGCGATCGTTCGGCACGGGAATGGCTCATCGTCGTCCTGTTGGGGATAGCGCTCTCGATTGTTGCCGGCGTGACGAGCTACGCCTACACGACAGCTCAGGCCGAGCAGCGCTTTGCCGACGTTGTCGATTACGTGGCGACACAGAGCCTTTCCTACGATGCGTTCAACAGCGCCTATGCGACCAAAAACCTGATTCGCGTTACGGAGATCGCCGGAGAGGCGGCGCGCGATATGGAGCGCGACGGCTCGGTGGATAACGCTACGTTGGAGCAATATGCTGACCAGTTTAATGTGACAGCGCTGATCGTAACGGATGCATCGGGCAACTTGGTGTCCGAGTCCTCGAAGGATGATGTGGGCTACGAGTCGCTCGCTGCGAATCTCAAAGAGGCGCCTGTGCTGGAGGTGGCAGCCCATCCGCTTAAGTCCTATACCGCTCGCATTACGCTTGCGGACGATTCGGTCGCAGACATTGGCTGCGTGGCCCGGCGGGACGGTGAGGGCATCGTTGTCGCGGTGAGGCACCAGAGCGCCAAGGCGGTCGCGAGCAATACGCTCAAGTTGCAGAGCTTGCTCGATGGTTATGAGACTATCGATAGCGGCAATATCGTGATCGAAAACGACGGTAAGGTCGTTGCGACCAACGCTGTCGAGCCCGCCGTGTCAGGCGTGTTCGATTTGCCTGCGACGGATGCCATCGTTGTCAACGGCATTAAGGAGCGTTGCTTGGCTGGTAAGGTCAGATTGGTTAACGACAGCGGTGAGTGGTATCTGGGCACATTTGGTAAAGCGCGCGATTTTTACGTGTACACCTATGCTCCCGCGCAGCGTTACTTTGAGGTTGTTGCCGCTGTTGTTGCCAGTGTGTTGGCACTCTACGGCGGTGTTATAGCCACTGTTGTGTTGGTGCGCCGCCGCGCCGAGAGCCAACGCTTTGCCGACCTGTTGCTGCAGGAGCGCGACTATGGCGACAAGCTGGCAAAAGCGGCGCGCGAAGCTTCGTCTGCCAACTCTGCAAAGACGGAGTTCCTGCGTCGCATGAGTCACGACCTGCGCACGCCCATCAACGGCATTCGCGGTATGGTCGAGGTGGGCAATGCCAACGCGGACGACTTGCAAAAGCAGACTGAGTGCCGCTCAAAGATCTGGACGGCGTCGGGACTGCTGCTCGACCTTGCGAACGAGGCACTCGATATGAGCCGCTTGGAGAGCGGGCAGGTCGACCTGAATCTCGTGCCTACAGATATGGTGGCCCTCAACCGTGAGGTGTGCGATATTCTGGAGCGCCAGGCCGAGGAGCGCCTGGTGACAATTATCTGCGACCAACGGACTCTTGATCATCCCTATGCCCGGGTGAGCGTGACGCACCTCAAGCGTCTGTTGCTCAATATTGCCGGTAATGCCGTCAAGTACAACCGCCAGGGCGGCTATGTTCGCCTGACATGCCGCGAGGTGGAGCCGGTGGACGGTGTTCCCGTCTATGAATACACGATCGCCGATAACGGCATTGGCATGAGCGAGGAGTTTCAACAGCGCCTCTACGAGCCGTTCAGCCGCGAGGAACAACAGGTGGAAGGCGCTTCATCGGGAACTGGCCTGGGCGCGTCTATTGCCAAACAGTTGGTCGAGCTTATGGGCGGAACCATGAGCTTTACGAGCGCCTTGGGGCGGGGGACGACGTTTACCATTTGCCTGCCGTTTGAGAAGTGCAAGAGTTCCGAGATTCCCCAGGCAGTTCGCGTGGATGCAGGCGACAGCGACGTGCTCCAGGGCCTGCGTGTTTTGCTCGTAGAGGATAACGACCTGAATGCCGAGATCGCACAGTTTACGCTCGACCGCGCCGGTGCCGTCGTGACACATGTTAAAGATGGCGAGTCTGCCGTCGAGACGTTTGCCGCGAGCACGCCGCACGAGTACGACGTGGTATTGATGGACATCATGATGCCCGGCATCGATGGCCTTGAGGCCACGCGGCAGATTCGGGCGCTCGATCGCGAGGACGCCGCGACCACGCCGATTATCGCCGTGAGCGCCAATGCCTTTGCCGACGACCGTAGGCTTTCGCGCGAGGCGGGCATGAACGCGCATCTGAGCAAACCCGTGAGTTCTCAGGATCTCGTTGAGGCGCTTGCGCACATAGCCGCCGACGCTTCATAAACAAATGGCTCGGTTCCAATACTGGTTGGAACCGAGCCATTTTGCTATTTGTAGGACCTGTTTTTGGGCTTACTTTTCTTGAATCTGCTTGCCGCAAAGATGCTCAATCGAAATCTCGTAGAGTTGGACGCCCTTGATGTCTTTGGCGATTTCCTCTTCAACTTCTTCGGCAGAGGGGTAGTACTTAAGCGCGAGCTGGCGGACTTTGTCCTCGATAAACGCAGGTGTCTCATTTACTAGGCGGCAACGACCAAAGACCACGGCGCTCATAACGTAGGGAGCCCAGTCATCGTCCTTGTACCACTCGTTGCCGTAAACCGTAAAGCAGACTTTGTCATCACGCCTGAGTGAATCGACCTTGTGGCCAGCCTTGGCGCCATGGAAATAAATCTTGTCGTGCTCGGTGTCAAAGAAGTAGTTGACGGGAATGGCATAAGGGTAGCCACCATCGCCGTTGACGGCAAAGACACCGCGCTTGCAGGTGGTCAGCAGTTCACGTGCTTCCTCGTCAGTGATGGCGCGTTTCTTTCGGCGTAAGGGTCTAAACATCGTCGGCTTCCTTTCTAACTGTGCATGGCAGTTGGGCACAAACTATAGCGAAACAGTTCCGTTTTTCTTGATGCGGGCGAGGATGTTTTTGAGCTTGTTAAAGTCGAGCGGTTTGGGCAGATGGGCGTTCATGCCGGCATCGTGTGCCGCCTTGGCGTCCTCGGCAAAGGCATTGGCGGTGAGCGCGATGATGGGGATGTCGGCTGCATCGGCCTTCTCGCTCAGACGAATCGCGCGAGTTGCCTCGTAGCCATCCATACCCGGCATCATGATGTCCATCAGGATCGCATCGAAGCTGCCGGCGGGACGACTAGTGTATAGTTCGACCGCTTCTTTGCCGTCGGCGGCGCGAGTTACGACGATGCCTTCGCTTTCGAGCAGGGCCTGGGCAATTTCGGCATTGAGCTCGTTGTCTTCGGCCAAAAGAACGTTCATGCCGGCAAGCGAGCAGCTGATCGCCTGCTCGTCCGCACCTTCTCTTGCCTGAGGGTTCTTGTCGATATCGAGCGGAATCTGGACGTTGAACGTACTTCCCACGCCGACCTCGCTCGAAATCTCAATCGTGCCGCCCATCATGTCTATGAGCGATTTGACGATCGGCATGCCCATGCCAGTTCCCTGAAATTTACTGCGGGCATCGTTGCCCTCTTGGGCAAACGGTTCGTAGATGTGTTTAAGAAACTCGGGCGACATGCCGATGCCGGTGTCCGAGACGCTAAAGCAAAAGAGCACCTGGCTATCATCGATCGGTTTAATCTGCGATGCAAAAGCGACAGTCCCGCCATCTTTGTTGTACTTGATGCTGTTGTCGAGCAGGTTGATGATAATCTGACGTACATGAGTGGGGCTTCCCATTACATGTGGATTGCAGAGGGGATGTGCTCTTTGATCCTGCATCGTAATATTGCGATCGGAAGCGCGGAGCTTGCACAGCACAATTGCATCGTTGCAGAGATCTTCGAGGTTAAATGAGACATGCTCAAGCGTTAGCTTACCATTTTCAATCCTGCCCATTTCTAGAATGTCGTTGATGAGTGAGAGCAGATGGTTGGCGGCGATTCGCGCCTTAGCTCGGTTTTTACGGGCGGCATCGACATCGTCTTCGTGCAATTCTTCAATTTCGATGAGCCCCAGAATGCCGTTGAGCGGCGTGCGGATGTCATGGCTCATGCGGGCGAGAAAGGCCGTTTTGGCCGCATTGGCGGCGAGTGCCTTGTTTTGCTCTACTCTGGCTCGCTGCAGGGCCCAGGTTAGAACCGCTACCCCAGTCAACAGTACACCGACGATGATGACGACAATCGAGCTACGATGACGATATATAAACCTGAACGCGTCTGATTCCTGTGCGCTATACGACGTAGAGGAATAATTGCTCGCAGAAAGCGATTCTCCGGCGTTGATGATGCCCTTGTTGACGATACTCAATAATTCGGGATTTCCGCGTCGCATAAGGCAAGAAAGTTCGGCCGTGCGTGAGAGTTCCTGTATCTCGTAGTCTCTGATATCGTAGCTATCTCGGATGGTTTCCAGCCGTGCGTTGGGAACAACGATGCAGCTTGATCTTCCGTCCTTAAGGGCAGAAAGCATGTCGTCTGCAGACGGATACTCGGTTACATTTGCATTTGGAAACATAGTTTTTAATTCGCTGCGGTTGACGATGGAAAACCCTGTGCAACAGATATTGCGGAGATCCTTGTTGAGATCGCTGGTGGCGTGGATGGCGGTAAGAGAGATCGTTCCCATCGAAATCGATTGAACGGTCCCCATTTGCTCGGCAAGCCAGTAGTCGCGAAATGCCGGTAGGGCGATGTCGATATTTCCCTTTGAGAGCGCTTCCGTCATTTGCTGGTTGCTTGAAAAAGCGAGCGTGTGTACGGTAATGCCAAATTTGTCGTGGAGCGTCGTAACGAGTGAGACGAGTGACCCTTCCATTTCTCCGTTTGCATCTTGGTTGCAGAAGGGGAGATTGTTGTTGAGATAACCAAGTGTAAGCGTGTCGTTATTGGCCTTGAGCCACGACCGTTCGGAGTTGGTAAGTGATGCGGATCCGCTATTTTGCGCCGAGTAGTTGGATTTGACTTCGTCGTTGTAGCGCGGGTTGGTGCGGTTGATTGCCGCCATGGCCGAGTTGATGTCGTTCATCAGATCGGGGCGGCTTTTGGGAACGGCAAAATAGTAGTCACTCGAGCCTACGTAGAACATGGGCGACGCATCGGGCGACGAAATGGTGTCGTTCATGATGACGGCGTCGACCTCGCCGTCTGAAAGCGCCTCAAAGAGGCCGCCGCCGGTGTCGATTTCTTTATAAGTACAGGTGACGCCTTCGTCGGCGAGCCACTGCTGGCCGACGAAGGTTTGCATAACGTCAGGGTTGCAGCCGATGGTAAGGCCTTGGAGCGCCTGGGGGTCACCCTTGGCCAGATCGTCGCGATTGGGCCTGGCGTAGATGTAGTAGCGCTCGGTGCCCTCGGGGTTTGAGGAAAAGAGTAACTTTTGCTCACGTTCTACTGAATGCGAGATGTTGGGCATGAGGTCGATTTCGCCCTTCTCGAGCATGTCCATGAGCTCGGTGAAGGTGCCGGACACGTATTCGTACTGCCAGCCAGGGGTGTAGTACGAGAGGGTCTGGAGGTAGTCGTAACCCCATCCCGAGAGGCGTTCGCCGGGGGTGCCATCCTGGAACCCCTCGTTGTTGACAAGCCAGCCGACGCGGACCGTCTTGACCTGCTGGTCGGAGTCGGCGGCAAAGGCCGGGGTGGGCATGACGGCGCTCAGTAGTGTGAGCGCAGCAAGCGCGACGGCTAGGGTGCGATATAGAGCTAAGCGAAGGACGGCGGAAGGTTTCACAGGCAATCCTATCGAGTCGAGATAATACCGCATAAGGATACCAGCTCAGCTTGCCTAACATCCGGCACTTAGGGACGTTCCCAATCTGTCCGGCAGTTGTAGTAGTCATTGGGGACGTTCTTAAACGACTAGTCGCCGGGGACACTCTTTGCCGGAGTTGGCACTTAGGGACGTTCCTTATGTGCCGGCAGTTGGGGACAGTCCCTTTCTGCCAGCACAAAAGGAGCGTCCTCGAGTGCCGAGTGTGGGACAATACCGAACGAACATGATTGGACGCTTGGGAAAAGGGGTCGCGATGAACAAGTTGAGGACGCTTGCCGACGTGTTGCGCCAGGCTGGCTTTGCGCGCATCACCGGCCTGTTCCTTATCTTCTACCTGCTGTGCTCGACGGCCGTCTGGCTGTCCGACCCTGCGACCCTTACGTTTGGCGATGGCCTCTGGTTTAGCTTTGAGACCGTATCGACGATCGGCTTTGGCGATATCCCTGCCGAAACGCCGGTCGCCCGCGCTATCACCGTCGTTTTGAGCGTCATCAGCATCTTCTACATCGCCATGCTCACGGGCGTGGCGGTGAATTACTGCAATACGCTCATCAAGATGCGTCAAAAGGACACCATGGCGCGCTTTATGGACGATCTTGAGCACCTGGAAGAGCTCGACCGCGATGAGCTCGCCGACTTGTCGCGCCGCGTGCGCGAATATCGCCGACGCCAACGCTAGAACGGGCGCCGCGCGTCACGACGAGGGGGACCGAATATGAATATCACCGTGTATCTGGGCGCCAGCATCGGTAACGACCCGGCGTTTCTGCCTGCGGTGTGCCAGCTCGGCGCATGGATTGGCTCCAACGGCCACGCGCTGGTATACGGCGGATCCAAGTCGGGGCTGATGGGCGCGCTTGCCGATAGCGTGCTCGATGCCGGTGGACACGTGACCGGCGTGGAGCCAAGCTTTTTTATCGAGGCGGAGTATCAGCACGACGGTATCGATGACCTTATCGTGACGAGCGACATGGCCGAGCGCAAGGCCAAGATGATCGAGCTCGGCGATGCGTTTATCGCCTTTCCGGGCGGCACGGGCACACTCGAGGAGATCGCCGAGGTCATGTCGGCCGTGTCGTTGGGACATCTGAGCGCGCCGTGCATCCTGTACAACCTGAACGGTTACTACAACGACCTCAAGGCGCTGCTCGAGCATATGATTGATAAGGGGCTTTCGAGCCCGAGGCGCCAGCAAGGCATTTACTTTGCCGAGGACCTGCACGAGATCGCATCGATTATCGGCAGCTAAGCCGTAGGCCTATCGCACGTGCGGCGCCCAATGGCGCCGTTCGCGGCGTGGATGGTCGGCACGTCCGCGCTGTGCCCGTCTTACAATAAAACGTATCCTTGTCGATTTTGACCACGGGAGGTCCCGATGGACAACCTTGCAAAACCCAAAAACCGTGCGCTGTTTTTAGTTAGCGTAGCCGTGACCGGTGCGTTTGCAGGCGCCGCGGTCTGGCTGTTTTTCTTTGCGATGGAGCACGGTATCGACTATCTATGGACCGAGATCCCGCATATGCTGGGCGTCGCTTCGCCCGAGCTCGCGAGCGGTCCGTTCGGTTTTTTGCCGTATCCGTTTTTCGTCTGCCTGCTGGGCGGCCTGCTGATCGGTCTGTACGAAAAGATGACGGGCACCAAGACCGATGACCTCAACCAGGTGATGGCTAAGGTTAAGCAAGACGGGTGCTACCCGTACGACAACCTCGGCAAGCTTTCGCTTGCGGCATTGCTGCCGCTGCTGTTTGGCGGAAGCATTGGACCGGAGGCCGGCCTGACCGGCGTTATCGCAGGTCTGTGCAGCTGGGTCGGCGACCGCATGCGTCGCTTTGGCGCCGAGTTTAGGCAGCTCACACTGCTGGGTACTCAGGCTGCCCTGACGGCGCTCTTCACCGCGCCCGTGTTTGGCTTTGTGGCGCCGCTCGCCGGTAGCGCCGACGGCCAGGGCGCTAATGACGATGAGTCCGCGTCCGATGAGATCACGATCAAGCTTCCCAAGGCGCAAAAGACCGTGGTCTACGGCATTGCGATTGCCGGCGGTCTGGGTACCTACCTGCTGCTTGGCCAGCTTGTGGGCGGCGGCATGGGCATGCCCAGGTTCGAGTCCGCTCAGGTGGGCAACCTAGAACTTGTCTGGCTCATTCCGCTGGCGTTGGTCGGCACCGTATGCGGCTGGCTGTACTTTGTCTCTGAGCACGCGAGCGAAACGTTTGCCCGGGCCATAGGAGAGCGTCCTGTCGTTAAGGTAATGCTGGCTGGTCTGGCGCTCGCCATCTGCGGCACGGTCCTGCCCTACACCATGTTTGCCGGCGAGACCCAGGCCGACGTGCTCATGGAAACCTACCTGACCATTCCCGCCGGCGTGCTTATCGCGACCGGTCTGGTCAAGGCCATGCTGACGCCCGCCCTCATCAACCTGGGCTGGCGCGGCGGTCACTTCTTCCCGGTTATCTTTTCGGGCGTGAGCCTGGGCTACGGCTTCGCTATCCTTACCGGCGCCGATCCGGTCTTTTGCGTCGCCGTCTGCACCGCCTCGACGATGGGCGCCGTTATGCGTCAGCCCGTCATGGTCGTGGGCCTGCTGCTTATGTGCTTCCCGCTCAAGGGTATCGTCTGCATGATTATCGCCGCCGTCATTGCGGCAGGCATTCCGCTGCCCAAGCCGCTGCGCAAGTAGCACAGTAGCGCACGCCGGGGACATGCCGTTTGCCACGGATTTGCGGGGAGGGGGGCGATCACTCCCTTCGTGGATCGAGACTCGCATGCTTACAGATCGCGTACTCGATAAACCTTGGTGCTGACGGCGCAGCTCAGTGCACATAGCGCGAGGGCCAGCGCGGCAATTCCTGCGCACAGACAGCCGAGGACGGCAGGATCGGGGTTCGCCCCGGCAATCGACATAAGCCAGTTGCTGATGGGGTTGGAGGAGCTCAGTGCGGCCATGGCAAGGCATCCGAGCAGGGCAAACAGGCCGACGGAAAGGCGCAGCGCCTCCATGTGTCCAAAGCGAAAGAACAGCGGCTGCGCCAGAAATACCATCATGAGTGAGATGAGCATCGAGGCTGCCGAGGCGATTGCGATCTCAAAGACGGTTTGTCCTGTCGAGGTCACGCCCGCACTGTTGAAGAGCGGAAGGACGATGATGTTCAAAAGCGCGGCGGCGCAGGCCATGATGGCCGAGAAGACAACAATGCACAGGTAGCGGGCCCAAATAATGTCTTTGCGCGAGAAGGGCAGCGTCGCCCGATAACGCTCCCAGCCATTTTGATTGTCGAAGCCGGCCAGCGAATTCATGACCGTGATGGGTGACATGGCGCTGACCGCGCAGGCGCCGGCGCTCATACCGGAATCGCCATCCGATGCGTTGGCGAGGGTCAACACGACGAAGATGAACAGGCCGACGCCCGCAATGCTCGGGATGAGCGTGCGAACGATGGCGAGCTCGGACATAAAGGCGCGTTTCATTTCGAAGCCCCTTTCAGCATGAGGCGCAGATAGTCATCAATGGTTGCCCGATCACAGGGAATCTCGGGAAAGGCCTCGAGCGTATCGCGACGGTTGGGCACGAGCACGTCCACGCTGTAGGCGTGGTGGGCGGCGCGGGCGCCTTCGACGCAAGCCGTAAGCTCGGCGGCCTGTGCTTGGGTACAGTGGGCGATGCCGGCGCGGTCGGTAATGTCCTCGCGCGGCAGGTCAAACACAATCGAGCCGTTATCGATACAGATGACGCGGTCGGCAGTGCGATCGAGGTCGGACGTAATGTGGCTCGAGAGCAGCACGCTGCGCTGGCCGTCGGCGACAAAGGCAAGCAGCTCATCAAGCAGTTCCTCGCGTGCCATGGGATCGAGGCCCGCGGTGGCTTCGTCCAAAACGAGCAGCTTGGCATTGTGACTGAGCGCACACGCGAGCTGCAGCTTCATGCCCATGCCGCGGGAGAGGTCCTTGACCTTTGCCTTGGGATCGAGGCCAAATCGGTCGATGAACCCGGCGAACGTTTCGCAGCTCCACGTGGGGTACGCCGGGCCTACGAGCCTCTCGATCTGGCCCACCTTGAGCGTGGAGGGGAAGGGGCACGTGTCCAGGACAAGGCCTACGCGGGAGCGCAGGTGGCGCTGCGTCTCGTCGGGCGCGTTGGTGTCGCAGCGCTGTCCAAACAGATGCACCTTGCCGGCATCGAGCTTTATAAGCCCGAGCGCGGCACGAATGGTCGTTGTCTTGCCGGCGCCGTTTGCGCCCACAAAGCCGACAATCTGGCCGGGCTCCACGGTAAGCGTGACATCGCGTAGCGAAAAACGGTCGCTTACGCGGCATGAAACACCTTTGAGTTCTAGCAAGTTTTGCATGGTATAGCCTTTCTTGCAGATGGCTACTGCATGGTTTCGGGGGCCACAAGGTTGAGCATCTCGTGCAATTTGTCGCGCGTGACGCCCAGGGTTTCGGCCTGCGTAGCGGCCTGCGCAAGCAACTCTTCGATATGGCAGAGCTGGTTTTCGCGCAAGAGCTCCTGGTTTCCCTCGGCGACAAAGCAGCCCTTGCCCTGCACGGTGCAGATAAAGCCGAGCTGTTCCAGGTCGGCATAGGCACGCTTGGTGGTAATGACGCTCACACCGAGGTCGCTCGCGAGCGCACGGATGCTGGGGAGTTTGGCTCCCGCAGCGAGTGCGCCCGAAAGGATCTGCGCTTTGACCTGCGAGGATATCTGCTCGTAGATGGGCTTGTCGCTCGAATTGGATAAGATTATGTCCGCAGCGGCTCCTTAGCTGTTGGGCTACACGTGTATATAACCGGTAAGCACAGTATATACACTATGCACAGTCGTGCAAGAGGAAAATATGGGCCCGTCTGTCCCTTCGTTCGTTTGTCTCGATCTGTAACACTTAGCCCCGATTTTGGCGGCTATCTGTTACAGATTGAGACATTGGTTGTCCGCCTGCTTGTTTATCTCGATCTGTAACAGGTGGAGGCTCAAAACCCGTCTTCCTGTTACAGATTGAGAAAGAGATTGAGACGGCGTCGATCTTCCCAGCCGTTTGTCTCGATCTGTAACACCAGGAACGGTAAAACCCGTCTTTCTGTTACAGATCGAGACAGTCCTTGAGGCGGCTGCCTGCTACACAGCGAGCTTGGCTGATGAATTTGTCCTGATAGGTGCCCTATGGCGGGATTTCGCGGCTACAATAGTGCGGTTACAACGACGTAATGCACTCAATGCAAGAAAGGATCCGCATGGCAAGCCTGTCGGATGAAATCTCGTCGCGCCGCACATTCGCGATCATCAGCCACCCGGACGCCGGTAAGACCACGCTTACCGAGAAGCTGCTGCTCTATACCGGCAGCATCCAGACTGCCGGTTCGGTCAAGGGCAAGAGCTCGGCCAAGCACGCCGTCTCGGACTGGATGGACATCGAGAAGGAGCGCGGCATTTCCGTTACCTCCTCGGTGCTGCAGTTCACCTATAATGGCGCCTGCGTCAACATCCTCGATACCCCCGGCCACCAGGACTTCTCGGAGGATACCTACCGTACCCTTATGGCCGCCGACGCCGCAGTCATGGTCATCGACGGCGCCAAGGGCGTCGAGGCCCAGACCAAAAAGCTCTTTAAGGTCTGTACGCTGCGTCACATTCCCATCTTCACCTTTGTGAATAAGCTCGACCACGAGGCTCGCGATCCGTTTGAGCTCATGGAAGAGATCGAGAACGTCCTGGGTATCAATACGTATCCCATGAACTGGCCGATCGGCAGCGGCCGCAACTTCCGCGGCGTGTTCGAGCGTCAGACCCGTCGCGTCATTGCCTTTGAGGGCGACGGCCACGCCAACGCCACCAAGAAGGTCGCCGAGGTCGAGGCCGAGCTGGGCGATCCTTCCATGGACGAGCTTATTGGCGAAGAGAACCATAAGAACCTGATGGACGACATCGAGCTGCTCGATGGCGCCGGCGACGAGCTCGACTTGGATGCCGTGGCCTGCGGCAAGCTGAGCCCGGCGTTCTTTGGCTCGGCGCTCACCAACTTTGGCGTGGAGCCCTTCCTCAAGGAGTTCCTGCGTCTGGCCCCGACGCCGCGCGCCTATACCGATACGCTCACCAGCGAACCGGTCGATCCCTGCCGCGATGACTTTAGCGGCTTTGTGTTTAAGATCCAGGCCAATATGGACAAGAACCACCGCGACCGCATCGCCTTTGTGCGCATTTGCTCGGGCAAGTTCGAGCGTGGCATGGACGCCTTCCACGTGCAGGGCAACCGCAAGCTCAAGCTTGCCACGGGCACGTCGATGATGGCCGATGACCGCGCCATCGTGGACGAGGCGTACGCGGGCGATATCGTGGGCCTGTTCGATCCGGGTATCTTTAGCATCGGTGACACCGTGTGCTCCGGCAAGCGCCACGTGCAGTATCCGCAGATCCCGACGTTTGCCCCCGAGATGTTCGCTCGCATTACGCAGGTCGACACGCTCAAGCGCAAGCAGTTCGTCAAGGGTATGGAGGAGCTTGCCCAGGAGGGCGCCATCCAGATCTTCCGCGAGCTTGGTGCCGGCATGGAGAGCGTCATCGTGGGCGTGGTCGGCGTACTGCAGTTTGAGGTGCTCGAGCGCCGCCTCAAGGCCGAATATCGTGTTGAGGTTCGCCGCCAGCCGCTGCCCTATACGGACATCCGCTGGATTCAGAACGACCCCGATACCATCGATATCCCGGGCCTTTCGCTCACGCGCGACACCCTGCGCGTCGAGGACATGCGCGGCGGTAAGCTGCTGCTGTTCACGAGCCCGTGGAACGTGGATTGGGCAACTGACCACAACCCCGACCTTATCCTGTCGGAGTTTGGCAACGTGGCCTTTTAGCGCATCGGCGCGGTGGCCCTGCGGGGCTGCCGCGCCGTTTACTTGCCTGATGCCGTATGAGCGGCTATCATACCCACCGTCGTCTCAAGACCGGGGCGTCCGAGCAGTTCGGGTCCGATATCCTGCTCGTTAAACCTAAAACCAAAGGAGTACATAATGATCAAGAAGGTCATGGAGGACTACAAGGTCCTGTTGCGGAGCATTCCCGCGGCAACGGTTTCGCTGTTTTTCGTGAGCGTCATCATGATGAACCTGCTGGCCAACAAAGAGCTCATCAGCCTGCCGTATCTGGCACTCGATTGCGGCTTTGTGGTGAGCTGGGTTTCGTTTTTGTGCCAGGACATGATCTGCAAGCGCTTTGGCGCCAAGGCATCCATCAAAATCTCTATCCTCGCGCTGCTGGTCAACCTGGCCGTGAGCCTGTGCTTTTGGGCATGCTCGCTCACGCCCGGCATGTGGGGCGCCTACTACGACACGGGCATGATCGAGGTCAACAGCGCCCTTAACGCCACCATTGGAGGCACCTGGTACGTGGTGCTGGGCTCTTCGCTGGCAATGCTCGTTTCTGCCGTGGTTAATTCCACGCTCAACCAGTCGCTCGGCCGTATGCTCAAAAAGAATAACTTTGCGAGCTTTGCCTTCCGTTCCTATGTGTCCACGGGTGTTGGCCAGTTTATCGACAACCTGGTCTTTGCCATTGTGGTGAGCCATACGTTCTTTGGTTGGACCTGGGTGCAGGTCCTTATGTGCTCGCTGACCGGCGCTGTTGCCGAGCTGCTGTGCGAGGTCTTCCTGAGCCCCGTGGGCTACAAGGTCGTGCGTGGCTGGGAGCGTGAGAATGTGGGCGCCGAGTACCTCGAGCGCCACGCAACCGCCTAAGGAGCAAGTATGCGGGTTTTGATCACGGGCGCTTCGGGCGGTATCGGAGCCGCGTGCGTGCAGCGCTTTTTGGACGAAGGCCACGAGGTCGTGGGCTTTGACCTGCTGCCGGCGACGGTTGAGCACGAGCGCTACCGCCATCTGATCGTTGATGTACGCGAGCCTAACTCGTTTCCAGGCGACCTTGAGCCTCAGGTAATCGTGAACGTTGCCGGTACGCAGGATTCGGCCGATGACATTGCCGCCAACCTGCGTGGCACCATCAACGTGACCGAGCGCTACGCCTTTGTGGGAGAGGGGCTTGCCGCCAAGCCGGCGCCTGCTATCCAATCCGTGGTCAATGTGGGGTCGGCGAGCGGACATACGGGATCGGAGTTTCCCGCCTATGCTGCCAGCAAGGGTGGCGTTATCGCCTACACCAAGAACCTTGCAAACCGCCTGGCGCCGCAGGCCATCGCCAACAGTGTGGACCCGGGCGGCGTTATCACGCCGCTCAATCGTTGCGTGATGGAAGACGAGCACCTGTGGAACCAGATTATGGAGCTCACGCCGCTTAAACGCTGGGCCACCGCCCAAGAGATCGCCGAGTGGATCTACTTTGTGGGCGTGACCAACCGGTTTATGACCGGGCAGAGCCTGCTGATCGATGGCGGCGAGGCCGGCCGCACTCAGTTTATCTGGCCTGAATAACAAAACGCGCCCGATGGCAAGGTTGCCTCGGGCGCGTTTTGCATCATTAATTGCTAACTTTAGCTGGGTATTATCTCTGTAAAGTGCCTTTGAGCTGGTAGACTAAACCCCGAAATATAAAAGGGGGCATATTGGGGCTGTTCGGTTCGCACGAGAAGCGCGACGCGGACCGAGCGCGTCGACTGTTTGAAGAGGCGCTTGCGCAGCAAGGGCCCAACGTTGCGCTGGTCTTGCGTGCCAGCGACTGTCTTCCGCTCTATATCACCCCAAATTTTGAACGCGTCTTTGGCGTATCGCCCGAGCGTATTGGCGACGACATCGAGACGCTGTACCGTTTTATTCCCGATAGCGACCGTGTTCGCATACAGCGACAGGTGAGGGACTGGGACCACGCGACTCCGCTGAACCTTCTGTGCTCCTACCATGCGCCCCATGGAGAAAAAACGCAGCTCAGCATTAGGTTTACGATTGCGCTCATTCAAGACGGCACGCAGTACCTGGTTTCTGCAGTCGATGTGACGACCGAAAACGAGCGTATCGCCAAAGCGGAGTCCGAGCGCGATCGCGCCGTCGGGACCGCCAACGCGCGCACGGACTATATGAACCAGATGAGCCACGAGATCCGCACGCCGCTCAATGGCATCGAGGGCATGATTTCGCTTGCTCGCGAGCATCATGCAGATGAGCCTCGCCTGATGGACGACTTGTCTCGCGCCTCGCAGCTTTCGGCCTACTTGCTTTCGCTTATCAACGATATGCTCGATATGAGCCGCCTCAACAGCGGGCGCGTGCGCCTTGACGATGCGCCGTTTGATATGCGTCTGTTTGCCGACGAGATCGAGCGCATGTTTAGCTCGCAGGCAGCCGACAAAGGGCTTACGTACTCGGTCAATCTGGAGGACTGCGAAAACGTTTTTGTCGTGGGCGACCGCATGCGCCTGTCGCAGATCGTCATCAACTTTATCTCCAATGCGGTCAAGTTTACCGAGCAGGGCGGCAGCGTTACCGTGACTCTGCGCGAGATGTACCAGGCAGACGGCGGCGTGAGCTATATGCTGCGCGTGCGCGACACGGGCAAGGGTATGGATCCTCGCTACGTCAGCAAAATCTTTAAGCCGTTTGAGCAGGAGGACCGCACCATCGCGCGCCGCTACGGCGGAACGGGCCTGGGCATGGCCATTACGAGCGCGCTCGTCGACCTGATGGGCGGCGAGATCGTCGTCGATACCGAGCCCGGTCGTGGCTCAACGTTTTCGGCCTACATCCCGCTGCGCCTGGCCACGTCCGAGCAGGTTGAGGACCTTAAACTCAAAGGGCAGACGCTCGAGACGGCTCCCGATTCCCTTGGTTCGTCGTTTACCTACCAGTTTGAGGGCAAGCGATTCCTGTTGGCCGAGGATAACGAAATCAATGCCATGATCGTGATTGAGCTGCTGGCAAGACGAGGCGCGGCGGTCGAGCGTGCCGAGAACGGCCAAGCGGTCGTTGAGCGATTCCGGAGCATGCCCGCGGGTACGTACGATGCGATCCTCATGGATATTCAGATGCCCGTGCTCAACGGCTGGGAAGCGGCCGAGCAGATACGAGGACTTAATCATGAGGATGCCGCCGCCATTCCCATCATTGCGCTTTCCGCCAATGACTACACCGAGGACGTTGAGCGCTCGCTCGCCGCGGGCATGAACGGACATGTGGGCAAGCCCATTGATCTGAACGTTTTGAAAGCACAGCTGGCGGCCGCGACGGCCGAGGCAGCTTACCGAGGAAATGAGTAACCGTGATCGTCGAACAGTCAAGCAGCATCATCAACGAAGTGAGCCGCGCCCTGCTGGGCAAGCACGATGTGATTGAGAAGGCCCTCATGGCTATCTACGCTGGCGGTCATATCCTGTTAGAGGATGTGCCCGGTACCGGCAAGACGACGCTGGCCCTGGCGCTTTCGCGCACGCTGGGTCTGGACTTTAAGCGTGTGCAATTTACGCCCGATACGCTGCCCTCGGACATTACGGGCTTTACGATGTTCGACCGCGACTCCGGTACGTTTCGCTTTGTGTGGGGCGCCGTCAACTGCAACATGCTGCTGGGCGACGAGATTAACCGTACCAGCGCTAAGACGCAGTCGGCCCTGCTCGAGGTTATGGAAGAGCGCGCGGTGACTATCGACGGGCAGACGCATCAGGTCCCGCGTCCCTTTGTGTGTATCGCAACCGAGAACCCGGTGGGCTCGGCGGGCACGCAACCGCTGCCCGATAGCCAGCTCGATCGCTTTATGGTTCGTCTGTCCGTTGGCTATCCGTCGCGCCAGGACCAGATCGATATCCTCAAGGCCCGTCGCTATGTCAACCCGCTCGACGACATTAAGCCCATGGTTGCCTGCGATGATCTGCTCGATATCCAAAACTACCTGGGCAATGTACAGGTTGCCGACACGGTGCTGGATTATATCGTCCGCCTGTGCGAGGAGACCCGTAATGACGATCTTGTCGAGCTGGGCGTGAGCCCCCGCGGCATTATCGCGCTCACCCGCATGGCGCGCGCCTGCGCATTGATTCGTGAGCGCGACTATGTGGTGCCCGAGGACGTGCGCGAGGTATTTAAGGCTGTTTGCGCCCACCGTCTCGTTTTACGCCCCCAGGCCCGCATCGAATCGATTACCGCCGAGGACATTCTCGACCGCATTCTCGCTGCCGTTCCCGCCCCGTCTATGGGCCAGGTCCGCGGCCGCTCGTAGCGGCTCGTTTGCCTGCTACGCCCTACGTTACGCCCATGATTGCCAACAAGATTACCTATATCGTGTCCGTCGCGCTTTTGCTCGTCACGTTCGTGTTTACCGCCAATGCGGCCGCACTCGCTGCTGCCGCGGCGCTGATCGCCATGCCCGTGATCACGGTGGTGGCGTGTCGCTCGAGCGTCGCCTTGCTCAAGCTTGGCTTTGAGCTTCCCCGGTCGTGCGTTGTCAACGCACCTCTGGTATTGCGCATCACCCTGGATCGCCCGCTTATGTTTCGCGGTCGTATGGAGCTGTCGTTTTCGGTTTATAACCAGCTGACGGGAGCGCGGACAGTCTATCCCGTAAGTCTTGCCCCCGCGACGGGCAGGCCCGCTTTGTTTGAGCTGGAGCTCGATTCGACCGTCTGCGGTGCGCACACGATTACCCTTGACACCGCGCGCCTGGTCGATGAGATGGGCTTTACGTCGCTTGCTCTCGAGAATGCAGACTTTCATGGGTTGTTTACGGTCTATCCCGAAGTGCTCGACATCCAGGTCGATCCTCACCAAAGTGCTTCTGCCGGTCTTGAGGGCACGAGCTATGATCCTCATCGAAGCGGCCAGGACGCCTCCGAGGTCTTTGACGTGAGGCCCTATCACGAGGGCGATGCGGTTAAGTCGATCCACTGGAAGCTGTCGACGCGCTTTGACGACGTGCTGGTGCGCGAGGCCTCACGCCCCCAAGACCGCACGATCGCCGTCTTGTTTGGTGCGTTTGCGTGCGATTTTGAGCACGCAAGCCACGCTGAGGTTCTTTCTGCGGTGCTGGGTTTTACCGCATCGATATCGCTGGCGTTTATGCGTCAGGGATACCATCATGTGGTCGTGGCTGCCCCCGAAGGCTCTTTGGCTGTCTATCCCGTTGATGACCGACGTGGGTTCAATAGGATGCTTGATGCTTTGACGGCAACGCCGCTTGGCCCTGCCTATCCAACATCGCACGAGCACTATGCCAAGCTCGTGGCAGCAAAGGGCATTGGCAAAACGGTGCTGGTAACGGTGGGCGTCGATGAACAGGCCTATATCGAGATAGGCCGTCTGACCGATCTATCGGTACTCCATGTGTCGGATTCGGTCGAGTCGTATAGCATCGAGCGCGGAGCCAACTACATCATCACGCATTGCCCGGTATCGAGTGATTCGGCCCGTATCAAGAGTCTGGAGCTCTAAGATGGACTTTGTGACTCTTACCTCGACGGAGCGCATCGCTTCGAATGGTCGCGTTGTTGCCATGTTCCTGTCGGTGGCTCCCGCGGTTTTATTGTCTGCGGGCTTCTGCTGCACAATTGCTCGGTGCCTGAGCGTAACGTACATGGGGGTCATGCTTGCCGTCGCCGCTGGCGTGGCTGTTGCGCTGAGCGTTTTGGATGTTTCGCTGGCGTCGAAAAAGACCTCCCTCTGGATAGCCTTGGCTGCGGCGTCCGTGGCGCTTTTATGCGCGCTCTTAGTTCCTTCGGCGCGCTGGGGCTTCTATGCGTGCACCAATGCCGTTATCGCTCGCGTCAACTCGATCTGTGAGCTGTATATTCCATTGGTGGCAGACGCCGGCCTGCTGTGTGAGTCTGTGCCGCTGGCAGTGCTCGCCGGTATGTTTGCCGGCTCACTCGCCTGGCTTTTTGCCAACTTGAGCGTTTCGTGGCCCACGCTCTTAATCATCGTTATCTGCGGCTCGGCCTCCATGGAGCTGCAGGCTGGTGATTCTGCGATATCTATGACACTGGGCGTTGCGGGCTGGCTTGTCCAGTGCCGTGCTGGCGAGTTGCGGGGCTCTACGGTAGGTTTGCCCCAGGTTCTTTTTGGTCTTGGTGGCCTGTGCGCCGCATGCGGTGTTCTCTTTGCGCTGATCGTTGCCCTTGTGCAGCCTCTTCCCGAGGTGTCCGCCCTGTCGGCGTCTGCCGTCAAAGCGGTCCAGAACGTTCGATTTGGGGATGATTCGCTGCCCGAGGGCGACCTTTCGCAAGCGGCGGACATGAACGAAGGCGCGTCCACGACGCTGTCGCTTACTGCCGACAAGACGCTCGATGACGACCTGCTCATGAAGGGTTTTGTGGGCACGACGTTTGATGGCATGTCTTGGGGGCGCGGCGACTGGATGTCCTACGAGGGCGAATGGTCCGGCATGCGTGAATGGCTGCGTCAGAACGGTTTGACGGTAGCCGAGCAACGCGCCGCGTTTGATACCGAGACCGAGCGTGAGGGCGGCGAGCCTGTCGAGGCGGTTGAGATTTCAGTCAATGCCTCGGGCGCCAACCGCAGATACACCTATGCTCCCTATACACTGCGCTCGCTGAGCGGTGCCGACGCAATGTTGACGGGCTCGACGATGCTAGGCATGGACCTTTTGCCGTCCAAAACATACAGTGTGACCGTCGATAACGTGCCATCAGATGACGTCATTGCAGATTCGAGCTGGCTGGCGTCCTCCAAGAGCGACTATGCAAAAAGCGAGCGGGTATACGCCGCTTTTGTTCGCGATAAGTACCTGGACCTTCCCGAAGAGGAGCGGGATGCCGTTAATACATACCTGTTCTCGAGCGACAGCTGGGATGCTGGGGCGAATGTTTCGGATACAGCCGTGATCAGTCGCGTGCGCACGATGTTGGCTTCGCTTGCGGGGCAGACGGATAACCCGCCAACCTATACGGGGGCGACGTCGTTTGTCGCGTGGTTCTTGGGCACGGCGCACGAGGGCAACTCTGCCTACTTTGCCACGGCGGCGACGCTCGCGTTTCGATCTCAGGGAATTCCCGCGCGCTATGTCGAGGGCTATCAGGCAGCAGATGATCAGCTGGCCGCTGCTGTTGGGGCAGGCGTGGCGCTCAACTTGACGGCTGCCGATGCGCACGCGTGGACCGAGATCTACCTTGACGGTCAGGGATGGACGCCCGTGGAGGTCACCCCTGGATACTATAGCCAGACGCTCGATGCCGATAAGATTATCGATGTGGGCGAGGCATGGAGCAACGGCGCCAACGATAAGACGCTCGATGCGGGCTCGGTTGCAGGACAGGCCGAGGATAAGCATCGCGAGGATGTGCCGGTAATGTATAACATCCCCGTTGTGGCCAAAGTTGGGGTCGGTTTGATCGGCACGGCGATTGCCGCCCTGCTCGCTCTGTTTGTTCGCAGGTTTGTCTTGCGCGCTCGGCGCACGCGGGCTATCGAGAGTGATGAGCAGGATATATGCGTGCCGGCACTCTACGGCTATCTTGCCCTTGTGATGAACCAAAGCGGTCTCGACGCCTTTGACGAGACCAAGCCGCTCGATTGCCTGGATGCCTTTGCTGCAGTGTTCTCCCAGATTGACCCGTGGGAATACCGTCGAGCGATTCGACTTCATCAAGCTTATGCGTTTGGTGGCCGCCAGCTTAAACCGAACGAGTTGCGCACGCTCCGACGTTTTACCGAACGCCTGCATCGGAGCATGCCGGCTCCGCAAACTGTTATTGAACGCTTCCGCCGCTACATGCTGCACGCGTTGTAGAGGGAGTAGGTCTACGTGTTTTCTAAATATCCTCAACATATGGCTTCGCACAAGAACGCGGCGTCGGCCAAACTAAAAGGCCCGCGGAATGCGTCCGCGCGCGTTCAGCATGCCGCCAAAAATATGTATCGCGCCAAGCCTTTGGCCGCAACGCGCGTTGTGGCGGCGGCGGTTTCGGTTGCTGCGGTCGGCGTATTTGGCGTGGTCGCCTTTGAGTTGGCTCAGAGTAATCTGAGCTTCGATCCTTCGGGGTATATCGCTGCATACAGTCACGGTGACGCGGAGTCCGGCGAGGCGTATCGGATCAGTCCGCTCTCGACGGATGCCGAGGCAAATCGTCATGACGAGGATAGCGACAGCCGGGACACGAGCGCACGTGAGCAGCAGGCGCGGCTCGATAATGCGCAGGGACAGGTAAATCTGACGGGGCAAAGCGGCACGACCGCCTACAACGTTACCGGCAGCGCCGATGGAACGGGCGTAGGAGTTGCGGGTGGTTCGGGCAGCGGCGCGGGCGGCGCTGGCGGCTCGGGCGCGGGACAGAACGTCCCCGTCATTAATGGGGGTGGAGCGTCTGGCGGCAATGCCGGCGGCGGTGCGGGTGGAAACGGTTCGGGCGGTAACGGCGGTAGTGGCGGCTCGGCCACCTCGACGGCCAATTCCTACAAGTATCTTCTTGCGGACCCCGCGCCCCAAAAGGGTGCCCCCATGGGAGACACAACGTTCTTTACGCAGTTTAACGGTGCAAATGGATTGATCGATCCCCATGAGGTGCAGATTTCACCCATGGAGGATGCAATCTACGATGGGCAGATGCTCGACGCCTGGACGCTGTTCTGCGCCATGGATGTCCACTGGAGTGACGACAAAGGCCTCTACTATCTTGCCTGCACCAAGGACGAGTTCGCCTCGTTTCCGTATCTCCGCATCGACTCGTGGACCAATGCCGCGGGCGAGAAGAATCCGGCGCTGTGCTCGAGCCAGCCGCTCACGGTAAGCGTCTCGCTGCGCTTGTCGCAGGATACGGCGTGGACGACGCGTAACGTTACCATCCAACCGGCGCGGTCGCGCCTGTTTGTGGTCGGCCAGCCCGATTCGATGGGCCAGCGAAGCGTGATTTGGAGCACGCTGAGCTCCAAGGAGAACCTGCTGGGTGTCAACACACAAGAAGCCTTTATGAAGCAGGCGGGCCATGTCGATTCGGAGGGCTACCTCAATGCCTTGTTGCTGGGGTGGCGCGAGAACGAGGCGGCCGTCCCGTATTTCTACACGCTGACACCCGGTCGCCATGTGGTGGTTCCCGGCGACATCGTGTCCATCGACCCCGCCTACAAGGTGCGTTTTCAGGGTTATGCTCTCGACGAGGACTATCGCTTTGACGACGACCCTACCAGCCTCAATAACTCACGCCTGCAGACGCTTGTCGATGTGGATGAGTCGGTCGTGTCGGTCGATGGCGGGGGCGAGACGCTCAGCGTTCCGCAGGGTGTGCAGGCGGTCGACGCCTATACCGACAGTCGTCAGCGTGAAGTCTTTACGTGGCAGATCAACAATCTAGAGCTACCGTCCTCGGTGTACTACGTCAACGTCAATGCGGGCTTTCAAGTGCTCGATGCCTACCGTGTCGCGTCGGATAACCCCGTCTATGCCGCAACGGATGAGGGTATCTTGACCTCTCGCGATGGCAAGGAGTATCTGGGCGTTCCCTACCATACGCGCGAGCTCGATGTTCCCGCCGATATTGCCCATGTCGTCATTCCCGATCGCAATAAGCTCGATCGTATTGTTCTGCACGCGTCCAAAGAGGGCGAGTTGCCCCAGATTGACGTGAGTAAGCTGCAGGACTGTACCCTGGTCGTTGACGATGCCGCGCTGCTCGATTTTATTACCGAGCACGCGGACGAACTAGAGATGCCTACGGCGTATACGTGTCGCCCGCGACCAACCCCAGTGTCCAACTCACGTACTCACAGGGGCTGGTGTACAACATTAATTCGCAGCTCGAAAGCGACCTGTGCTATGTGCTCGATACGGGTTCCAATATTGCCCTGGTGCAGATTTCCAACACCATCAAGAAGGGTGCCTTTGCGGGCAACACGTCGGTTGACACGCTGGTACTCATGCCGTGGTTTGACGATAAGGTGACGCTCGAGGACGGCAGTCTTGAGGGCGGTTCCGTGCGGACCATCGTGTGCGCAACTGACGAGCAGGTCGCGTATGTCGAGCAGCATAAGGCTGCTGCCGGTGCACCCGATGCGCGCGTGATTAAGATGAGCCTGTCTCAAGATGGGTACTTGTATTACGCCAACGCCGACAAGACGATTTTGCTGTCCGCTGCAGGCGATGAGGATGGCAACCTGTCCGCGACCTTTGACGGCACCTTGCTTGCGGATGGCGGCAAGCAGCTCCAAGTAGATTCCATCGCACCGTATGCTTTCTCGGGCGATGCGGAGCTCAGGTTTGTCAATCTGGGCGAGAAGACGAGTGCCATCGGCCGTAACGCGTTTGAGAACTGCCAAAACCTTCAGGGTGTGTTTATCGGCACGCCCGATAGCATTGAGGTGGGTGCCGATGCCTTTAAGGGCTGCACGGGCCTGGGATTTGTGGCGTCGCGTGCTAAAAAGGCCGTCTTTGCCACGTCCGAAAATCCCAATCCGGCCGGCTGCACCTGGTATGCGCCCGATGGCGAGCTGCAGGGCTACGACAGCCGCTTTGTCACTGTCGACGGCATTTACGATTTTGCTTGCGATGCCCAAAGCGACGACGCGCCCCTTCTCTACGGCTATTACGATGGCGACGAGGAAGGCAAGCCAAGCATCCTGCTCGGTGCGCCCTCGATGCTCAACGGTACGATTGAGCTGCTGCCGAGTACGATTGAGATCTTTGGCGGCTATTCCTTGTCTGGCGCCAAGGACCTGCCTGGTGCCTTTGAGGGGACCGGAGGCGCGTGGGATGTCGATTGGGCTTCGGCTCCCAAGCTGGCATATATCGATCGCTATGCCTTCAGGAATTCCGGCATCGCCGGCGACCTGAACATCGATCTTCCCGATAACGATATCTACGTCGGCGTGTCGGCGTTCGAAGGCTGTACGAATCTTGTCTCGGCGTCTGTGCACGCGGCAACGATCGAAATCAGCGATCAGGCATTCATGGGCTGCCCGAGGCTCGCGAGTGCATCGTTTGTGGCGGATACCAATGGCGACTACGACGCAGCTACGGGTGCGGGCTCTCGAAACTACCTGGCGTCATCGGTGTTTGGCAATGATGCCGCCTTTACGAACTTGACCGTCGGTACCGGTATCGCGACGCTGGGCTATCCATCGCCGGGTGTGGGTTTCTTCTTGGACGGCGCAACCGATGCCCAAGAAGAGGCCAGCCGCATTCACCTGTCGTTGCCCAGCGGCATGGAGCAGGACTACCTCAATGCATGGGTCTACGGACTCATTGGCTACGACGACTACGACACGTATTATGGCGTTGTGGAATTTGGCATGCTTTCCGATTGGTTCATGGGGGAGGGTCCGGAGCCGACGGCCGATGCGGTTAGGGCGCAGATGGCTCAGAACCTATTGGAGCCCGAGAATCGCCTGCGAACCATGATGGGGCTGCCGTTGGTCGAGGCTTCTACGGTTATCCAGGCGGACGGCGATGCGTTCGAGAGCGATGAATGGAAGATCGAGGACAGCGGTGACGGTACCGCCACGCTGGTCTCGGCGCCGTCCGATATCGAGCGTGCCGATTTAGCGAGTGTGTTGACGGGGCCAACCGTAATCGACTCGAATGCCTTCTCGCACTGCTCGAACCTCATCGAGATTGAGCTGTGCGATAAGGTGATCGGCATTCAGAGCGGTGCGTTTATGGGCTGCAGCGACGTGACGGTGACGCTGCCTGCTGGCTGTCCGCTGCCGGAGTTGCTGGGCGGGATGGAGAGCATGCCGTTCTCGTTTGGCGGCAACGTAGTGCTCGATATCGCCGAGGCCGATCGCGAATCGCTGCTCAAGACGTGGCCTCGTCAGATGCTGGGGGTTGCCACAGACGACGAGGAGGCCGACTATGTCGAGAGCAAGTGGTTCGGCAACGTCAATATGGATACGTTTGAGTCGCCGACGTTCGATGTGCTCAATAAGGCTGTAAATGAGCCCATCATGGAGTGCGAGAATCGCTTGCGTTCGCTGTTGGGCATGGAGGCCATAAGCGATATCGGCGAGCTCGGCGACCCCATTGATATCAATAAGTATCCGCAATATTGGATCGCCGGCTAGGCGGGTTATGAAGCGAGGCGGCCCCAGTCGATGGGGCTGCTGTCGTTTTGCTCGAGCAATTCATTGGCAGCGGAGAAGGGGCGCGACCCCATAAAAGCGGGGAGTTCTGCCGTGGCACGGTTGGCCGAAAGTGGCGAGGGGTGCGTGGAGGCTAAGCAGTACTTGCCGGTTGCCTCGCCCGCGCCAGTCGCGGCGAGCTTGCCCTCGACCATCTGCTGGGCAAAGCGGCCCCATGCCAAAAAGACGACCGGTTGGGGCAGCAGGCAGCAGCGCTCGATAACGTAGTCGGTCAGCGTGCTCCAACCCAGCTTGGCGTGCGAGTTGGCGGCATGCTCGCGCACGGTGAGCGTGGTGTTGAGAAGCAGGACGCCCTGTTGTGCCCAAGGGGTTAGATCTCCCGTGGCGGGAATGGGGCAGCCCAGATCGGCGTTGAGTTCCTTATAGATGTTGCGCAGGCTCGGCGGCAACTTGGTTTGCGTCGCAGGCACCGAGAACGACAGTCCCATGGCCTGGTTGGGTCCGTGATAGGGGTCTTGGCCCAAGATGACTACCTTGACCAGGTCGGCCGGCGTGTAGGCGAGGGCATTGAGGATATCGTCTTGTGCTGGGTAGATGGTCTGCTCGGCACGCAGGAGGGCGATGCGCTCGAGTAGCTGGTTCGTAGTGTCACGTACCGGCTGCGGCGCATCGCCCAACCAAGTTGCTATGTTGCGGTCGCGGGTCGCGGCGTCCATGGGGCTCCTTTACGTCAGATGCTCTGTTTGCATCTATTGTAAAGGCGCACCGGTTGCCTTTATGCCGCGGCTACATGAGGAGTGGGGCCTACGAGACGTGCTCGGGCGCTGCCGTCATATGAGCATGCCCAAGTGCGCGAAGGCGCGGAAGCTCGACGGTTGCCACCATGACGCCGGTGAGGATGAGGGCAGCGCCAAGGAAGGCGATGGGGCTCAGGACCTCGCCGACCAGGAAAAACGAGAAGACGGCGGAGCAGACCGGCTCGAGCGAGAAGGCGAAGCCAGTGGTTTCGGCAGGTACGTGGGGCTGCACGAGCGTCTGGGTGATAAAGCCGTAGGCAGAGCAGATGAGTGCGAGCGCAACGATAACGACGATCTCGCTCGGCGTGCTGGGAAGCGTGAAGCCGCCAAAGGTGAACGCGGCGATACCCGAGAACAGGCCGCCGAAGCCCAGCTGCCAAACGCCCAGAGCCAGCGGATCGACTTCTTCGACAAAGCGCTTGGCGATGATAATGTGGCCGGCATAGATAAAGGCCGAGAGCAGCATGATGATCGCGCCGGGATTCAGGCTGGTAAAGTCGGCGCCCGAGAGCAGCAACATGCCGCAGGTGACGATGGCGGTGCCGATGAGCACCTTGCGCTCGGGGGCGCGACGCAGCAGGGCCGCGTTGGCAAACGGCACGATTGCGACCGTCAGGCTCTGCAAAAAGCCGGCGGTGGAGGCGGAGGTGAGGCTGGAGCCCAGGCACATGCAGGTGATCTCGGTTGCCATGATGGCGCCGATGATGGCGGCGCGGACCATCAGGTCACGGTTGATGCGCACCGCGTGCTTGTGGAAGAGCAGCAGGCAGGCCGCAAAGGCGATGATGCAGCGCAGCGCGACGATGCTCGTGGCGTTCATGCTGTCCATGCCGATCTTCATGAGGGGGTACGAAAAGCCCCATGCGACGGGAACGGAAAATGAGAGCGCGATTGCTTTTTTGCGATCCATGGGACTCCTTTTGTTACAGAACGGTTTCGCAAAAAGGATTCTGCTCCCAGATATGGATGTAGTAAAGCGAATGTATCTTCAGTATGATTAAGAAATACTAATGTTGGAAGAAAAAACCCTGGCAAAACGTTTTACGGCTACATCGAAGTGGAGGCACGATGGCATCGCGGTATCAGATTGTATGTATGGTGGTCGATTGCGGCAGCCTGAAACGTGCCGCCGACGCGCTGGGCTATACGCAAAGCGCGGTGAGCCAGGCCGTCAAGGCGCTCGAGCGCGAGCTGGGCACCACGATTATCGAGCGCGGCAAGCAGGGCGTCTCGCTTACGCGCGACGGCAAACAGTATCTGCCGTATCTGCGCCAGATCGTAACGGCCGAGGCCGAGCTCGAGGGCAAGCGTCAGGAGTTGCTGGGGCTTTCATCGACCGACATTCGCATTGCGACGTTTACCAACGTGAGCCGTACCGTGCTGCCGCGCGTGATCCGCGACTTTGGGGCCCTGCATCCGGGCGTGCGCTTTACCCTCAAGCAGGGCGATTACACGCGCAACGCCCAATGGGTGCACGATGGCGTGGTTGACTTTTGCTTTACGGCGCGTGGATTTACCACAGGGCTCGAGAAGCGCGTGGCCTATCATGACGAGCTGGTGGCGCTGTTGCCAGCCGCCCATCCGCTGGCGGCAAAGGAAAAGGTGACGCTCGCCGACCTCGCGTCCGAACCGTTTGTGCTGCTGGATGAGGGCGAGCAGAGCCTGGTGCTCGATGCATTCGCGGCGCACGGGCTGTCCCCGCACGTGACAAGTGAGGTTACCGACGACTACACCATTATGGCGATGGTGGAGGAGGGCCTCGGCGTGAGCATGCTCTACCGGCGTACGGTCGAGGGCATGCAGGCTGATATTTGCGTGCGTCCCATCGTGCACGCTCCCTCACGCGACGTCGTGGCAGCCTGGCGCAGCTGGGATACCATGCCGATCGCCACGAGGCGCTTTATCGACTATATGAGCTCGCATATTGTCAATTAATGACTGGCGTGGCGTTGAGTGTGGTGATTAGCGGGCTGTCGCTTTGGCTTGCGTCAGACGGTAGGTGTGTGCCGGATGGCAGAGCAATACCGCCACGACCATAAAGAACGCCGTGGTGCCCAGACTGATGGGGTAGACCATCATGATGTTCGCAAAGGTGCGGAAGTGCGGAAACACGCAGAATACCCAGTAGAAGCGGATGCCGCAGACACAGATCATGGTGATGAGGGCGGGCATGAGCGAGATGCCAAAGCCGCGCAGGTAGCCGGACATATTCTCGTAGAACATGCTAAAGGCGTATGCCGGGAAGATCGAGCACACACGGATATAGCCGATCGAGACGATGTTGGGGTCGCTGTTGAACAGCGCCAGGATCTCGCGCCCCAGACCGACGATGATGACGATGGTGGTGAGTGCAACGATGCCGCCTTCGACCAGGCAGACCTTGAGCGTCTTGGTGCAACGGTCGATCTGGCGCGCACCGTGGTTTTGTCCCACAAAGGTAGTGCAAGCCTGGCTAAAGCTGTTGAGCAGGTTGTAACACACATACTCCAGGCTCATGGCAGCGCTGGATGCCGCCATGACCTCGGTGCCCAAGCTGTTGATGGCGGACTGGATGATGATGTTAGCGACGGCAAAGACGGCGCTTTGGATGCCGGCGGGCAGGCCGATCTTGACGATGCGCTTGAGGGCGACGGGGTCTAAGCCTAAGTCGCGTGGGGTGACGCGGACGACGGAATCGGTCTTGAGCAGACGGATAAAGAGCGTGACTGCGCTGACGGTATAGGCGATGGCGGTGGCGATGGCGACGCCCGCGACGCCCCAGTGGAGCACGGGGACAAAGATGAGGTCCAGGCCAATGTTGAGGACGGTGGACACGGCAAGCGCCTGCAGCGGCATGCGGGTGATGCCGACGGAGCGGAAGATTGCGGCCTCAAAGTTGTAGAGCAAGATCGAGGGCATGCTGAGCAAAAAGACGCGCAGGTAGAGCGATGCGAGCGGCATGGTTTCGTCAGGGACGTTGAGCGCGGCGAGCATGGGTTCGGCAAAGATCTCGCCCAGCGCGATGACGACAAAGCCCACGAGTGCCATCAGAATCGAGGTATGGACGGCGCGCTTGACCATGTTCTGATCGTTGCGGCCGATGGCGTTGGCGATGACCACGTTGGAGCCAAGCGACAGCCCAATAAACAGGTTGATCATAAGACTGGTAAGCGGAACATTGGAGCCGACCGCCGCCATGGCGAGGGTTCCCTGGTCGCCCGAGAAGTTACCGATGATGACCGTGGCGATGAGGTTCGACAGCTGCTCAAGGATGCTCGTGGCGGCGACGGGAAAGGCGAACAGGGGAATATTGCGCCACAGCGAGCCGGTGGTCATGTCAATGTGCTTGGACGCGGTATCAGTCATACGCTCTCAATCTCTAATATGCGATTCGCTCCTTATTTGCGCAGACGATAATACTCCTATTGGGTAGTCTTTTTGGGACGGGGCTCTTTATCGACTATATGAGCTCGCATATCGTCAATTAGCTGTCGATCGACATTTTGAGTTAGCGGATCTTGCGCATCTCCTGTACAAGGTCGGCAATCACAATGGGCTTGGACAAAAAGCCGTTCATGCCGCTTTCCAAGGCGTTGCGGCGGTCCTCGTCAAAGGCGTTTGCCGTCATAGCAAGAATGGGAATGCCTGCTAGGGCGGGGTTTTCCAGTTCGCGGATGCGGCGGGTGGCGGTGTAGCCGTCCATGATGGGCATCTGCACGTCCATCAGCACCAAATCGTACTGCCCGGGCGCTGCAGCGCTGACTTTATCCACGGCGATAGCGCCGTTTTCGGCGGTGTCGACCTCAAGGCCGTAGGCCTTCATGATCTCCTCGGCAATCTCGCGGTTCAGCTCGTTATCCTCGACAAGCAGAACATGCATGCCCTTGAGGTCGGTGGCATTTTGGGGCAATATGCTCTGCTCCTCTTTCGCCTGTTCCTGCCCGATGACGGTCATCAGCGTGTCGCGCAAGTCGGACATAAACATCGGCTTGGAACAGAACGCCGTGACACCGGCTGCCTTTGCCTCCACCTCAATGTCAGACCAGTCATAGGCGGTCAGGATAATAATGGGCGTATCGTCGTTCAGGGCGCGAATCTGGCGGGTTACCTCAATGCCATTCATATCCGGCAGGCGCCAGTCGATGATATAGGCCTTAAAGGTATCGCCCATCTCGAGGGACTGCCGTGCGCGCAACACGGCCTCCTTGCCGGAAAGCGTCCATTCGGCACGCATCCCCACCTTGACCAGCATCTTGGTCACGCTGTCGCAGGTGTTGAAATCGTCGTCAACCACCAGCGCCTTCAGCCCTTCCAGCTCGACGATTTTTACCTCCCTACGGCGTTCTGTCTGGGCGCGCAGCGGAACACGGACGATAAATTCAGAGCCTTTTCCCGGCGCGGACTGTACCTCAATGGTGCCGCCCATCATATCTACAATGTTTTTGGTAATGGCCATACCCAACCCAGCGCCCTGTATTCTGCTTACCGTTGAGGAGCGCTCGCGCTCAAAGGGTTCAAATACCTTTTTGGCAAAATCCGGGTCCATACCGATACCGCTGTCCTTGACACGGAACTCATACTGCCCGCATCCGCCGACCTTGCCTGCAAGCTGGCGCACCCGCACCGACACCGTGCCGCCCGCGGGAGTGAACTTGATGGCATTGGACAAAAGGTTCATCAGAATCTGATTGAGCCGGGTCTTGTCGCAATAGATGTCCTCGTCGGTAACATCTATCGCGTCCATATACAATTCCAGTTGCTTTGCGTAAATCTGCCCGCTGACGATGGTTTTAATATCGTGCAGTACATCGGAGAGATTGACCTCGGTTTCGTCCAGCTGAATTTTTCCGCTTTCGATACGGCTCATATCCAAGATGTCATTGATGAGCGAGAGCAGGTGGTTGCCGGAGGCAAGGATCTTGGCAAGGTAGTCCTTCACGCGCTCCCTGTCGTCCAGATTGCTGACCGCCAGCGTAGTAAAGCCGATGATGGCGTTCATGGGTGTGCGGATATCGTGGGACATGCTGGAAAGGAAAGTGCTTTTGGCGCGGTTAGCGTTTTCGGCGGCGGCAACGGCATCCGCAAGTGCTTGATTCACCTGCTTATCGGCGGTGCGGTCAGATAAAACCAGAATGTACTTGGTTTGTCCCTCGACCTCACTGCCCATAGCAACCACATGGAACCAGCGTCGTTCCCCCGTTTGCTGATGGGTATATTCCATATCCCATTCGCGTTGCTCGCCGCCGGCAAGCCCCGCCAGATAGTTTTCGACAGGTTCGACGGTATCCTTCGGGTGCAGCATGGCCAGCGTACCGACATTTTCGCGCACGCTCTCCTGCGTCAGACCCAGCAAGCGTTCCATGTTCGGGCTAATATAATCTGCCTTGTAGGTTTTTGCATCTAGCATCAAAAAGACATCGTCCACGTTCTGGGATAGCTTCCGGAACAGCTCTTCGCGGTACAAGATTTCGGTATTCTTGCGGCGCAGTTTGATGCGACCCCTGCTAATAACCAGCAGAATGGTCATGAGCGAAAGTCCGCCTCCAATGCCCACTACTATTTGTACCGTTCTCAGCCAAAGCTGATTCATAGCGGCATTGACGACATCCACGGGGACAAGCTCCACCAAGGTCCAGTCCTGGATGTCGGCGCTTTCGTACGCCAGATAGTATTTTGTGTCGCCCAGCTCTACCTCGCGGTTTCCGTCGGCACCTTTTGCAAAATCATTGGCAAGATCTTGCACCTGCGCTTCGCTGAGGTTGGAATGCTCGCGCAGGACCGCAAGCAGGTTATAGATGGATTGCTCGCCCTCTGCGATATTTTCGATCACGACCTGCCCATCCGGGTAGACGACATAGGTGCTGGCGGTTCCGCCAAACGCCGAATCGTCCACGGATTTCATCACAGCGTCATTGCGATGGCTGATGGCAATGGCATCGTAGGCAAAGCCGCGGTAGACGCCCTTTGTTTCGGGGCAGATAAACACCAGCGTCGGATCCTGCCCGGGCAAGACCGCGTTTAATACAATGTCGTTCTGATCGGCAAGCTTCTCGTCGAGGTTGCTCTGCAGGCCAAGATAGCCCGTTTCCCCGCGCGGTGTCATATAGTTGCCGTCATACGAAAGAAAGTAGAATTCGGCAAAGCCAAGCTCCTGCTTTGCGGATTCCAGAAACGCCTGAATCCCGTCGTCATCGGGGGTGGTCTCCAGGAAGCCGTTCCACAAATGCAGGTAGGAGATGTTTTGGTCGGCGATCTTTCTCAGCATGTTGTTAGATTTATGCAGAACTTCCTCTAAATGCGAGGTGCTTTCTTCATAAACGGTCTTGGACACAAATGAAAGGTACTGCACGCCAAGGAAAACAAAACACGTAATCGTCAGCACAACGGCGGCAGCGGACAGCCCTTTGCGCGGCACGTGCCATGTTCTTTTGGTTTTACGCTTATCTACTTCCACGTCGCCTACCCCAACGTAATGTAGCTTTCCGGCGCGGCGAGCGCCACGCTGCCGTCGGAAAGTGCCTTGCTCCAGAGGTTTTTGACCGTATCCTCTCCGCACTCAAACGCGTGGGTTTTGTCCTGCAGCAGCGGCGTCATCTGCTTTTCCGTCGCCAGGCAGGTCACGGTAACGGTGTCATTGTCTTGCAGGGGCTTTCCGTTGCGGGTAACGCCGGTGAGCTTGTAGCTGCCGTCGTTCTTTTTTGCCTGCACGGCAATACCGCTGACCACCGGCAGAGAGCCGCGGTTGAACGGGGTAAAGCCGCCCTCGCACCCTTCCACAAAGGCGCGCAGGGTGTCCTTTAGCTCGGCGCCCGTCATGGTGCGTTGGTACGACAAAAGACCGTTGGGCATGATCATGGCCGACGCCGTTGTTTGGGTGTAGTCCGCCTGCAGCACACTGCCGGTAAAGCTGTTGGCGGCCGCCACCAGCACATCGGTGCCGTATATGCCGCGCAGTGTGTTTGCCATAACCGAGAAAGAAGCATTGCCGCCATCTTTGTGGAACACGTTGGAGTAAGTCTTTTTGTTGCTCAGCACAATATCGCCTGTGTCGGGCGCCTGCTCTGCCAAAAGGCTGGCATCAAACGCGCTATAGGCTTGCGCGGCGTCATATTCGCCCATAATCATCTTGGAAACCACGTCCTGCGAGGTGGCAAAGAAATCGTTGGAGGCAATGCGAATATACATATGGTTTTCTTCCACCACGGAGCGCACGTCCTTCGTGGTGTCGGTCAGGCGGTAGTCGACGTCCTGGCTGTAGCTGAGCAGGTCCTGCCCGTCCGCGAGGATCTGCTCCTGTGCGTCCTGCGACAGCATAACGTGCAAAACCTGCATTGCCTTTTCGCGGCGCGCGTCGTCCTGCTCCAAATCGTGGTTCAGTGCCACCTGGAAGTAGGGTGTGGTCATCAGCCATTTTTCGCCGTTTTGGCTAAAGAACGGTAAAAAGGTTGCGTCGATGCCCTGCTCCTGGAACATCTTTACGCCGGCAGAGCTGCCAAAGTACATGGCAAGCTGCCCGTTGCCGAACATCTCGGTCACGTCGTCGTAATTGAGCTCTAAATCCGCCGCGGTCAGACCCGTGTCCTGAATGAACTGCTCCATGCGCTCGAAGCCACCCGGCCATACGGTGTCGTCCAGCCCGACACGGGTGTTGTTGGCGGGGTCGCTGTAGGCGGTGCGCCACTTGCGCCCCTCCGTGGTCGTAAGCTCGGCGGCGGAAAGCCCCTGCAGCGTTTCCATGCAGGTGTA
>CABQSB010000008.1:0-103288 GCA_902466735.1 uncultured Collinsella sp.
GCATGTGTTAGGCGCGCCGCCAGCGTTCATCCTGAGCCAGGATCGAACTCTCCGTCCAAAATATCTGGGCTTCGAGCCCGTCCGGTCCCCTCAGTCCATCGCTGATCGGTTCCGTTCGATTCATATGGTTCTGTATAGGAAAAGGAATTTCTCGGGGCCGCCTCTCGGCGGCCTTGCGAAAAACAAATCCAAGTTAGACCATTTCAAATGGTTCGATGTCTGCCCGGATGCGACACTGAATGTGTCCATCCTCGCAGTATCCGGTTCTCAAGGTGCACGCCTGGCGGCTGATCCGGTCCGACCGGGCCGCGCGGCAAGGAGATATATTGCCAGACCGGAGGGGCGCCGGGGGCGGGAATCTGGGCGTACACATTTCCTACATATCTTGTGATCCGACTAACGTTTGCCAGCCGTTAACTACCGCTCGCCGAGCATCTCTTTATATAAGGCAATCTCATGGTTAGAGCGGATACGTCCCCCTAGCTAAAGCACAGCCAGCATCGAGCAACTCATCACGTTCTTCCACCGAGAACCCCTCGGCGTAGACGCGCACCACTGGTTCGGTCCCGCTAGGACGGACCAGCAGCCACGTGTCATCCTCGAATGACAGACGCAAGCCGTCCATATGACTAACGTTTTGCGGCACCTTGCCACAAATCGACTTGGGGTTTACGCCCGGCAGCAGGGTTCGTAACGTTTCGGCATCTTCGGCCTCAAGGCGCAAATCGCGTCGACCGTAACTCGTCTTACCAAATCTGTCCTCGAGTTGGTCGACCAGAACGCCCAAAGGCGCGTCCGTCTTTGCCATAAGCTCACACAGAATCAGACAGGCGAGGATTCCATCGCGCTCGGGCATATGCGCGGCGATGCCGATACCACCGGCTTCTTCGCCGCCCATGAGGACGCCGCCCTTCTTCATCTCCGCCGCTATATATTTGAAACCGACTGGTTTGACGGTCACGCGGCAGCCAAGCGCCTCGGCAATGCGACGCACGAGCGTCGAGCATGAAAGATTGACGACGACGCGCCCCTCCAAATTACGAAATTGAACCAAGTCGCCCAAAACGAGCGCCATGATCTGATGCGGATGTATATATCTGCCGCGCTCGTCAACCGCGCCGATACGGTCGGCGTCGCCGTCGGTCACCAGGCCAGCGCAAGCTCCGTCCTCGATAACCGTATGCTCGCAAGCGTCCACCCAAGGCTCAACGGGGTCGGGGCAGATATCTTCTTGGTCAGACGCCTGCCCGGCGTGAATCTCGTGCACCTCAACGCCAAGCTCGCGCAGCAAGTCGGCTAGATAGCCCTGGGCTGCGCCGCCCATGGGATCGACAACCACGCGCAGGTGCGCGGCGCGGATGGCTTCGCCATCGACAAACGATGCCACCGCCTGCATATAGTCAGGAATGATATCCGCGGTGCGATATTGCCCCTCGATCCCCATTGGCTCGGGAGCCATGGTCTCTTCGAGCTCTTCGATGACGTCCTGGTTGGCGGTCGAGCCGTCACCCATGCGAATCTTGAGGCACAGATAGCCCTGCGGATGATGGGACCCCGTCACCATGAGCGCGCCGCACGCCTCACCGTCATAAGCCGCCGCCCACGTAAGGGCAGGGGTCGGAACAGGTCGCGAAGCGAGCACGGCGTCTAGCCCGTGCGCTGCTAGCACACCCGCCGCAAGCTCAGCGAACTCGCGCGCCAGGGGCCGAGTGTCGAACCCTATATATACCGTTTTGCCCGGATTGGTCTTTTGCCACAACTCGCCGACGGCATCGGCGATACGGGCAACGTTATCGGCAGTGAAGTCCTCATCGACGCGAGCGCGCCAACCGTCAGTTCCAAAATGAATTATCGCGCACACGCGCAGACACCTCACAGTGTTTGGATCATGGTACGCATGAGGTATACCCGCGATACACACTCGGCAACCTGCCGGCACCAGCATTCACCATTTGGGCAAATGCTGCCGAGGACATGCAGGCAATAAAAAAACCGCCCCGTATGGAGCGGTTTTGCCCTTTATATATCGAGCGCCTCGGCCATCGCTGCCGTAGTGATTGCCGTGGTTCCACAGCAACTGCCCACCATTGCGGCACCGGCATGTCTCCATTCGATGCATGCGCGCGCGAAAGCTTCGGGGTTCTCGTGCCATACGGGGCCATCCTGAGTCTGGACCGGATCGCCCACGTTGGGACGCACCGTGACGGGAGTAGTCGCCGATGCAACCATCCTGGGCACCGCCGCGTTCGCGGCCGCAAGCGAACAGCAATTAACACCAACCGAGTTTGCGCCGTGTTTTTCGGCGTACAAAACGGCCGCCTCGATGTTGAGGCCATCGCCCAACAGGTCGCCCTTATCGTCAACGACAAAACTCACCAGAACAGGCATGCCGTCGGCGGCATCTCGGGCGCCGGCAAGCATGGGCTGCAAATTACGGATAGACGTCACCGTCTCGATCAGCAGACCGTCAACACCAGCATTGAGCAAGGCGTGCGCCTGTTCGCGCGCAATGCCTCGGATCTCACGAAACTCGGCCGAGTCCTCGGCAAACCACTCAATACCGATCGGACCCATCGAGCCCAGCAGCAGCTGAGGGTGCGCCTGGCGGGCATCGTCGACGGCCCCGCGATTGACCTCCGCCACGGACGGCGCAATCTGGTCGTGCTTGAGGGCATAGCTTGATGCCTGAAAGGTATTGGTAATGAGTACCTGCGCACCGGCGGCGACATACAAGCGATGGATACGAGAAACGGCCTGCGGCTCTGCCAGATTCCAAAACGCCGGTGGAATGTCTGCGGCGTCGTACTCACTCAACAGAACACTGCCCATGGGGCCCTGCGCCAACAAGGTCTCGCTCGACAAGCGGCGCGTAAGTTCCTCGGCACCAAAGCGATTGTAATAACTCGTATCCATATATATCCCGCTATTCCTCGACGCTGATTCCTTGCTTTTCGAGATAGGCGAGCCAGCGGTTCATCGTGTCCTCGGATAGCGCATGCTCCATCATGCAGGCCTCGGAATCGGCTCGCTCAAATTCGACACCGAGCTCCTGAACCAAAAACGTGCGGACGAGGCGATGACGGTACCAGATAGCCGTGCCAACCTCGCGGCCGCGATCGGTCAGGACTACCTTGCCGTAGTGCGATTGCTCGACAAGCTCGGATGCCTTGAGCGCCGAAACCGCTTTATTGACCGATGCCTTGGAGACGCCAAGGCGCTGCGCGATGTCGACCGATCGCACGCCGTTGGTTTCCCCCTCTTCGCTTTCAATGCGAACCATGCACTCCAAGTAGTCTTCGTTCGCCACCGTCAGATGTAGTTCGCGCGAGCTATTTGTCGTATCCATGATCTTCCGTCCCTTCTGCATTCAATGGCTGATTCTACCCCATCCAAGCGTCGCGGTATGCCGTGGCATACCGTGCTAGAGTTCTTGTTGCACACGACGACCAAGATTGGAGCGATCTTTATGGAAAACACCACCACAAACCCCGATGTCCTCGAGCGCTTTTTGCGCTACGTCCAGATCAACACGCAGTCCGAGGATGCAAACTGCGACCAGGTACCCTCGAGCGCCGTTCAGTTTGATCTTGCCAACGTGCTGGCTGAAGAGCTGCGCGAGCTTGGTGCGGAAGATGCCCACGTGACCGAGCATGCCTATGTCTGCGCGCATATCCCCGCAAGTGCGGGCGCTGAGGACAAGCCCGCCCTGGGCCTGATCGCCCATCTCGACACCACCGAAGTTGCACCGGGCGCCGGCGTGAAGCCACACATCGTACACTACGAGGGCGGCGACCTGGTCTGCGGCACGGTTGACGGTAAGCCCGTTGCCATGAGCACCGCCAAGCTTCCCGCCCTGAACGACCTCGCGGGTGAGGACCTGGTCTGCAGCGATGGCACCACGCTGCTGGGCGCGGACGACAAGGCAGGCGTCGCCGAGATCATGTCACTTGTCGCGCGTATCGCTCAGGACCCTTCTCTGCCCCATCCCGCACTCGGCATTTGCTTCTGCCCTGACGAGGAGATCGGCCACGGAGCCGAGCTGCTGGATATCGATACCTTTGGCTGCAAGTACGCCTACACGGTCGACGGCGGCCCCATCGGCGAGCTGGAGTGGGAGTGCTTTAACGCCGCCGAGGTGACCGTCCGCTTTGAGGGCCAGTCCATCCACCCGGGCGACGCCAAGGACCGTATGGTCAACGCAGGCAATCTGTTCTGCGACTTCAACGCGTTGCTCCCCTACGCGCAGCGCCCGGAGTATACGGAAGGCTACGAGGGCTTTTATCACCTTGAGGGTGTATCTGCGACCGTCGATCACGCCACAGCGCGCTATATCGTCCGCGACCATGACGCCGCCAAGTTCCAGCAGAAACTCGACCTTATTGATGCCGCCGCCTCGATGCTCAACCAGCGTCTGGGTGAGGAGCGCGTGACAGTCGAGATTAAGCAGCAGTATCGAAATATGGCCGAGATCGTTCGTGACTATCCCGAGCTTATTGATGTTGCCAAGGAAGCCTACCTTGCCTGCGGCGTTGAGCCCCAAGTGCTGCCGATTCGTGGCGGCACCGACGGCGCTCAGCTGTCGTTCCGCGGTCTGCCCTGCCCCAACCTTTCCACCGGCGGCTATTGCTACCACGGCGTCAACGAGTTCGTCCCGGTCAGTTCGCTCGTCAAGATGACCGACGTGCTCCAGGAGCTCGTCGCCCGCTTTGCATAAGCCTGGCTGCACAAGTCCAAAAGACAAACCGCCCCGTCCTCTACAGAGGACGGGGCGGTTTTTGTACAGGGAGTGTCCCTAACTGCCGGCAGAAAAGGAACGTCCCCAAGTGCCGCAAAATGACGAGATCCACTCTCGCTTTGTGGGTAGTCATTGGGGACGTTCTTGTTTGACTAGTCGTCTAAGAACGTCCCCAATGACTACCCAACGACTAGTCCGGACCAAGGCAACGCCGATGTTTTGGCAACGACAGCGAAAACCCGCCAGAGCGAGCAAGGTGCCTTGAAACGAGGCGGCATTGATCTTTTGATCATGCCGCCGAAGTTGAAAGGCAGATTGCCGTTCTGGCGGGTTTGCAGCGTCAACTGGTTACGCAGGCTGGTAAGCCCGCGTAACCCTAATAATTGGCTTCGTAGCCGTTGCCGTCGCCGGTGGGCTCTTCGTAGTAGTCCGAATCGCTCGAATCGCTCGAATCGTCGGAATCGTCAGAGCTGACCGATGAGGTTGCGGTACCGTTTGCGTAGTCGTCAGACGTGTTGTTGTTCAGGTCACCGATCGTAGAGCTGGAACCGTCGGAAAGACCCATGGTGTTGGGACCCTTGGGATCCTTGCCGGCATCGACGCGCTCCATCATTTCCTTGAGCTCGTCCTCGTAGACAAAGACGTAGCTCACACCGTCGATCATGGTGCTGTCGTCGGCGTACGAGGGCAGGTTGGCCGAGTAGATACCGTCGACATCCATACCGCGCATGGCGTTGACCGTAGCCACGGTATCCTGAACGCTCATATCGGTTACAAGCATATCGGACAGCGAATTAACCAGGCCAAAGATCTTCGTGGCATCGAAGTTATTGAGAATCTGGTTGGCAAGGGCGCCAAGCACCTGACGCTGGTGGCGCATGCGCGTGTAATCGCCGTCGGCATAGGTGTAGCGGCAGCGGGCATAGGTAAGGGCGGTGGCACCGTCCATATGCTGCTGGCCAGCGGTAATCTTAATATCCAGGTGCTCGGGGTCGTCAACATCATCGGTTGCGTTAATGTCGATACCGCCAACCGAATCAATCAGCGCCTGCATACCGTCGAAGCTGACCTCGGCATAGTGGGAAATCTGAACACCGCACAGCTCGTTGACCGCCTCGACCATGGCCTCGGCGCCGCCAACGGTATGGCAGGCGTTGATCTTCATGGTCTCGCCCTTGTACTCGACCTTGGTGTCGCGCGGAACGGAAATGAGCGTCGCCTGCTTTTGCGTGGGGTCGATGCGTGCCAGGATAATCGAGTCGGCACGATACGTATCCTCGCCCGGACGGCCGTCGGTGCCAAGAAGCAGCACGTAGAACGGATCCTTTGCCTCATCGGTGTCAACCAGAACCCGACGCAGATTGTCAGTAATGACATTAGAATCGCCGAGCTTGCCCATAATGGTGGCAAACCACAGGCCGGCAGCGGTAGTGGCACTCAGCAGCACGCCAAGCACGACAATGAGCGCGACGTGACGAATCGTGTGGCTACGGCGGCGTTGACGAGCGCGCTCGGAATAGCGAGCCACGTTATCGCGACTGTAGATCTTGGCCTGCGCACCAGTTGAGGGTCTTCGGGTGGTGGTATCCGCGAGGGGCTTTTTATTAAACATAGGCAACCTGTATTAGTAGATGACGGGATCGGGGACGGTAGCATGCTCGACATGCGCGCCGAGCGCCTGCAGCTTTTCGACAAACTGCTCGTAGCCGCGCTTGATGTGATGGATAGCCGAAACCTCGGTCGTCCCGTCGGCGATCAAGCCCGCTACGACGAGGGCCGCTCCGCCGCGCAAATCGGGCGAGGTAACCTGTGCACCCGAGAAGCCCTTGACGCCATGAATCATGGCATGATGGCTCTCGATACGAATGTCGGCACCCATGCGCACCAGCTCAGAGGCAAACATAAAGCGATTCTCGAAGATGTTCTCGGTAATAACGGAACTGCCGTCGGCAAGGGCGGAGAGCACCATAATCTGCGCCTGCATGTCGGTCGGGAAACCGGGGAACGGAAGCGTCTGGATGTCGACCGGCTTGATACGCTCGGCACGGTTCACATGGACGCCATCCTCGACGCGCTCGCAGTCGATACCCATGAGCTCCATCTTCTTGAGCACCATGCCCAAATGAATGGGGCAAAAGCCCGTGACATCGACACCGCGATCGTCCGCCATCAACGCACCGGCGACGATAAAGGTACCGGCCTCGATGCGGTCGCCCACCACGCGATGGATAACGGGATGGAGCTCTTCCACGCCTTCGATAGTCACGACGGGCGTACCGGCGCCAACAATCTTGGCGCCCATCTCGTTGAGCATGTTAGCGAGATCGACGATCTCGGGCTCGCGGGCGGCATTGTCGATAACCGTGGTGCCCTGTGCGCGCACAGAGGCCATGATGAGATTCTCGGTCGCACCGACGCTGGCGAACTCGAGCGTGACGGTGGTACCGCGCAGACCTTGGGGCGCATTAGCGTTGATGTAACCGTGGGCGGTATCGAACTCAACGCCCAGGGCCTCAAGACCAAGAATGTGCATATCGATCTTACGAGCACCCAGGTTGCAGCCGCCCGGCATGGCAATTTTGGCGCGATGGAAGCGGCCCAGCAGGGGCCCCATGACGGCGGTGGAAGCGCGCATCTTGGCAACGAGCTCGTAGGGGGCCTCCCATGAATCGACCTGAGAGGTATCAATCTCGAGCGTGTGCTCGTCGAGAACATCGATCGTAGCGCCCATGCCCTTGAGCACCTTGCCCATCACGTGGACATCGGAAATATCGGGCACGTTCTGCAGCGTCGTCTTGCCCGGCGCCAGAAGCGTTGCCGCCATGAGTTTGAGCGCGGAGTTCTTGGCGCCCGAGACGGGCACGGAGCCTCCGATGGCGTGGCCACCCTCAACGCGGATAATATCCAAGGTCTACCCTTTCAAAAAGCATGCCCGGGGTGGCTGGGCCATCCCGGGCATGATGTGTTCGCAAATGGTCGAACGCTAAATCGTTTGACTATTGGGCAAGCTTGAGCTTACACCATGCGATTTCATTATAGAGGTAGGCGCGGCGTGCATCATCCTCCGACAAATTACCCAGCTTCTCTTCAAAACCTTGAATATCAGCTTTAAGCTTGTCGGCATCGACGGTCGCCAAATCGCAAGCGCGCTCGGCGAGAACGGTCACGACATCGTCCGCAACCTGGGCATAGCCGCCGGCCACGGCAAACGTGTGGTCGACAGTGCCCATGGCCTTATCGGAAACGCGAACGTAACCGCGGTCGATCGTGCAGATCTCGCTGGAGTGAGCAGGCAGGACGCCAAACTCGCCATCCGTGGACGGAATCGACACAAACGCAGCGTCGCCCTCATAGGCGCAGCTCACGGGGCACACGATGCGGATACGCATAACCTACTTCTCCCCCATCTTGCGGGCGCGCTCGCGCACGTCCTCAATCGTGGAAGCATAGCGGAAAGCCTGCTCGGGCAGGTCATCGGCCTTGCCGTCGACAATCTCGGCGAAAGAGCGGACGGTATCCTCGACGCGGACGTAGACACCGGGGTTGCCGGTGAACTTCTCGGCGACGTGGAAGGACTGCGAGAGGAACTGCTGAATCTTACGGGCACGGTTGACCGTAAGGCGCTGCTCCTCGGACAGCTCGTCCATACCCAGAATGGCGATGATGTCCTGAAGGTCGGAGTACTCCTGCAGGAGCTCCTGGACCTTGACGGCGACACGGTAGTGCTCCTCGCCGACGATCGAGGGATCGAGAGCGTCGGAGGAAGATGCGAGCGGGTCGATAGCCGGGAACAGGCCAAGCGACGAAATGCTACGCGAAAGAACCGTGGTGGCGTCGAGGTGCGTAAACGTCGTGGCAGGCGCCGGGTCGGTCAGGTCGTCTGCGGGGACGTAGACAGCCTGGACGGAGGTAATGGAGCCCGTCTTGGTCGAGGTAATACGCTCCTGGAGGTCGCCCATCTCGGTTGCCAGCGTGGGCTGGTAACCAACGGCGGACGGCATACGGCCCAGCAGTGCGGAAACCTCGGAACCTGCCTGGGAGAAGCGGAAGATGTTGTCGATGAACAGCAGAACGTCCTGGCCGCGATCGCGGAAGTACTCAGCGGTGGTAAGGCCGGCCAGACCGATGCGCAGACGCGCTCCGGGCGGCTCGTTCATCTGACCATAGACCAAGCAGGTCTTGTCGATAACGCCAGACTCGCTCATCTCGAGGAACAGGTCGGTGCCCTCGCGGGTACGCTCGCCGACGCCGGTGAACACCGAGGTGCCGCCGTGCTCCTGGGCGAGGTTGTTGATGAGCTCCTGAATCAGAACGGTCTTGCCGACGCCGGCGCCGCCGAACAGGCCCGTCTTGCCGCCACGGATGTAGGGCTCGAGCAGGTCAACAGCTTTGATGCCGGTCTCGAAGATCTCGGTCTTGGTGGTGAGCTCGTCAAAGCGGGGCGCTGCATGGTGGATGGGGTAGAACTCCTCCACCTCAGGCATGGGCTTGCCGTCGACAGGCTTGCCCATGACGTTCCAAATGCGGCCGAGCGTCTTGGGGCCAACGGGCATCTTCATGGGCTCACCGGTATCGGTGGCGATGAGGCCGCGCTGCAGGCCGTCGGTCGAGGACATGGCGACCGTGCGGACGACGCCGCCCGGAAGCTGGCTCTCGACCTCGAGGATCGTGCTCAGATGACCGATCGGGGTCTCGGCCTCGACCGTGAGCGCGTTGTAGATCGGGGGCACCGCGCCGTCAAACTTGACGTCGACGACAGGGCCGATGATACGCACGATGCGACCATCACCGGCAGTCGTCTTCTTGGTGGCTTCCTCGACCGCAAGCTTTACGGTGTTATTAGCCATTACTGTTCCTCCAATGCTGAGGCTCCGCCGACGATCTCGTTAATCTCGGTCGTAATCGAAGCCTGGCGCACGCGACTATACGTGCGGGTAAGGGTCGAGATGATCGCGGTGGCGTTTTCCGTCGCGGAGTGCATGGCCTTGCGGCGTGCACCCTGCTCGGCAGCCGCCGAATCGATCAGGGCCTGGTAGATGACCGTCAGGATATAAGACGGCACAAGCTTGCCGAGAACATGCTCGGGAGAGGGCACGAACTCGAACGTGGACGAGATGCGCTTAGGGGCGTCGGTCTCGTTCTTACGCGGACCGTGGGCCATAGCGATCATCTCGGGGTCGAGCGGCAACAGATGCTCGACGCGAAGCTCCTGATCCACGCGGTTCTTGGCGTGGTGGTAGACAAGCTCGACACGGTCAAGCTCACCGGCACGATACGCATCGCAGATATGAGAGGAGATCATGCGGGCCTGATTGAAATCGGGCTCAGAGGAGTTGCCCTCAAAGTGCATGACAACGTTTGCGCGGTCACGGAAATACGTGGCCGGCTTACGCCCGCACGCGATGATCTCGCACTCGATGCCGTCGTTCGCCCAAGAAGCGGCGAGCTTTTCGGCCGTGCGCTCCACCGTCGTATTGAAACCGCCGGCAAGGCCGCGGTCCGAGGCAATAACGACAATCAGGCCATGCTTGACGCTCTCATGCTTCTGCAGCATGGGATCGGTGCCCGAACAGGAGGCGTCGCCGGCGACCGTCAACATGACGTCGGTCAGCGCCTCCTTATAGGGCTCGGCCTGCTTGGAGCGATCGAGGGCACGACGGATCTTGGCCGTAGAGACCATCTCCATCGTGCGCGTGATCTGCTTGGTCGTGGTAACCGAGGAGATTCGCTTCTTAATGTCGCGAAGGTTGGCCATGGGGCTTAGTTCTCCTCTGATCCAGAAACATCCGAATGGTGCTTGGCCATGAACTGCTGCTTGAAGTCGCCGATGACGCGCAAGAGCTCAGCCTTGGTGTCATCATCGATCTTCTTGGCGCGAACCTTGTCGAGCAGCGAACCAAAGCCATTGTCCATGTACTCGATGAGCTCGGCACGGAAGGGCAGCACGTCGGCGATCTCCAGGTCATCCAGGAAGCCCTCGTTGCCAGCGAACAGCGTAACGATCTGCTCGCCAACCTCAAACGGCTTGTAACGCGGCTGCTTCAGGAGCTCGGTCATGCGAGCACCATGGGTCAGCTGCTTCTGAGTAGCCTCGTCGAGGTCGGAGCCGAACTGCGTAAAGCCAGCGAGCTCCTGGTACGAAGCGAGGTCCAGGCGAAGGTTGCCGGCAACCTGCTTCATAGCCTTGGTCTGCGCATCGCCACCGACGCGGGACACGGAGATGCCCACGTCGACTGCCGGGCGCTGACCCTGGAAGAAGAGCTCGGACTGCAGGTAGATCTGACCATCGGTAATGGAAATGACGTTGGTCGGAATGTAGGCCGAGACGTCGCCGTCCTGGGTCTCGATGATCGGCAGTGCCGTCATGGAGCCGTAACCGTTCTTCTTGGACATCTTGACGGCACGCTCGAGCAGACGAGAGTGCAGGTAGAAGATGTCGCCAGGATAGGCCTCGCGTCCGGGCGGACGATGCAGCGTCAGCGACATCTGACGGTAGGCCACAGCCTGCTTGGACAGGTCGTCGTAGATGACGAGCACGTGGCCGCCGGGGTTGGTCTCGCTGGCGGGCTTGCCGTCCTCGCCGTTGTACATGAAGAACTCGCCGATAGCGGCACCGGCCATAGGCGCGATGTACTGCATAGGGGCGGAATCGGCAGCGGTGGCCGAAACGATGATGGTGTAGTCGAGCGCACCGTGCTGAGCGAGGGTCTCGCGGATGTTGGCAACCGTGGAGGCCTTCTGGCCGATGGCGACATAGATGCAGACCATGCCCTTGCCGCGCTGGTTGAGGATAGCGTCGATGGCGATGGCGGTCTTACCGGTCTTACGGTCGCCGATGATGAGCTCACGCTGACCGCGGCCAATAGGCACCATGGAGTCGATAGCGAGCAGACCGGTCTGAACCGGCTCGCACACCGGGGTACGATCGATGACGCCGGGAGCCTTGAACTCGATGGGGCGACGGTGCGTGGCGACGATGTCGCCCAGGCCGTCGATGGGCTGGCCGAGCGGATTGACGACGCGGCCGAGCATGGCACGGCTCACGGGGATATCCATAATGCGGCCAGTGGTGCGGCACTCGTCGCCTTCCTTGATGGAGTCGACGGCACCAAACAGAACGGCGCCGACCTCGTCACGGTCAAGGTTCTGGGCAAGGCCGAAGACGGTCTCACCGGTATCGGAGCTCTTGAACTCCAGAAGCTCGCCTGCCATGGCGCTCTTGAGGCCGGAGACGCGCGCGATGCCGTCGCCTACCTCGTCGACCGTTGAAACCTCATGCGTATCGACCGTCGCGGAGAGGCTCGTGAGCTGCTCCTGCAGTTTCTTGGCGATATCCTGGGCATTGAGGGTTTCGGACATTAGGCTTCACCTCCGTACGAATTAGCAGAGTTTGCGAGGGTCTCCTGCGCGATGCGCAGCTGCGTCTTGACGGAAATGTCACGACGCTCGCCGCGGGCCTCGAGCACCAGGCCGCCCACGATAGACGGGTCGACCTGCTCGATAAGGAATACCTTGCGGCCGAAGTCCTGCTCGCATTTCTTAGTGATGGTTTGACGCAGCTCGTCGTCGAGCGGGATCGCCGTGGTGACGGTCACGCCCACTACATCCTCGTCTTCCTCGGCAACATACTTAAAGGCAGCTGCCACCTTGGGAAGAAGGTCGAGCTGGTCGCGCTTGGACATGGTGTCGAGCACGGCGATGATCTCGGGGCTGGCAGAAGCCAAGCGCTCGATCATCTCGAGGTCCTCGAACACATGGTTCTCGGCCTTAGCGGCTTCCAGAAGGGAGCGCGCGTAGGTCTCGAGCACCTTGTCCTGATAGCGGCTAGTCGGCATTCAGGCTACCTGCTTCCTGGATGTAGCGCTCGATGAGCTTCTTCTGCTCGGCATCGTCCTCGAGTGCCTCGCCCACGATCTTGGTGGCGACGGCAACGGACAGGTCGGCGATGGAGCTCGCGGCACCGGCGTAAATGGACTTGCGCTCGTCCTCGACGCTCGTATGGGCCTTGGCGATGATCTCCTCGGCCTCCTTGTGAGCAGCCTCGATGATACGGGCGCGCTCGGACTCGGCGTCCTTACGGGCCTCGAGAACGATGTCAGCAGCCTGACGACGGGCGTCGGTGACGATCGAGTCGGACTCAGCGCGCTTGGCGATAGCCTCCTGCTTGGTCTTCTCGGCCTCGTCGAGGCTCTCCTCGATCTTCTTGCCGCGCTCCTCCATGGTTTTCATGATGCCCGGCAGGGCGACCTTGGCCAGCACGATCCAGATAATCAGGAAGGCGATAAGCGCCGGGATGAACTCCGCCATCTTAGGGATGAGGATGTCCGCACCGGCAGCGCCGTCCTCGGCGAACGCGGAAACCGGCATGAGCAGCGCGGCCGCGGACGCGGAGAGTGCGATCGCGCTCTTCTGGGATGAAAGATTCATACTTGACGCTCCGTGCTATTTAACGATCAGCGCGACAACGAAGCCGATCAGAGCCAGAGCCTCGCCGAAGGCGGAGCCCATGATGAAGACGGTGAACACGCGGCCCTGGACCTCAGGCTGACGGGCCATAGCACCCGTAGCACCCAGAGCAGACAGGCCGATAGCAAGACCAGCGCCGATAACACCGAGACCGTAACCGATAACTCCCACGATTCCTCCTTTGTCGTGCGTGTCTTATTTCACGCAGGATAACCTTTTTATAACTGCCGGGCTCCATGGGTACGGGCACCGGCGGTTTAACGAATTGCCTTACCTTTAAGGCGCGAACGGAAGACTACTCCTCCTCCGCGACCTCCTCTGCCTCGGAGACATACACGGCGGTAAGGACCGTGAAGACGTAAGCCTGGATGGCGCCGACCACAAGCTCGATCGCATAGATCAGGATGAGGATGGCAAGCCAGGCTAGCGAAGGCAGGGCGCCAACGGCGTGGGCCGCGGAAACCTGCTGAAGCAGCGGCTGCATGAACATGCTCGCCATGATGGCGAACGAGCCCATGACCACGTGTCCTGCGAACATGTTGCAGAACAGACGGACGGCAAGCGTGATGAGACGCAGGAAGGTCGAAAAAAGCTCGACGACCCACACGAGCACGTTCATCGGGAAGCTTACGCCCTGCGGGGCGAGGCTCTTGATGTAGCCGATCACGCCGTGAGCCTTGCATCCGTAGTAGATGAAGTACACGAAGGCGAAGATGGCGAGCGCGGCGGTGGAGCCGATTGCGCCGGTGCCGGGCTTCATTCCCGGAATCAGGCCGATCATGTTATTGATCAGGATGAACAGGAAAAGCGAGCACAGGAACGGGAAGTGCTTCTTCCAGTTCTCACCCACGACGCCCTTGCCGATATCGTTCTCGACGTACTCGATGATGTACTCGAAACCGTTGACGAAGAAGCCCTTGGGAACCAGGGTCTGCTTCTTCTTGAACACGGCCAGGACGATCAGGAGCACGATCGTGGAGACGATCAGCCAAAACGAGTACTGCGTGATGCCGCAGCTCAGATCGCCCACGACAGGGGTGGAGCTGAACTCGCTGACCAGATGATTAATCTCATCAGGCAGCTTTTCAAAAATTTCCACGACTTACCTTTCGACCTCATGAGGATCTCGCAGCGCCTTGGCGACGCGAACCGCGCAGGCGGCCATAAAGGCCACGAAGCCGATCGCCTCGCCCAGGAGGAACATGCGAAATGCCTCTCCGAACAACACAAACACAACCAAGGTAAAGACGAGCAGGGCGATTGCCGAGACCGCCAGACTCACCATACCCTTGAGCATGTCCGCATTCTGTTTATCGTCAAGAACCGGCTTGAGCGTAAAGACAAAGGGAAGGAAGGCAATTGCGCCCGCGATGGCGCCTGCAACGATAGCGAGCAGATCGGCTATCTGAAACACTGGCGTCCTCACTTTCCTTTTTAACGCCTCACAGAACAGTTCCCGCCAAACATTGGTGAATATTGTACGAGCCAATCGCTAAAGTACAACCGAAAAAGCATCGGTTAATACGCACCTGTTCGTTTTCTTAAGACCTTCTTTATGCCGCAGGTACGGTAATACGTTTTTCTCGAACCCTGCAGGGCAAAACGTCCGTTAACAGGAGTGCGCGCGGTCGCCTTTTGTTCGTCCGCGCGCACCGTTTCTTCGTATTTGCAGCCGCGGCCGTTTAGCCCAGCGACTAGAGCGTGCCGTAGATGCGGTCGCCGGCGTCGCCCAGGCCGGGAACGATGTAGGCGGCCTCGTTGAGATGGTCATCGATGGCGCACGTATAAATATGTACGTCAGGATCCTTCTCGGTCAGCGACTTGAGGCCCTCGGGCGCGGCGACGATGCACAGCATGCGGATGTCCTTGACACCGCGCTCGCGCAGGTAGCTGATAGCCATCTCGGCCGAACCGCCCGTGGTGAGCATGGGGTCGACAACCAGGCAGATACGCTGGTCGATATCCTTGGGCATCTTGCAGTAATACTCATGCGGCTCGTGGGTGACCTCGTCGCGCTCCATGCCGATGTGGCCCACGCGAGCGGAGGGCACCAGGTCGAGGATGCCGTCGACCATGCCAAGGCCCGCACGCAGGATGGGCACGATGGCGAGTTTCTTGCCGGCAAGCTGTTTGAACGTGGCGGTAGTGATGGGGGTCTCGACCTCGACGTCTTCCATAGGCAGGTCGCGCATGGCCTCGTAGCCGTCAAAGAGCGCAAGCTCGCGCACGAGCTGGCGGAACTGGTTGGTGCCGGTGTTTTTATCGCGCAGGATCGACAGCTTGTGCTGAACGAGCGGGTGATCGACAAGCGTCACACGGGACGCATCATAGGTGACGGTCATGGGTTGATTGCCCCTTTCGTTGCGGCCGCAAAACGGCCTCGCTGACAAGGCGCGCAGCAATGTTGCCGCCGCACGCCATGCATTAGTTTAGCGGTTTGTTGTATCGAGCAGCCCATCGCAGCCCTACTGTGCGGTACTGAGCGAGCGCCTGACTGCATCACACCAGCCCGCAAGGTTTTGCTCGCGGCGCTCGGCGGACATGTGGGGAAGGAAGGTCCTAACGATCTGGGCATTTTGCTCCAGCTCTTCCAGGTCTTCCCAATAGCCGACGGCAAGACCCGCCAAGTACGCGGCACCGATTGCCGTGGTCTCCACCGTCTCGCATTGCAGCACGGGGATATCCAGCAGGTCGGCCTGGAATTGCATGATGAACTCGTTGCGCGAGGCACCGCCATCGACAGACAGGCGCTCGATCGAAAGCCCCACGTCCTGCTCCATGGCGCGCAGCACGTCGTAGCTCTGATATGCCATGGATTCGCAGGCGGCACGTACGATGGTCGCACGGCTCGAGGCGCCGGTCAGACCGCACACGATACCGCGGGCATGCGGGTCCCACCAGGGAGCGCCCAGACCCGCAAAGGCGGGAACGAAGTAGCAGCCCTCGTTGTCGCTAATCGAAGCGGCGAGTTGTGCCGACTCGCTCACGCTCGAGATGATGCCCATGTTGTTGCGAAGCCAGTTCATGGTGGAACCGGCAGCAAAGATGGAGCCCTCGAGCGCATAGCTGATCTTCCCGTTCGCAGCGATACCGATGGTGGAGACCAGACCGTTCTTGGATTCGACGATCTCGTCGCCGGTGTTCATGAGCATAAAGCAGCCCGTGCCATAGGTGTTTTTGGTCTGGCCGGGATGGAAGCAGCAGTGACCGAACAGCGACGCCTGCTGGTCGCCCGCCACACCCATGATGGGCGGCATGTTGGTCATGATGTCGCTCGCGACGCGGCCGTAGTCACCCGAGCTCCAGCGAACCTCGGGCATCATGGAACGTGGAACGTCAAAGAGCGCCAGCAGGTCGTCGTCCCAATCGAGCGTATGGATATTAAAGAGTGCCGTGCGGCTGGCATTGGTGTAGTCGGTGGCAAAGACCTGGCCGCCGGTGAGGTTGTAAATGAGCCAGGTGTCGATGGTGCCAAACATGAGGTCGCCCGCCGCCGCGCTCTCGCGTGCGCCGTCGACGTTGTCGAGAATCCACTGTACCTTGGAGGCCGAGAAATACGGGTCGAGCGTGAGTCCCGTGCGGGAGCGCACCAGCTCCTCGCAACCCTGTTCAACCAACGCGTCGATTGCCGGCGCGGTACGGCGGCACTGCCATACGATGGCGTTATAGATCGGCTGACCGCTCACGCGGTCCCAGACCACCGTGGTCTCGCGCTGGTTGGAGATGCCGATGGCGGCAATGCGGTCGGAGTGGATACCGCTCTTAAACTGGACTTCCATCATGACGGCGATCTGGCTGGCAAGGACCGCCATGGGGTCTTGCTCTACCCAACCGGGACGTGGGAAGCTGGTTTTGACGCTGCGACGTGCCTGCGCGACGATGCATCCGTACTCGTCGACGATGGTCGCAAGTACCGAGGTGGTGCCGCAGTCGAGCGCCATGATGTAGGAACCGCCAAAGTCAAACGAGGCATCTTCCATGCCCAGGCTGCCCAGATTCAACGACATCGCTTAAACCTTTCTATTGCATCGGGTCGGACAGGACCCGTTCGATCTCTGATGCGGGAAGTGCGCCTTGGCGCAGGATCTGGAGCTCGCCGTGCTGAAACGACACGATGGTCGAGGCGTCGCGACACGGGGTCTCACCGGCGTCGACGGCAACATCGACCCCCTCCAGGATGCGACCCTCGACGGCGGCAAAGCTTGCCGGCGAGGTCGCGCCGTGCGTGTTGGCGCTCGTACAGGCAAGGGGGCTGCCGCAGGCGCGAATGAGCGCTTGGACCACGGGAGAGGCCGAAGCGCGCAGGGCCACGGTGTCGTCGGCAGCGCGCATAAAGGTCGGCACACAGGGAGCTGCCTTGACCACGATAGTCAGGGCTCCCGGCCAGCATCGTCGCGCGAGTATGCGGGCATCTTCCGGGATATCCACGCCATAGCGGTCGAGTGCTTCGACGCCATCGACCAGCCAAGCGACGGTTTGTGTGAGCTCACGTTGCTTGAGAGTGAAGATACGGCGATAGCCGGTGCCGAGCGCAGGGACCGCGGTGCCATTGACGGTGGCTTGCGGGTCGCATGACCACGACGGGAACTCGCTTGTATCTTGGGGGGCGGCATCGGAGAAGGCATTGACTGCCACGGCGACACCGTAGACGGTCTCGGTCGGGATCAGCGCCAAGCCGCCACAGCCGAGCACCTCGGCCGTACGCTCGACGGCGAGCCGATGCGGCTCACGCGCTCCCTCGAATACCCGATAGACCGTCTGCATGTGTATGCCAGCCCCTTACGCTCTGGTGCAAGTTTGTTTACTGAGGGGCATTCTCGCACGAAACGTTCAATCCATTTGCCCACAGCGCATGTTGGTTTGGTGAGCGGCTCTAGTAGTCGGTGAAAGTGAGGGGGTTATTGGACTGCGACGAACTTCTTTGGCCTGCCGGCGTGGCGTTCTTGGGCGGCGTAGCGCTCGATGCTGTCTATCGTTATCATCCGACGGCCGTCGACGAGTTCAACATCGAGCTTTCCGGCTTTGACCAGCGCGGTAATCCGCGGAGCGGAGACTTTGAGGTCCAGCGCTGCGTCTTTAAATGTTCGGCACGCCGCTTCCCGAGCGTCCTCGTGGTCGATTTCGACCGAAAGGGCCACGACCTCGGCCGAGCGTTCGTACCCCGCCGGAGTCAAACCGTTGTTGAGGTCATCGGCCAAAAACGCCATCAGCGCCTCGGTGGCATGGGCAATAGCTTCTTCGCGCGTATCGCCATCGGCAAAGGCGCCGGGAATCTGCGGGAAGCTAGCGCAGTAACCGTCATCTTCCTTTATGAGAACGCAGTCATAGGTAAATCGCTGCCTCATTTTGCCTCCAACTACCATCCAGCTTGGCGACGAATACTTGCCCACGTGCCCTTCTTTGGTCGATCACCACCAGAGCCGTTCACGGTGACAACGCGGTCACCAGAAACATACTTAGCATGGCTACCGACTTGCGCGACCTTCACGAATCCATCGTGCTTGAGTAGGGCAATGATTTCCCGAAAGGTAGGAGGTTGCATTGGCCGACCTCTTTCAGCCATCATAATTATAAACTACTTTATAATTTTTGCTAACCAGTTAATAAATATTACTGGCGCTGCTTGGGCTCGGTGACGATGGCCCGAACGATGCGGGGGCGATCGGTGAGGTCGTGGACGATACGCACGTCCGAAAGGCCCGCTTGGCGACAGAGCTCGGCCGCGGCGTCGAGCGCGCCCTCGTAGAGCTCGCAGGCAAACAGGCCGCCGGCACGCAGCATATAGGGTGCCGCATTGAGCAGGCGGCGGAAGATGTCCAGGCCGTCGGCACCGCCCTCGAGCGCCAGGTCGGGCTCAAAGTCCTTGACCTCGTGCGGCAGCGAGCGCATGACATCGGTGGGGATGTAGGGCGGGTTGGAGACGAGTACGTCAAAGGTGCCCCACTCGTCGTGGGGAATGGAGCTCACCAGGTTGGTGAGGCTGAAGGCAACCTCATCTGCCGTGAGGCCGAGCGCGTCGCGGTTTTTGGTGGCCAGATCGATAGCGCGCGGCTCGATATCGGTGGCGGTGCAGGTGACATGGCCGCGGCGCTCCCAGGCAAGGGAGAGCGAAATGCAGCCTGTGCCGCAACCGACCTCGAGAACGCGAGCGATACGGGGCTCGACCGGAGCGGGCGCGGCGGCATACTGAGCTGAAGCCATCTCCTGGTCGGCGCCCTCGATGGCGATGTCGTATTCGTCGAGCTCGGGCTCGGCGGCTTTTGCGGCTTCGGCTTCTGCTGCTTGCGCGGCGGCTTCCTCGGCCTCGCGATCGGCAAGCTCCTCGGCATAGGCGCGGCTACCGAGCACGTCGCTACCCAGCGCAGCCCCATCGGCGGCCGTCAGGTTGGCAGCACGGCGCTCGGCGGTCGCGCGTTCGTCGGCCAGCGCCGCCTCAGCTTTGCGGGCCTGCTCGACCTCATCGTTCCAAGGCAGCTCAACGCGCTGACGGGCGACAGCCTCGGGGCTCAGCACCTCGGCATCCAGATAATTAAGGACTTCCTCGACGAGCATCTCGGTCTCGGGACGCGGAATGAGCACACCGGGGGCGCACGCGACATCGATCATGCGAAACTGCGTGCTGCCCGTGATGTATTGCAGCGGCTCGCCCTTAGCGCGACGAACGACGGCCGCATGCATGGTCTCGAGCTGGGCCGCGTTAAGCGTCTCGTCCATACGCATATATAGGTCAATGCGCGCCAGGCCCGTGGCGGCGCACAGCAGCCACTCGGCAGAAAGACGGGGGTGCTCCTCGCCGCGCTCGGCCAGGTACTCCTTGGTCCACTCGAGACAACGCTTGATGGTCCAGATCTCGTTTGCCATGGGGCCCTCCCCTCTTAAGCGCCGGGCGGCGCGCGAATGTCGGAGCAGATTGTAAGCGAGGCCAGCGCTTGGCAAGGGGCGATTAAAGGCGATTATCGAGAATCAGCCCAGAATTTTGCTTGGAGCCTGCCTAGAGTGTTCATTCGTCGACGTCTAAATCTGCATCCGTCAAGCTTTTGGCAAGGTTGCCCCAAAACTGACCAATATCTAACCAAGAACTTGCCACATCGCTTGACGCACGACCCATCAAAAATCGCTCCGCGACTTCTTGAACGATATTTTGAGCAATATTTTCGATAGCAGATATATGCCGTCAATTACCTTAAGCAGGTAAGCAGCTCAAATGCCATAACAGCCGACTGAATAACATCTCAAAGCAATGTCCCCAATGACTCCCTACGGATCATTTGACAACCAAGGAAACGCCGATGTTTTGGCAATGCCAGCGAGCGACGTCCAGAGCGAACAAGTTGGCATGAAAAAGGCAAGGCATAGACCTTCTGGTCATGCCTTGCCTTTTGAATGACAAATTGTCGCTCTGGACGGCGCGCAGCGTCGGCTGGTCCGCCGTTCGGTAGAACGGCGGAACTTAGACTGCCTGTGCCAGCTTCTCGGCGCGCTCGGCGGCGGCGAGTGCCTCGATCACGGTGCCGAGTTGGTCGCCCAGAAGGACACCGTTGTAGGTGGAGTTGAAACCGATGCGGTGGTCGGTCACGCGGTCCTGGGGCTGGTTGTAGGTACGAATCTTTTCGGAACGGTTGCCGTGGCCGATCTGACTCTGGCGCTCGGCACCGAGCTCTGCCTGCTGCTTCTCGAGCTCCATCTCGTACAGACGAGCGCGCAGCATCTGCATGCAGACCTCGCGGTTCTGGATCTGGGAACGCTGCTCCTGCGACTGCACCACGGTGTTGGTGGGCAGGTGGGTGATGCGCACGGCGGAGTAGGTGGTGTTAACGCACTGACCGCCAGGGCCGGAGGCGCAGTAGGTATCGATGCGCAGGTCGGACTGGTTGATCTGAACGTCGATCTCCTCGGCCTCGGGAAGCACGGCGACGGTTGCCGTGGAGGTCTGGATGCGACCCTGGGACTCGGTCTTGGGGACGCGCTGGACACGGTGCACGCCGGACTCGAACTTCATGACGGAGTAGACGCGGTCGCCCTCGACCTTGAACTCGATGGACTTAAAGCCACCGGCCTCGCTGGGACTGGAGTCGAGCACGGTGGTCTTCCAGCCGCGCGACTCGCAGAAGCGCTGGTACATCTTGTACAGATCGCCGGCAAAGATGGCCGCCTCGTCGCCACCGGCGGCGGAGCGAATCTCGACGATGGTGTTCTTGTCGTCATTGGGGTCGCTCGGGATGAGCATGTACTTAATGTCTTCCTCGAGCTGGGGAAGCTTGGCCTCGTTTTCGGAGATATCCATCTGGAGCATCTCCTTCTCATCGGCATCGGTAGTATCGTGGAGCATTTCCTTGGCGGCCTCGATGTCATCGAGCGCGCCGATGTACTCGCGCGAGGCGGCGATGAGGTCGGACTGGTGCGCGTACTCCTTGTTGAGACGCGTGAACTCCTTGATATCGGAGGCGACGGCCGGGTCGGAGAGCTTCTTCTCGAGTTCCTCGTAGGCCTTGATAATCTTTTCGAGCTTGTCGCGCATGGCGGGACTCCTTTATATGCGTGAAGGTGAAAATCGGCAGAGTTGATGGGGCGCGCGGCGCCACTGCGGGGGTAAGCCCGGCTAGAACATGTCGATCTTCAGATACATGCGCATCCCTTCGCGTATGGGGTACATAGTTGCGATCTAACCCATACATGATAGCGTGCGCAGGCAAACCTGCATATAACCCGCACGGAATGATTGGACGTAACCATTGGGAACGTTCCTTAACGACTAGTCGTTTAAGAACGTCCCCAACGGCTAACAAAGGGACTGTCGCTTTGTCACATTCTAGAGCGTTTGAAGCAGGGCGATGAGGAAGCGGATGCCCTGGAGGTAGGCGCGGCGGGTGATGCGCTCGTTAGTGCCGTGGACGCCGCGATCACACTCGTCGTCATCAACCACAAAGGCCGAGAAGCGAACGCACTCAGGGCAAATGTGCTGGTAGTTGGCAGCATCGGTAGCACCGATCACGGTTGAGGGGACGATGCTGACAGGAACCCCACCCGCCGCCGATGATCCGTTTTCCTCCGTCCCCAAAGGCTCACGGAAATAGTGGGCGGCGATGGCACGGACGGCCTCGAGCCCCGGCCCGCCGACACGCGGAGACGGCGAAGGCTCGGAGCTGCCGGGGCCGAGTTCGACCTCCACGCGCCCGGCAAGGCCCGCCGCGGCAACGGCCTCGCGGCAGCGAGCAGCGACATCGGCCACGCTCGTGCCCTCGAGCATGCGGAAGTTGATGTTGGCCCACATATCCTGCGGCATTACGTTGGCGCCGGTGCTGCCACCCTCGATCTGCGTGGGCGCGCAGGTAGTCGTCACCAGCGGATAGAGCTTTTTGCTGGCGAGGCAATCACGGACAATGGCGTCCCCGTTGGCGGCAATTTCATCGGCCGTGTAGAGCCCCAACTCGACGAGTTGGGCGGCAAGCGGATCGGTCACGCGCGTCGGCCACTCGATATCGCAGATTGCGGTGATGGCACGGCTGAGCACCTCAAGCGACGTGCCGCCGTAGGGGTTGGAAGAATGCCCGCCCGCGCTCTTTGTCTTGAGCACAATGTCGGCATAACCTTTCTCAGCCAGGTCAGCGTGCATGAGCCAACCCTCGCCCGCGCTATACTCGGCAGCCGGAACGATGCGGTAGTCACCCTCGTCGATCAGGTACTCAAGCTCAATGCCGCGCCCCTTGAGCGCACGGCCGATGGCGCCTGCTCCGTACTGCGTAGTCTCCTCGTCCTGGCCAAAGGCCAGGAGCAGCGTGCGCTCGTGCTGCCAACCGTGCGCCAGCGCATACTCGACAGCCTCGAGAATGCCTGCGACCTGATCCTTCATGTCGATCGCGCCGCGGCCCCAGATGTAGGTGTCGTCCACGTGCCCGCTAAAGGGGGCATGTGTCCAGTCGGCCTCGGTATCCGGCACCACGGGGACCACGTCCATGTGGCCCATGAGCATGACGGGTTTGAGGGCGGGGTCGGAACCGCCAAGCGTCACCAGCAGCGAATGATCGATAAGCTCGACCTCGCCCGCCGCAAACACGCGCGGCCAGGCCTGCTGCATATAGGCGCGCAGGTCATCGAAGGGCTGCCAGTCCACCGCCTCGGCATCCATGCTCGAGACGGTCGGAAACGACAGCACGCGGCCCAAACGCTCGCACGCGCCGGCCTCGTCCATATCGGCAAAATCGTCCTCATGCGCAAAGAAGCGCCAAACCTCGGCCATGACATCCTTTCGATTGTGACGACAAAGGCCGCCCCACGGGAGCGGCCCTGCAACGTAGGCGTTTGCGCCGGTTATTTGTCCTCGAGATAGCGAGAGAGGAACTCGCGAGTGCGCTGGTGTTTGGGGTTGCCGAAGAGCTCGGCCGGCGCGGCGTCCTCGAGCACCACGCCCTTGTCCATAAAGACCACGCGGTCGGACACCGTGCGGGCAAAGGCCATCTCGTGCGTGACGACAACCATGGTCATGCCGTCGGCCGCGAGCTTGCGCATGACCTCGAGCACCTCGCCCACGATCTCGGGGTCGAGTGCCGAAGTCGGCTCGTCGAACAGCATGATCTGCGGATTCATGCACAGGGCGCGCGCGATGGCCACGCGCTGCTTTTGGCCGCCGGACAGGCGACCCACGGCGGCGTGCGCGAACTTTTCGAGCCCCACGCTCGTCAGATGCTCCATTGCGACCTTCTCGGCCTCGGCCTTGCTCATCTTTTTGAGCGTGACGGGCGCGAGCGTGCAGTTGTCGAGCACATCCATGTTGTTGAACAGGTTAAAGCCCTGGAACACCATGCCGATGTCCTCACGGAGTTTATTGATATTGCAGCGCTCGGCCGTAAGGTCCTGGCCGTGGAACCAGATGTGGCCCGCGTCCGGGGTCTCGAGCAGGTTGAGGCAGCGCAGGAAGGTCGACTTGCCCGAGCCCGAGGCGCCGATGATGGTAACGACCTCACCGGGATTGACAGCGAGGTCGATGCCCCTGAGCACCTCGAGCGAACCGAAGCTCTTGCGCAGGCCCTCGACGCGGATGAGCGGCTCTTTAGTTTGTGCGGCGGCCACAGCGCCGGTGGTAGTGGTATCTGCCATGATGATTCTCCTCGTCTTGCGCCTAGTTGGAGCTGGGCAGCGTTGCCGGGGCCTCGGCGCCGAGCTTTTTGCCAAAGGCCTCGAGCAGGCGGCTCGCCACGAGCGTCAGGATCAGGTAAACCACGAGCGCCACGCAGTAGACCTCCATCTGGCGGTAGTACACGCCGGCGACAGTGGTGGTGGCGTACATGAGGTCAAACACGCCAATGACCGAGAGCACCGACGAGTCCTTGATGTTGATGATGAGCTCGTTGGTGAGTGCGGGGATCGCGTTTTTAATACCCTGGGGGAACACGACCTTGCGCATGGCCTGCCACTGCGACAGACCCAGCGAGCGCGCCGCCTCGGCTTGACCGGGGTCGATGGACTCGATGCCGCCACGCAAAACTTCCATCATGTAGGCGGTGGAGTTGAGCGAGATGGTGACAAGGCCGGCAGTGAAGGTACTCCAGATCTGGTTGGCCTGGGCGGTTTCGAAGCCCATGCCGCGCAAAACGGTGAAGCCCGCGTAATAGATGAGCAGGCCCTGGACCATCATGGGCGTGCCGCGCACGATGGTGGAGTAGATGGTCGCAAAGCCGCGGCCGATGCTCTTGAAGAAGCGCGTGAGATCGTTGTCCACACGGTCGAAGGTCTGAATGCGCAGGAACACAAAGAGCAGCGCCAGGAAAAAGGCGATGACGGTGCCGAAGGTCGCAAGCGCGATGGTGATCTCGATACCGCGGATAAAGAAGTCCCCGCTCTTGTAGGTCATGTAGACCAGACTCGACAAAAAGTCGCTGGGGTTGGAGTCCGAGACAATGCTCACCCGCACCAGGTCGATAAACGACATGACGCAACGGTCGATAAAGAAGATCGCCGCAATGGCGACCACGACATAGCTGCCCTGGCGCGCGCTGCGACGAAAGCGCTCGGAAGCAAACGGCGACGTTTCGCGATAGTCATTCCAATGCATGAGTTTGGTGACGAGCGCCGCCGCCGACACGACGAGCCAGGCCCAAAGGATTGCCCAGAGGCAGTCTTGGAACACGCCCGTAGGCGCCAAGAAGCTCAGCGGCGTGGGGTTGCGCTGGCTAAACGCCAGGCCGAGCGCTGCGATGACGCTCGTGCCCAGGTACACATAACGGTGGTCGGCCTTGGTAAAGGAGGCCAGACGATTGACGGTTTTCATGCTGCCTCCCTATGCCGGCTGACGGTCGAGGCACGCGTCCCACATTTGGTCGCGCTCCTCTTGGCTGACGCCCTTGAGCGTTTTGTCGATGAGCTTGAGCAGCTTGTCCGAGCCCTTGCGGCAGCCGACGTTTGTCGTAACCTCCTGCTTAAAGCCCTCGCCCTCGGCAAAATGAATGGGGACAATGCCCGGGTTTTGGGCCATATAGCCCTTCTCGTTCTCGGTGTTGTAGGTCACGGCGTCGCACGTGCCCTGCAGCAGATTCGAAAACACCGTGGGGACGGAGTCGACCGGGTTTTTGTGCACAACGCCCGGGATCTCGTCAATGACAGTGTCGAGCATGGTGTCCTTTTGGCCGAGCACCGTGGCGCCGCTAAAGTCGCTGAGCTTGGTCGCGTTTTGGTAGGGCGAGCCCTCTTTTACGAACAGGCCAAAGTAGCCAATGAAGTACGGGTCGGAAAAGCCGACGGACTCCTCGCGCTCGGGCGTGGCGCTCATGCCGGCAATGATGAGGTCGATCTGGCCGTTGTTGAGCGAATCGATAAGGCCCGAGAAGCTCTGCTTGACGGCAACAGGCTCGCCGCCGAGGGCCTTGCAGACGATCTTGGCGATCTGCACGTCGTAGCCATCGGCATAGGCGCCCTGCACGTTGTCGATGGGAATGGTGAACTCGCTGGCCTCGGAAACCTGCCAGTTGTACGGGGCGTAGGCCGCCTCCATGCCAATGCGGATCTTATCCTTGCCGATAACGGAATCGGACAGGTCATCGCGACCGCCGCCCGTCGTGGGCTGGACCACCTTGAGTGTGGACGGACGCTGGCAGCCGGCAAGCGCGCCGGCGACAACGGTTGCGCTCGCAGCGAGGGCGCTACCCAAGAAGATGCGACGACTGCACACCGGCTGGGTCTGCGCGTCGCGCTGTAGTCGAGGTTGCATCTGATGCCTTCCCTATTTTGCCTTACTGACAATAAGACAGGATATACGCCCGCAACCAGCAGCGCGGCATGTGCGCGAAAAATTAATAGACACACAGTAGTCGTTTAAGAACATCCCCAATGGCTACCTACCAAAAAGCCTCCCTGCCGGATGTGGCAGGGAGGCTTAGCGGGCGGGAAGGGACAAAGGGACTGTCCCTTTGTCACATCTAGAGCAAGGTGACGCTAAAGCTACGTTTATCGGTAGCGCCGGGAGCCAAGGTGATGGTGTTGACCTTGTGCTCAAAGACGTCGTCCTCGGTGTCCATGGTGGTATGACCGGTCCAGGGCTCGAGCGCCACAAACGGAGCGTCGTTGGCGGCAGACCACACGCCGATGTACTTAAAGCCCTCAAAGTCGATCTTGACGCCGTGGCCCGACTTGCGGCCGCGCAGTGTGAGCGTAGAGCCCGGAGTATCGGTGAACATGATGGCATCGTTATCGAAGCTGCGGTGCGTGATGGGCAGCACGTCCGAGTTATCGGGGGCCTTGTAGCTACCCTCGAACGTCATAAGACCGTCGGGCGTGATGATGGGAGCCTCGTTGGTCCAAGCCTCGGTAAACGCCAGCTCGTAATCCTCGAACGCCTCGTCTTCGGCACCGGGGGCGGGCACGTTGAATGCAGGATGACCGCCCACCGAGAACGGCAGGGCCACGTCGCCGGTGTTGGTGACCGCAAAGGTCTGCGTGAGCGTGGCGTCGCCGGTCAGGGCATAGGTCATGTTGAGCTTAAAGTGGAACGGGAACGCCTTGAGCGACTCGGGCGTGTCAGTGATCTCGTACGTTACCGAGGAGCCGTCCTCCGAAACCTCGACCAACTTGTGCTCGACGATGCGAGCGAGTCCGTGGCGCGGCATCTCGCAGGTGCCGGCCGCAGATGTCGCCATGTTGTTGCGCAGCGATCCCACGACGGGGAACAGGATAGGCGCACGCTTGCCCCAAAAGGCCGGGTCGCCCTGCCACAGATACTCGTTGCCGTTGAGGGCAAGGCTCGTGAGCTGGGCGCCCATGGAATCGATGGCCGCGGTGAGGCCGCCGCGCTTGATGGTAGTGACGGTGGACATGCTACTTCCTCCAATAGTAAACAACGGTGTCGAGGGCTATTGTCCCACTCTTGGCGGCGGGGTTGAGCGACAGGTGCAGTTATTGAGCAATAGCGTAAAGGTCAAACCCGCCCTGCGGCGTGCTATCGACCGTATCGGGCGCCTGTGAATTAAAACTCACCGGAACCATGCGCTTTGAGGCGCGGTAACGCGTGCCGTCGGTGGCGACGGGCGGCTCATCGACCGTGAGCTCGTAGTCGCCGGGCTTGAGCTCGATGCCGTCACCTTCGGAATTGACGTATTGGTACTCGTCGATCGCTTGCCCCTTGAGCGTGCGACCCACGATATGGACGAGCATCTGGCTGTCGCCGCGCGCGGTGTCCCACGTCGCGCCGTCCTTGACCTCGACCGATACATGCACCGAGCGCGTGCGGCTGAGCGATTGCTCGACAGACATCTCGACCTTGGCGGCGTCTTGGCGCTGCTGCTCGACATGACCCCAGATGCTGCCGATCGCCGAGCAAGCGATGACGCCGGCCATGAAGGCGATGAGGATGGGGCCGAGCGGCGAGCGGCGGCCCGCGTCTTCCTCGCGAGCCAAGTCGGGACGATGCGTGGGCGCGGGCGCTTGAGCGCCCTGCGAGGGCACGTCGAGAATGCTGAAGGATGCCGTGCTATCGGGGTCGATAGTGTGACGCGGCTGCGGGGTCTTTGCCGGCGAGATGGACATATCGGCCGGCTCACCCAGCGTGGCCGTGGCATCGGCCTTTGCCTCGTCAGCCTCAGCCTGGGCCCAGGCCTGCTCAAAGGTCAGGGGCTCGGCGGCATCGGAGGCGGCTTCAGGCTCGACACCGGTATCATTGCCGGACTCGTCCTCGTCGCTCGACACGTCACGCGGCGCGGGCTCGTCCCACTCCTCGTCCGGAGCCTCGCCCTCGCTATACCACCATTCAAAGTTATCGATATCCATACGGGGCGCCCCTTAAGCCTCGCAAATTAACACTTGCCAGCCTTATACCCCCAGATGGCACGGCGGCTCGCATGGAATGTAATAAAGGGACTATCCCTTTGTCACATTTTGCGTTTAGCCGTGGGCGATCTTGTTTCTCAGCAAGAAGTCGACCGCCCCTACGATTCTGATGCCGTCGATGTCTGTTGGATGCTCACCATCCCTGACGATCAGGATCTTCTCGTACGAATCAGGGATTTTTCCCAGCGTGTTTAGTTTGAGCGGTCGCAGCTCGCGCTCTCTGGTCGCCTCGGCATCGATCCGTTCGGTAACCTGGATATATTTACGGTCCGATCCCTCGCCGATTGCGACAAAGTCGATTTCCCCCGCGCGCAGATGGCCGCAAAACACTTCGTATCCTTCAAAGACAAGCTGGTTGTAGATAACGTTCTCGAGCATCCTTCCGCTATCGCTGCCTCTATATCCGTCAAGATAGCTGCGGATTCCCGTATCGGCTATGTAATATTTACCGCCTGTCTTGAGAAGCTCCCGCCCCTTGACGTCATACCTTTTTACCTTGGTAAACAGGTACGTCTCTTCCAGAGCGTCAATATACGCCGACACCGTCGATGCGTTGGTCTTACCGCCCGCCGATTCGTTGAGCGTCCCTACGATTTTGTTGACCGAGGTTCGATTGGAGATGTTGTCTGCCAGATACGCACAAAGCCGCTCGAGAACGTCGCGCTTGGTGATAGCTCCGCGACCTCTACGCGTCGCGCGCAATAGGATATCGCGCGCGACAATCGTCTGATAGAGGCTGCGGATGTAGTCGCGGCACGCCTCGCGTCTCGGCTCGTCATGAGCCAGAAACGGCATGCCGCCATAGGTTATGTACTGCTCGAGCACGGTGTTTGAATTAAGGCGATCGCCCGTCTTGGAAACGAGCTCGGCCCTCTCGCTAAGCCCTTCGGCGACGACCGCATCAATCGAGCGAAAATCAAGATACTCGCCAAACGTGAGCGGCTGCATCTTGACCTCGATATACCGGCCCGAGATAAGCGTTGCAAGCTCGCTCGATAGCAAAAAGGCATTGGAGCCCGTGACATAGATATCGCACGGCAAATCGATTCGGAGCGAGTTAACCGCCTTTTCCCAGCCCTCGACATTCTGGAGCTCGTCAAAGAACAGATAGGGGCGATCGACACCGTCAACGCGCTCCCGAACCATGCGATAAAACGTCAGGTAATCTGTAATCCCCGCATACTCTAGAGATTCCATCTTAAAGGTCAGCAAACGCTCGGCCGGCACCCCCTGTTGCGCCAGGTGCTCCCTCATCATGTCCAATAACGTGGATTTGCCGCAACGGCGTATACCCGTCACGATTTTGATGAGGTCGGTATCCTGAAAAGCAATGAGTCGATCAAGATAGCGGCTTCGGCGAACGATGTTCATAGAGTCTCCCTAGCGCCCGTCCAGACATGAAAACTTATAAACTTGCATTATTTGCAAGTTTATAAGATGCCACCTTAGAAACTTGCAGATTATGCAAGTTTCTAAGAAATGGACGTGGATGTGACAAAGGGACTGTCCCCTTGTCACATCTGAAGGGCGACGGGGATTTGGATGCAGCAGAAGTCCTCTTGGTGGGACTCGTCGTAGCTGGTGGTATCGAGGTAGCAAAAATCGAAGGCATCGCCGATGGGCTGGAGTGCGTGCTCGTCCATGCATGCCACGATGGCACGAATGCCCTCGGGTTCGTACGGCATGCCCCAGCGGCTCATGCACAGGTATGTGCCCTCGGGCAACACCTCGACGCCAATCTCTGCCAGCTCGGCAGGATCGCTCGGCAGCAGCTCCTCGGCACCGCGCGGCAGCACGGCAAAGGAGCCGGCACCGGCGATGGGGTCGTCGGAATGCAGCGCCTCGCGACGCAGCATGGCGCCCCAGCCGCGCATGGGGCGCGTGCCCGTGAGCGCACGCATGCGCAGAATCGCGCGCATGAGCGTGGGGTGCAGCATCGAACGGCCGCGCTCGATATCGGCCGGGAACTCCTCAAAGACCACGAAGCGGCGCTCGAACTGCTTGAGCTCCGGTTTGCCCTCGCGCTCGCGCCAATAAACCGCCTCGTCGTAAAAGCTCAGCCGCTCCTGCACGCTCGCACGCTCGGCTTTGAGCCCGGCAATCTGCCCATCGAGCGCCTGAACCCGCGAGCGCAGGTGATCGGTCATCTCGCCAATGTCGAACGTCGAGGTCAGGCGGTCAATCTCGTCGAGCTCGAGCCCTAGGTCGCGCAGCATGCAGATCAGACGCATGAGCGGGATCTGCGTGGGCGAATAGAAACGGTAGCCTTTTTCGTTAACCACGGCGGGCTTAAACAGGCCGATCTTGTCGTAGTAGATGAGCGTTTGGCGCGAAACGTTAAACAAGCTCGCCATCTCGCTAATCGCATACATACCCGTCTGCATAGGTCCTCCCGACACATCCTTTGACGCGAAAAACCCGCCGCCCACAGGGGCAGCGGGCTCAAACACTCCTCGTATCCTACCCTAAATGCGCCTATGACCAGCGCTTATAGTTTGCACATGACACGCCGACGGCCTCGAGCGCCTTGGCGGCGATGTGATGCACCGCATCGTCGAGCGTGGCGGGGCCGTTGTAAAACGTGAGCATGGGCGGCATGAGCATGACGCCCGGTATGCGCGCCAAGCGCGCCATGTTATCGACATGGATCGCACTGAAGGGCGTCTCGCGCACCATGAGTACCAGGCGGCGTTGCTCTTTCATCTGCACGTCGGCCGCACGCAGCAACAGGTTTTCGCTGTAACCACTCGCGATGCCGGCAAGCGTCTTCATGGAGCAGGGCGCCACGATCATGCCATCGACCGGATAGGTGCCGCTTGCAATGGCGGCGCCGATGTTCTTGTTGTCGTAGACCACATCGGCATGCGTGGCAAACTCGTCGAGCGTCATGCCGAGCTCCTGCTCGATGGTGATCTCTCCCCCGCGCGTGACGACAAGCGCCGATTCGGCGCCGGCCTGGCGCAGGCATTTGAGACACTCGAGGCCCAGCGCAGCGCCGCTGGCACCAGATACGCCAACGACAATGCGACGGGGACGGACAGAAGACTCAGGCATGGCAACTCCTTGACTACTTGGTAGGGCTACGTACTAGAAAGCGAGCTCTGCTGCCCACTTATCTGTATCGATCTCCATGAACTGCGAGCGGATGAAGTTCTTCTTGAGGTTGAACGGAACCGTGCAGTCGAAGATGGCCTTGCAGGCGATGCCGTGCTCGCGGATCGTGGGATCGAACGCGGGGTCGTTGGACGGGTCGAGCACGTGGCAGTGGCAGCCGGGGATGGTGATGAGGTCCACGTCGGCCTGGAAGCGTGTGGTCATGGCCCACATCACGTCGCTCATGTCGAAGATGTCGACATCCTCGTCGACCAGAATCACATGCTTGAGCTCGGAGAATGCCGAGAAGGCGAGCATGGCGGCGTTGCGCTGGCGGCCCTCGTCATTTTTGCTCGACTTCTTGAACTGCATGATGGCAACGAACTTGCCGCCGCCGCAGGGGGCAGCGTGAACATTGAGCAGGCGGCCCGGGATAGCGGTCTCGACCATCTTGTAGATGGAAGCCTCGGTGGGGATGCCCGCCATGGAAACGTGCTCGTGCGAAGGACCGATGCAGCTCTCCATGATGGGATTGACGCGCGTGGTGACGGCGGTGATCTTGATCACCGGGCAGGCCTTGGCACCGCCGGTGTAGCCGGGGAACTCGGGCATGGCGTAGCCGTGGCCGTTGACATCCTCGTTGATGGTCTCGTCGTGCATGAGGTAGCCCTCGAGCACGTACTCGGCATTGGCAATGCACTTCTGCGGAACGGTGATGCAGTCGGCAAGCTCGACGGCGTGGCCGCGCAGGGCGCCGGCGATCTGCAGCTCGTTAAAGCCGAGCGGCGTGGTGGGAGCCTCGAAGCCGCAGCACATGTACACGGCGGGGTCCAAGCCGATGGAGATGGAGATGGGCATGTTCTCGCCGCGCTGGCAGTACTCGTCAAAAAAGGCGCCAAGGTGACGGCTGCCCGGGGTGATCCACATGGCGAGCTTGTCCTTGTCGACGCAGGAGAAGCGGTGGATGGTCACGTCGGACTGGGAGCCGTCGGGGCTCGTGCCGTAGGCGAGGCCCATGGTGATGTAGGGGCCGCCGTCGACGGGCGTGTTGGTGGGAGCGGGGACGATCTTGCGCAGGTCAAAACCCTCGTCGGTCGCCTTGTACACAACCTCCTGGCAGTCGATGTGCGCGCCCTCGGCGATCTGCTTGGGCGCGATCAGGTTCTCGAAGCGCTTGCCGATCTCGAGGCCCAGGTGCTCCTCGTCAAGGTCGAGCAGGGCGGCAATGCGCTTGCGGCTGGCAAGCATGCCGATGCAGACCTTGGCATCGTCAAAGCCCTTGACGTTGTTGAAGACCATCGCCGGACCCTCTTTGGTCGGACGCATAACGGTACCGCCGGCACCGACGTGGCGATAGACGCCCGAGACCTCGGCGTCCGGGTCGACCTGGGTGTCGGTCTCGAGCAGCTGGCCCGGCATCTCACGCAAAAAGTCGAGCGCGGAGCGCAGGTCGTGGATCTGGGAAGCATCGGTAGTGGACATAGCGTGCTCCTTTCGGGAGAGTGCCCGGCGACGGGAGTGCCGCCGGGCTGGGTAACGTAGTGGGGCCGCAGCGCTTATAGATAGAGCGCTTGGCAACTCGCGGTTCAAGCACTCGGCTGTTTGCAGCCCAAGCGCTCGGCCGCTTACATCAGGCCAAAGAGGTGGAACCAGGCAGCCTCGACCAGCACGACGATAAAGACGACCGCGGTGAGGGGAATGCCCATGCGCATGGCCTCTTTGGAGGTGTAGCCGCCGGCGTCCTTGCCCTCGCCGATAAGGATCGGCAGGTTATGGAACGGCAGAATGTAGTGGATGTTGATGGACGTGAAGACGATGAGCGCCACGGCGAGCGGGCTTACGCTGGAGCCGGCCGCGAAGCTGATGAACGCCGGCACGCACACGCCGAGCACGGCCATGACCGAGCCCATGAACATGTGGATGACCATGGACAGCGCGGCGACAAGCAGGGCGAACAGGAAGATGTTCTCGGGCACGGAGCTGGGAAGCACGACATCGGCGATCCAGGCGTTCATGCCGGTGGCACCGCCCACGGAGCCCACGGCCATGGCGGCCGTCAGGAACATGAGGGACTTGATGTCAACAGCGTTCCAGCTGGCGGGTGTGAGAACCTCGCCGATGATGGGCATGGCGAGCGCGACGCCGATGGCAAGTGTCACCCAGCCGATGTAATCGCCCGAGACGGTAAGCCACAGCGCGATGGCAATGACAAGCCACACGATGGTGCGAATCTCCTTGACGGAGAGCTTGCCGAGCGCGGCCTGCTTGGCCACGATCTGCTCGCGATCGTAAACGAGCTCCTTGCTGGGCTTAAAGAGGAAGAGGCCCAGGAACAGGGTGCACAGCAGCGCGACCAGCATGGGCACGCTCATGTACAGGAACCAGTCGACAAAGGACGGGCTCATGCCGCCGGCCTCGGCGCTGTACTGCGCAACGAGCGGGTTGAGCGTGGAGTCGCCCGTCAGGAAGAACATGGAGCCCGGGGCGGCAGCGGCAAACACGAGGAAGCCGAGCTTACCGCGGTCGTCGTCACCGTAGCCGGCAGACTCGGCGATGACCGAGACGACGGCGAGGATAAGGAAGGCGCGGGGGAACGGATGCGGGATCAGCAGCGACAGCACAAAGGTGAGCGCGAAGATCGAGATGATGAGCGACTTGGCATCGCGCACGAACTTGAGCATAAACGCATAGGCGATGCGCTCGCCCAGGCCCGACTCCTTGACCGCGTTGGCGATGAGGTAGGCGCCGATGACGAGCCACATGGTGGCTTTGGTCCACGAGCTAAACGTGGAGGCGACCGTCGCCGAGATGCTCGCGGCACCCGTGTCGTCCACGCACACCTTGAACAGAACGAGCAGCGCGCAATAGAGCAGGCCCACAAAGCCCGGCTGTGCCACGCCACACGCCCAGAACACCACCGTGGCGAGCGTCAACGCCAGACAGGTCTGACCGCCGACCGTAAGCTCGACCGTCGAGCTCAGCTCCGCCAAAGGAAGAAACTTCACTAGCAAAAAGACAACGATACCCAGCACAAAGCCAATTTCGCGCTTGGTGATCTTAAACGCCTTCTTTTCCGCTTCCATATCCCCACCTTTCTTGTTGGGGGCGCTCCGGATTCGCAGCCACGTTGCCACTTAAAAAGGGGCGCCCGTTATCGGACACCCCTTACGTTGCGCTGTGTTGTTGCAATACAGTCAAGCGGGATTTTTGGATGAGAAGCGATCCTCTGGGCAAAAACCGTCACAACATTCGACGCTTTTCCTCGTTTTCGAGATTTTCATCGAATGTTGTGACGGTTTGGATATGGCAAAGGGACTGTACCTTTGTTACATAGCGAGGGCCGTACGGATGGATGGGTCGCTGAGTGCCTCGCGGAGCCAGGGGGCCAGCTGCTCGGGGTGACCCTGCAGGTAGCCTTTGAGCTCGGACGGGGCCACGCGACGCACCTCCGAGATCTCCTCTTGGTTGATATGCAGCTCGCCCGGCTCAACATGGGCTGCGAACACCTCGCACCATTCGCACTCGCAGCGGCCGTCGCCGTGGTCCTCACGGTACACCACGTGTCCGAGGTGCTTGAGCTGATCGGGATCGCGCGTAATGCCAAGCTCTTCGTTGATGCGGCGCGCCGTGGCGGCCGCGACGTCTTCCCCGGGGAGCGGATGGCCGGCGCAGCTATCGGCCAGCACCCCGCCCCACAGGCGCTTGAGCGGACTACGGCGACAGAGCAGCAGACGCGCGTCTTCGCCCCGGCCCTCGACTAAAAGCGTCAGAAATGCCTGATGCAGGATGCCCTCGCCGGTATGGGCCTCGATGCGGTCGACGTGGCCGAGCACCTCGCCGGTCGCGGCATCGACCGCCACGACCTCGGCACCTGCACCGCCCTCATCCCAGCCGGCGCGCAGAATGCGGGCTGCGGCCTCCTCGAGCGCGGCGATGAGCTCTTTGGTGGTGTCGAGCACGCGCTGCAGGTCGTCCCCGCTCGCCTGTTCAACATGAAAACCCGTGCTTGCAACTACCGGCACGCCAAAGCGCGTGGCCAGCGCCGCCGCGATATCGTGCGCCGGGATCTCGTCTCGATGGCACGGAACGGCCAGGATGCTCACGGTCGCCGTGCGACCGGGCTCAGGGCGCGGAATGGCCTGCGCCGTGGCGCCCAGGTGCGCGAACTCGGGCGAGCAAGCGTACACCGCCATGCCCCGCGGCGTCACCGTCAGCTGGGCCTCGAGCGCAAACTTGCCCTCGCCCACCGCAATCTTTATCGTGTGCATACCCATGGGATCTCCTGTCACCCGCGATGTGCCTGAGACCATCTTCGCCTGTATTGCGACTATACAGGCAAGCGCAGCCTGCGACAAAGGGGGGCAGGCACCTGACACATTCTGCTAGAGTTGCAGGGATTGAATCCCGCTTATTCATGCGACATTGGAGTGACAACCTTGACCGCCGCAACCACGTCTAAAAGTAAATCAACCGCCGCCGCGCTCTCCCCCGCGCGCACCAAGCTCTGCCTGGCGCTGCTCGTGTTGTTGGGATTCTCGCTCGGCTGCTCCGAGTTCGTGGTCATCGGTATCGAGAGCGACTTGGCAACGGAGCTCGGCATCTCGCTTGCCACTGCGGGCCAGCTCATCAGCGTGTTCGCGCTCGTCTACGCCATCGCGACGCCGGTGCTCGCGCTCAGCACGGGGCGTTTTCGCCGCTACCAGCTGCTCGTGTGCTATAGCATCGTCTTTGTGCTCGGCAACCTGGTCATGGCGTTGGCGCCCAACTTCCAGGTACTGTTTATCTCGCGCATTGTCCTGGGCTCTGTCTCGGGTGCGCTGCTCGCCGTGGGTGTGACGTACATCCCCGAGCTGCTGTCCCCGCAGCAAACCTCGCTTGCCATCTCGGTCGTGTACGGTGCGTTTTCCGTGGCAATGGTCTTTGTCACTTCGATCGGCAAGTTTGTGGCCGACACGCTCGATTGGCACGTGGCCATGTACGGCACGCTGACCTTTGCCGTTTTGATCTGCGGAGCGCTCGTGGCGTTTATGCCGCGCGCTGGGCAAACCGACGAGGCTGCCACCTTTCGCGAGCAGGCGGGGCTTCTACGCGAGCCGAGCATCATCACCGGCATGCTCATCTTTTTGTTTGGCGTAGGCTCGGTCTATGTGTTCTACGGCTACGTGACGCCTTATCTTGAGCAGGTGCTGGGTATGGGCACCGTTCAGGCGAGCACCACGCTTATGGCCTACGGCGTGTTCTGCCTGATCTCGAACATCCTGGGCGGATGGATCGACGCGCGCTTTGGCATGAAGGCGCTGCTCGTGACGTTTGTGCTGCAGGCCGCGGCGTTACTCGGGCTGTTTGCCGTGGGCGGCACCATGCCGCTCGCGCTGGTCTTTGTCTTTAGCTTGGCGCTGCTCATGTACCTGTTCTCGGTGTCATGCATCACGCACTTTATGGACGTGGCTCGCAGCCGCCATCCCAAATCGATGGTGCTCGCGAGTTCGGTTGAGCCCATGGCGTTTAACGTCGGCATCTCGTTTGGCACCGCAGTGGGCGGCGCCGTGGTAAGCAGCATTGGCATTGCGTACGTGGGCGCCGTGGGCGCCGCGTTCTCGCTTGTGGCCTGGGCGCTTACGCTGGTGACGATTAAGTTGGCTCGCTGGGAGCGCCACCGCTGGTAGCGCAATTGCAGCCAAAAGCCGCAGCACCGCCCACCATCTTTTGACCGCCTGGCGCTCGCTCCTGCAGCCATGCAACACGTCGTCTGCTGCCCAAGTCAGCATCTTTCCCGGCGCTATTTAACCACGCAAAACGCATCCTGTTAAGATTATCGCTATCGTTTTTCGCAATCTGAAAATCGATAGAATCGCAGGTAAAGCTTTCGTAGTCTGAAATGGTCAATCCACACGAAAGGGGTTTACCACATGGACAAGAAAGCAGTTGTAATCGCCGGGGCCGGCAGCACCCACACTCCCGGCATCATCCAGAGCCTATTGCAGAAGAAAAACGAATTACCGCTGCGCAAACTCGCCCTGTACGACATCGACGAGAAGCGCATGCATCTCGTCTACGACATCATGAAGCAGTTCATCGAGCAGGAAGCTCCTGACATCGAAGTTGTCGTGACGACCGATCCCGAAAAGGCATTCACCGATGTCGACTTCGTCTTCGCGCAAATCCGCCAGGGTGGCCTTCAGATGCGTCGCCAGGACGAGCGCATCCCTCTCAAGTACGGTTGCGTGGGACAGGAAACCTGCGGCGCCGGCGGTTCGATCTCCTATGGCATCAGGTCCATCCCCGGCGTCTTCGACCTCGTACGCTACGCCAAGAAATACAGTCCAGACGCCTGGATCCTCAACTATTCCAACCCCGCCGCAGTTGTCGCCGAGGCCACACGTCGCGAGTTTGACAACGACCATATCCTTAACATCTGCGATATGCCCACGGCCATCTTGCTCTCGTACTCTAAGATGCTCGGACTTCCCAGCTGGCGCGATATCGACCCCATGTATTTTGGACTCAATCACTTTGGCTGGTTTACCAAAATTTACGACAAGCAGGGGTGCGATCGTCTGCCGGAGCTCCGTCAGATGATTCTCGAGCACGGCATGGCCGTGAGCGACAAGCATCACAAGGACAAGGACTGGATGCACACCTGGGGTCAATACGTCAAGATTGTGAAGGACTATCCCGAGTATCTGCCCAACAGCTACCTGCAGTACTACCTGTACTCCAAAGACATGGCAGATGACATGGACCCCAACTGGACGCGCGCCGACAACGTCATCAACGGACGCGAGAAGGAGATGTTTGCCGAGCACGACAAGTACCTGGCAGATCCCGCCAATTACAAGAGCCCCGTACAGAGCTTCACGGTCTTTGGCGACTTTATCGTCGACGCAGCCGCCTCTATCGCCTACAACAAGTGCGAACGTTATCTCGTAATCGTCGAGAATAATGGCGCCATCCCCAATCTGCCCGACGACGCCATGGTCGAGGTCCCTGCCTACCTGCGCTCTTGGGGCCCCGAACCCATCAGCCAGCCTGCTATCCCCACCTTCTACAAGGGGCTTATCGAAGAGCAGAATGCCAGTGAGAAGCTCGCCGTCGACGCATATTACGAGCATTCCTACCAGAAGGCGCTCGAAGCCATCGCAATCAACAAGACCGTCCCTTCGACTACCGTCGCGCGCCAAATCCTCGACGACCTGATCGAAGCGAACGGCGATTATTGGCCGACCCTGTCCTAACTCCCCGCGCATCGAAGGAACATCATGAAAGAAAGCAAGCTCTACAGCGAGTTCCAGAGACTCGGCAAGGTGCTCATGGCGCCGGTCCTCCTCCTGCCCGTTTCCGGCATTTTGGTCGGTCTGGGCTCCGCCCTTTCCAATGCTAACCTCATCTCGCTCTGCCCGTTTTTGGGCACCGAGCCGATGGTGATCTTTAGCACGCTCATCAAAGCAGCCGGCAACGTTATCAATGGTAACATCTCGGTTCTCTTTGCGATCTGCATCGCCTACGGTTACGCCAAGGCCGAGAAGGCGACCGCCGCACTCTCGGGCTTCATCGGCTACATGACCATGAACACGATCATGGGTCAGCTGCTTATCCTGCTGGGCACCATCGATCCCGCCAACCTGCAGACCGGTCAGAACGCCATCCTGGGCGTAACCACACTCGACACCGGCGTATTCGGCGGCATCATCATCGGCTTGGTAGTCGCGTGGATCCACAACCGATTCTATAAGGTGCAGCTTCCGCCGGTGCTCGGCATCTTCAACGGCACGCGCTGCGTTCCCGCCCTCACCGTCGTTTTCGCAAGCCTGGTGGGCGTTGCGCTCGCCTTCGTGTTTCCGTTTGTGCAAACCGGCCTAAAGGCCGCCTCGACACTCATCGATTCCACCGGGGTGTTTGGCGCGTTCATCTATGGCTTCTCCGAGCGCATGCTTCTGCCCTTCGGCCTGCATCATTTCATCTACCTGCCGTTTTTCTTCACTTCTCTGGGCGGTAGCATCCAGGTTGACGGCCAGACCGTCGAGGGTGCTGTCAACATCTACAACGCCATGCTCAACACGCCCGGCATGATGTACGACATCGACATCTCAAAATACGTCATGAACGGCAAGGTGCTGTTCGCCATGTGCGGCCTGCCCGCGGCGGCTCTCGCCATCTACCACTGTGCCCGTCCCGAGAATAAAAAGAAGGTCGGCTCCCTCATGATCGCCGCCGTTATTCCGGCCGCCATCATGGGCATAACCGAACCGCTCGAGTACTCCTTCCTCTTTGTAGCGCCCGTACTCTATGTGGTCCACGCCCTGCTGTGCGGCATCGCGTATGTACTCACCTACCTGGTACAGTTCAATGTGCCCGGACCTTCCGCCTTCGGCGGACCGCTCCTCTCGTGGATCTTCAACGGCATCATGAACGCCGATAAAGGCTCCAACTGGTTCTGGCTTATTCCGCTCGGCATCGCTTACTTCGGGATCTATTACGTACTGTTCCGCACCTTTATCAAGAAATTTAACCTCAAAACCCCGGGCCGCGAGGATGATGACACGCAGGCAGCGGATGACACGTCGGCCATCGACTCCAAAGCACCTGTCCAGGTAAGCGAGCTCATCCCGCAGATCGTGGAAGCCGTGGGCGGCGCCGATAACATCTCGGGTGTCAACGCTTGCTTCACTCGCCTGAGGCTTAGCCTCAAAGACACCGCCCTGGTCAAGGACGATAGCGTCTTCACCAAAGACCTCGGCGCCAGCGCCATCGTTCACGTTGGCGGCGGTGTTCAGATCGTTTACGGCAATAAAGCTTCTGTCTACAAAGTCGAAATGAGAGAATACTTGGGCATGGAATAAATCCTGTCCCATAGCTTCACCACGATGCTCCGGAGACGGCATATCCGCTCCGGGGCATTATTGTTTGGAGTGATTTGAATGTCGATGTACGAGGTCTATTCGAACCTCAGGTCTTGTATCGAAGACGTCGAGAAGGGCGGCAGCCTTGACGCCCACATCGCACTCTACGCCCTTTCCCATCACGACGAGATCCCAGAGCTCTCAATAGAAGAACTTGCCCGCGCGTGCAATACATCGCCCGCGACCATCTCGCGCTTCTGCAGGCGCGTGAACGGCTCGAGCTTTCGATCGTTCAAAGAGCAAGTTGACGACTTCAACGCTTGGCTCCAGCGTGAGACAACCGAGGCAAGGGCTCATAAGCAAATCGATATACCCTGGTATTTCGATATCGTAGAGACCTCTTTGCTTGAAACAAAACGTCTGCTCACCGAGGATCGACTCGAGCAGGCCGTTGACTGGCTTCTCGATGCGCAAAATGTCTACGTATACGGAAGCTCATTCTCCAATCTCGCCGCCCGCTCACTCTGCGAAAAGCTGAGCCGCGTAAACCGACTGTGCTTCTCATTCGGCTCCGTCAAGGGACAGGAGACGTCGCTCTGTCTGCTCCAACCCGACGACCTAACCATCTTTGTATCGTTCTCAGGGAAGACGAGCCACATCTTCAATCTTTACGTTGAGGCCAAGCGGCGAGGTTGCCGCGTTATTTGGATATCGAGCAACATGGCATTCGATAACAACGGGGCGCGCGAGCTCTTGCTACCCGTGAGCGCGGAGTCACTCAGCGAGTACTCGACCGCCTTGGTTGAGGGCATGAGCCTACAAAGCGCGGTTAACGCTCTGTATATCAGCTGTGCAAATCGACTTCGGGCGCAGCGCTAGCCGCAAACACGCTAGAACCGAAAAGAACGCACCTCACCGTCACAAGGCGTCCGAATACACGATAGGCAGCGCCAAAAGAGAGCAGCGAGCACGTCATGTGCTTGCCCATTCACCCCAAAACAGCACAGGTCGGCGCCCGATTGAAGGATCGGACGCCGACCTGTATTAATCTTGATTGTGTGTTTGAGTCGTTTACTCCATACCCAGCAGCTCGCGCATCTGGGTTGCGTAGTTAGATGCCATGTTGCCGTAGACAATCTGCACGCCACCGTTGACATGCACGATGCCACGCGCTTCGAGCTTTTCGGTAAACTCGGCGTCATCAACCACCTTGTCACAGTCATTGAGCTGGATGCGCAGACGGGTGAAGCAGGCCTCGACAGACTTAATATTGTTGTCGCCGCCCACTGCCTCAACGATGGCGGGAATGAGGTCGCTAATCACGGTCTTGGGAGCCTTTTCGGCCTCATCGTCGGACTCTTCCTCGCGGCCGGGAGTCTTAAGGTCCTTCTTAAGAATGATGAACTTGAAGACGAAGTAGTACACCACGAAGTAGATGGGGCCGAGGAACAGGATAACCTGCCAGTTGGAGCCCTTGGCTGCACCCATAATGCCGTTAAAGATCAACGACAAGAGCGGGCCGCCGAAGGACGCGGAGCCAGCCACGTTGAACTGCAGGATATAGGTCAGCGCATAGGCAAGACCAGCCATGAGAGCGTGGAATACGTAGAGGATGGGCGCGATGAACAGGAAGGAGTACTCGAGCGGCTCGGTAATGCCGGAGAGGATGCAAGGCACCACGATGGCAATCATGAGCGCTGCGGTCTTCTTCTTGTTCTTGGGAAGCGCCGTCTTGTAGAAGGCGAGTGCAGCGCCGGGCAGGCCGAACATGGCGAAGATAACCTTGCCGTTCATGACAAAACGGCTGACCTCGATGTTAAACGGCGTGCTGGGAGAGCCCAGGATCGCGTTGTAGATATTGATAGCGCCCTGAACAGTCTGGCCGTCGATGGTCTCGACGCCACCAAGCGACGTGAAGAAGAACGGCAAATAGACAAAGTGATGCAGGCCAAAAGGCAGGAGCATGCGCTCGCCGGCGCCGTAGACAAATGCACCAAAGACACCCGTAGTCTTGATGAACTCGGACAGCGCACCGAGAGCGTTCTGAATAAACGGGAAAACAAAGGACATGACCAATGCGAGGATGCCGCATGAGAGCAGCGTCACCGCTGGGATAAAGCGCGTGCCGTTGAAGATGGAGAACACGGCAGGCAGCTCAATCTTGTAGTAACGGTTATGCAACCATGCGACGATTGCGCCCACCAGAAGACCGCCGATAACGCCAGTGTCGAGCGTGGTGATGCCGAGGATCGTGCTCTGTCCCGTCGTAAGATTCGCGGGATCGATAACGCCAGTCGCCGTAAGGAACGTGCCCATCACGGAATTCATGCACATGTAGCCCAAAAAGCCACAAAGCGCCGCGGTAGCCTTCTCGGACTTGGCAAAGCCATAGGCGAGACAAATCGAGAAGATAACCGGGATGTTGTTCATAACGATGCTGGCAGCGGCCTTGAGAATCGAAAAGAAGATCGCAAAGCCCGGAGCAGCAAGCCAGGGAACAGCTGCCGTAAGGGTGGGGCTGGTAAAGGCATTGCCAAAGCCCTGGAGGATGCCGGCAATTGGCAGAATCAGCACGGGCGTCATGAGGACTTTGCCCAGGCGCTGGAACTTTGCCAGCAGCTCATCTTTGTTCATGGGATACCCCTCTTAAAGAAACGGGGCGTGCAGCTCTACAGCCCACACGCCCCATAACAGTTATCAAGCGCTATGGAACTAGCTACTTAAGCTCCGGCCAGTAATCCTTATTGGCCTCGATGAGCTTGTCGAGCACTTTGCGAGCCTTCTTTGCGTCACCGACCAGACGATTAAGCGTGAGTGCCTGCAGAGCCTTCTCGTAGGAACCCTCCATCCAAGCCTCAACAGTCAGGCGCTCATAGGCGTACTGGTTCTCCATAAGACCGCGATAGAAGGTACCGATTTTGCCAACAGCATAGGGCTGCGGGCCATTGGCGCCCACGCTTGCCGCGACCTCGACCATGGCGTCATCGGGCATCCCCTCGATAATGCCGTTGTTGGGCACGATGACAATGAAGGTCTTGTTGGTGTTGCGATAAATGGCCGAGGTGATTTCCACGATCATATCGCCATGAGCGTCGTTTTGCACAACCGAGGAGTTCTTTGCGGTGCCGACTTTGGCAACACGCTCGCACTCGGCGAACACGCGCTTCTCACGGCCGTTGATAACCTCATCGGAGCGAGTGTAGTCGGGGTCGAGGTGAGCGACCTTGTACTCGGGATACAGATAGTACTGCAGATAAGTGTTGGGCAGATAGTCGGGGAAGTCCTCGAGCATGTCCTTGACCATGGCGTAGGTATCAAGCCAGGACTGGTCACGCTGCTCGGCATCGGCAGGAAGGAAGCCGTTCTTCTCCGTGTACTCCTTAATCTGCGGGACGAGGTCATGACCCTCTTCATCGTAGATGTGCTTGAACCAACCGAAGTGATTGAGGCCAAAGTACACGGGCTCCGTCTTGCTCATATCGCGACCGAGCAGGCGACCGTAAGAGCGCATGAGGTTGACAGGCTGGTCGCAGATGTTGAGGACGCGATGCTCATCGGGCAGAACGCGCTCGAGACCATATGCCACAATAGCAGCCGGGTTGGTGTAGTTGATAATCCACGCCTCCGGGCTATGAGCGCGAACGTCGTTGACGATCTCAACCATGTCATGCATGGAGCGCATACCGTAAGCCATGCCGCCGGGGCCCACCGTTTCCTGGCCGATGATTCCCATATGCAGCGGAATCTTCTCATCCTTACTGCGCATCTCGTAGCCGCCGGTACGAATCTGGCAGAGCACAAAGTCAACGTCAGTGTATGCCTCGTCCTTATCGGTGGTGTAACCAAACTCCACACCGGGCTCCTCCTCGGCGAAGAGGATCTTACCAAACTCGCCGATCGGACGCTGACGCTCGGCATCGATGTCATAGAGCATCACGCGGTTCAGCGGCAGAATGTCCATGTGCTTGGTCAGGGCTTTAAGAATGCCAGGGCACCACGTGGAGCCGCCGCCAACGATCACAATATTGAGCTTATCCTTCATGTTCCGTCCCTCCAGGGTTGGCTGATCGGTGTTCTCGAAGACCTTGGGCTCCGCGGTTGTCCTCGGCTTGCTTCGTTTCGATTGATATTTTGCGACTTGAGCTCATTTGCAAGCCCCTGCGCAGGTCAATGCGAAACGGGGACACATGATTTCGTTCACGACACAGATATGTGTAGGCCGACACGTACGTTTGCCCAGTTCATGGGTAATAGGCAATCTTGACCGATTACCGATTTCTCACCTGGCTACACAAAGCGGTACCATATGTACGGCGAGGTGCGAGGGGCTGAAACATCTTATGAAAGATCAAGAATCTTTTTATGATCATGTGCGAGCTGGCGAGAGCAAGCTCAACGATCTCGAAAGCGAGATCATGCGCTACATCATCGAGCTGCGTGACGATATTGACGATGTCACGCTTAAGAGCGTTGCTGAACGGTTCTTTGTCGCTCCCAACACGATCGTAAGGCTTGCCCATAAGCTTGGCTTCTCGGGGTTTACGGAGCTCAAACAATCGTATTCCGCCTCACTCGACCGCAATCGATTCACTATCGAGACACTTCCGCTCGACACCCAGCTCGTACAAACCAAAGACCTGCTTAACGACCGGGTCATCGACTCGGTCGTGAGCCTTATCCAGGACGCCTCGCATATCGTGTTCTTCTGCTCGGGCTTTTCGAAATACCCGTGCCTCGAGATGGCTGAAAAGCTCAAAATAATGGGCAAGAATACCGATACACTCAGTGAACGCCACGTCATGAGGCACTACGCAGAACTGCTTGGCAAAAACGACCTGGTCTTCAGCGTTTCCGTAAGCGGCGAGACGCAGGTGTCTATTGACGCCACATCGATAGCCAAAACGCGCGGATGCAAGATCGTCACACTCACCGGCTTTTCTCGAAATTCTCTCTCGAAACTAGCCGACTACCCTATCTACACCGTGCAAAAAGAAATCCGCTTGGGCAGCATGGACCTCGACAGTCGATTAATGTTCTATTACGTTTTCGAATTGATATTTGAACGTTACTTCAAACTGGCCAAGAAATAAAACTCTGTATGCGCCCGGCTTCGACTCTTTAGCAGCCTTCTATATGAAAGGTATCGTTCTATGCAACGCATTCTTTTTATCTGCTATGGAAATATCTGCCGCTCGACGATGGCTGAGTCGGTGTTTACCGAGCTGGTGCACCGCGCCGGACGCGCGGACGAGTTTGTCATCGATTCCGCCGCGACCTCGACCGAGGAGATCGGCAACCCGCCACATCACGGTACCGTTGCCAAGCTACGCGAGGTTGGGATTCCCGTCGTCGCACATCGCGCACGTCAGGTGCGGCGCGCAGAGTATGGCAACTGGGATCGCATTGTTTATATGGATGCTGAGAACGCGCGCGGTCTGCGTCGCATCTTTGGCGACGACCCCGACGGCAAGATTACGCGCTTGCTCGATTGGACCGAGCGCCCCGGCGACGTGGCCGATCCCTGGTATACCGGCAATTTCGATACCACCTACCGCGACGTGCTCGCCGGCTGCACCGCTATGCTCGAGCAGCTGTAGGTTCACCTCGTGAGCCGCGTCATCGGCATACAGATCGAGCGTGGATTTTCTCCCACTTTGAGCATTCAAGTGTGCTCTAGACGGGAGAAAATCCACGCTCATTATCTCGGATAGCGGATGCGACAAAGGCACTATCCCTTTGTCGCATCGGGGACTGTCCCTAGACCGGCTTGACCTCCAGCTTTATCCCCTCGGCACAGGAGTCACCCAAAACATCCGAAAGGGCCCAGGTCGCATATAGCGGCAAATAAAGAACAGCTCCGCTGCGTTCAACGTTGCCTCTCGAGAAAACAATCCCGAGCCTTACGCCATATTCGGCCGTATCAAGCACATGACCGAGCGCGGCGTGCGCGTGGTAATAGGAACCTGATTTAACCTCGATCGGAACAGCCGTTCCATCCGGTCCGTCGACCACAAAGTCCACTTCGCCGCGCTTCTTTGTCTGATAGTAGTAAAGCTGGCGATTTTGGGCAGTCAGCTGCTGGGCCACCACGTTTTCGTAAATACCGCCCAGATTGGGTTCCTTGCTATCAAGATACGCCGCCTGGGCGACGCCAACGGGGTAGCGCGCCATCAACATGCCCGTATCCGATTGGTATAGCTTGAACTGCGATGGCCGTGCCGTCTTGAGCAGGGGCGATTTTGGCTCGGTTACGATATCGGCCTTGAGAGCAACGCCGGCATCGACGAGCCAGACAAAATCTCGCTGGTACTTGTCGTAATGCGCCTTGGGGTCAATGGAATTGAGCACGAAGCGTTTGTTTTCGCCCTCGAGCATAATAGGGAGCTGATCGTAAATGCTCTGCACCTGAAGGGCTCGCCCGCTTGCATACTTGGAGATATCCCGCCGGTACTGTTCGTTGAGCTCTGACTGTAGCTGACGAACAGAGGCAAGGTCGCCCCGCGTGTCAAGAAAGCGCTGCACGACCTCCGGCATTCCGCCGACAACGGTATAGGTCCTGAAGTTTGCCATCATCGCGTCATGAATGTAATCAGGAATGGGCTTCTCGCTGATACACGCGTCGCGTATCGTTTGGCGAGCTCCCTCGCTCACCCCGATCGCCCAGCAAAACTCCTCAAAATCGAGCGGGAACATCCTAAGCTCGTGAACATATCCCACGGGATAGGACCTAACGCCCTTGAACTGGGTCCCGAGCATTGACCCCGAAAACGCCCAGCGGCACCTCCCGTCCTCAACAAGGAACTTTGCCATCGTCATGATGTCGGGGGCCTCTTGGACCTCATCGATAAACACGAGCGTTTTGCCCGGTGCTATCGGCTTTCCCGAGAGAAGCGTCACCCTGCTGATGAAATCGTCGGCATCCCGTGCCTCGAGAAGAGCATCTTTTGCCTGGCGATTTTCCATGAGGTTGAGTTCGATGTAGGTTGCATGCCTGGCTTTGCCAAATGCGCGAATCGAATAACTTTTGCCGATCTGGCGAGAACCCGTAATGAATAAGGCCTTTTGCTCGGCAGACTTCAGCCAACGCTCCAGCTCTGCCGCTATTTTCCTACGCAGCATAGGCTCTCCCCTCAGTGTCATCAAATGAAATGCAAGGTTTATATGCTTGATTATCGATGAAATGCAGAGTTTTTAGAACCTAATATCGGATGAAATGCAGAGATTTAGGATTATAGGCAAAAAAGAAGGGGCACCATCGGCGGATGCGACAAAGGGCCCGCCCCTTTGTCACATCCGGCTATTCGTCGACGATTTCGGCGAGCCAGACGTTTAACGTATCGACCTCGGGGCAGCAGAACTTTGCCGTGCCGGGCTCGTTGCCAGATACGGTTCCGCCATAGCGCAGGATATCGATATAGGGAAAGCCCACATGGCAGGCCATGACGCACATCTTGCCGCGGTCTCGGTCGAAGTCAAAAACGTCGCCCGGCTTGTGACCATGGTGGCAGCGGCACGCACCCAGCTGGTCCACGCAGCTCACGCGGATACGCGGACGCTTGCCACGCGGCGCGCCGAGCGGCTTGTTCTCGCCCGCAGGCTTGACGCCGCCCTCGCCAGCGTTACTCATGGTCGATCACGTCCAGGCAGGCCTCGATGGGCAGGCCAGCCGACTTGTCCTCTTGGTCGGCATTGCGCTCGATAAGCTCAGCCACCACGCGCATGGCATCGGACGTCGCGCGCTGCAGACTCCAACCTGCCATAACGCGGCCGACGAGCACTGCCGAGAACGTGTCGCCCGTACCCGGGAAATAGACCGGAATGAGCTCAAAGGGAATCGTGAAGTACTCCCCCGCTACATGGTCGTAACCGATAACCGCGTTCGTGCCATTGACCACGGCGCTCGTAATGACCACCGACTTGGCACCCAACTCGCGCACGGCGTCCACAAGGGCGCGGGCCTCGTCGGGCGTGATCTGCTCTGCAATAGGCGTATCGGCGAGCAGACAGGCCTCGGTGTAGTTGGGCACCGCGTAGTCTGCGCACTCCAGCAGGTGCCGCATGAGGCCAATCGTGGACTCGGGCACGCCGGCATAGAGCTTGCCGTTGTCACCCATGATGGGATCGACGAACACCTTGGTGCCCTTTTGCGCACGGCGGTGGCAAAAGTCCGAGATGATGCGCGTCTCTTCCTCGGTCACGATAAAGCCGGTCGAGATGGCGTCGAACTCAAAGCCGAGCTCCTCCCAGATAGCGAGGCTTTGACGCACGTACTCGGTGGTGTCGTGGATGTAGAACTTGGGGTAGTTGAGCGTGTCGGACACAAGTGCCGTCGGCAGATTGTGGATACGGTAACCCATGTGCGACAGCACCGGCAGCATGGCGGAAAGCGCGACCTTGCCGTAGCCGCACATATCGTTAATCAGCAGCAGCTGAGTATTCTTCATGAGGGTCTCCCTTGTTTCGGGCGCGGCGCGGCAGCGCCACAGTGCGACTAAGTGTAGCGCAGGGGACGTTGTGAACGGGCGCTGGCACCGCAGAGGACGAATTGTTGCGGAAAGGTTACGGGAAGGAGGAAGTTAGTCGTTGGGGACGTTCTTAAATGACTAGTCGACACAAGGAGTGTCCCCAAATGCCGGCACATAAGGAACGTCCCTAAGTGCCGCTCGAACATAATAAGTTTGGTACCTTGACATTTATTTACCGTGCTCCTAAATTGGTTAGGCACAAAACAATTCAACTACCTAACTAAAGAAAGGAGCGAAGCTTAGATATGTGTGTTGAACCACTCGTCCTTCCGCATGAGCCCGGCGGTGACCCGTCGCAACCGGTAGACATACCCGAAGCGGTCAGCGCCGAAGACAAACTCGCCAAGCGCATCCTGAGCGGCCTGGGCTTTTGCGGCCATTACATGCATTTTCATGGCGGAGGCGTGTCCGGCAAGGCGCCCATCATCTGCCTGCTGGCCAAGCAACCCGGCGGCGAGATGTCGCAGCAGGAACTCGGCATGCACTTTGACCTCAAGCCGGGGTCGCTTTCCGAGATCCTGTCCAAGCTCGAGCTCAACGGCCTCATCGAGCGCAGCCGTAACCCCAAGGATCGACGGCAGCTCACCATTCGCCTGACCGAAACCGGCCGGGAAAACGCCTGCATCGACCAGGCGGCCCGCATTCGCTTTAGAGAGCAAGCCTTTAGTGCCCTCACCCACGACGAGCGCGAGCAGCTCGCCGAAATGCTCGAGAAAATCCGTGTAACCTGGGAGGAACTGGATGATTAAAACCCTCATGGGCAGCATCCGCGACTATATGAAAGTCACCGTTGCCACGCCGTTGCTCGTGCTTGGCGAGGTGCTCTGCGAGATGCTGATTCCATTTATCACCGCCAACCTGATCGACGCCATCAAAGACGGCGCCACCGTAGCCGAGATGCTTCCCACCGCGGGCCTTTTGGTGCTCATCGCGCTGACATCGCTTGCTTTTGGCGCCGCGGCAGGCGTCACCTGCAGCCATGCGAGCTGCGGCTTCGCCAAGAACCTGCGTCACGACCTGTTCTACAAAATCCAGACGTTCAGCTTTGCCAACATCGATGAGTTCTCGAGCTCCTCGCTCGTCACGCGCCTGACCACCGACATCAACAACGTGCAGCAGGCCTTTATGATGATCATCCGTATCGCCGTGCGCGCGCCGCTGGTATTGATCTTCGCCTTTACCATGGCATTTATCATGGGCGGCAGCGTTGCCATGGTCTACCTGGTCATCATTCCGCTGCTGGGCTTTGGGCTGTTCTTTATCATCTTTAAGGCGCGCCCCATCTTCTCGCGCGTGTTCCACAAGTACGATGCCCTTAACGAGTCCGTCGAGGAAAACGTCACCGGCATGCGCGTGGTCAAGAGCTATGTGCGCGAAGACTTTGAGAAGGAGAAGTTCGCGGCCGCCGCGCGCGATGTCCAGATGGACTTCACCCGCGCCGAGAAGCTGCTCGCCTTTAACAACCCCATGATGAACATCTGCGTCAACGGCGCGTTTGTCGTCATCATCTACCTGGGCTCCAAGCTCATCATCACGAGCCAGGGCACGCTGTTCGACGTGGGCCAGCTCTCCTCGACCTTTACCTATGGTTTCCAGATTCTCATGAGCCTGATGCAGCTGTCGATGATCTTTGTCATGGTGACCATGGCCGACGAATCGGCACACCGCATTGCCGAGGTGCTGGCCGCCGAGCCCACGATCGCCGATCCCGCCGAGCCCGTGCTCGAGGTTGCCGACGGTTCCATCGACTTTGACCACGTGAGCTTTAAGTATTCCAAGCATGCGAAGCGCCAGGCGCTCGACGATATCGACCTGCACATTACGAGCGGCGAGACCATCGGCATCATCGGCGGCACCGGCTCGGCCAAGTCCACGCTCGTTAACCTCATCGCCCGCCTGTACGACACCACCGAAGGCGCTGTGCGCGTGGGCGGCGTGGACGTGCGCGACTACGACCTGGACGCACTGCGCCACCAGGTCGCCATGGTGCTGCAGAAAAACGTGCTGTTTAGCGGCACCATCGCCGAGAATCTGCGCTGGGGCGACCCGAACGCCACCGACGAGGAAGTCCGCGAGGCGGCACATCTGGCCTGCGCCGATGAGTTTGTCGACGGCTTCCCCAAGGGCTACGACACCTGGATCGAACAGGGCGGCTCTAATGTTTCGGGCGGTCAGAAGCAGCGCCTGTGCATTGCACGCGCCCTGCTGCGTCGCCCCAAGATCTTGATCCTGGACGACTCCACCAGCGCCGTCGACACCAAGACCGACGCTAAGATCCGCGCAGGGCTGGCAAGCTATCTGCCCAACACGACCAAGATCATCATCGCCCAGCGCATCAGCTCCGTGCAGGACGCAGACCGCATCATTGTCATGGAGGGCGGCCGCATCGCACAGATCGGCAACCACGAAGAGCTGCTCAAGACGAGTGAGATCTACCGAGAGACCTTTACCTCGCAAAACAAGATGTCTGCCGAGGGCGAAGGGGCCGTCGAGGCCGACACCGAGGCATCCGCAACGCAAGCTCAGACCCAGGAAGGAGGCGAGGCACATGAGTAAGGCAACGACCGCCGAGCGCGCGCTCAACCGTAAGGGCGGCACCATGTCGCGCCTCATCAAGACGCTCTTTGGCTTCTATCCCGTGCTTTTGCCCCTTGTCGTCGCCGGCGTGGTGCTCTGCGCCATCATCAACTCCATCGGCGCGACCTTCCTGCAGAGCGCCCTGCAGATTATTAGCGAATCGTGGCAGTCGGGCGATTGGGAAGCCGCACAGCCCAAGATTCTGCAGCTCGTGACCACCCTCGCCTGCATCTACGGCGTCGGTGTCCTGTCCTCGCTCTTCTGGAACCGCGCCATGGCTATCGTCACGCAGGGCTCGCTCGAGAAGCTGCGCGAGATGATGTTCAACCGCATGCAGGACCTGCCGATCCGCTACTTCGACACGCACCAGCGCGGCGATATCATGAGCCACTACACCAACGACATCGATACGCTGCGCCAGATGATCAGTCAGTCGCTGCCCAACCTGCTCATGACGATCATCATCATCGTCACGGTGTTCTTTATCATGCTGTACTACAGCGTGTGGATGTGCCTGGTCATCATCGCCGGCGTCGCCTTTATGACCTTTATGACCAAGCTGCTCGGCTCCAATTCCGCGCGCTTCTTCATTGCGCAGCAGACCGAGCTCGGCGTGGTCGAGGGCCATATCGAGGAAGTCATGAACGGTCAGAAGGTCGTCAAGGCGTTCTGCCACGAGTCTGCCGCCGAGGCCGATTTTGACGAGCGCAACGAAAAGCTCTTCGAGGTCTCACAGAAGGCCAACATGTACGCCAACATCCTCATGCCCATCCTTATGAACCTGGGCAACTTGCTCTACGTGCTGGTGGCCCTTGCCGGCGGCATTTTCCTGGCGCTGGGCGTGCCCAACCTGAGCATCTCGGGCATGGCGCTGTCGATCGCCGTCGTGGTGCCGTTCCTCAACATGACCAAGCAGTTCTGCGGACAGATCGGCCAGATCTCGCAGCAGATCAACGCCGTGGTCATGGGCCTCGCCGGCGCCGACCGTATCTTTGAGCTCATCGACGAGAAGCCCGAAGCCGACGAAGGCTATGTGACGCTCGTCAACGCGCAGGTCAACCCCGATACCTGGCAGCTCGAGGAGGCTGACCACCACACCGGCATGTGGGCGTGGAAACATCCGCACCGCGCAACCGGCGAGATCGAGTACGTGCCGCTGCGTGGCGACCTGGTCATGGACAACGTCGACTTTGGCTACACGCCCGACCACGAAGTGCTGCACGGCGTGTCCGTGTTTGCCAAGCCGGGCCAGAAAGTCGCGTTTGTCGGCGCCACCGGTGCGGGCAAGACGACCATCACCAACCTCATCAACCGCTTCTATGACATTGCCGACGGCAAGATTCGCTACGACGGCATCAACGTCAACAAGATCCGCAAGGCCGACCTGCGCCGAAGCCTGGGCGTCGTGCTGCAGGACGTGAACCTGTTCACCGGCACCGTGATGGATAACATCCGCTACGGCAACCTGGATGCCACCGACGAGGAGTGCATCGCGGCGGCCAAGCTCGCGGGCGCGGACGACTTTATCACCCGCCTGCCCGACGGCTACGACACCATGCTCACCGGCAACGGCGCCCAGCTGTCGCAGGGCCAGCGCCAGCTGATTTCGATCGCCCGCGCCGCCGTCGCCGATCCGCCGGCAATGATTCTGGACGAGGCAACGTCGAGCATCGACACCCGCACCGAGGCCATCGTTCAGGCGGGCATGGATAAGCTCATGGAGGGCCGCACGACGTTTGTCATCGCGCACCGCCTGTCCACCGTGCGCAACTCCGACGCGATCATCTGTCTGGATCACGGCCGCATCATCGAGCGCGGCAACCACGACGAGCTGATCGACAAGCGCGGGTATTACTACCAGCTGTACACGGGTGCGTTTGAGCTCGAGTAGGACCAGTTACTGACGGAGGGTGCCCCGGGGTCGGCGGGGTAATTCCTCCGTGCTCAAACATTCTCGCTGCGCTGCGAAACTGCGCGCGGAGGAAATACCCCGCCGACCCCGGGGCACCCTCCTGCGCGCAATCAGTCCGTCGTTTGGAGCGGAATGAAAGTTAGTGAGGCCCTGGCCGTTTGGCCAGGGCCTCGTTTTGTGTAAGCTACTTGAGGAGTTGGGCCATGGCGTTGACGAATTTTTGGACTTGGAGGGTGGGTTCGAGCGGATAGTGCAAATAGACCGGCACCTCGCGGCCGCACAGGAACGGCACACCCACAAAAGCCGGGTGCACGCCCGACCACGCTCCGCAGGTGAGCACCGCATCGCCCTTTTCCTCCGCTTCGTTAAAGAGCGCAAAGTCAAAGCTGTCCACGTCGATCACGTCCACGCCGCCGTCGGCCAACAGGTCGATGCGCAGGCCGTCCATGGCGTCGTTGCCGTGACGAAGCACGCGCAGGCGCATGCCCTCCAGGTCGGCAACTGTGATGCGCGTCTTGCGCGCAAGCGGGCTCGTGCGCGGCACATCAATATAAAACGGTACGTTGACGATAAGGAGCTTTTGGCAGGCATCACCCCAGCGTGGGGTAGAAAAACTCGATTGCACCACATCGACCTCGCGGCCCAAGCTGCGCATGACGGTCTCGCGCTCATCATAAAGGTCACTCACCGGCACAATCTCAAAGCGCAGTGACAGCTCCAGTTCGTGCACACTCGTCCACATCGACAGCGTCTGGCGCCCAGGGCACATCATCGACACGCCCAGGCGCACGGCACCGCCATCGCCCGCCGCGCGTCGGGCACGGCGCAGCGCGTCCTCGGACTGCCGCATGATCGAGCGCGCGTCGTCCACCAGCAGAGCGCCCGCCGGCGTCACCTTGACGCCCGAGTGCGAGCGTTCGAACAGCGTGATGCCGAACTCGGCCTCGAAGCCCGACACCTGCTTGACGAGCGCCGGAGTCGACACGCGCAATTGTGCCGCCGCACGCGAGAAGCTTCCCAGCTCCGCAGCGGCCGATATGGCCTCAAGTCGTCGATCGTACACGTCAATCTCCCGTTTTCGCGCCCGTGGCCACATGGTGCCACAGGAGGTTGTTTCGCAGGTCATGCGCTCAATTGAGAATAAACTGCATCGCACAGTGTAAACCTATGGTTAACGCCATTCTAACAAATATGCAATTCACCTGCGCAAATGCAAAGCATACGATAACCAGCGAAAACCACGTGGGTCGATTAATGGGAGCGGCCCACAGGGAGGCACAAGAAGGGAAGTTCCTATGAGCAACTGGCTTAAGCTCGAGGGCGATGTCTGCGCTGTGACCGGCGCGCTCGGCGGCATGGGCGTCGAGATCTGCCGCGAGTTCGCCCGCAACGGCGCCAACGTTGTCCTGCTCGACCTGGACGAGGAGAAGGTCAAGGCCACAGCTGCCGACCTCGCCGCCGAGTTTGGCATCCACGCCGAGGGCTACAAGATGAACGCCACCGACGAGGCCGAGGTTCAGGCCGCCGTCGATGCCACCATCGCCGACTTCGGCCGCGTCGACGTCCTCGTCAACACCGCCGGCATCCTGCGCTTCGCCGCCATGGAAGACCTGCCGCTGAGTGACTGGAACGAGGTCATCAACGTCAACCTCACCGGCTACTTCATCACCTCGCAGCGCTTTGGTCGCGAGATGATCAAGGCCGGCCAGGGTCGTCTGGTGCACATCTCGACCGTCGCCAGCCACTCCCCCGAGACGTTCTCGGGCGTGTACAGCTCCACCAAGGCGGGCGTCAACATGATGTCCAAGATGCTGGCTGCCGAGTGGGGTCCCTACGGCGTGCGCTCCAACTGCGTCGAGCCCTGCTTCGTCAAGACCCCCATGTCGGCAAGCTTTTACGCCGATCCCGAGGTCGAGAAGAGCCGCAGCCGCCTCATCGCCACGCGCCGCATCGGCGAGGTCAGCGATATCGCCAACGCCGTCATGTTCCTGGCGTCCACGCGCTCAGACTTTACCACCGGCGACGCCATCAAGGTCGACGGCGGCTTCTCCAACATGATGGGCGACCTCACCGCCAAGCCCGGCGGCCGCCGCGCCTTTGCCGACAACTACCTCAAGAACAAGGGCGTCGAGCTCTGGTCCGATGAGTCCGGCGTCGCCAAGCCGACCGACCAGTAAACCAACCTGACAGGGAGGCCCGCGGACACGCCCGCTCCTCCCCCGTATCGATTAGAAAGAGTCCCATGGCTTCCACCAACTCCAACAAGGGTCGCGCCGTCGTGCTTTCCGCCGCGTGCGTCACCATGTTCTTCATCAGCTCCATCGCGCTGTATTCCGTCGTGAGCAAGAACCTGCTCGCCGTCTACCCCGAGTGGTCCAGCGCTCTTACCTGGGCCTTCCCGGTCTTTCAGACCACCATGGCCGTGACGGGCATCTTCGCCGGCCGCATCTCCGATAAGATCGGCCCGCGCAACGTCGTGATCGCTGCCGCCGTGTGCTACGGCCTGGGCTGGTTCATGTCCGGCACCGTCACCGAGCCGTGGCAGTTCTACCTGTGGTTCTCGCTCGTCGCCGCCATCGGCAACGGCCTGGGCTACAACCCCGCGCTCACCACCGGCCAAAAGTGGTTCATCGACAAGAAGGGTCTCGCCTCCGGCATCACCCTTGCCGCTTCGACCGCCGGCCCCGCCGTGCTGTCCCCGGTGCTCGCCTCGCTGCTCATCCCGAGCCTGGGCATCTTTGGCGCCCTCAAGGCACTCGGCGTCATCTTCTTTGTGACGATCGCCGCCTCCGCCCTGTTCCTGAAGGCCCCCGAGGCCGGCTGGCTACCCGAGGGCTTCGAGGCCCCCAAGGGCGGCGCGCACGCCGGTACCTTCGGCGACCTCACCCCGGGCGAGATGGTCAGGACCCCGCGCTTTTGGGTCCTCATCGTCACCTTCGCCTTTGCCGCCACCGCGGGCACCCTGCTCGTGGGCAAGGTTGCCTCCATCGCCGCCGTCCAGCTCTTCGCCGACCCCACGAGCGCCGCTGCCGTCGCCCTCGGCGGCGTGGTGGTCTCCGTCAACACCTGCGCAAACCTGGTCGGCCGTCTGTCCTTTGGCCAGATCATCGACAAGCTCGGCGCCTACAAGTCGCTGCTCATCAGCCTTGTCGTCACCATCATCGCGCTCGTCATCATGTCGATGAGCTTTACGCAGAGCATGTTCTTTGTGGCGCTCGCCCTGCTCGGCTTTAGCTTTGGCGCCCTGCTCGTCATCTACCCGCCGCTCACCGGTGGCGCCTTTGGTACCAGCAACATCGGCGTCAACTACGGCATCATGTTCTTGGGCTACGCCGCTTCTACCTGGATCAGCCAGCCCATCACCGCCGTGCTGTATCACGCCGAAGCCGGCAGCGCCGCCTACCAGCAGTCCTTCTATGGCGCCATCGTGATCGCCGCCATCGCCGTCGTGCTCACCGTCTACATGATGGTCTCCGACAGCAAGAAAAAGTCCGCCTAGTTTTATCGATGTGACAAAGGGACAGCCCCTTTGTCACATTCCACCAGCCACCAGTATTAAGGAGTCGAAATGTCTGAGCTCAACCCCGTCCGCATTGCCGTCATCGGCGCCGGCGCCATGGGCCGCAACCACATCCGCTTTGTCACCGAGGAGCCCGAGGCCGAGCTCGTCGCCATCGCCGACGCCTTTGAGGGCGCCCGTGCCACGGCCGAGGCCGCCGGCGTGCCGTTCTTTACCGATCCCGCCCAGATGATGGACGAGGTCAAGCCCGAGGCCGTCATCATCGCCACCCCCAACGACTTGCACCTGGGCGTTGCCCGCGAGGCCATCAAGCGCAACATCGTACCGCTGGTCGAAAAGCCGATCTCCAACGACCTGGAGGATGCCCAGGCCTTCGCCGCCGAGGCCGAGACCGCCGGCGTGCCCGTACTCGTGGGTCAACACCGTCGCCACAACCCCTTCGTCAACAAGGCCAAGGAGATCATCGAGTCCGGCGAGCTGGGCAAGCTCACCGTGTCGAGCTTCCACTACATGATCTATAAGAACGACGAGTACTTTGACGTCGAGTGGCGCCGCAAGAAGGGTGCCGGCCCGATTCTGGTCAACCTGGTGCACGACGTCGACCTGCTCCGCTACCTGCTGGGCGAGCCCGTTGCCGTCCAGGGCATGCAGTCCAGCGCCGCCCGCGGTTTTGAGACCGAGGACTCCGCCGTGGTCAACGTTCGCTTTGCCGATGGCGCGCTCGCCAGCATGACCATCTCCGACGCCACCGCCAGCCCCTGGAACTGGGAGGCGACCGCTCGCGAGGACCCGCAGTACCGTCCCTTCGATGCCGACGCCTACTTTATCGGCGGCACCAAGGGCGCCCTGTCGCTGCCTCGCCTGCACGAGTTCTCCTACGACGGCGCCTCCAACTGGCACAAGCCGCTGCAGATGGAGATCCCGGCCGTCGACCCGGCGCTGCCGCACAAGATGCAGCTCAAGCATTTTGTGAAGGTCGTCCGCCGCGAGGTCGAGCCCGTCGTGACCCCCGCCGACAACGTCAAGACGCTCACGCTTCTCAACGCTGTCAAGGAGGCCGCCGAGACCGGCCAGCTCGTCGAGCTGTAATGCCTTAAGAGCGGCCGCGGCAGAAACCCATGCCGAGCCCCTCGGTCCGCCACAAATAAGCCCCTCTTCTTTGCCCCGCGAGCAACCTCCTGCCCGCGGGGCTTTTTGCTACTTCGCTGACGATTTTTCTGAGACGGGGGCCTTTTGCACCTCAGCTTGATTCGTTCGTCCCAAAACAGTCTTTTGGGACGGGTGGTATCCTTGGTAGCTCTGTGCTGCAAACGCACCTTAAACGCAAGGAGTTTCATGGATCTTATCGCCCAGCTCGCGCGCGAGCTCAACCTTAAGGCCGCCAACGTCGAGGCGGCCGTCAAGCTCATCGACGAGGGAAACACCATTCCCTTTATCTCGCGCTACCGCAAGGAAGCCACGGGCGGCATGGACGATGTCGCCCTGCGCGCGCTCGACGAGCGCCTGTCCTACCTGCGTAATCTTGAGCAGCGCAAAGAGGACGTCATTCTGCTCATCGGCGCCCAGGGCAAACTCACGCCCGAGCTCGAGCAACAGATTCGCGAGGCCACACAGCTCCGGCGTGTCGAGGACCTCTACAAGCCCTACCGCAAAAAGCGCATGACCCGCGCGCAGAAGGCACGCGAGGCCGGCCTGGAGCCGCTCGCCAACATGATCATCATGCAGGCCTCGGCCAAGGGCAGCGCGCTCGACGCCGCCGCGGACTACGTCAACGAGGAGGCCGGCTTCGACACGCCCGAAAAGGCGCTCGCCGGCGCCGCCGACATCGTGGCCGAGACGGTGGCCGAAGATCCCGAGAACGTCGCCGACCTGCGCGCCTTTACGCAAAACACCGCCGACATCGTCGTCGAGGCCACCGACCCCGCCGAGAAGACCCCCTACGAGCCGTACTACAGCTATGATGAGCCGCTGCGCCGTATACCCAACCACCGCGTGCTGGCTATCGACCGCGGTGAGCGCGAGGGCAAGCTCCGCGTGCGCGTGAACGTCGACGGCGCTGCCGCTACGGCACGCCTCGGCAGCCGCTGGCCCCGTCGCCAGGGCGTGTTTGCTCCCGTCTTTGACGCCGCCATCGCCGATGGCTACAAGCGCCTCATGGCCCCCTCGCTGGAGCGCGAGGCCCGCGCCAAACTCACCGTTCGTGCCCAGACCGAGGCCATCAACGTCTTTGCCAAGAATCTCGAGGGCTTGCTCTCGGCGCGCCCCGTGCGCGGCGCCCGCGTGCTCGCGCTCGATCCGGGCTACCGCACCGGCTGCAAGGTCGCCGTCATGGACGAGACCGGCAAGCTACTCGACCACGGCGTGGTCTATCCCACCAAGCCGCGCCACGACGTCGCCGGCACCAAGCGCGAGCTCGCCCGCCTCGTCAAGAAGGACGGCGTCAACACCATCGTCATCGGCAACGGCACCGCCAGCCGCGAGACCGAGGAAGTCGTCTCGGAGTTCATTACCGAGCAGGCACCCAGCCTTCGCTACACCATCGTCAACGAGGCCGGCGCGTCGGTGTACTCCGCCTCCGAGCTCGCCAGCCAGGAATATCCCGACCTGGACGTCACCGTACGTGGCGCCATGAGCCTGGGCCGCCGTCTGCAAGACCCGCTGGCAGAGCTCGTCAAGATTCCGCCCCAGTCCATCGGCGTTGGCCAGTACCAGCACGACCTTGACCAGGCCGAGCTTTCGCGCACCCTGGGCCACGTGGTGGAAGACGTCGTCAACCGTGTGGGCGTCGACGTCAACACCGCGAGCGCAAGCCTGCTGGGCTACGTGTCGGGCATTACGCCGAGCGTAGCCAAGAACATCGTGGCCTACCGCGAGGAAAACGGCGCCTTTACCGATCGCCGCCAGCTCAAGAAGGTCCCCAAGCTGGGACCCAAGGCGTACCTCAACGCCGCAGGTTTCCTGCGCATCAGCGGCGGCAAGAACCCGCTCGACGCGACAAGCGTCCACCCCGAAAGCTACGAGGTGGCCACGGCCGTCCTGGAGCGCGCCGGCGTTGCGGCAAGCGAGCTCAGCCGCGGCGGCGTGCCCGATATCGAGCGCCGCCTGGGCAGCATCTCGGCGCTGGCAAGCGACCTGGACTGCGGCACCCTCACGCTCATCGACATCGTCAACGAGCTCAAGAAGCCCGGTCGCGACCCGCGCGACGACGCGCCCGAGGTAGTCTTTAGCCGCTCGGCGCTTTCGATCGACGACCTGGAGCCCGGCATGGAACTCAAGGGCACGGTGCGCAACGTCGTCGACTTTGGCGCCTTCGTCGACGTGGGCGTGCACCAGGACGGCCTCGTGCACATTTCCAAGCTGGCCAACCGCTTCGTCAAGCACCCCAGCGACGTGGTGCGCGTCGGTGACACGGTCAAGGTGTGGGTTGAAAAGGTCGATCGCGACCGCAAGAAGATCTCCCTCACCATGGTGCAGGGGAAGTAAACCGCCAAGCAAGGGTCCCCCCTCTCGCGACGTGCAAAATCGCGAGTATTCTGCAAATTCCACCGTTCCGGATGCCCCTCAGAGACGAAAAAGCAAGAAACAGCCCCCGTTTTAGCGTCATCAGAGCCAAAACGGGGGCTGTTCCATGCTTCACCCAGCTGGTAAAAGCCTTTACCTTGCTGAATACTCTCAATTTTGCACGGCGCAGGCGGGGGTACCTTTGTCCACGGCAGGATATGGAAGCCTATCACCAACCTACCGGCAAGTTCGTGTCGGCAGCCCCGGCCTTTCCTTTGCCTAGCGCGACCCTCGCGAAGCACGTGAGCGATAGGGAAAGGAAAGGCCGGGGCGAACAACCCGCGATGTAGCCAGCGTTCGCGTTACGGCAGGATATGGAAACCGAGCGAGGCGATATCCTTGGCAAAACCGCGCACGGTATCGAGCGAGACCTCGTACGGGTCACGGCCGATGTTCTTACGCTTGGCCAGGATGCTGTTGGGCACCGTGATGATCTGGCAACCGCATCCTTCCGCCTGGTAAATATTGATAAGCTCACGCGTGGACGCCCACAGGACCTCGCAGTTGGGCTTGGCGGCGGCCTTCTTGACCGATTCCGTCATAAACGGAATGGGGTCGACGCCGGTATCGGCGATGCGTCCGGCAAAGAGTGAGATGATGGACGGCGTCTCCGCGTCAACGGCCTCGACCATCTCGTCGACCTGCGCAGGCGTAAAGATGGTGGTGACGTTGACCTTGATGCCGTCGGCCGAAAGCTTGCGCACTAGCTCGGCGGTGGACTCACCCTTGGTGGTCACGCACGGAATCTTGACGTAGACGTTATCTGCCCAGGTAGCGATCTCGCGGGCCTCGACCTCCATGGTCTCGACGTCGTCGGCAAAGACCTCAAACGACACGGACACATCGGTGATGTGGGCCAGGACCTCCTTGGCAAACGCACGGTAGTCCGTCACGCCGCCCTTCTTCATAAGGGACGGGTTGGTCGTGAAACCCTGAACGTTGCCGTTCTCGTACATGTCGAGCATGCCCTCGAGGTTTGCACCGTCAGCGAACACCTTGATTGCCATCTGCCTGATTCCTTTCGTTAGCATACGGCCGATAAACTGCTAAACACTTTACCTACGTTTATCAAGGCGTGAGCTGCGGTTTTTTATCTTCTCGGCGAACGGTTTTGCAGTTTTACCATTTTTATATCGACGCCCCAGCGGCAAAACGTTTTTGCCGATCATTGCGTTTGATTCCGTTCACGGAACAGAAGCAGCGCCTCGCCGGCTCATATTCACAATCGCTCCAAAGCAAAAAGCGGTGACGCCTCGATTGAGACGTCACCGCTTCCGTGTAGGAGCCGGTTATCGGAGCTCCGCCCGATTAGGGCTTAACGTATGCCTGGATTACTCTTCCTCAACGTGATTGATCACAGCACCCTTGGTGTGGATGAAGTTGGGGACGAAGGCAACGACCAGAAGGACAGCGAGAATCGCGTAGACACCGGTGGTACCGAAGGCCTCGGCAGCGCGGCCAAGCGTAATACCAATGACGGAGAAATCGAAGTCGCCGAACGTAGTGTTCTTGAAGCCAAAGACGTCAAGAACGGGCAGGAGCAGGGCCGGGGCAAAGGTGATGAGCAGGCCGTTGACGAAAGCGCCTAGAGCTGCGCCCTTGCGACCGCCGGTAGCATTGCCGTAGATGCCCGCGGTAGCACCGCAGAAGAAGTGGGGAACCATGCCCGGGATGATGAAGATGCCCAGGGTAGCGCCCACGATGAACATACCGACCACGCCACCGATGAAGGAGGCAACAAAGCCGAGGATGACGGCGGTGGGAGCATAGGGGAAGAAGACGGCGCAGTCTACGGCGGGGATGGCACCGGGGATCAGCTTGTTGGAGATGCCCTGGAAAGCCGGGACCAGGTCGGCAAGGATCATACGAACGCCGTTATAGACGATGGTGACACCAACGGCGAAAGACAGAGCGCAGGTCAGGGCATAGACAATCACGTTGTCGCCGCCAGCGGTCTTGGTAACGACCGCAGGATCTGCGATGTAAGCGGCGAAAGCGGTAACCAGGTAGAAGAAGGCCATGGTAAGAGCCGTGGAGATGGTAGTGTCGCGCAGGAAGGCGAACTTCTCGGGAACCTCGATCTTCTCGGTGCTGTTCTCCTCGGCGTCCTTAGCAAAAAGCGTACCGACTGCAGCGGAGATGTAATAGGCGAGTGAACCGAAGTGGCCCATGGCGATTTCATCGCCATCGGTAACCTTCTCGGTGAAACGCTGACCAACGGCGGGAAGCATAGCGCTCACGAGGCCCAGGAACATGCCGCCCACGATGACAAGCTGGACATCCTGGAAGCCAGATGCCTGCAGAACGGCAGACAGCAGGCAGGCCATAAACATGCTGTGATGGCCCGTCAGGAAGATGTACTTAAACTTGGTAAAGCGGGCAATGATAATGTTCACGACATAGCCGAGAATCAGGATCATCATGGTCTGAACGCCGAGGACGCTCTGAGCCATCGAAACAACGACCTCGTTGTTGGGCACGACGCCGGTGATGTGGAAACCGGTCTCGATGAAGGTGCCCAGCGGAGCAAGGTTCTCCTGAACAACAGCGGCGCCGGCGGACAGCATGATGTAACCAAGAATGGGCTTCAGGGTGCCCGTCATCACCTTGTGGGCAGGACGCTTAAGCGCGACAAGGCCCACAAAGGCAAATAGACCCATAATCCACGCTGGCTCGGTCAGAATCGATTGGATAAACTCAAGTATGGGAAGGATGGCTTGCATCTGCGCTTCCTTTCTCTCTAACGTGGGCGCGTTTCCCTCTTCCACAGGGAACCGCCCTTTTTTGTGCCGCTTTAGGCGTTAGCGGCGGCCGCCTTGATTGCCTCGAGGGCGTCTTCGCGGATCTTCTTCTTGTTCACATAGCTGCGAACGATCACAACGTTGCCGTGGAGCTCGGGGGCGAGTTCTTTAACGGTGATGAACAGATCCGGATTTGCGGAAGAAGCACCGTTCAGGTCCATAGACTCAACGTCGGCCTTGATGCCCTCCTCCTCGCAAAGCTCCTCGACTTTGCCAGCGAGCATCAGGCTGGACCCGATGCCGTTTCCGCATACGGTGATGATATGCATGGCAACCTTCCTCTCCTACACGTGACGGTTTTCCGTCTATCCAAAAGCGGCGACGCATCGCCGTGCCATTAAGGCCTAAAAGAATGAACGCATGGTCTCCAAAACCTGCTCGGGCGTATCGCATGCGCTGAGCTTGGCAACGCAGTCCTCGTCCTCGAACATCTGCGAAAGCTCCGCCAAGCAGCCAAGATGAGCCTTGGGGTCGGGTGCGCAAATACCCACGAGCACGTGAACCGGATCGAAATCCTCGTGTCCAAACGCAATGGCAGGGTCAAGCGTGACGATACAGATCCCCGCTTCACTCACATTGCCATCTGCCTGAGCGTGGGGCATGGCGATGCCCTCTTCCAAGACCATATAGGGGCCGAATTTGTGAACCGATGAAATCATGGCGTCAACATAGCTCTGATCGCATTTGCCAGCGTCTACGAGCAACTTACCGCATGCCCTGATCGCTTCCTCCCAGTCGGAGGCCTCGACGTGGCAGGCAACAAGCTCGGGCTTAAGAAGATCGGTCAGCATGCTCGTCCCCTACTCCTCGGGCAGGATATGAAAACCAAGCGCCTGAATGTCGCGGGCAAAGCCCTTGACCGTATCAAGCGAGTACTCAAGCAAATCTTTCCCGAAATTCTTGCGCTTGGCAAGAAGGGCATTGGGGACCGTAATGATCTGGCATCCAACGGACTCCGCCTGGAAGATATTGAGGACCTCGCGCGTAGACGCCCAGAGAACCTCGGCAGCAGGCTTAACGGCAGCCTTCTTTACGGACTCCGCCATGAGGGGCAGCGGATCGACGCCGGTATCGGCAATGCGACCGGCGAAGATGGACAGAATAGAGGGGGTCTCAGCAGAGACGGCATCGACAAACTCGTCGACCTGCTCGGGCGTGAAGATAGTGGTGACATTCACCTTGATGCCGTCGGCAGAAAGGCGCTTGACCAGCGCGGCAGTGGACTCGCCCTTAGTGTTGAGCGCCGGGATCTTAACGTAGACGTTGTCTGCCCAGGTTGCGATCTCGCGAGCCTCGGCTTCCATACCAGCCTCGTCGTCGGCGAATACCTCAAAAGAAACCGACACATCGGTAATGTGCTCAAGAACCGTCTTGGCAAAAGCGCGGTAGTCAGTCACGCCACCGGCCTTCATAAGGGAAGGATTGGTCGTGAAGCCCTGAACGTTGCCATTGTCATGCATGTCAAGCATGCCTTCGAGGTTAGCGCCGTCGGCAAACACCTTAATCGCCATGTTCGGTCCTTTCTCATCTAGCACTATTGCTATCGAAAGCCTTCTTCTTTGTTTCAAAAGCTTTTCGGCTTTCTTTTATAAACTATTTCAAAAGCCATCGAAAGCTCAATTGTCAACTTTCCGTGAACGGTCGAATATCGGGTGTGAACGTACTTCTTTTGGGCGGCACCTTCAGAATGAGACTCTTTATAGCCCGTCTACGTGCGAACTATCTGCTACGCATGCATTTGTGACATGCCCTTCCGTTCTTTTGATTCATTCGAATTTGCCTTGTTCTTTTCATATCGATACGTTATATTTCGATTACGAAAGGCGCATCTTTTACCTTTTGTTCAAAAGGAGCGGCATATGGCATCTACTTCAGACCTTTCACCGGCCGAGCGTCAGCGATTTATCATGAATTGGCTGGCCGAAAAGCCAAATATCTCGGTATCCGACATCGTTCGCCGTTTTTCGGTTTCGGAAGTCACCGCACGGCACGACCTCATCTCGCTGGAATCCGAAGGCAAGCTGCGTCGCGTACGCGGCGGAGCGGTATCGCTTTCTCGCTCCAACGCAATCTCGTATCCCGAGGAGCGCATCAATGTCCAAGTCGAGGCCAAGGAAGCCATCGCCGCAACCGCAGCAACTCTTGTTGATGATGGCGATGTTCTGGTAATTGATATCGGCACCACAGGCTTTTACTTCGCTAAGGCCCTCATGGACAAGCGTGAGATCACCATTATCACCGGCGATCTTGCAATCGCGAACTACGCCAGCTTCAATCTCCCCAATGCTTCGGTAGTGCTGCTGGGCGGCTCCGTGCGCAAGGGCCACCTCTATCTCGCGGGCGCACTAACGCTCGACTGCATGAGCAAACTACATGCCGACAAGGCGTTTGTCAGTGCCGACGGATTCCACCCCGACCACGGTTTTACCGTCGAGCACGACTTCTCGGCCATGATCAAGCATATGTACCTTACCAACTCAAACCAGGGCTACATGATGGTTGACCAGGGAAAGTTCAACAAGACCAGTTTTTATCAGTCCGCGCAGATCGATGACCTCGACGGCATCATCGTTGATGGAGACGACGAGGGCATCATGACGGCGGCGATCGAGAGCAGTCGCAGTCATCCCAAGCTCTATATTGCAAAATAGCTCAAATGGCCGGGTCGCCCCCACTGCGGGCGACCCGGCCATTTATTAAATCAACCCAAAATGCTGCATCGCGGTGACGGTACCGTCGTGTGCGACATCGTCGGTCACGTAGTCGGCGACCGTCTTGACCTCGGGCATGGCGTTGCCCATGGCGACAGCCGTCTCGACGGCAGCGAGCATGCCCAGGTCGTTGCCCGAATCGCCAAAGCCAAAGGTGCGCGCATTTCCCTCGCGGCCCAGATATGCCAGCGCTCGCGCCACGCCCACGCCCTTGTCGATGCCCTTGGGGCTCAGCTCACAGTTTGCTTGCTGAGCCCGCTTGGAAGAGTGGCGGCAAACGCGTCTCCCAGTCAATCCGGCACCGCCGAAGCGAACCCCACACGTGCCCGCCGGCAAGCGGCACGCGCCCGTCAACGCAAAGGTCCGGCGGGACGCACCTAGCATCCCACCGGACCATCAGTCGTCCAGGAGGCCGCCGCGACGAGCCCCTAGATCTTCGCAAGCTCCTCAGAGATGACGCGGCAGACGTCCTCAGCCTGAGGCATCACGCCGTACATCTCGAAGAAGCCGTGGTCGCAGCCGCGATAGCGAATCGCGGTGACGTCAACGCCCGCATCCTGCAGCCTCTTCGCAAACAGCTCGTCCTGATAGCGCAGGTAGTCATACTCGGAAGAGATGATGACCGTGCGGGGGAACGCGCTCACATCCTCCGCGAACAGGGCAGACACCCTCGGGTCGAGCATCTCCTCCGCATTGCCGTTGGTATACATCATTGGCAGGTCGTCGTTGGCGTTGCGGATGCGATCCACCCTGCTCAGAGCCTCGTCCCTCTGGTCGTTCACGATCTCATAGAGGTCATAGGACCATTCCTCCGGAACAGGGCCGCCGTCGACGAGCGGATACAGCTCGGCCACGAGCTTGATCCTGTCCGCATGGGACCCGTCGAGGACGACAGCGTTGGTCAGGCTTCCGCCCGCGGAGTCGCCAGCCACGGCGACCCGCGTCGCGTCGACACCCAGCTCATCCGCATGCTCGACAAGCCAGCCGAGCGTCTTCACGCAGTCCTCGACGCCACCGGGGAACATCGTCTCGGGAGACAGGCGGTACTCCGGGTAGATCGCGACGCAGCCCGTTCGCTCCGCGATGTCGCGCAGGCAGTTCTCGTACTGGCCGATGTTGCCCACCATAAAGCCGCCGCCGTGGATGAACACGAGCGCGGCAGAACCGCTCTCGTGGCTCTCGGGCGTGAAGACGTGCAGGGGAATGCCCCTGTCGCCAAAGTTCATGACAACGGTCTTCTTGGCAACGCCCGCGCCCCTCACGACGTGGGTCTCCTTGTTGGGCGCGGAGCGCCACGCGATCACGTCCACCGGCCCCGCCGGCGCCGGACCGGCAGCGAGCTTCGCGCGGGCGCGCGCATAGACGCGCGGATCGAGCACGTGCTCGCGATCGTCTCCCGGCACGGGCTTCAGCGCGAGCTTCAGCCCGTTGGGCTCGACGACCTCCCTGACTCCACGCTCAAGCACTTCAAGCTCGGAAGTGGGGTACTTCCTCTCATCGGCACCCATGATTAGCCGATCTTCAGCTCGTCGAGCTTGGCGTCAAGCTTGGCCATCTCATCGGCGGAAAGCTCCCACTCGAACGTCTCGCAGTTCTGGATCGCGTGGGCGTCCGTGCGCACGCCAACGAGCGCGGTGCCCACGTACTCCTTCTGGGTGCTCCAGTTCACGGCGACCTGCGCCACGGGCTTGTCGTGAGCCTCGGCGATCTCGTCCATGACCTTGAGCAGCTCCTGGACGCGCGAGAACTTGGGCTCCTGGAAGTAGTCGTAGAAGCCGCCGCGGACGTCGCCCTCCTCGAACTTCGGCAGCTCGCGGAACTTGCCCGACAGGATGCCCGCGCCAAGGGAGCCATAGGTGAAGGAATCGATGCCGCGCTCGTAGCCCCACTTGATGAGGTTCTCGGAAGAACGGTCGACCATGGAGTAGGGCGGCTGCTGGACGTCGACCTGAGCGACCTTCTCGCACTCCTCGATCATCTCGGTCGTGAAGTTGGAGACGCCGATGTGGCGAATCTTGCCCTGCTCCTTGAGGAGCTGGAGGGCGCACATCGTCTCGGAGAACGGGGTCTTGGCGTCGGGCCAGTGCACGAAGTAGAAGTCGATGTAGTCGGTGCGGAGGTTGCGCAGCGAGCTCTCGACCTCCCTCATGATGTTCTTGAACGAGGAGTCGCGGTCATAGTCGGCGGCGCTGGTGATCAGGCCAACCTTGGTCGAGAGCAGGTAGCTCTCTCTGTCGACGCCCCTGAGCGCGTTGCCGACGACCTTCTCGGACGTGCCGTTGCCATAGCACGGCGCGGTGTCGATGAGGTTGACGCCGTGATCGAGCATGGTGCGGATGGCGGACATGCTAGCGGCGTCATCGTTCTCACCAAAGGAGTCGCCGCCGATCGCCCAGGTGCCCACAGCGAGCTGGGAGACGTCGACGTCGGAGTTCTTGAGGTGCGTGTAGCGCATGTTCTCTCCTTCTAATGGGGCGGCACGCGTCGAATGTCCTCGATCGCGTGCCGCCGGGAATTGCCTTGAACAAGCTTCTAATGATCCGAAAGCCGCCTTACACGATGCCCACGAGGCCGAGGACGAGCGCCAGAATCATGATGCCAACCAGGATGATGTTGACGTTCACGTTCTTCTTGCGCAGGAGCCAGAGGACGACGAGCGTAAGCCCCAGGGGCACGATGCCCTTGAAGATCGAGTCGAGGTAGGTCTGGATCATGACGGGGTCAGAGTCCTGAACCGGAATGGACAGGATCGTGTTGAATTGGACGTTCGCCGCAGTCATGGCACCGATCATCACGAGGCCAACCGTGGAGGTCGCCTTGGTGATGAGCTTCATGAGACCACCCTCGTACATCTCGGAAATGAAGTTGGTGCCCATGCTGAAGCCGAGGTAGGTCATGAAGTATCGGCAGAGGATCGACGGGATGTTGTAGATCAGCAGGAACATGATCGCGCCGAGGGGCGAGCCGCTCATGGCGAGGTTGATGCCAATGCCGGCGGCGATGACGCGCAGGACGCCCCAGAAGATTGCGTCACCGATGCCGGACATCGGGCCCATCAGGGAAACCTTGATGCCGTCGATGGACTCGGTGTCGAAGTCTTCGTGCTGCGAGTTCTCCCTCTCCATGGAGGCGACGAGGCCCATGGCGAACGTGCCGACGTTCTGGGTAATGTTGTACCAAGTCGTGTGACGCTTCATGGCTTCGGCACGGGCCTCGGGGTCATCGGCGTAGTAGCGGTTAAGCGCGGGCTGGACGGAGTACAGCCAGCCGTCGGCGCCAGCCTTGACGGAACCGCCAGCGCAGGAGGCGAACACGGAGAAAGAGCGCAGGAAAATGCTGTTGAGCATCTTCTTGTCTTCAGGGCTCACATTCTTGGTCAGGTTGCTCATGCGAAGAAATCCTCCTCGTCGCTGGTTACAGAGTCGTTGGAAACGGCCTGGGTGGCCAAGCCCTTCTTGGTGAGATCGAAAATCTCCTTGTCGCGGAGGGCGGAGGCAACCGCGATGATGACGCCGAGAACCGCGATGGCGATCATCGGGAGGCCGAGGTACTGGTAGAGCGTGAAGCCCAGGAAGAAGTAGATGCTGAGCTCGGTGCTCCACAGCATCTGGAGCAGGAGCGCCATACCAACGGCGGGCAGGAGGGCGCCCACGGCGTTGAGGCCGCTCATGACATTGGCCGGAATCTGGTTGACGATAGCGGCAACGGGCTCAGCGCCAAGGTAAACGCCGAGGAAGGCGATGAGGCCAAAGGCGGCGTACTTAACGAACCAGAGAACGAAGTGCTGAAGCGCGAGGCCCTTCTCGTTGCCCTCGGCGGCCATCTTGTCAAAGGTGGCGGCGAAGAACGCGAGGAACACGTTGTTCATGAAGATCGAGAGGAACGCGGTGACGACGCCAACGGGAACGGCCAGCGTGATGGCGGCGCCTTGGTCGATGCCGGCGCCAACGGTGAAGGCGACGGCGAGGGCGGTCGCGGTAACGGGCTCGGCGGAGATGGCGCCACCGATGTTAACCGCGCCCATGAAGATTGCCTCGAGAGAGGCACCGATGATGACACCGGTCTTGACGTCGCCCATCAGAAGGCCCGCAACGAGGCCGACCACGAGAGGACGCTCGATCATACACTGACCGAGAACCCAGTTGCCGCCGTAGCAAATCAGCACGGTCAACCAGGCCATTACTGCTAACCCAATCATTTGACTTCCTTTCTCTCATTTCATTTGACCGCCTGGCCAAATCCCCTTATTTCTCCGCCGCCTCGATCAGACTCTTGAGAGGAGTCTTGGGATTGGACGGGATAAGCTGATGGAAAACCGGAATACCCTGCTCGCAAAGCCCCTTCGCGGCCTCGAGCTCATCCGGGTTGAGCATGATCGTGGAGTTGAGGGCGACCTTGCTATCCGGATCGGACTTGTCGAAGCGGCCGACATTGGCAACGTTCACGCCCTCGATCTTGCCCGGTGCGCCTTTAACGAGCTCAAGCACGTCACGCACGCAGTTGGTGAGCGCGAAGATGCGCATGGAGTCCGCACGCGGATCGTTCGCGATGCGGCAAGCATCCGGAACATCCTTGACGAGGAGCTTCTGGCCCGCCGGCGTACCCATGGAAAGCGTCATGCGAAGGGCATCGCTCTCCACGGCGTGCTTGTTGGCGACGATGATCCTGGTGGTGTTGAGCTCCTTGGTCCACACCAGGGCGACCTGCCCGTGAATCAGACGGTCATCGACTCGAACCTGAACAATCATTGTTTCCTCTCCTTACTTATTAGTGCTCTCTAATCGAAGAAGTCTCCGTCGGACCCCTCGTTGTCAGCGGCCTTGCTCGGAGGCTCGACGACCTGCATCGTCGCCCTCGCCAGCTCGACGCTCTGCTTGATCGAATCTGCCGTGACCGGCTCAGCGCCGAGGAGCGCCTCGATCACGAGGCCGAGGTTCATACCGGTAACATGGACGATCCCGCGCTTCTCCGGCTCCATGAGGACGACCTTCTGGAAGACGGAGCCACCGTAGATGTCGGTGAAGATGATGGCCTCGTCCTCAGGGCCCACCGAGTCAATAAACGCCTGGATGCGAGGGGTGAAATCGGAGTCGTCCACGTAGCAGTCAACTGCTTCCACCATGTCCGCCATACCGGTCAGGATCTCGATCGAGCTCCTGATTCCGCTTGCGAGGTGACCGTGCGACGCGACAAGAACTTTCTTCATCGAGTCTCTCCTAGAGCGAATAGTGGTTGGGGTTCAGAAGCTGGATCTTGCTTGCGACGAACGCGCGCATGTCGGGGGCGGCGTCTATCAGGAGGCCAACGCCGTTGCCGTCGTTCTTGCCGGAGTTGATGTCCTTCTCGAAGGCGCGGTACATGGAGCGGAAGTACTCCGTGGCGATGTTGAACTTGCTCATGCCGAGGTTCACGGCCTCCTGGAGCTGCTCGTCGGGGATGTCGGAGCATCCGTGCATGACGAGGGGAACGCTGACGGCCTCCCTGCAGGCCTTGATGCGCTCCATGTCGAGGTTCGGGACCTTGACGTAGGGACCGTGGGCGTTGCCGACGGCGATGGCGAGCGAACCACAGCCGGTGCCCTCGACGAACTCCTCGGCGAGGTTCGGGTCGGTATAGTGGTCGCTGTTCACGAAGTCGTTGGCGTCGGAGCCGTTGCCGACGTGGCCGAGCTCGGCCTCGATGTCAACGTCGAAGATCTTGGCGACCTGGACGACGTCCTTCGTGAGCTGGAAGTTCTCCTCATAGGGAAGCGAGGAGCCGTCGACCATGACGGAGGGGAAACCGGCCTTGACGCCCTTGACGGCGATCTCGTAACCAGCGGAGTGATCCTGGTGGACGGCGACGGGCACGCTCGCGCGCTCGGCGTAATAGCGGGCTGCGAAGGCGATGATGTCGAGGGCACAGTGGTCCTCGAAGCCGGGCCAGTACTGGATGATGATAGGCATGTGCTCATCCTCGGCGGCCTGGATCGCATAACGGATGGTCTCCGTGTTGATGACGTTGATCGCGGGCACGCCATAGTGGTGCTCGGTCGCATGTTGAAGAAGCTCGTTGACCTTGATGAGAGACATCTTTGTCTTCCTTTCACTTGGATAACCATTGGATTGGACAGTTCTCAGCTCGTCAGCTGGTTGAACACGAAGAGAAGCGCGAGGCAGGCAGGCGCTTGCAAAACGCGGTGGAGCCTATGCGGCCGACTGGCCCTCAGGCTGTGGCGCTGCGCTTCGACGCCACAGTACGTACGCCACAAGAGCAACGACCGCAGCAATCGTTGAAGCGAGGGCGAAGGCCAGAAAACCCGCGTGCGTGCCGAGCGCGTCGCACGCCCAACCGCCAAACAGGTTCGCAACCACGACGGACAGACCGCTCTGAACCATCGCGAAGGCGCTCTGACCTCGAGCGCGACAATCCTCGTAAGTGTGGTTGGCAATGTAGGTAACGCAGGAGTAGTAGACGGTCATGTAACTCACGCTCTGCAGCAGCTGGCCGCAGATCATGACCGGGACGATGCCGGTGCCCACGAGCACGAGCCTGAGCGCCGCCATGAAGCAGGAAAAGATCAGGAGGTTCATCTCGCCGAAGCGCCTGACCAGCTTGGAGGAAACGAGCAGGATGGGGATCTCGCTCGCAGCGGAGACCGCACTCAGGACGCCCACGAGGTTCTGACCCTCGCCAAGCTCGACCGCGTAGCGGCCCAAGAACGCCCCGATGAAGCCAATCGCGGCCGAACTGATGAAGGCGAAGACCAAGACGAAGGCGATCTCATTGCTGGTGAACAGCGAGAGGAGGCCCTTTCCGTGGGAGACCTTGGGATCGTCCGCGGCATTGGCGCGAATTCCCGCCTCGGGGAGGCGCCACATGTGAGCCGCGAAGACCACCAGCGCGGCAGAGACCACCGCGAACTGGATTTGAGGAGCCATGTCGAGCAGCCGACCGACGATCAGGACGACGATGGCATAGCCGATAGTGCCACCCATGCGAATGCGAGAAAAGTCCAGGCCAGAGCGATCCGCGAGCTCGATGACGAGGGAGTCGCTCAGGGGCAGGAGCCCCGAGAAAAACGCCGAGAACGCAAAGGTTACGAGAAGGACCGGGACGAACGTCGACGCCAGGTAATACAGCGGAGCGAGTACCGCCGCCGCAAGGCAGAGGATCACGATGACCGCGCGGCGGCGCCCGAGCTTGTCGGCGATCGTCGACCAGAGCGGCTGGATGGCGAGCGCACACACCGGGGTCGCCGCGAGGAGGATGCCGGTCTGGGCTGCACTGAGGCCGAGGCTCGTGTAGTGAGCGGAGAGGAACGGCGAGTACACGCCCGCGCAGACCCAGTAGAGGACGTTCGCGAAGAACAGCGAAGTCATGCTTGCGTTTGTCCTGGCGTTGTGCATCGTGCTTCTCCCTTCTTGCTCGCCGGGTGCCTGTCTGGGCTTCGAAGTGATTCGCCATCTAGCGTGAAACGAAGTTGTGAGGCGTTGGAACAATGTTCTGTTGTTTCATCGTTTTTGTGCCGTTGTTTCACGGCTCATAAGATAGCAGCTCAAGATGAGATTGTGCCGGGGAAGCACCGATTTACCGTGAACGGTAGGAAATCAGCGGTGAAACGCTATTTCACCGCTTATGAAACATTTTGCTTTATTTTCACCTCTCTTGACCTAAGATACAAAGCAAACTAGGGCCAAGGAGTAACCATGGATAAGACAGGGGATGTGCTCAGCCACATCTGCGCAGTCATGAACAGCCTATCCCCCTCGGAGAAGGCAATCGCAACGTATGTGCTCGACCACCCGTCGGACGTCGCAACGATGACCGTCCGCGAACTCGCCGCAGAAACCGGTACGTCACCGGCGTCTGTTTCGAGGTTCGCAAGGACGCTTGACTACCGAACCTATTCGGACATGCGTCTGGCGCTCGGCATATCCATCAGCAGGGCCTCCGGCGAGGAAAAGGCCACGGGCGGCAAGGTTACTCTGGACGACGTCGAGGGCTCCATTAAGTACGTCCTGTCTCACAAGGTCAAGGAGCTCTCCCAAACCGCCTCGCTCATTGACTCCGATGACTTTTCGGCAGTCGTCAATCTGCTCCACAACGCCAACCTCGTCCTGATTGCGGGCGTCGGCAACTCGATTAGCATGGGCGTAAACGCGGCGTTCAAGCTCTCACAGGTTGGAGTCAGGGCGTTTTGCCCCAGTACCACCGATGCCATGGTCTCCGCCGCAACCAGCCTCAAGGAGAATGACATCCTGCTCGTCATTTCGACGTCCGGATACTCGAAGCGCCTCGTCAACATATTCGACTCTGCCGAGGATTCGAACACCCCCATCATCATGATCACAGACAACCCAGATACGCCGCTCGCGAAGCGTGCCACGTATATCATCCGAGCCATCTCGCGAGATCAGGCCATCACCGGAACCGAGGTCGCCTTCTCGCACAGCTCGATCAACTTCGTCATCGAGCTGCTGTTCCTCTTCCTGACCTCTTGCTGGGATGACCCGGTAGAGTTTAACAGGATCATCTCGAAGAATCTCTTGGGAGACAGGCAATACAGCTAGGACGACGCACACCGGCGCACCGACGCCCAGACCGAAACGGGAGGACCCCTTGATAAAGCTCATCCTCGCAGACATGGACGGGACCCTGCTGCCGTTTGGCTCAAGGGTCGTATCGGAGCGCACGCACAGCGCGATTCTTTCGGCGCTTGATGCGGGCATCGCGTTCGGCCCCGCAAGCGGCCGCGACTACGCCGACCTGGCCGATGCCTTTGACGGCGACGCGCGCTGTTTCTCGACCGGCATCATGGCCAACGGAAAGAAGGTCTTCTCCAGCGGCGAACTCGTGTTCAAAAAGACGCTCTCGACGGAGGCCCTCGTCAAGCTCGATAGCGCCGTACGCCCCTACGCGGGGACGTCACTCTGGCTAGTCGCCGATATCGATGAGACAGGCAAACGCTGCGAGCAGTTCCTCTGCGCCGTCGAGCCTGGCGACGAATTCGCCCTGGAAATCGTTAAGGACTCCGGAAGAGACATGGCGCTCGGAGACGTGCCCACGAACCGTGACGTCATCACCGCCGGCATCTTCGTCAACGTCAGCTCCGCCCCGACGGAAGTCGTTCGGAGTCGATGCAAGGAAGCCTGCCCAGAGCTTGATTTCCCCTCGCCCGTCCCATTCTTCCTCGATGTTGTTCCGGCTGGCTGGAGCAAAGTAAACGGACTCGACGCGCTTCTCGGCAGCCTTGGGGTCACGCTGGACGAGGTCGCTTTTATCGGAGACTCGGAAAACGACGTGACGCTCCTCGAAAAGGTGCCGAACTCCTACGCAGTCGCGGGCGCGATGCCAGAGGCGAAGGCCGCGGCCCATCACCTGATCGGGGACGCAGCCGAGGACTCCGTCGCGAAGCTCATCGAACAGATTGTCCAGCAGCGAGGCTAGGGTTCCGCCAGCGTGGCATGCGCCGCGTGCCTCGTCATCCGTTCGTGGCGCGCTACCTCGTGACGATCCAGAGCGTGGCCATCGTCGCGACGCCGATGCCTACGATGAGCGCGACCCACAGGACGCGGACCACGAGGTTCATGTCGCCCGCCACCACCATGTCGTTCGCGTGCCAGAACCAGCTCTCGTTTCCCTTGCGCATGATGCCCTCCCTTGGCCTCGATTACGCCATCTATGGCCGAGCAATCGCAGGTCACGTGCCGTGGATTTGCCCTACGCCCAGCTTTCAGTTCTGTAAGGCGGCGGGAGCCTGTGCGAGACCCCGAGTCCTGAGGCTGTTGCAATGAAAATGGGAATCAAGGAGCACGCATCAATCATATGGGTTCCTTTCGGGGGCGATGGCAAACGAAGCATCCATCATATAATGGAGCGACGCAACCAGAGAGGTCATCCATGGAATTTTACGCAAGCTGCCCCGAGGGCTTTGAGTCCGCACTCGCCGATGAGCTTAAACGCCTCGGGCTTTCGCATGTCCGCCGCCTGAAGGGCCGCGATACGTTTGAGGGCGAGCTCGAAGAAGGCTACCGCGCCTGCCTGTGGTCGCGCCTGGCCAGCCGCGTGTTTGTGGTGCTCGGGCGCTTTGAGGCGCAGGATGCCGACGAGCTGTACGACGGCGTTTATCACATTGCCTGGGAAAACATCGTTCGCCCCGGTGCCACCATTGCCATCACCGCCCGCGGCGTGACCGAGCGGCTGCGCAACACGCGCTTCTCGGCCCTGCGCGCCAAGGACGCGCTGTGCGACCGCCTGGCCGAGGCCACGGGCCGTCGCGCCGATGTCGATGCCGCCGACCCCGATGTCCACCTGCTGCTCTCGCTGCGCCAGCGCCGCGCGAGCATAAGCCTGGACCTTTCGGGCGATCCGCTGTTCAAGCGCCTGCCGCCCGCAGCGACTCGCGCCGGCGAGGGCACTCACGTGCTGCGCCCCGACTACGCCGCTCTAGTGCTGGCTCAAGTTGGCTGGACCGCATTGTGCGAGCGCGAGTTGACGGCCGACGACTACGAAAACGAGGCCCTGCCCACGCTGATCGACGCCTCGTGCGCCGGCGGCGGCCTGCTGCTGGAGGCCGTGAACATTCTGACCGACCGCGCCCCGGGCGCCGCACGCGAGCGCTGGGGCTTTGAGGGCTGGCAGCTGCACGATGCCGCCCTATGGGAGCAGCTGCTTGCCGAGGCGCGCGAGCGCGAGGCGGCGGCGCGCGAGCGCCAGGCGCGCATCGTGGCCGTGGACATCGACCCCGCCGCCCGCAAGACCGCCGAGCGCATGGTCAAGTGCGCCGGCTACAAGCGCTTTGTCGATTTTTGCGCCGCTAAGCCCGCCACCGTGCTGGACCATGCGGGTGCTGTCGCCGGCGTTGCCGTGGTCGCAGACACCACCGAGACGCCGCTTTCGCTCATGCACGACGCCATGACGCTGGTCGGCGAGCTGCGCCGCGCGCCCGAGCTCGCTACCGCACCGGTCGCCGCGCTCACCCGCGACGGCCTTATGGCCCGCGCGCTCCATGCCGAGCCCGCGCGCTCCATCGCCGTCATGCCCAACAACGAAGAGGCGACTATTGAGGTTTGGCCCTCGCTTGACCACGCTGCCGCGGCATTTGAAGCTGCGACCAGCACGGATGCCGAGGACAAGACCGCAGATGCCGAAGACGAAGCCGCCAACACCCCCATGTCCGAACCCGCCGCCACGCTCGACCTGGGTGACGGCAAGCCGCTGCCCGTGCTCATCCCCGAGTCCGAGCAGTTCGCCAACCGCCTGCGCAAGAACGCTCGCCTGCGTCGCAAGTGGGCCAAGCGCGAGGGCGTGAGCTGCTACCGCGTCTACGATGCCGACCTGCCCGACTACTCCGCCGCCATCGACCTGTACGAGGGTTGCCCGCAGACGCCGGGCCGATGGCTCGTCATCGCCGAATACGCCGCGCCCAAGACCATCGACCCCGCACTGGCCCAGGCCCGTATGCTCGACATTCTGGCCATCGCGCCGCGCATCCTAGATGTTCCCGCCGAGCATGTGCACGCCAAGGCCCGCATGCGTTCGCGCGGCGGCTCGCAGTACGGCAAGCAGGGCGCCGGCAAGGGCGGCTCGGGCGAGCGCGGCAATATCGCGCGTCGTCGCCTGCCGCTCATCGAAGAGGGCGGCCTCACCTTTGCCGTCAACTTTGACGACTACCTGGACGTCGGCATCTTCTTGGACCACCGCGTCACCCGCAACCTGGTGCGCGAGCACGCCAAGCAGGCGCGCCGCTTCCTCAACCTGTTTGCCTACACCGGCACCGCCACCTGCTACGCGGCCGATGGCGGCGTCGAGGAGACCGTGACGGTCGACCTTTCCAACACCTACTTGGACTGGGCCGAGCGCAATATGCGTCAGAACGGCTTTGTGGGGCCGCAGCATCACTTTGTGCGCGATGACGTGCTCGCCTGGATTCGTGACCAGCGCCAGACGCGCAACCGCTGGGACCTGATCTTTGTCGACCCGCCCACGTTCTCGAACTCGTCCAAGATGGGCCGCCGCACCTGGGATGTCCAGCGCGACCATATTGAGCTTTTGGCCGGCGTATCGCGCCTGCTCGCGCAGGGCGGCCATGCCATCTTTAGCTGCAACCTGCGCGGCTTCCGCCCCGAAACGCGCAAGCTCGCCCGCGCGGGCGTGGTGCTGGAGGACATTACAGCGCAGACCATCCCCGAGGACTTCGCGCGCAACCAGAAGGTGCACCACTGCTATATCGTGCGCCGCCTGCCCATCGAGGACGCCATGGCCGAGGTCGGCTTTAGCGCCGAGGAAATTGCTGAGCGCGTCGAGGAACTGCGCAACCCCGAGGCCCGCAAGCCCCGTGTGGCAGTACCCGCGCACGCGCAGGCCGGCAACGGCAAGTCCAACTTTGCCGGCAAACCCTCCCCCGCCGGCAAGCCCAAAAAGAAGAAGTTCTACGCCAGCAAGCCCAAGGGCAAATAACAAAGTTGCGGTGGAATACGGACTGTTTTGCCTGGAATTAGGCAAATTTAGACCGTATTTCACCGCAACTCATATTGGGATGGTGGTTGGCGATCTAGCCTTGGATGACTAGGCGGTAGCCAATGCCTACGTGCGTTTGGATATAGCGCGGATGCGCGGGGTCGGACTCGATCTTCTTACGCAACGTGCCCATAAAGACGCGCAGGCTCGCCAGATCGCTCTTGGTCGCCGTACCCCAAATCTCGTGCAATATAAACTGGTGCGTCAGCACCTTGTCGGCGTTGTGTGCCAGCAAGCAGAGCAACTTGTACTCGATCGGCGTCAGGTGCAGCTCCTCGCCATCCATCGTGGCGATGCCGGCGTCAAAATCGATATGCAGCTCACCGGTATCGAACGAGCCCTCGGAGGCAACACCGCCCGTTTGCGCATACGAAAGGCGCCTGAGCGTCGTGCGAATGCGCGCGAGCAGCTCTTCGACCGAAAACGGCTTAGTCAGGTAGTCATCGGCGCCGGCATCGAGCGCTCGGATCTTGTCCGCGTCCTCGCTGCGCGCCGAAACCACGATGATCGGCATGCCCGACCACGCGCGCACCGACTCCACCACCTTGACGCCGTCCATATCGGGCAGGCCCAGATCGAGCAGCACAATGCTCGGCGCCTGCGACGAAGCGGCGGCGATGGCGGCGTGGGCGGTCTCCACAGCCATATGGCGCAAACCGTGCGCCTCGAGCGCGGCGACGATAAGGTTGCGGACGGCGGGATCGTCCTCAACGACCAAGATGAGCGGTTTCACGGCAGAGTTCGGCACAGCGCTACTCCTTATCAAACGAAACGTCGGCGGCGGGAAGCTCAATCGTAAAGACCGAACCGTGCGGGTCCGCCGCGGTAACCTCTATGCTACCGCCATGTGCCAGCGCAATGGAGCGGCAGAGCGAAAGCCCCAAGCCCACACTGCGGCAGCTGTCGGCCAGGCCATGGTTGGCGGTGTAGAACGACTCAAAGATCCGCTCGCGGTCCTCGGGCGCGATGCCCGGGCCGTCATCGGCCACCGAGCACGCCACGTATCCATCATGGACGCCAATCGAGATCACGATATGCGAGCCCGCAGGCGTATAGGTGATGGCGTTGTTCACCAGATTGACCACCAGCTGCACCATCAGGCGCGCGTCGACGTTGACGAGCGCCGGCTCATCGCACGCCACCACCTTAAGGTCGTGCTCGCGCACGGCCGGGTTCACGTGGCGCAGCGCCTCCTCGACGATATCGTCCATGAGCTCGAGCGTGGTCGACAGGCGCATACCGCCACCCTCGAGCTTGGTGATGGCGAGCAGATTCTCGACAGTGGCGTTGAGCCATTGCGCGTCCGAGCGAATGGATAGGAGCATGCCGCGGCGCGTCTGGTCGTCGAGCACGGCCGTACCGGTCGAACCCTGGTCGAGCAGCACGTCGGCGTTACCCGAAATACTGGTAAGCGGCGTGCGCAGATCATGCGAGATGGAGCGCAGCAAGTTGGCGCGCAGCTGCTCGTTTTTAGCGAGCACAGCCGCCTCCTCGCGGGCCTCCATGGCGCGGGCGCGATCGAGCGCCAGCTCGCCTTCGCTCACGATGGCATCGGCAAGCGTCCGCTCCTCGGGCGTCAGCGCATCGGGCTCGGCGACAATGGCGAACACCCCCACCACCGAGGCGGGATCGCCCGCGCGCACCATGGTGTCGCCCGAGCGCACGGTCAGGTAGATGCCGTAGAACGCCGAGCCGCCGTAGGTGGCATCGAGCGGCGTTCCCACATAGGCGGACGCCGAGAGCCGCGGCGGCATCTGCGGCGCCAGTTCGTGCACCGGCGCGGCATCGCCCACGGCCGTGTATGTCGCACGCGGCAGCAGGTCATCGCCCTCGGCGTCGGCGCTGTACCACACGACAGGACAGCCCGAAAGACGCGCCAGCTGCGTTGCCATGGCATGGACAATCTGCTGCTTATCGGCGCAGCGCTGCAGCATGCGGTTGGTCTCGAGCACCATCTGCGTGCGGCGGTCGCTGGCGGCGGCCTGCGCCAAGGCGCGGCGCAGGGCCAACGCAATCGAGCTCGACACGAGCGAGACCGCAAACATAATGAAGAACATGCCGGGATAGACGCGGTCGATAAACGACAGCGAGTAGCGCGGGTCGACAAATAAGAGGTTGTAGAGCGCCACGGCGGCAGCCGAACTCAGCAGGCAATACAGGCGGCTCCAGGTAAAGAATGCGCACAGCTGCACGGCGAACACATAGACGATCATGATGCTCGGCGCGAGACCCGGATGGTCGAGCAGCGCGCCCACAATCGTCGCCGCGACCAGCAGTCCCGCCGACACGCAGGCGTCATACAGAGGGCTGCGACGCGTCAACGTCGTGCGCCGCCACCAAAAGTTCTCGGCCATATCGCCGTCCGTACGGACGTCCATCAGCGCCCTGCCCCTCTCTCAAAAACAAAAACCACCACAAAGGGGACAGGCACCTTTGTGGTGGTTTCCCCTTGTGGTGGTTCCAAGTGTATAGCCTTTGCAACCGGCGGTCGCTAGACAAACAGCACGTGCGCGAGCAGGGCACACACGCACACCGCTCCAAATACCAGTGCCACGATCGAAATTACGCGATCGGCCATATCCATGTTGGAGCGGTTCGTCAAAAACCGATCTTCGGCGGCGTCGGCACGTGCCTCACGTACCAGCTCGGCAACCACCTCGCGGCCATCAAGCATCTTTGCATCCATGTTTGCCTCCCCGGTCTCAATCTTGTCCATCGAAAACCAACTCCGTGCAACCTGTCGGCGCCTACGGACGCTCGTCGGGAGCCAGACGCTGCATCTTGCTCACGGCCTTAAACTTGGTGAACAGCGGCACGTACTCAAAGCTCACGTTGGAATTCTCCAGGCCGTACCAGCGCGCGGGGGTGCCGGCAGCACGGCGGATGATGTACTTGAGCGTGATGGCCGTACGCTCGCTGGGCTCCACGTCGCTTTCGGGCGCCAGCAGCTTGCGGATCATGACGAACTTAAACGTACCGATGTTGCCCGGGTCCTTGTAGACCGAGTAATCGTGCGTCTGCGCCGGCAGCTCGCCGCTGGCAGCCAGGTCCTGAACAACCTGGCGCAGGTAAGCATTGACGCGCTGGTTGATCTTATAGCCCAGGTACAGATGCACGCGGAATACGTAGTCGGTGCCGAACGTCTCGACCGAGTAGGCAAAGGTATGCGGCTCCTCCATGGTCTCGACATTCACGAACCACCAGGCGCGAGCGCGCTTGGGGTGCTTATCCAAAATCGAGTAGACGATATCGCGGTCGATATAGTCGGTGTTGGTGTCCTTGGTCAGGTACACGATGTTGTCGCTCATGAGCTCGTAGCGATCGTCGTCGCGCAGGCGCTTGAGCTGCGGTAGATAGCTGCGCAGCGGCAGCAGCGTAAACTGACGCCGCTCGACCGCCGTGCCGTTGTACCAGCACACCATGATGCCCATAATGAGCGCGGCCATAAGGATGGTGAAATAGCCGCCGTGGAAGAACTTGGTGAGCGAGCTCACAAAGAAGAAGCCCTCGAGCATAAGGAAGAAGGCGGCAAAGATCCACGGCGCGACCTTGAGATTGCGCTCCACGTGCAGATAGAAGAAGAGCAGCATTGTCGTGCACATCATGGTCAGGGTAATGGCCAGGCCGTACGCGGCCTCCATGTGCGCCGAGTTCTGGAACAGCAGCACCACGACGACGCAGCCCACGAGCATGACGTTGTTGACCATGGGGATGTAGAGCTGGCCCTTGGTCTCGGCAGGATAGAAGACCTGCATATGCGGCATGAGGTCCAGGCGGCTGGCCTCGGACACCAGCGAGAATGCGCCGGTGATGAGCGCCTGCGAGGCGATGATGGCCGCGACGGTGGAAAGGCCGACGGCAAAGGGGCGCAGACCCGGGGCGAGCATCTGGTAGAAGGGGTTGAGGTCGGCGATACCCATGAGCTCCGGGTTGCCGGCGTTGTTGATAAGCCACGCGCCCTGGCCCATGTAGGACAGCAGCAGGCAGCACTTAACGAACGGCCAGGTGGCATAGATGTTGCCGCGGCCCACATGGCCCATGTCGGAATAGAGCGCCTCGGCACCGGTGGTGGCGAGGAAGCAGCTGCCCAAAATCATGATGCCCGCATGGTTGTTGGGGCTCAGCAGAAAAGCGATGCCACGCAACGGGTTGAGGCACAGCAGCACCGCGGGATACTGGCAGACAAAGAACAGGCCCGTGCCGCCCAGGAACAAAAACCACAGCGTCATGATGGGGCCGAAGGCGTGACCGATCTTGGCCGTGCCGATGCGCTGCACCAAGAAGAGCGCGATGATGATGGCAAGCGTGATGGCGACGACACGACCCTGGTCGTCACCGAGCACGGCATGGACCGCCGGGATGGTGCGCAGGCCCTCGATGGCCGTGGTGACGGTAACGGCAGGCGTCAGGATGCCGTCGGCGAGGAGCGCCGCGCCGCCCAGCATGGCGGGGATGATGAGCCACTTGCCGCAGCGCTTGACCAGGCTGTACAGGGCAAAGATGCCGCCCTCGCCGTGGTTGTCGGCGCGCAGCGAGATCAGCACGTACTTGACGGTCGTCAGCAGCGTGACCGTCCACACGACAAGGGAGAGCGCGCCGAGCACGAACTCCTGCGTGACGCTTCCGATGCCGCCGTTGCCGGCAACGAGCGCCTTGGTTACATACATGGGGCTGGTGCCGATATCGCCATACACCACGCCCAGCGTGACGAGCATCGCCGAGATGCTCACAGGAATCGCAGCGTGCGAGGCTGCCTCCTTGGCCTTTTGTTCCATAAGCCGGTTTCCTCCCAATTTTAACGTTCGACGGGATTATATGTAATCAGCACATATTTTAATGGCACCGTTTTCCCAGCTAGATAAACATTTATGCGGCCTTTAGGCCACCGCGGCGATATGGAATGTGACAAAGGGACGCCCCCTTTGTCACATTCGTCATTTTCCGAGCCAGTTTTTGAACCACCACTCCATAGAGCGGCTCATCTCGGCCATAAAGGGGCTCGTGTGCTTACGGGTGTAGATGTCGATGACACGCTCGCCCACCTCGCGGGCGTGCGGGCGAAACATCGCATCCATCTCGGCCACCTGCGCATCCATCGTCGCGGCGTCGGCGCGACAATAACGCTCCTCGTGCACCAGGTTCACCACGGGATGCGCGATTGCCGGGCGCTCCTTACGGGGCATGCCGATGATGAGCATCGACAGCGGCATGGTATAGGGAGGCAAGTCCAGCAGTGCGGCAACTTCCTCAGCATTCTCGACGATATCACCGATGTAGCAGCTCCCCAGCCCCAGAGATTCGGCGGCGACCACGGCGTTTTGAGCGGCGATCACGGCATCCTGCGCCGCGATGGCAAAGTCGCCCAAACCCGGCGCGCGGCGGGGCGCCTTGCCCGTACGCTCTACAAACTCGGGCTCAAAGCAGCCCACGTGCTCAAACAGATCGATCCACTTGGCATAGTCGACCACAAATATAAGTGCCCAGGGCGCCTTGGCGATCATGGGCTGGTGATCGCACAGGTCGGCCAGACGGTCCAGCGTAGCCTGCTCGCGAATGCTCACGATGGAATACATCATCATGGCGCCCGCCGACGGCGCGCGACTCGCCGCATGCAAAATCGCCGCCCGCTGCTCGTCAGTCACCGCTACGGGACGGTCGTTGTCATCGCGCGCAAAAGCGCGCGTGGAGGAACGGTGCTCCAACGTGTCCAGCACCGCGTTGCCCGTGGTCTCGACCGGATAGCCACACGTATCCACGCCCGCAGCTCCGTCGCCGCCCATGTCCGCCTCGCAAACCTGCTCGTCCATCGCCTCATCCTCGCTAATTCTTTAAGAAGCCTTTACGTTTCCGTGTAATTCCCGTCCATTATCGCGCAGGTCGCCGCTACATTGCGCAACACCGCCACGCACGCGCGTTATTATGGCTGGTTGTTGTGCGCAGCCACCAATTGCAGCGCATATCTTGGTAACAATCGGGTAAACCCCCGCTTTCGTAGGTTTTAAGTTTGTGAGGAGTCTCAGCATGTTCGCTGCCGCCATCTCGCTCGTCGGTCTTGCGGCGACCGTCTACCTTGTCTTGCGCGAGGCCAAGGCCATTTGCGCAAAGTCGGGCACCGTTGCCAAAAGCGCTCTTGGGTGGAGCGTCGCCTTCGGCCTGTTCCAGCTCTTTTTGACCATTTGGGGCGCCATTGGCCTCGTCGCTCAAAACGAGCCGCTCGCCTTTGTGATGCTCATCCTGACCAACGCCATTCTCACCGGATGCGCTTGGGCCAGCATCGCCCGCGACCGCATCGCCCCGCGCGTCTTTGCGTTCGCCTCGGCCGACGCTCCCGCCCCCACTGGCAAGCTCGCCCGCCTGCGCGGCGCCTTTGTGGGCAAACCGCTCGTCGCCGCCGTCCTGTGCCTGCTGCTCGCCGGCGTCTTTGCGCTGCTGGGCATGGAGGTCTCGTCCAACCACGACTTTACCTGGGTCTACCCCCTGTGCATCCTGCTCGAGTGGGCCATCATCACCGTACTCATGACCGGCCTGTTCTTCCTATTCCAGCGCCACGGCGCAGCTCCCGCGGTCCTGGCCTTTGCCCTCTTTGTCCTGGGCATTGCCGAGTTCTTCGTCATCACGTTTAAATCCATGCCGATCCAGCCGGGCGACCTTTCGGCCATCTCCACCGCCGCCGCGGTCGCCGGCAACGGCTACACCTTCTCGATCTCGCTGTTCTGCGTGCTGTCCATGGGCTTTACCGCCATCGCCATGCTGCTGTGCGAGTACGCCGGCCTGGTGGCACCGCACCGTCAGAAGGGTGCCGCCAACGCCAAGCGCATGCTGCTCACCAACCTGCTCGTAGCGGTGCTGTGCCTGGGCGGCGTGACCGCGCATGTCACGCTCATCGACTACTACAACACTCTCGGCATCACCGTCTACACCTGGCGTCCGCTCGAGAGCTACTGGCGCGAGGGCTATCTGCCTGCCTTTATTAGTGCAGCACAGTCCATCAAGCCGCCCAAACCCGCCGACTACTCCGTCGACGATGCCAAGGCCACGCTCAAAAAGTACGCCAAGGCCTACGACAAGTCCGACGCGGCCAAGAGCGACGAGCGCGCCGCCGCAAAGGAGCAATTCGACAGCGAGAAGCCCACGGTCATCGCCATCATGAACGAGACCTTCTCGGACCTGTCCATCTACCAGAACATGCGCGCCGGCTACGAGGGCCCGCAGTACTTTAAGAACCTGTCCAACTGCCTCAGCCGCGGCAAGCTCTACGTGAGTGCCTACGGCGGCGGCACCGCCAATACCGAGTTTGAGTTTATGACCGGCAACTCCATGGCCAACCTGGGCTCGGGCGTGTATCCCTACACCATCTACAACATGGAAACGACCGGGAACCTGGCGGAGCAGTTCAAGTCGCTCGGCTATTCCACCACGGCCATGCACCCCAACCACGCAACCAACTGGAACCGCGAGAACGTCTACAAGGACTTTGGCTTTGACCAGTTCCTGTCCATCAACGACTTCCAGGGAGCCGACACCCTGCGCGGCATGGTGACCGACCAGGCTACCTACGACAAGATTCTTGAGCTGCTCGACCAGAACGCCGATCCGCAGTTTATCTTCGACGTGACCATGCAGAACCACTCGGGCTACGATACGGGCCTGCTGCCGGTCGACAAGCAGATGCACCTGAACATCGACACGACCGACCTGGACGCCAAGACCGTCGAGGACGGCACGCTATCCGATGTCGACGAGTATGTCTCGTGCATCGAGCAGTCCGACCAGGCGCTGCGTTACTTCCTCAACGCCCTGAGCAAGCTCGACCGTAAGGTGGTCGTGGTGTTCTGGGGCGATCACCAGCCGTTCTTCCCGTCCAAGTTCAATGACAAGTGGTTTACCGACGAGGACGATGCCACGCACCAGGAACGTCTGTGGCAGACCGATTACATCATCTGGGCCAACTACGACGTTGCCGGTTGCAACCAGACGAGTGAGGTTGACGACTTGTCCACCAACTATCTGTCCACCCAGCTGATGCAGCTGATCGGCGCCCCGCTGACCGACTACCAGAAAGCGCACATGACGCTGCGCGAGTCGCTGCCCGCCATCAACTCCGTCGGCTACGAGGACGCCAGCCTGCGTTGGGCGCTTTCCTCCAACGTCACCGGTGACGACGCCGCTGCCGCAGCCGCCACCAAGGCGCGCGAGGATTACGCAAAGATGCAGTACTACGAGATGTTCCGCGACGGCAAGAACGTGTATACCGAGCACTTCCAGACCGAGGCCAACGAGACCGACCCCAACCTGGCGCCGGGTACGACCAAGATCAAATAGCGGCTAGCTGCGAGTTCATAACTGAAACGTCTGTCCGGGCGGAGGCATATAAGGTTCCCCGCTCGGACAGTCCTGCGCAAGACGGGGACCACATTAGTGGCCCCCTTTGCGTGCGGAACTCGCGATGAACCTTACATTCCGCGTCGCCAGGCAGACGCCTCGGTGTTGAAGCGCGGCTTGTCATGAAAGCATCCGCAACATATATAAGTTGAAGGCCACATTAAGTGGCCTTCTTTATATTCGGAAAGTGTGTCCCGGAATCTGCCTTCGGAATGGGACGCAGTTTCCGCTTGAGGGCCTGTTGGGAAAGCGCATCCCACTTCAAGAGAAAATTCCGGGTCGCACTTTCCGCTAAGGCTCTCAACCGGAAAGTGCATCCCATTCCAAGCCTTAATTCCGGGACATAGTTTCCGGACAAGACATCAACCGGAAAGTGGGGACCACTCTGAGCGCCGATTCTGGGACACACTTTCCGAAACCCCGCCCATCCGGAAAGCCCGTCCCACTCCGTATACATCCAGGCATGAAATCATCAGCTTATTAGGCCTTCTATCAATAAAGAGACACCCTCCCGGGCGGCGGGCACGAAGTTCATCGCGAGTTCCGCACGCAAAGAAGACCACTTAATGTGGCCTTCGTCTTGCGCAGGACTGTAGAGCTGGGAACTTCGTGCCCGCCGCCCAGGAGGGCGTTGCGTTTAGAAGATGGACCTAGCGCTTGTTCCTCCGGGACAAGAGAAGCGCGGCTATAAAAGCGATGATGGCAAGCGCCAGCAACACCAAAAGCAAAGCGAGCGTGTTGTCGCCCGTTGCCGCCAGACCAAGCAAGCCGGGCTTCTTGCTGCCAGCAGGTTGTACGGGGATCTTCTCGCCATCGTCTTCGGCGGTGATTTCCCAGCGAATTGCCTTGTTTGCGTCGGCAAGCTCGTTGCCCACCGACGTCGGGACACTTAGTTGCAAATTGAGTACCGTGCTGCCATCGCTCGTAAACGTTGCGACCTGCGTGGGATAGGCAAACACGCTGCCCGGCGTTCCCGTCTGGAGCCAACCGGCAGACGCATCGGCCGCCGACGCCGTTAGGGTAATGGGCGACAGCAGATGTGCCGTCTCGTGATCGACAACAGCCCGCACAAACACACGTACCTGGGACTTTACACCCGTGGCACGAACCCCAATCTGTTGCTCGCGTACATCGCCGGGCATTAGATCTTTAAAGGCTGGAAACAGATCGGGCTCCCCCGAGGAGTCCGTCGCTCCCGATACCGTTAGCTGGCGTGCATTTCCGTCATAGGCAATCGAGGGCGTATCGGCGAACGCACGGGCAGGAACGGCGAGCGCGACCACGCAGAAAATGGCCGCGACCACACAACGCAAGGAACGCGCAACGTCTTTGAAAATCGGTAAAGCCATGCTTACGCACCTCCGTGCGGCGGCACCAGCACGCCATCTTTGACCGTACAGTTCCATGCCTCGGTGACCGCATCGTCGGGCGTAGACTGAATCGCTTGGGTCGAGATGTCAACAACTAGGTTTTTACCATCTGCCTTCTTCTCGGACACGCCCTTGATGAGCACGCCCGTCTTGTCGAGCGGCGCAACAGGAGACGTCCAGTAGTAGAACCCGTCGGCCGAGCGAACCCAAGACGAGGCGCTGCCAGTAGTTGAGGCATTGGACACGTTGCCCCACACAATGGCGTAGTCGGTACCCTCGACCGGCTCATCCCACAGGCGCGCGCCATCCTGGTCCTGCCAGTAGATATCCACCGCAGCACGCAGGTATGCCGGAGCCGAGCCCTTGTTTGTAATCGTGACGTCACTCTTCACGTTGCCATTGAGCTTCTCGTCTACCGAGGGCGCCACCGAACCAAAGCCAAACTCGTTGACCAGCACGCCCGTAACCGAAAGCCACGCAAAGGTGCCGGCAACGCCAGCCAAAAGAAGAACGCCGACAAGGAGGGCAACGATCTGCTTGCGCTTACCCATCCTAGTCCTCCCTCCTTAGCGTGCCGTTTTCCCAAACATTCTTGGCACGCGAGCCACCATCGACCCATTTGTCCTTCGCGCGCGTGTTAACGCACGTCACCACGGCGTCGCCTGCGCTCGAAGCAGACGAAATCGTCAGCTCGGCAGTTTTACCGGGCGCCTTGCCCGGCGTGCTCAGCTCGCCCCGGTAGCGCCATGCCCAAGCCGTATCTTCCTCGACGGTATAGATGCCCGCCGGAGCGGCGAACTGCACGCTGCCGACATACCAGGTCTCACCGTTTTCCGGCTGCTGCTTATCGACTTTCACCTCGACCATGCGCGTCTCGGCAGGAGAATCCTGCGACATCTTTCGCGTTACCTTAAAGCGGAACGTTTGCCCCATAGCGCTGGCATCGGTCGTCTTTTTAACGATCGTCAGCGCATGAGTCTGGGCAAAGTTGAACACGGCTTTGCCGGGGCCCTGATCGCCCTCGCCCGTCTTCTTGGACTCCAGACGGTTGGCCAGGTCGAACGAGCCGCCACCCGAACCCAGACTGTAGAGCGAGACAAACTTGCCGTTCACAGGCTTTTCCGCCGCAGAAACGCCCTCTGCACCAGGGCCGTAGCTTGCCTGCGTTACCGTAACGGTCAGTTGTGTTCCCATAAACGGCTCGGCAAAGCAGACCTTAAACGGCGCCTGGTCGGCACCGTCATCGACGGTGTTGGCGGCGGCGGGATCGAGCAGCCATTTAAGCTGCGCGGTCATGGTTACGGGTTTCGCGGGATCAGACGTATCGTTGGCAACCACGCGATACGTCACGGGATACAGGTCCATGTCGCCCTTGACTGGCTCGCCCTTGAACTCATCCCAAGACTTTGCAGTGCCATCGGCACCCACATATCGCCACTCCAAGAAGAGCTCGCGCTTATCGCCATTGGCAGCAGCCTGTTCATCGAGCAGCGCGACGATCTTGGAGTGGGCGTCCGGATCGTACGCCACGGATTTTTGCTCCATCACAGGATTGCCGTCGTTGTCGTAGAAAGGGTTGCCGCTCTCGTCCATTTTGGGAACATCGACCGTGTAGACAAAGCCAGGCTTACCGTCCTGCGCGCGCTCGTCGCCCGAGTCGACCGTCGCCGTAAAGATGACCGCCCCGTCGACGCTGTGATAGCGCACCTTATACGGCGTGACCTTGTACACCGCGGTATACGTCGCGCCCTTAAAGGGTTCACTACCCTCGAGGGGATACTTATCGTCTTCGGTCAACAGGGTGTATTTGCCATCGGGTTCATAGTCGCGCGACCAGCCGACAAAGTCGTACTTGGTGCCGTCAATGCCGACAACCTCAGCTGTAGCTCTTACTTCCAGCGAAATTTGATCGCCAGAGTCGGTGCGCGAAAGAGAACGCACGGAATCGGGGTTATCCAGATTGGCATCGATATTCGATTGGACAATTACCGCGCTGGCACGGTAGACCGGGTACAGCTCCATGGGGGCGTTAACCACAGTGTTTGTATTCACCATGGGAAGGCCGTCCGACCAAACGACATAACAGTTGCCGGATGCCGGTTTAGTTTCCGTCCAGCCTACGAAGGCATTGTATGCGTTCGTTGCATCATCGATGTCGCCAACGTTATACGTCGGCAGCGGGATGCCGTCCTTAAGGCTGCCGAGCGTATCGCCCTGCTGGGCTACCTTGCCATCCACATCTTTGGCATTGAGATGGTACACGACCGCCAACGGCGAATAGTACGCCACAAATGTATAGGCTCCGCCGGGTTCCACCTGATAGGAATACGAGTTATCGCCGTTAGGTTCGAGCTTTTTAACCTCACCGTTCGGGAGTTCGATTTCGACCTTATTCAGCTTGTATAACTCGCCGCCGGACTTGTATACCGTCGTTTCGATATCAGGAGTCACCGTTGCCGTGGCGGGATCGTTGTCCGCATTGAGATTAGGGGTGATGTCATACCTAGGAACATTCACCTCGGAAGTGCCATTAAAACCGGCGCGGTGCAGGTTGGTGGTGTAGTTGACGTCGAACTTTGCGTAGACGGGATAGGCATCCTGACACTTGGTGACCTTGAAGTCATCCGTCGCCAAGTATGGCGCCGCCTTTTCCGGATCGCTCGTCACATAGGGGTCGTTGGCGACATCATAGATATAGTTCCAGACGGGAGAATCCTTCTGGACCTCGGCGGTCGAAATCCAACCCAAGAACTTATATCTCGGATCCGGCTCGCCCTTAGGATTCCGCACGGCCATTTCAGTATCGGTCGGAGAAGACTCGAGGGTCAGGGGGCTCTCATACGATCCCTTCTCACCATCTTCTGGCTTTTCGGCCACTTTAACCGACTTATTAACATGCGGGTAGTAATACGTGAACGTCGGATCCGCCCCGTTCACCTTGGTCTGCAGCAAGTTACTCTCATAGCGCCGCGTGGCAGTCCTCACGACATTATCGCCCTTGTTGTAGAAATTAACGTCCGTGGTAATCATCGCGCGAACGTAGTACTTCTTATCTGTACGCACCATGCTCTCGATGGGATTTTTCACATATGTCCAATATTCACCATCGCGCTCAAGCGTCCAGAAATTCAGGCGATAGCGATCATTCACCGGTTTGACCGTTACGTTCAGCGAAGCCGAAGTCCAAGTATCGCTTAGCGTTGCAGCGCCTGGAAAATCGGTATCGGCATAGAGGTTTTTTAGAGTATCGGCTCCCGTATCGTTTTTAACGTTGTGCGAGTACGCGTTAAGGGGACTCACGACAAGGGTTTCCTTCGTGAAGCGTGTGCCACACGTTTCATAACTATCCTTTATACCGTGGTCAACATGCTCCGGGCCCCAGTGGACGACGTTTTCACGCACGAAGGTACTACCGACGTTTTCCTCAAAGGGCGTTTGATAGCGATTCCAAACGGAACAAAGTAGCTTGCTGTCCGTAAACTCATGGTTGGTATAAGCCCGAACGTAATAATCCACTCGGTACTCAAAGCGGGCGATGTAGGTATGCGGCGCGGTTAAATCGACATCGGTGGGGAGCGTATAGCTGGGATCGCGGCTTACGCGCACCTCAAGCGGGGCATCCTCGGTTCCCTTGTTTTCATACCAACCCAGGAAACGGTAGCCGTCGGGCAGCGCACCGTCCTCTGATAAAGGCTTGTTGTCCACGTCGCACACCCGCACCGTGTACACACCGGTGCCATCCTCGGCAGTCTCAACCTTAACGTCAGTTTTGCCCACACCATCGCGCCGAGTCTGATCGTCGATTGCATCCTGCTCATTGCCCTCAAACACCGTCATGATGTTCGACACATAGTCGGTGTACACCGGATAAAAATCGGTAGGGCCAAGCACAGTGATCTCAGCGCCGGCAGGATAGAACGCACCGGCGTTTTTTAGCTCGGCAAGCTTAGGCGAGGTGATGGCCGCGTAACCGCCATGCATCCCGGCCTCGCCGCTCGGCTGCGTCGTCCAACCAATAAAGGTGGCGCTGGCAGATAGAGTGCCGCGGTCCGCAGGGGCAACCGGCGTTAAACCGACACCATAGCGGTACCAATCCGTCGACTTGTCGTGCGCCTCGCCGCTCTGCCACGAGAGCATCTCACCCTTGACGTTATAGAACAGCACCTGCGCCTCGTACGAAGCAATAAAGAGGTCGTTGCCCTTAAAGGCCTCGGCCCCCTTCGCGTTATCGGCAGTATAGGTCGACGTTTTGTCGTTTGCCTCGTTCTTCTGGACCTGCTTGCCAGCAGCCACAGCATCGGCATCGGTCTTGCCGTCAAACCAGCTGTTGTCTTGTCCAATTCGGTTCACACGCACATCGGGCTCGCGGAACCAGCCCATAAAGCGGTAGCCGCCGTTCGCCTCGCTCAGGTCGGCAGGCTTTGCAGAGGTCTCCTGCTTAAACGTTACCGAGGTATCGCCCTGGGCCAAGCCCTGAGCAGTTCCCGCCAGCACGGCACTCACGGCAAAGGCATACGGATCCGAGGTCGCCTGATCAATACCGAGTTTGGTTGCCGTAATAGTCGCGGTACCCGCACCGGGAAAATCGATCGTCGCCTTAACGCTTTGGCCATGCACGGGGATATTCAGCTTGTAATCCATCGCCCATTCGTTTGCATGGTCGCCGCCCAGATAATCGTTATTGGCAGTCGAGCGCATGGTGCCGGCACAGAAGTCGTAGTCGTGCTCTTCCCATAGCTCACGCGTGGTATAGCGCTCGTCGTCCCACGGGCCATAGCCGTCGCCCTTGGTGGTACCGTCGCCGCCAAAAGAGGGGATCTTCTTCTTAGCCGCGGTACCCTGGCTGCTGCCGTTTAGGCTCACGCTCGGCTTAAAGTAGCACTCGGTGACCGTGGCGTCGCCCTTGTTGGCGCGCGCAGCAATACCGCCCAGGTTCACGTCGTTTTGGATGATGGGGATCACGGCGATGGGGTTGTATTGACGCGAGCTCAGGTCACCTGCAAAGTGGCTGCGGACGAGCTCATTGCCTTCTTTGGTTAAAATACGACCCGCCAGGCCACCCGCCCACGCGCGCGTCACGGCGACAACGCCCACGTACGACGCGGCATAGCTGTAGCACTGGGCCGTCGAGAAGCAGTCGATGATCTTGGCGTCACCTGCCATGCAGCCCACAAAGCCCGAGGCGTACACGTTGTTGCCGCCCAGGGCGCCAATGGCCACGTCGTACTTATTGGTGACGTCGGTCATGCCCTTCTCGGCAATCGAGCCGTCGTCCTTACGCGTCGGCGTCACGCGGCAGTACTCGATAGTCGATTTCTCAACGTAGCCGGCAAACGCCGCCATATACAGACCCTCACCGCCGAGCGCCTGCACGCCCGAAGTCGTGTTGTTAACGGCGCGGCCACCACGTACCTCGCAGTTATAGAGGGTACAGCCGTCGAGCTCGCCGGCGATGAGACCGCCCTCAAAGCCTGCGTTGGTAATGAGGTTGAGAGCATTGTTGGCGCAGGTCACGTGCAGCGTGCTCTCCATGACCATAACGTTTTCGAAACGCGTATTGACGGCCTTGCCCACGATAATGCCACCGCGGAAGTCCGCCCACACGTTGGCGTCCTTGACCAGGAAGTTTTTGATGGTGGCACCGTTGGTCTCGGCAAAAAATCCCGTATCGCGCTCGGGGTCAAAAGCGTCTTTATCGTAGTTCAGGCCCTCAACGGTGTGGTTTTGACCATCGAACACGCCCTTAAACGGATGCTCCTTGTTGCCAAACGACAGATGCTTAACGGTGTTTGCAACGATGTCTTTCATGTCGTCGCTGTCGAGCTCAATGTCGTTATCGAGATAAACGTGCCAGCCGGACGTATCGCGCTCGCGCGACAGCGCCACACACGACAAAAAGTCAGCCTCGTTTTTGATGTGGAATTCGTTTTTGTTCTCGGGCACGTCCTCGGCATGCACCGCCGTCGGCAGCGCCATAACGCAGCAAATGGCAATCGTCGCGACGGCAACTAGCCTGCTAAGCACGCCCCGGTTCATGTTCTTGATCTTCATAGGCTAGTTCGCCTCCGGCCAACCCACAACGTCAAGTACGTCGAGGGCGGTATCGCTTGTCTGCTGGTTTTTGGCCTGCACGGCCTGAACATCGATATCGAGCTTGAATGAGCCGCCGCGCGCGGCATCGTGGTAGTCGCCCACAAAGCGCAGCGAGTCCATGAGGCTTTCCGTCATGGCGCCGGGGTCGAGCGTGCCGCCACGCCCGGCCAATCCGCGGTAGTAGTACCACCCATCGCCGCCATCGATCCACGGGGACCCCTCGCCCGCGTTCACATGAAACGCAACGCTGCCCGAAGCATCCGCGCTCGAACCGTCGGGCGCCACCGACGTCATGTGCAGACGCGCGCGAACGTACTCAGGCTGCGTGCCGACGTTCTCCACGCGCACAATGCGGCTGATGTCAGAACCCCCGGCCTTGGTGTCGGGATAGTCCCCGTGCTCGTTGGGCTCAAACGGAATCTCCTCGCCCTGCTCGTTGAGGGTGTATTCGCAGACTCGTACCTTCACGCTGCCAAACGATAGAACGTTGTTCGCCGGAACCATATCAACGGTAAAAGCCAGCGTGCCGCACAGGCACGCCAGGGCCAACGGCGCCATCGCGGCAAGCGCCAAGGTGCGTTTCTGATTGTCGGAAAGATTGTTGAGCATTACGTTCGCCAATCGTCGATTAAAGGGGAGCCGAGATCCCGGCCCGAAAATGGGGATGGGGAGCGGGCCGGGATCTCGGTTGGGGGGGGTTGGATTACTACAGGTCCTTAGCCCAATCCTTGGCAGCAGCCTCAGCAGACGCAGCCGAGCCCTCAGTGGTGCTGTCTGCAGCGTAAACGAAGCAGTTGACCGTCATCTTGGCATCCTTGGCGAAATCCTTTTGCTCGGTCTCCTTGGGCGTAGTCACATTGCTGAACAGCTCACCGGTCCACTTGTCCTCGGTCTTGCTGGCAATAAGCGGAGTGGCCTCGGTCTCATTGCCAACATAAACGAAAAGGCCACCGAGATAATGAGCCGACTCTCCCGTAACGGTATCTGCCTGAACGGCTTTCCAGCCTTGATTAATGGTGAAGTAAGTCTTATGGGAATCAGCGGCCGTATCAGACGCCGTCTCGTTCTTCACGAAAGCGTACACATAAGCGTTCTCGGACCCCTTACCAATACCCACATTGGGATTCTTGGAAACAGTCACGCCGGGGGCGAGCTTGGAGCCAGCAACCCAGTTGGTCTCGGTCAGATTGCCGTTGACCTTAGTATTATCATCCGGAAGCGGATTATTCGGGTTATCGGGTTCAGTAGTCGGCTTGTTAATGCCTGCAGTAGTAAAGTTGTTGGTCAGGCTCGACTGCGCCGTCAGCCATGCATAGGTGCCCACGCCGGCAGCCAGTACCAGCAGCAGCAAGGCGGCAACGATGCCGTAGCGTTTTTTCTTCTTGTTTTCCATCGTTCTCTTCCTTTCGAAAACCGACTTCCCCGGCAACGGCCCTTGCCGCCGCCGACACCTCTCCCTGCCGCTATGAACGCCGCTCCCTCGCATGCGCGCGGGCATGCTTGCCCGCAGGCTCATCGGGAACCATCCGATCGAGCACAATCGACGCCGCGATCAGCAGCGCCAGAACGGCCACCACAACAAGCAAACCAGGCATCGTCGTGCAATATGCGTTGACGAAGCCCAGGTAAGGGACACAAAAAGAAACAGTGCCGATAACACTCGAAAAAGGCGTCTGCTCGGCATCGTGCATGATGCTTCCGTCTGCATTTTTGTTCGCAATTCCCTGCGTGCCGATCATCTGCGCCACAGGGTCGATCTCGTACACCTGGTGCGTCACCACGGCACCGTCCGATCGGTAAAAGGTTGCATTGTCACCCACGGCAATATCCACTGGCTCAACCTGGCGAACAAACACCATGGAGCCAACGGGAAGCTCGGGTTCCATAGAGCCCGAGAGCACAGCAAAGGGCATGTATCCAAATGCACGAGGAACAAAAGAAACAACGGCAAGGGCTATGACAAGCGCGAACGCCAAGCTACTCAAAAGTGCAATAAATCGTTTGAGTCTACGCGCCGTCAAAGTGATAATTCATCCCCCTTGAGGACCTATTCGACCCATCCAAAGGTCAGCAAGTTTCAACAGGAACCGCAAGGCGCTTGAAAAGTGAGTCCGAAATAAGCCAATTTGGAATCTTTTCGTAATAAAAACATAGCGATGTGCTACACATTTTTCAATGTTTTGTCGCTAAATGCTACTAATTTTGGCGTAAGTGGTCATTTATCCCCAAATTGGTCTGCTTTATCCAATATCTGTGACTAACCCCCTACGCAACTTCCCCATAGAGGGATTATTTTTTGCGAAACTAAAATAATGGTACCCCCCCCCACATTAAAATTAACTTCTGAAAGTACCATTTATTTTTAACCCTCTTTTTGCAGCTTTATGACAGCCCCATCTAGTTCGCAGCCCATAACCATCTGAAAACCGTGTCCCAGAATTCCCGTCCGGAGTGGGATGCGGCTTCCGCTTGTGGCCCCGTTGGGAAGCCGTATCCCGCTTCGATCACAAATTCCGGGTCGCACTTTCCGCCAAGACCCTCAACCGGAAACTACATCCCATTTCTCGACCGAATGCTGGGATGTAGTTTCCACAGAGCCCTTCACCGGGAAACCGCATCCCATTCCAAAGGCAAATTCCGGGACGCAGCTTCCGCAACTCCACCCATCCGGAAATCCCATCCCACTCCGCACACATCCGGGCATAGAGCAATCAGCTTATTAGGCCTTCCATCAATAAAGGGGCGCCCTCGTGTCACGAAAAAAGCCTCGAGGATTTCGAGGCTTTCACATTTGTTGTTTTGCACGAAGGACCGCGAGCGGCGGCCTACTCGCCCAGCACGGCCTTTTTGGCGGCTGCAGCCATGTTGTCCAGATCTTCCTTGGTGGGATGGTCCTTCGCGGCAACCCAGTTGTCGAGCAGCATCTTAAATCGGGCGTTGTCGGGATCTTGCTCGAGCATGGCCTCGTAGCGCTGTTTGACCGCAGGGCCCATCTTACCCTGACACATCGCCCAGCCCGCAAGCTCGGCATCCACGGCCAGATTGGAAGTTACGCGGTCGATAATCTGCTGGTAATAGCTCTGGTCGGCCCCAAAGCCGCAGGTGCCAAACAGGAACACGCGCTTGCCGTGCAAGGCAGAGAGCAACGCCGCGACCGAAGGCGTGCACGCGCCCTTGTCGCACCAAAAACCGACGAGCACCATGTCGGCCGCGCAGGCCCCCTGCGCCTCGAGCGCAACCTGATCTGCGTCCGCATCGTCGCTCAACGCCGCGGCGTGGATAAACTCAACGCCCGCAGCCTGCAGGGCGCGCTTGATCGCCCCCGAAACCATCCTGGTATTACCGCTCTTGCTGTTGACCACCATAGAGCATGTCATAGTCACGTTGCCTCGTTTCCCCCGAAACTCGAGCCATTAATGCAATTTATTAGATGAATATCTTAGTACTAACGTGACAGATGTAAACCACCGTCTGTCGATTGATTCATTTGCCCCACGGGCTTGCTTACTGGGCAAACTGGCTGCGGTAGAGCTCGGCGTAGAAGCCGCCTGCCGCTAGCAACTCGTCGTGCGTGCCGCGCTCGATAATCTCGCCATCGCGCATTACCAAGATGCAATCGGCGTTGCGAATCGTCGACAGGCGGTGTGCCACGACAAAGCTCGTGCGGCCAGCCATGAGCTCGTCGAATGCCGCCTGCACCTGCAGCTCGGTACGCGTATCGATGCTCGACGTTGCCTCGTCCAGCAGCAGAATCGCCGGATCGGTGAGCATGACGCGCGCGATGCACAGCAGCTGTTTTTGACCTTGGCTAAACGTGCCGCCGTCCTCGCCGATCACCGTATCGTAGCCGCCTGGCAGCTGCACGATAAACTTGTGCGCGTGCGCGCGCTTGGCGGCCTCGACAATCTGCTCGCGCGTGGCATCGGGGCAACCGTAGGCAATGTTTTCGGCCACCGTGCCCTCGAACAGCCAGGTGTCCTGCAGCACCATGCCAAAGGCGCGGCGCAGGCTCGCGCGCGTGTAGTCACGCGAGGAGCGACCATCGACCGCGATGCGCCCAGCATCGATATCGTAAAAGCGCAGCAGCAGATTGATGAGCGTCGTCTTGCCACAGCCCGTGGGACCGACGAGGGCAAAGCGCGTACCGGGTTTGGCCTCGATGCAGATATCCTGCAGCAGCTTGCGGTCGGGCACATAGCTAAAGTCCACGTGTTCAAAGGTCACCTCGCCCTGCGGGGCGACAAGCTCCACGGCATCCGCCGCGTCGGGCTCCTGCTCGCGCGCATCAAGCAACGCAAACATGCGGCGCGCCGAGGCGTACGCGGTCTGGATCTGCGTGATGACGTTCGTGACCTCGTTGAACGGCTTAGTGTACTGGTTGGCGTAGGACAGGAAGATCTGCACGCCGCCCACCGTGAGCGCCGCGGGCACGCCCGTGATCACGCCCACGCAGCCGATGACGGCAACCACGGCGTAGATGATGTTATTGATAAAGCGCGTACCGGGGTTGGAAAGCGAGCCCATAAACTGCGCGCGCTCGCCTGCCGCATAAAGCTCGGCGTTGAGGGCGTCGAAGCGCTGCTGAGCGCTCGGGCCGTAGGCAAACGCGTCCACGAGCTTTTGCTCGCCCACATACTCCTCGATATGGCCGCCGAGCTGGCCTTGAATGCGTTGCTGGGCCGTAAAGCTCTTGTTGGAGAGCTTTGCGATGGCGCCGGCCGCAAAGATGGAAAGCGGCGTGACGAGCACCACCACGAGCGTCATGGTCAGGTTGATGGAGAGCATAAACGCGAGCGTGCCCACAATGGTGATAACGCCGGTAAAGAGCTGCGTAAAGCCCTGCAGCAGACCATCGCCCACCTGGTCGACGTCGTTGACTACGCGGCTCATAAGGTCACCATGGGCATGGCTGTCGATAAAGCTGAGCGGCATGCGGCTGAGCTTGTCGCTCGCCTCCACGCGCATGTCGCGCACTGTCTCGTAGGACAGGCGGTTGACGCAGTAGCCCTGCAGCCACTGGAAGGCCGCCGCGCCCACCACGACAATCGCAAGCTTGGTAACGAGCGGCAGCAGCGCGTCAAAGTCCACCTGCCCGGCGGCAACGATGAGGTCGACGCCCTCGCCGATGAGGATGGGCGTATAGAGTTGTAAGATCACCGAGATGGCAGCGCTCACAAACGACGCCGTAAACGAAATGCGATGCGGACGGACGTAGCCCAGCAGGCGGCGAGTTACCGCGCCCACGGGGTAGCGCTCGGGGTCGCCGGGCTGACGCGGGCCGTCACCCAAGTCGTTGAGGTTATCGTTGCCGGACACGTTGGCCGTCATCGTGGCGACCGAACCGGAAGAAGTATACGGATTCATTTAGCAGCCCTCCTTTGCGCAAGTGGGTGCCGGGGCAGCCGGGGCGGACGCGGGCGACGCGCTCCCCTGCTGGCCCTCGAGCTCTTCGCGGCGAAGCTGCGACTGGCAAATCTCGCGGTATAGTTGGCAGGTCGTATACAGCTTATCGTGCGTGCCCAGGCCCGCGACCGAGCCGTGATCGAGCACGCAGATCATGTCGGCGTCGCGCACGGTCGAGACGCGCTGGCTCACAATCACCGTGGTCAGCGGCAGCCCACCCTCGGCGGCACCGCGCACGCTGCGCTCGCGAATGGCATGACGAAGCGCCGCGTCAGTCTTAAAGTCGAGCGCCGAGGCAGAGTCGTCCATAATCAGGACCTGCGGCGAGCCCACCAGGGCACGCGCGATAGTCAGGCGCTGGCGCTGGCCACCGCTAAAGTTTTTGCCGCCTGCCTCGACCGGAGCATCCAGGCCCTGCGGCTTGTTGCGCACGAACTCGCTGGCCTGCGCCATATCGAGCGCCGCCCAGAGCTCCTCGTCGGTCGCCGCCTCGTCACGCCAGGTCAGGTTGCTGCGGATCGTGCCACTCACCAGCGACGCGCGTTGCGGGACGGTCGCGACCACACGGCGCAGCTGGTCGAGCGGCCAAGCGCGCACGTCGGCGCCCATCACGCTCACACTGCCGGTGCCCGCATCGTACAGGCGCGGGATAAGCGAGACGAGCGTAGACTTACCGCTGCCCGTACCGCCGATAATGCCAAGCGTCTTGCCCAGCGGCAGTTCCAGGGTCACATCGTCGACGGCGTTGGCAGCGCCCGCGCCAAACGAAAAACTCGCATGGTCAAAGCTCAGCGCAAAAACGGGAGTGGCACCACTTGTCAGCTCGCTCGGCTCGGGCAGCGCGACCGGCTCGTTGCCCTCGTTGGTAATGCTCGGCACGCAATTGAGCACCTCGTTGATACGCGACGCACTGGCGCTCGCCTTGGTAAAGACCACAACCAGGTTGGCGACGTACACGATGGAGGTCAGGGTCTGCGTCATGTAGTTCACAAACGCCATGACCTGACCCTGCGTGAGCTCACCCACGTTGACCTGGATGCCACCCACCCACAGGATGGCGCACACGCCCAGGTTCATCACCAGAAACGTGACGGGGTTGAGAATCGACGAGAGCTTGCCCACCGCGATGGCGGTATGGGCCTGGTCATCGGCGGCTTGGGCAAAACGCTCACGCTCGTGATCTTCGCGCACAAAGGCGCGAACCACGCGGGCGCCCGAAAGGCCCTCGCGGCAAATGAGCGCAATGCGGTCGAGCTTTGCCTGCAGCTGCTTGTAGTACGGAATGCAGCGTGCCATGACAAACCAGAACACCAGGCCGATGGCGGGCGTGCAAATCAAAAAGATGATGCCGAGCTTAAGGTCGATCGCAAGGGCCGCGACCATGGAGCCCACCGCCAGGAAGGGCCAGCGGATGAGCATGCGCACGCCCAGCGCCACGGCGAGCTGCACCTGGTTGACGTCGTTGGTAATGCGCGTGATGAGCGACGGCGTGCCGAAGCGGTCGAGTTCGGCATAGCTCAGCTTGTTGATGTGCTCGTAGAGCGCGCCGCGGATGTCGGTGCCCATGCCCTGCGAGGTGAGCGCCGCCATCTTTTGGCAGACGAGCGTAAACGAGATGCCGATCACAGCCATGGCGCCAAGTACCATGCCGTAGTGGATAACGGCGTTGACATCGTATGCGCCAATACCCTTATCGATCATCTGGGCAATCACCAGCGGCGTCAGCAGGTCAAAAATCACTTCGATCAGCTTGCACGCTGGGCCGATCACCATATACCGGCGAAACTTACCACCAAAACGCCTGAGCAGCTCAATCATGTATAGGCGCTCCCCATCATCATTCACACTCAATTCGAACCATGATAGTACGGTGAGCCCAAAAGAAGCGTAAACAACTCGTCATTTCTAATGGGATTCGGTTTCCAGAGAAGCGGAGGGGTGCGCATGCCCGGTCAGCGGCGCGCCAATCGCTTGGTATACTTACAGTAGTGCTACCAGCCGAGCCGCCGACCCTTGAAATGAGGTGCCGAGATGAACGACATTCTCGCAAGAAGAGCAAGACGAGCAACTGTGGGCATCGCCCTTTCCGCGGCGCTTGTCGCGGGAATCGCCCCCCCCCGTAACGGCGATCGCGGCAGAAACCAGTTCCCCCACCGGTGCAGTTGCCTTGCAGACGGAAGATGCGGCCGCCGCAAAAGAAAAAGCGCATGCAGCCATGCAGGAAGCGCTCAAAACCCTCGAGGCCGCAAAAGACGCCGCAAGTTCTGAGAAACTTGCGGTAATCGATGATGACATTGCCGCTTTTCAAGAGATCTACGACATGGTGGTGACGGAAGCCGCCAAATGGAGGAAACCCCTTCCCGCCATGCAAGCGAACGTCGATGCAGCCCAAGCCAAATACGATGAGGCCCACAACCGGACAAGCGGCCTTCAGGCAGAATTAAATAAGGCAATCGACGACGGAGCTTCTAACGAAACTATTAAGCAGTTGCGAAGTGAGATCATGTCGGCAGAAAGGCGAGAAAAATCTTGCGAAGATGATCTTCACCACTGCCAACGCCGGCTCGAAAGCCAGGAAAGACAGGTTCAGCGTTTCGAAAGTGAGGCGGAGAAAGCCAAAGCCCACATCGATGAGGACGTAGCCAAGCGAGATGCGCTCCTCGACGATTTGGAAAAGGCGCAAGCGGCCTATGACGACGCCTGCAAGGCATACGAAGAGGCAAAAGCCGCGGCAGACAAGGCCACCTCGCCCGAGATAACGCAACCGACCGAGACGACGCCTCCCTCCAACTCGGCGCAACCCGCCGAACCGGCACCGCCCGCCAGCTCGCCCGCGACCGGCAAAGGCGCCACGCCGAGCTCCACCAAGCAAGCGAACACAAGCAGCGGCAAGCAAGCAGATACGACCGCCGGCAAGCTCGCAAACACGGGCGACACAGCACCGAGCGCAATCGCACTCGTAGCAGTCGCCGCCGCAGGCCTCGGAATAACCGCCACTGCCACACGCCGCATCAAGAACTCAAAATAGCTGCCAGCGGTTATTGTCTTCGCCAATCCACAAGCCCAGAGACAAAAAGAGGTCCGTTTCCCCACCTAGGGAAACGGACCTCTTTAACTGCAAAAATTCAAACAACAGCACCGCCGCCTCTTAAACTACGTAGCCATCAATGCCCAGACAACGCCAGCGAGCAGCAAAAGGCACGGGATTAAATTATTCAGATAAATGTGACCCTTCAGGCGGTTTTGGTCGGCTACCCGCGAGTGCCGGCAGGGCGCTTGGTAGTCGAGCGATCCCGCAGGCGAAGCCGAGGACCAGCGAGACACCAAGCGCCCTGCCGGCACTCGCGGGTAGCCGCGGCACCAAAAAACGCCTGCGCACTCGATGGATTCGGATGCCCGACAGAGGCTCCTTATGGCTGCTTCCTTCCGGACCTGACCAGATTCGGAACATGTCGTCATCCGAACCCATCGAACGCGCTAGGCGCT